>NZ_CP068439.1:0-656250 GCF_016757735.1 Aequorivita iocasae
ATGAGCAAAACTGCGGAATCGGTTTGGAATAATTGTTTGGCTTTTATCGAAGATAACATCACTTCGCAAGCATACAAAACTTGGTTCGAACCCATTAAAGCAGTAAAGCTTACAGATAATGCGCTTAGCATTCAAGTTCCGAGCAAGTTTTTTTATGAATGGCTTGAGGAACACTATGTTAAAATTTTGAAAGTTGCTCTTACAAAAGAACTGGGCGCTACTGCAAAATTGGTTTACATCATCAAGATGGAAAACACTTACGGCAACAAACAGCCCTTTACTGAAAAAATCCCTAGTGCCAACAGAAGCAACCTTCAATCTCAAGAGGTTGATGTACCGTTGAAAAATAAAAGCCCGGAGCTTAAAAATCCTTTTGTTATTCCAGGCATTCGCAATGTAAAAATTGAGTCGCAACTAAACCCAAATTATAATTTTGAAAGTTTTCTTGAAGGTGAATCAAACCGCTTGGCGCGTTCGGCTGGTTTAGCTGTGGCCAACAAACCCGGTGGAACTTCCTTTAACCCCTTGCTTATTTTTGGCGGGGTTGGTTTGGGAAAAACCCACTTGGGCCATGCAATTGGTGTTGATATAAAGGATAAATATCCAGAAAAAACCGTGCTGTATATTTCTGCGGAAAAGTTTACGCAACAATATATTGAATCAGTAAAAAAGAATAATCGCAACGATTTTATTCACTTCTATCAAATTATAGATGTATTGATTGTTGATGACATTCAACTACTTTCCGGAAAGGCTGGAACACAGGATGTTTTCTTCCATATTTTTAACCATTTGCACCAAAACGGAAAACAGGTTATTTTGACCAGTGATAAAGCACCTGTTGATATGATTGACATTGAACAGCGTTTGCTTTCACGTTTCAAATGGGGACTTTCGGCTGAGTTGAACCATCCAGATTACGATACCCGAGTTGCGATCATAAAAAACAAACTGTACCGAGATGGTGTTGAAATGCCTGAGGATATAGTGGAATTTTTGGCAAACAATATCAAAACAAACATTCGTGAATTGGAAGGTGCTATTATTTCGTTGATCGCCCATTCCTCTTTCAATAAAAAAGAGATAACAATTGATCTTGCCCGCAAGATTGTTGACAATTATGTAAAGCATACCAAACGTGAAGTTTCCATTGACTACATCCAAAAAGTGGTGAGTGATTATTTCCAAATGGATGTAGATACCCTTCAGTCAAAAACTCGAAAGCGCCATATTGTGCAAGCGAGACAATTGGCTATGTTTTTTGCGAAAAAATTCACTAAGGCATCGCTTGCTTCCATAGGTTCGCAAATTGGGCAGCGTGACCATGCTACTGTGCTTCACGCTTGCAAAACGGTTGATAATCTTTCAACGACCGATAAGCAATTTCGCAAGTATGTGGAAGACCTTAACAAAAAGTTGACGCTTTAGTCATTTTGGATTCCTTATTTTTATTCGGAATAAAACATTTACTTTTCCAAAAATGCAAACTAAAATCTTAATGGTGTGCCTCGGCAATATTTGTCGTTCTCCTTTGGCAGAAGGTATTTTAAAATCTAAAATTGATTCCTCAAAAGTATTTGTTGATTCTGCAGGGACGGGACACTGGCATGTGGGCGATGAACCTGACCAACGAAGCATTGCCGTTGGAAAAAAATATAATATAGATATTACCCATCAGCGCGGAAGACAATTTAGTACGAAGGATTTTGAGGATTTCGATTTGATTTATGTTATGGACAACAGCAACAAAGAAAATGTATTGGCTCTGGCCCAAAACGATTCACATAGAGAAAAAGTAAAATTGATTCTCGATGAAATCTTTCCTGGGGAAAATGTAGATGTGCCCGACCCCTACTTTGGTGGAAATGCAGGTTTTGAAAATGTTTTTCAAATGCTGGATAAAGCCTGTGATGAAATAGCAAAGCGGCTTTAACAAATATATCCGGCTGATTTTCTTATTTTAGTGCTTTCGCTAAAAAAATCACTATGAAAAAATTACTCCTCTTTTCACTCATTCTCTCTAGTTCTTTTTTTTCATTTGCACAAAATGTGGAAATAGAATTTTTTAAGGGAAATTTTTCAGATCCGCTAAGCCTGCAACACGCAAATGATGACAGGCTTTTTGTTGTAGAACAGGGCGGAAGAATTAAAATAATTCAACCAAATGGTACCGTAAATTCCACGCCCTTTTTAGATATTTCTGGACAAATTTCCAATGGTGGTGAGCAAGGATTACTTGGGCTTGCCTTTCATCCGGATTACGTTAATAACGGTTATTTTTATGTTAATTACACATTAGCAAATGGGAATACCCAGGTTTCACGATTTTCTGTAGATCCAAATAACGCAGATATAGCCAATCCCAATTCTGAAATTCGTATAATTGGATATACTCAGCCTTTTTCAAACCATAATGGGGGGTGCATTGCCTTTGGCCCGGATGGTTATTTATATATTGCCTCTGGAGATGGGGGCAGTGGTGGCGACCCCGGTAATCGCGCACAAAATACACTTTTACTATTGGGAAAATTGCTTCGATTGGATGTTGACAATCCAAGTGGCAATAATAATTATGGAATTCCTCCCGACAACCCATTTGTTGGCAACCCCGATGGATTGGATGAAATTTGGGCTTACGGTTTACGCAACCCATGGCGCTTTTCTTTTGATTTTACTGAAAATAATATTTGGATAGGTGATGTAGGCCAAGGTGAGGTTGAAGAGATAAATCGTGAACCAGCTACTGAAGGTGGAATAAATTACGGTTGGAGGTGCTATGAGGGGTCAATGCCTTATAATACCACAGATTGCCCTCCGGCTAATGAACTTACGTTTCCCATTGCTGAATATTCTTCGGGTTCGGGTTCCGGAAATTGCTCCGTTACCGGAGGACATGTTTATCGAGGTTCAGTTTATACAGATATTGCCGGACTTTACTTTTTTGCTGATTACTGCAGCGGTTTAATAGGGACTGTTGATGCTGCTGGCAATATGGTGGAATATGGAAACTTTTCCGGAAACTGGGTTTCTTTTGGGGAAGATGTAAACAAAGAGTTGTACATTGTGGATATTGGCGGTGATATTTACAAAATCAAGGGTGGTGAAATTGCCAGTATCGAAGATTTCTCCTTAAAAAACGTACTAAGCGTACTGCCAAATCCCGCTTCAAAAGATGTTATTTTCAGCTTAAAGAATGATATGCTTCAAACAATCCAGCTTTTTGATGTAAGAGGCAGCTTGGTCTATTCCGAGGAAAATATTTCCAGCAGTGAAAAAACAATTTCCATTGAAAATTTAAACACCGGAATTTATTTTGCGAAAGTCATTTCCGACAAAGGACAATCTGCCGTAAAAAAACTCATTGTCCAATAAACCCTACATGACCACTAAAAAAGGAAATTTATATTTAATTCCCTGCCCAATGGGAGATGTTCCCCCATTGGCCGTGCTTCCGGTTTCCGTAAAAGAAGTGATCGAAGAGATTGATTATTATATTGTGGAACACGAAAAAAACATGAGACGTTTTATAAAAAGCATCGTTCCCGAAAAGCAGCAATCTGTTTTAAAAATTCAGGAAATAAACAAATTCACGAAATCTGAAGAAATACCCTCCATGCTCAATCCATGTTTGGAAGGGTATCACGTTGGGGTAGTAAGTGATGCGGGTTGTCCCGGAATTGCAGACCCAGGAGCCCACGCAGTTCATTATGCGCATGAGATGGGAATAAAAGTAGTTCCGCTTGTGGGGCCTTCTTCAATATTAATGGCTATGATGGCAAGTGGGTTTAACGGACAGAATTTCGCCTTTAATGGCTATTTGCCCATTGATAAAAATAAAAGGAAATCGGAACTTAAACGTTTGGAAAAGATTTCAAAAGATTTTGGCCAATCGCAATTATTTATTGAAACCCCCTACCGCAATAACCAAATGCTACAGAGTGTGATCGAAAATTTGAATCCTCAAACAAGAGTTTGTGTAGCTTGTGACATTACCTTGCCTTCAGAATATATTAAAACGGCTCCCGTGAATTTATGGAAAAAAAAAAAGGTGGATCTTCATAAAAGACCCACCTTATTCATTATTCAAGGATAAACTTTTAGATTACCCTAGGTTTTTTATTTGGTACTATGTGCGAAGTGTCGTACCCTGAAAATTTACGTAAGTAATACCGAATAGAAGCACCATTGGCATCTTCAAAACGATTTTCACCAGCACTTCTAAGGAACTTCTTTACATTGCCTGCCCCGGCTAAGTGCGCGGCTGCCAAAATCCCTGATTCCGTTATTTTCACCCCCCCAATGGTTTTTCCTGCATAACGTTTTATATCATTGCGCAGCACCCACTTATTTAGAGAGGTATATGCTAAAAATGCGGCTTCTTGCTGGCGCGTATCATACAAAAAGTTATCTGTATTCTTAAAACCAATCATTCTTAGGGTTGCGTGAGAAAATTGATATTTTCCCATGTAACCATAATCGTTGACGATGTTGTAATTTCCTCTTGATTCTTTAAATCCAAGGGCTTCTTTAAATCCTACATAGGATTTTCCCAAAAACAAATAAAATTTTGGGGTCACAGGAGCTACTATTGGAATAAGCTCAGCTTCTGTGGGAACGTTATAATTTAACTCTAATCCTTCCGTGCTAAACATGGAAAAATCGTAGCTATCTTTTGAAATGAAACCTGTCCCTACTATTACGGTAACAACAAGTAATACTGCAATTAGATATATTCTTTTTTTCATTAAGTTTAAAATTCAGGCATATAATTACACCTTCGTTTCAGCGCGCAAAGATACAGCTTTTTTTAAAAATCTGATTTTTAGGCTGTTAAATATATATTAAATAAAAAAGCCAGGCTTGTCAACCTGGCTTTTTTCAATAATTATAATGTCGCCCTGGCATTGTTGTCGGGGAGTATTTCAGATACATCGTAATCTACGAAGCGCTTCATGTACTTTGTGATAGGTACACGGTTTGCATCTTCAAAAACGATTTCTCCATTACTGTCCAGAAATTTTATAACATTTCCGGCGCCTCCCAAATGTGCTGCGGCCAAAAGGCCCGATTCAGTTATCTTTACACCATTGATAGACTGGCCATCGAATTTATCAATATACTCCCGAAGCACCCATTTGTTTTTGGAGATTAAAGCCTCAAAAGCTTTTTCCTGCAACAAAGGGGAGTTTAAAAATCGGGATGTATTGTAAATTCCAACCCAATTAAGGGTAGACCGGCCAAACTGGTATTTGCCTAAATAACCCAATCTGTTCACAGCTCTGTAATTGCCACTGCTTTCGCTAAAGCCGAGGTCATAACAGAAACCAAGGAACGACTTCCCAAGAAAAGGAACACTATCTTGAGAATTCAAATTCACTTCATATTCATAAGGAACATAGGCAACGTCCCCTATGATATCTGTAGCGAATATGGAACTGCTGTAATCTTCTCTTTTTGAAGAGAATGCCGTTGCAACGAATATTGCAACAACCAGCAGCACAGACAATTTCATAAAACGTTTTGTCATGTTTTACTTAGTTTTAAAAGTTATAATTATTGCGCCTCCGCTTTGTGCGGGACGAAATAAAATTTTTAAAAAACAAACACAGCTTACAGCTAACGAGTGTGCTCCGCGCAGTATGAAATTATTGTGCCAAAGAACGTTTGACTATCATTTTTTTTGATTGACAGTCAATGTTTTATGTAATATGAAGATAAAAGAAATTAGACAAATAGGTATTTGCTTAACACTATTTAACCCTGTTTCTTAAGTAGTTTTAACAACTTAAAAAACAACAAAGAATTTTAAGTTTATGAATAAAACTTGAAAAAAGGTTTTGAAAAAACCGTGGACCATATGTAGGAAGAAAATAAAAAAGCCCCTCTAAAAAGAGGAGCTTTAAGTTTTGGGTGGAAGACCGGGTTCGAACCGGCGACCTCTTGAACCACAATCAAGCGCTCTAACCAGCTGAGCTACAACCACCATTTATTGTGCATTAAAGCACAACTTCGCTAAGCGGACGCAAATATAAATCAATTATAACGGTTGCGCAATACTCTTTTTAAAGAAAATTAAATTAAATCGAAAATTGAATCTACAGCAGGATAACGTTCCGTTGTAAAACCTTCACCATAATCAACGCCTATCAACCTGCCTAAATCTTGTGCTCTATAGGTAATACTATCGCGGAAGTTAGTGGAAGAGATAGGTGTTTCCGGCTCAGCTGCTTCCTTTTGGTGAAACTGGCTCTTGTATGCAAAAACAGCTTCCAGCTTTTTCTCCAAATATCCCGTTACATCTACTACAAAATCGGGTTCAATGTTTTTCCACTGGATGTAATGATAAACATATTTTGGCCTCCATGCTTTTTGGTGATTTCCTTCGTAAATACTTTCAATTTTTTGCAACCCGCTTAAAAAACAAGCATCACTGGCCATTTTACTCGCTTTAGCGTGGTCTATGTGCCTATCATCAATAGCATTGCAAAGAACGATTTCTGGTTGGTATTTTCTAATTATTTTAATGATTTCCAACTGTGATGCAGCATTATTTACCAAAAATCCGTCGGAGAATTCAAGATTATGCCGAAACTTTACGCCTAAAATTTCAGCGGCATTTGCAGCTTCTTCATCACGTATTTCAGCAGTTCCGCGCGTTCCAAGTTCGCCGCGTGTAAGGTCTAAAATACCAACTTTCTTTCCGTTGGCAATTTCTTTGGCCAATGTTGCCGAACAGCCCAATTCCACATCATCTGGGTGCGCACCTATGGCAAGTATATCAATTTTCATAATTTTACTTTAAACTTTTTGCATTTTTGAAACTTTTTGAAAAGCCTCTTCCAAGTCGGCAATTATATCTTCCGTTTCCTCAATTCCCACAGAAAAACGCAGCAAACCATCACTTATATTTTGGCGTTTTCGCTCTTCAGCGGAAAGCAAAGCGTGTGAAGTTTTTGCAGGCGAAAGAATAGTAGATTCAACCCCAGCCAAACTCATTGATGGTTTTATTATTTTTAATGCTTTTAAAAAATCGCCTACACTTAATGATTGGTTTATTTCAAAAGAAAGCATTCCTGTGTAACCGTTCATTTGCTTTTTTGCAAGCTCGTGATCGGGATGGCTTTTTAGGCCTGGATAGTAAACGTTTTCAACCAAAGGATGTTTTTCGAGCCATTTCGCCATTTTTTTGGCGTTCTTGTTTTGGGCTTTAACGCGCAGCACCATTGTTTTCATACTGCGTTCTAAAAGCCAAACTGTATAATCACTCAAACTTCCACCAAGGTTTTTGGCAAGGTTCCAAATCTTTTTTATATGCTCATCAGATGCAGCTACCGCTCCTGCACATATATCACTGTGGCCACCCATGTATTTTGTGGCACTGTGAATTATAATATCAATTCCGAAATCAGCAGGGGTTTGGTTTACTGGGGAAGCAAAGGTATTGTCTATCATTGTTACAATGCCTCGTTGTTTTGCTATGCGCGAAATCATTTCCAAATCCGTAATGCGCATCAGCGGATTGGAAGGTGTTTCTACAAAAATTACTTTGGTATTCTTCTGAATTTTTTCAGAAAAATCCGCTTCAGAAAAACCTTCGGCAAAAGAATACTCTATTCCGAATTTATGAAATTCCTCTACTACAAAATTATAGGTGCCACCGTACAAAGTCTGCGGAAGTACAACGTGATCTCCTTTGTGCAAAAAAGCCAGCATTGAAGTGCTCACGGCCGCCATTCCGCTTCCGAAAATTAGCGCGGATTCACATTTTTCAAGCATTGCAATTTTTTTGCAAAGTGCCTCTTGGTTTGGCGTGTTAAAATAACGTGGGTATCGCTTTACATCAACATCTTCATATGCATAGCTGCTAGACATATACAAAGGCGAAATAGCGCCTTTAAACTGTTTGTCTTCCACTTCGCCAACGTGTGTACAGATAGTGTTAATTCCTATATTTTTTGATTTCATTCTATAAAATTTTTCAAGGTGCTTAAAGGTATAAATAACTGGGAAGAAAATCCCAAATTTCAAAAATCAAATCCCAAATAAATCTCAGATTGGAAATTTTAAAGCAATCATTTTCGATATTGTTTTTTTAGGATTTACTTTTTAATTGGAATTTGGGATTTCATTATTGGGATTTACTTTTCCTATCTTTATAAAAAAATTTTGCTCTTAAATTATTACAATGAAATTACTGTTAACTCACATAAAAGAATTGCTTCAAGTCCGTGAAAACTGCCCCACAAAACTCAGCGGAAAAGAAATGAAAGAACTCCCAACAATAAAAAACGCTTGGGTTTTTATAAACCATGGCGTGATTGAAGATTATGGAACTATGGACAAAATGGGGCCGCACCAAGGTTTTAAAACTTTGGATTGTAGTGGGAAAATTGTATTGCCAGCTTGGTGCGACAGCCACTCACACATTGTTTACGCTGGAAATCGGGAACAGGAATTTGTAGACCGCATTAATGGGCTTAGCTATCAAGAAATCGCAGAAAAAGGCGGTGGAATCGTGAACAGCGCCAAAAAATTACAAGAAACTTCGGAAGAAGATTTATATCATCAATCCGCCGCACGCTTGGAAGAAGTGATGCGCCTAGGTACTGGCTCCATAGAAATAAAAAGCGGTTACGGACTTACAACAGACGCGGAATTGAAGATGCTACGCGTTGCCAAAAAACTTTCGGAAGAATATCCCATTACAATCAAAACTACATTTCTGGGAGCGCATGCAATCCCGACGGAATATAAAGGCAATAAAGATGGTTATCTGGATTTGTTGTGCAACGAAATGCTTCCAAAAATTGCCGAAGAAAAACTAGCCGAATATGTGGATATTTTCTGTGAAGAAGGTTATTTTTCGGTTGCAGATATGGAACGGATTCTTTCCGAAGGAAAAAAACACAACCTCATTCCTAAAGTTCATGTAAACCAATTCAACAGTATCGGCGGAATTGCAGCTGCAGTAAAACACAATGCTTTAAGTGTGGATCATCTGGAAGTATTGACCGATGATGATTTGGAAGCATTAAAAAACAGTGAAACAATGCCCGTGGCACTTCCCTCCTGCTCTTACTTTTTGAGTATTCCATACACACCGGGCAGAAAAATAATTGATGCAGGATTGCCGTTAGCACTTGCAACAGATTACAACCCGGGTTCCACGCCAAGTGGAAATATGAATTTTGTGGTTGCAACGGCTTGTATTAAAATGCGTTTAACCCCCGAAGAAGCAATAAATGCCGCAACGGTAAACGGTGCATACGCAATGGGCTTGAGCAAAACCCACGGCAGCATCACAAGGGGTAAAAAGGCCAACTTCATCATTACAAAACCAGTGCCGTCCTATGGCTATTTGCCTTATGCTTTCGGAAGTAATTTGATTGATACGGTAATCATTAATGGTCAAGAAGTAAAATGAGTCTTGTGAAAATTTATTCCGAAAAAGATATTTTTTCTTTTCTTAAAAAAAGAGCTGGAGAAACCAAGTTTGGCGAAAAAGTAAACTTTGTTGAAACGCTCGAAGATTTAAAAAATCATTCAGCCAAATATGTGATTTTAGGAATTCCCGAGGATATTGGCGTTCGTGCAAATTATGGAAATCCTGGAACAGCTAAAGCTTGGGAAGCCTCTTTGGGAAGCCTTTTAAATATTCAACACAATCATTTAATCAATGCTGAAAACGTTATCCTTTTGGGCGAAATTGATTGTGAAACCCAAATGAAACAAGCAGCAACTATTTCTAAAGAAGAAAGCCATTATGCCGAAGCACTAGGCGAATTGGTTACCCAAATTGACCATAAAGTTTCCGAAATCATAAAAGCAATTGTCGAAACTGGTAAGTTTCCAATAATCATTGGCGGCGGCCACAACAATAGTTATGGAAATTTAAAAGGCACCTCCGAGGCACTGAAAAACCCAATTAACTGTATCAATTTTGATGCGCATACAGATTTTCGAGCCTTGGAACATAGGCATAGCGGCAACGGGTTTTCGTATGCCTTTGCGGATGGTTTTTTGGATAAATATTTCATCTTCGGGCTTCATAGAAATTATACTTCGGGAGCAGTTTTTAATTCTATCGAAAAAAATTCAGAAAGGGTAAAATTCAATCTTTTTGAGGATATTTCGGTGAAACAAAAATTGTCTTTTTCAGAAGCAATGAAAGAAGCAGAGAATTTCTGCTGCAATGAAACTTTTGGAATTGAGCTGGATACGGACGCTATAGAATTTATGGGAAGCAGTGCCATTTCACCCAGCGGATTTACGTTGACCGAAGCACGACAATTTGTTGCGCATTTCTCAAAAAATACAAATGCTACATACCTTCATATTTGTGAAGGATTGCCATCTGTTGGCATTTTTCCGAATCAAATTGGTAAAACTATTTCTTATTTGGTGAGCGACGTTTTATCTTAAAAATTTGCAAAATAAGACCACACATACTTCATTATGAGTATCTTCATAAAAAAAATTCCCTATGAAAAAAACTGTCTTTATTTTACTAATTTCAATCTCATTTGTTGCCTGCAAAAACACTTCAGAAAAAACCGAAACCGAAGCAACCATCGATAGACCACTGGAAAAAGTTGATGGCGGAGAAGCCGCTACTGAAAAGGGTTTTACCATTAATCCAATAGAGCATGCCAGTATGGTTCTCAATTGGGACGGAACCATAATCTATGTAGATCCCGTGGGCGGAAAAGAAGCATTTTCTGATTACACAGAGCCAGATATGGTTTTGGTTACGGATATTCACGGCGACCATATGGATATTCCTACTCTTGAGGCTATTACTAGTCTTAAAACTGTAATCTTTGCCCCAAAAGCAGTTTTTGAAAAAATGCCTGAAAACCTTCAAAATAAAACTCAAATATTGAACAATGGCGATGTGACCAACGATTTTGAAATGAAAATTGAGGCCATTCCAATGTACAATCTTCGTTCCGAGGCCTTAAAATTTCACGAAAAAGGCAGAGGAAATGGTTACGTACTTGAAAGAAACGGCAAACGAGTTTATATGTCCGGGGACACCGAAGATATCCCTGAAATGCGCAATCTTAAAAATATTGATATTGCCTTTGTTTGCATGAATTTTCCCTATACAATGACCGTTGAAAAAGCAGCCGAAGCCGTGCTGGCATTCAAACCAAAAACCGTTTATCCCTATCATTATAGAGGTACGGAAGGTCTGAGCGATGTTTCAAAATTCAAATCTTTGGTCGAAGCTGGAAAACAGGACATTAAGGTTACTCAATTGAATTGGTATCCCAAGAAATAATTACGATATTTACTTACTTTGAATTTTAAGATTCTTTTTATAAATCCATTATGCTAAATTTCTATTGATGAAAAACTACAAAAGTTGCCCAAGTTTTATTGCATTGACCTTTCTTTTTTCAATTTTCCTTTTCAGTTGTAAAAATAATTCCAAAGAAAATGTAATTGAAGAAGAAACCGGAAAAATGGAGTATCCAGCGGAGTGGATGTACAACCAACGTGCTTATCCAAATAACTACATTAATAAAGAAGCTTATAAAGAAGCAGTGCTTCAATCCAAAGAGATTTTCGCAAATCGTTCACCAGAACAGGCGGGGGAATGGACATTTGTCGGCCCATTAAATACTGGAGGCCGGGTTACCGATGTCGCCATTTCACCAGATAATGACGACCATCTTTATGTAGCAACTGCCACTGGTGGTATTTTTAGAAGTTACGATGCCGGAGCAAACTGGACACCAATTTTTGATGAAGTAACAAAACCTTCTATCGGCGATATTGCAATAGCACCTTCAAATCCGCAACGAATTTATGCCGGAACCGGCGAAGCCAATGGAAGCGCTACTGACGGTGCCTATTTTGGCGATGGAATCTACCGAAGTGATAATGGCGGTGATACTTGGACCAATGTTGGTTTACCTGAAAGTAATCACATAGGTCGCATTGTAGTTGATCCAACAAATCCAGACCGCGTTTTTGTTGCTGCTACAGGAGAATTATATGGAAAAAATGATGAACGTGGTATTTATAGAACAACCAATGGCGGAACAAATTGGGAAAAAGTATTATTTGTAACAGATTCAACCGCGGCGATTGATGTTGCTATGAATGTTGCCAATACAAACATTATTTACGCAGCAATGTGGGAGCGTACTCGTAAACCTTGGCAACGTGATTATGGCGGAGTAACCTCAGCAATTCATAGATCGATGGATGGGGGAACAACTTGGACCGAGCTTGGCGCGGCCAACGGTCTTCCTGCTCCAAATGCACAGACGGGGCGTATTGGTATTGCTGTTTCGGAATCTGATCCCGCTACGGTTTACGCACGTTATACAACCAATGAAATTACCAATGAATTTGATGGCCTTTATAAATCAACTGACAATGGTAACAATTGGACACTCGTTACTTCTGCAGTAGCATTGAGCGGAATTGACGCTAATTTTGGATGGTATTTCGGAAATGTGCGAGTTAATCCCACTAATTCTTCCGAAGTGTATGTTATAGGTTTTGAACTCGCAAAATCTACCAACAGCGGTTCTTCATGGAGTACCTTGCCTGGAATGCACGTAGATCATCACGCACTGGACTTTTCACGCACAAACAGCAGTTTCATGCTCGCCGGAAACGATGGCGGAGCCTATTTTTCGAATAACGGCGGAAATAGTTGGACTAAGTTTTTAAATCTTTCATTAACCCAGTTTTATAATATTGAAGTAGATTATTCACAGCCAGAGAGGCTTTACGGAGGCACACAGGACAACAATACAATTAGGACACTCACAGGAGGCTTAAGTGATTGGAGTTCGATCATTGGAGGTGACGGTTTTCACGTAAATGTGGATCCAAACGATAATAGTTATGTTTATGGAGAATCCCAATACGGCAACCTTCGTCGCTCAACAAATGGCGGAAGCTCTTTTCAAAATGGCACTAATGGAATAAGTGGCAGTGACCGGACCAATTGGAATACACCAGTAATTCTTTCACCTTTTGATTCCTCAATAATGTATTATGGCTCAAATAAGCTTTATACCTCTACACGTGCGGTTACTTGGACTGCCATTAGCCCAGATTTAACTGATGGATTGCATCCAAGTGGTTCTTTGGCTTTCGGAACACTTACAGCAATTGCTGCATCGTACAATAATCTTGATGTTATTTATACAGGAAGCGATGACGGAAATGTAAACGTAACTTTTGACGGCGGAACAACTTGGACAAATGTAAGTGCTGGTCTTCCCGATCAATATATTACATCCATCGCAATGGTGCCGAGTGATGATTTGATTGCGTATGTTACTGTTTCCGGGTTTAAATATTTGGATTACACGCCGCGTGTATTCAAAACCACTGACGGAGGACAGAATTGGACTGATATTTCTTCCAATCTCCCAAATATTCCGGTGAATGATATTATCGTATATCCTGCAGAAAACATACTTTTTGTGGCAACCGATCTAAACGTTTGGTATTCCAAAGATGATGGCGCCAATTGGACTATTTTGGGAAACAATCTTCCGCTTACGGTGGTTATGGATTTAAAATTTCATGAACCAACCAAAACGCTGTATGCCGGAACCTTCGGAAGGGGAATGCACAGTTATGACGTGAGTGATATTTTAAATGTGGGTGAAAATGAATTGGCTTCAAATTCCATCAAAATTTATCCAAATCCTGCGACTTCAGAATTTACCATTTCACAAAACCTTTCTTCGGAAGGAACGGTTCAGCTTTACGATATTTCTGGGAAAAAGATAAAAAGTTTGTTCAATGGAAATTTTGGGGCAAACAAAAACATAACAGTAAAAACCGATGGCCTTGCAGCGGGAATTTATTTGGTGAAAGTGAATAGTGGAAAGCAATCCGTTACTAAAAAGCTGATTATCAATAAATAATTTTAAAGTTTTAAAACAAAAAGCCCGATTCAAAAACTGAATCGGGCTTTTTTGCTTTTTATATACTTCTATTGTTTCTCGCAAACAACGCCCCAAATGGGCAAAGCATTTTTTGCAGTATTTATCTTCACGTTTTCTTTGTCAATTACCTTAAAATCTGCAGACCCTGAATAGTTGGCTTCAAAAATTGCAGCCAGTGAAAACTTGGGTTTTTTAAAATTTAAGATTTTCCAATTTCCATCAGAAGTATAGGTTCCCTTTTCTGAAATAGTGATTGTTTTTTCGTCAGTGTCAGGCTGCGGAATACTTTTAAAGTCGAATTTGAAAGTATTGTTTTCAAAAAGTTGCAATGAAATTGAAGCTACCCCATTTCCTAAACTTTTATAAGAAACAGCCTCACTTTTTCCCAAAACAACTTCTTTGGAATCCTTTGAAGATTTCACAGCAGTTTTCTTACTTCCGCAGGAAGAAATGGTTATTAACAATGCAATCAGCAATATATTTTTCCACATAACTTAGCGTATCAATTTTTTGTATTTGATTCGTTTCGGCATTAAATCGCCACCCAAACGTTTCTTTTTATTTTCTTCGTATTCGCTGAAACCGCCTTCAAAGTAATATACTTGGCTGTTTCCTTCAAAGGAAAGGATGTGCGTACAGATTCTATCCAAAAACCAACGGTCGTGACTGATAACCACCGCACAACCCGCAAAATTTTCGAGTCCTTCCTCCAAAGCGCGAAGTGTGTTTACGTCCAAATCGTTTGTTGGCTCATCCAATAAAAGCACGTTTCCTTCTTCTTTTAAAGTCATCGCCAAATGAAGCCTGTTTCGTTCCCCACCAGAAAGCATCGAAACTTTTTTGTTTTGTTCGCTTCCGCTGAAATTGAAACGGCTCAAATAAGCTCGTGAATTAACTTGCCGCCCGCCCATCATAATTAATTCCTGACTATCGCTGAAATTTTCCCAAATGGTTTTATCTGGGTTTATATTGGAATGCGCTTGGTCAACATAAGCGATTTTTGCAGTCTCGCCAACTTCAAAAGTGCCTTTGTCCGGAGTTTCCTCGCCCATAATCATTTTGAAAATAGTGGTTTTACCAGCACCGTTAGGACCGATAATTCCAACAATTCCTGCTTGGGGAAGCTTGAAATTCAAATCCTCGTAAAGTAATTTATCGCCAAATGCTTTTGAAACACCCTTCGCTTCAATAACATTTGTTCCCAAACGCGGTCCGTTCGGGATGTATATTTCCAGTTTTTCGTCCAATTGTTTTTGATCTTGGCTCAATAGTTTATCGTAATTCTGCAAACGTGCCTTTTGCTTTGTTTGGCGGCCTTTCGCCCCTTGACGAACCCATTCCAACTCTCGTTCCAGGGTTTTTTGGCGTTTTCCGGCCTGCTTTTGCTCCTGTGCCAATCGCTTCGATTTTTGATCCAACCAAGACGAATAATTTCCTTTCCAAGGAATGCCTTCTCCCCTGTCCAATTCCAAAATCCAACCTGCAACGTTGTCCAAGAAATATCTATCGTGGGTTACGGCAATCACCGTACCTTTGTATTCTGAAAGGTGATGTTCCAGCCAATGTACGCTTTCGGCATCCAAGTGGTTTGTTGGCTCATCGAGCAAAAGCACATCCGGTTCTTTAAGCAGCAATCTGCAAAGCGCAACCCTTCTTCGCTCCCCTCCCGAAAGTACACTGATTGGTTTATCTGGTTCAGGCGTGCGCAGTGCATCCATAGCAATTTCAAGCTTAGTGTCAAGTTCCCAGGCATTTGTAGCATCAATTTTATCTTGAAGTTTTGCCTGTTTTTCCATCAGTTCGTCCATCTTCGCAGGATTTTCATAAACTTCCGGAAGCCCAAACATGTCATTTATTTTGTTGTATTCGTCAAGAATATCAACTACTTCCTGCACGCCTTCCTTTACTACTTCCAAAACGGTTTTGGATTCGTCAAGTTTCGGTTCCTGTTCCAGATAGCCTACGGTATAGCCGGGTGCAAAAACTACATCGCCTTGGTAGTTTTTTTCTTCGCCTGCGATGATTCGAAGCAAGGTAGATTTACCGCTTCCATTTAGACCGAGGATACCAATTTTGGCACCGTAAAAGAAGCTTAAATATATATTTTTAAGGACTGGAGTCTGGGCACTTTGATAGGTTTTGGTCAACCCAGACATTGAGAAAATTACTTTTTTATCGTCGGACATTTCGAGTATTAATTAAGGTTTTTGTAAAAAATTTTATTTTGTAGCATTGGTTTTTATACCCTTCCTTTTAAAGCATTAAAAACCCAAGCAATGGCGAAGAAGCCAATACCTACGGCAGCAAATCCCCATCCAGCAACATCGTCATAGCGAAAAGCACCCATTCCTATCAATACCACCCCGACAACAATCATTATAAAAGTTGCCCAAGCAAGTACAGTATTTTTATTCATTCCCATAATCTATTTATTTGGTTGATTTTTCTTTTTCAGTTTGCAAATTTACGTGTAAAAACAAATATCGGTATTATAAAACAGATTTTCGTTAACAAAATGTCATAGTTTTCGCGTGATTGGGGAAAAAAGAAAGAGCAATCAAAAACTTTAATTTTTAAACTTTGAACTTAAAACTTTCCAGCATTTTGTATTTTAGCGCAAACATACTTTTTCAATGGATTTAAACTTCAACAAAAACGAAGATCACAATAAATTGTTGGTTTCAGAATTAAAAAACAAACTGGCAAAAGTAAAACTCGGCGGCGGCCAAAAACGTATTGACAAACAGCACTCGCAGGGTAAACTCACCGCTCGTGAGCGTATTGCCTATTTACTGGACGAAAAAAAACCGAGTATTGAAATAGGAGCTTTTGCCGGAGATGGTATGTATGAAGACCATGGCGGCGCACCCGGTGGCGGTGTTGTGGTAAAAATTGGATATGTGAAGGGCAAGCAATGTATTGTTGTGGCAAACGATGCTACTGTAAAAGCAGGCGCTTGGTTTCCGATTACTGCAAAAAAAAATCTTCGCGCACAGGAAATTTCCATTGAAAACCGTTTACCTATAATTTATCTTGTGGATAGTGCAGGCGTTTATCTGCCTATGCAGGATGAGATTTTTCCCGATAAAGAGCACTTTGGAAGAATTTTCAGAAACAATGCGGTTATGAGCAGCATGGGCATTACGCAAATTGCGGCCGTGATGGGAAGTTGTGTTGCCGGTGGTGCGTATCTTCCTATTATGAGTGACGAGGCTTTGATTGTTGACAAAACCGGAAGCATCTTTCTTGCGGGAAGTTATTTGGTAAAAGCCGCCATTGGCGAAAGCATCGATAATGAAGAACTTGGCGGTGCAACAACGCATTGTGAAGTAAGCGGCGTAACCGATTACAAAGCAAAAGACGACAAAGATGCCTTGGACAAAATAAAAAACATAGTCTCCAAAATTGGCGATTTTGACAAAGCGGGTTTCAACAGGGAAAAAGCTTTGAAACCAAAAGAAAAGCAAGAAGATATATACGGAATTCTGCCAAAATCGCGCGCTGAGCAATACGATATGCGCGAAATTATAAAACGCCTCGTGGACAATAGTGATTTTGAAGGATACAAAGAAGGCTACGGTCAAACAATCCTTACAGGTTATGCTCGTATTGACGGTTGGGCCGTTGGAATTGTTGCAAACCAAAGAACCTTGGTAAAAACCACAAAAGCCAAAACCAAACCCAGTGAAATGCAATTTGGTGGCGTAATTTATAGTGACAGTGCCGATAAAGCCACGCGTTTTATTGCGAATTGCAACCAAAAGAAAATTCCGTTGGTTTTTCTTCAAGACGTAACCGGATTTATGGTGGGAAGTAAAAGCGAGCACGGCGGAATTATAAAAGATGGCGCAAAGATGGTGAATGCCGTTAGCAATAGCGTTGTTCCAAAATTTACGATTGTGATTGGCAACAGTTACGGTGCTGGAAATTATGCTATGTGCGGAAAAGCTTATGATCCGCGATTGATCGTTGCTTGGCCAAGTGCCGAACTTGCGGTTATGAGCGGAAACAGTGCAGCAAAAGTGTTGCTTCAAATTGAAACCGCTTCACTTAAAAAACAGGGAAAGGAAATTTCCAAAGAGGAAGAAACTGAGCTTTACAACAAAATTAAAGCTAGATACGACAGACAGATTTCTCCATATTACGCAGCATCAAGAATTTGGACAGATGCAGTGATTGATCCTTTGGACACCCGAAAATGGATTTCTATCGGCATTGAAGCGGCCAACCATGCCCCTATTGAAAAACCTTTTAATCTCGGAGTTATTCAGGTTTGAGCAATTTTAAAACCTTAGTCCGTTTCACTTTTCCGGTTTCTGTATAAATCAATTGAGGCGTTGTATAAATTTTTTTGGGTTTTTCATATACTGAAAGCGTTTGGAGAGCCTGGGAAAAATCTTCCAATTGCAATTGCTTTTCACTCTCAATTATCAAAATAACCCGTTCCCCAAGAGCGTCGTCCTTTTCGGAAGCGATAAAAAATGGCTGGTTTATGTGAATTGAAAGTTTTTCTTCCACAATTTCAGGATGTACTTTGGCGCCGCCTGTATTAATAACGTTGTCGATTCTTCCCAAAAATTTAAAAGAAGTTGGTGAAATAAGTTCCACAACATCATTAGTCACAACAATTTCCTTTGAAATTTCTGGGGCGTGAATTTGAAGGCAATTGCTTTCGTTTTGTGAAAAATTCACCTTCGGAAGCGCTGAAAAAATCAGTGATTTATCTTTTCCATTAATAGGCCGAATCGCAATATGACTAATGGTTTCCGTCATTCCATAAGTTGCAAAAACTTGAGTATTTACCGTTTGTAATTGTTGCTCCAATTCTGAAGAAACCGCGCCGCCACCAACAATTAGTTTTTTCACTCTGTGCAAATGAGCCAATGAATGGAAAACCTGGTAAGGCACCATAGCCGTAAAGTCAAAATTTTCATCACTATTTTCTAGAGGTCTTTTTTCGGGGAAAATTGTATATAAATTCCAACCTGCAATCATTGCCCGCACAAGCATCATTTTTCCTGCTATATATTCCGAAGAAAGGCAGAGTAACGCTTTCGTGTTTTCCTTTAAATCAAAATAATTCACAGTAGCTTCGGCACTGTTGTAAACATGGTTTTTTTGAAGTTTTATTTCCTTTGGAATACCCGTGGAACCAGAGGTTTTTACGGTAATAAAATCATTTTCATCCAGCCATTCCAGAATAAATTTTCCAATTGCAACTTCATCATTCTTTCCATTTTCACTTACACGATTTGCGTACAATTTTAAACCTTCCGCCGAAGGAAATACTTTGCCGTTTAATTTGAATTTGGGATGAAGCAATGCTTTCACTTTTCTACAAAAGTTGAATTTGGAGTATTTTCTTCTGACAAAACAATGGGTTCTTCCACTTTCCCAAAAAGCTTTCCACCCCAATCGCGCCATTTATAGCGCCATGCCATAATCAATAGAAAAATAGGGTAGAGAATCAAAACAGGTGCAATTACATCAAAACCGGCGGATGGTTCAGAAATATCCTTTAAAATAGAATTTGTTTTGAATACCGTCCAATCTGCCGTTACCAAAAGAGCTGTTATTAAATTATTCCCTGCGTGGAATCCCAATGCGAGCTCCATGCCTTCGTCCATTAAGGTCATTATTCCCAAAAAGAAACCAGTACCTATGTAATATATCATTATAACATTGCCTAGCTTTTCAACTTCGGGGTTTGCCAAATGGAGTCCTCCAAAAACTACCGAAGTAATAATCAAAGGCAGCCATTTGTTTTTTGCTAAAACACCAATGCCTTGCATTAAATAACCGCGGAACAGGTATTCCTCAAAACTGGTCTGCAACGGGATCATAATTACCGCAATTGCTGCAAGAATTAAAAATGGCACCAAATCAAACTGTAAAACATAACCTTCTGGATTACTATAAAAGTCTAATATAGTAACCACCAAAGTGGTAACCGTTATAAGTCCAAATCCAAAAAGCACACGGCCCCAATCGGTTTTTTTTCTTGAAGTTGTAAGCGTAACAAAAGGCTGTTTATGAAAAAATTTTACTACAAGATACACTGCCAATAAACCCACGGCAAAGCTGAGCAGCATTAAAAAAAGCGTGAGATTTGAACTGAGGGTTGTAAGAATTTCATTTTCGTCTATGGAATATACACTTTCACCATCAGACACTTTCTTAAACATTACGGCAATCAACAATGGAATGGATCCTAACTGACTGGCGACAAAAATAATTATGAAACCTACCAAATAGCGCCACCATTCGTGCAGGGATTTAAAGGCTTGTTGAATATACATATTGAGGCTTTAGATTTAAGATATGAGATATAAATTTTTGACTTTTAAAATTGAAAAATCCAATCGGCGGATGGATTGTAATGCAATGCTCCATCTTTAACTTCCAGTGGACTGTCAATATTATTTGTGTAAAGGCTGCCCGTGCCCAAACCTTGTGGCAATTTACTGTTTTTTGTGAAGGTATATTGTGAAATTGCGTTTAAACCCACATTGCTTTCCAAGGCCGAAGTAATCCACCAGCCAATATTTTGTTTTTCAGCTAGGTTAATCCACGTATCGCTTCCACAAAAACCGCCTATTAATGAGGGTTTTAAAATTATAAATTGTGGTTTTATGGTGTCCAAGAGTTTGTTCTTTTCTTCTTCGGAAAAAATACCGATGAGTTCCTCGTCCAATGCAATAGGTAACGGAGTTTCTTCACAAAGGCGTGCCATTTCCTGCCATTGCCCTTGTTTTATGGGTTGCTCTATGGAGTGCAATTGCAAATCTGAAAGTATTTTTAGCTTTTCCAAAGCCTCTGAGGATGAAAAAGCACCGTTGGCATCCACCCGCAATTCCACTTCGGAAGCGGAAAATTCCTTCCGTATTGATTTTAAAAGCTCCAATTCGGTTTTGAAATCAATGGCGCCAATCTTCATTTTGATACACGTGAAACCTCCTTTCAATTTTTCTGAAATCTGCTGTTTCATAAAAATTTTATCCCCCATCCAAACCAAACCGTTTATGGGGATTGCAGCTTCACCATGCGTAAATTCCGAAGGAAATAATACAAAAGGATTTTTGGAATGCAACGATTTAAAAGCAGTTTCAACCCCAAATTGTATCGACGGAAATTCCTCCAAGGCTTCGTATAAATCTGCTTCACTCACCCCCAATTCTATGTTTTCACATACGCCTGCAAGCTCTTCTTCGTAATCGGGACGGTCGTCAATACTCAAACCGCGAAGCAAACCGCACTCGCCCACGCCAAAACCATCGTCAGTTTTCAGAATAAGAAAATAGGTTTCTTTGGTACTCAATACGCCACGGGAAGTGCCGCTGGGACGTTTGAAGTTTAGGTCGTGCTTTTGAAAAGTGGCTATCAATTTGGATTATTGGATTGTTAGATGGTTGGATTGTTTGATTTTTTGATGATTGGATTATTTTAGGGTGGATTTAAATTTGGAAGTCATTTTGATAATAGCTTCTAATTTTTTAAGTAAAGGATTTAAATCTTCTTGCTTTAGAAATTTTAAATCATTTGCAATTAGCAACTGTGTTTCGATTTCGTAACAGGAGCCGATAGTTATTTCTAAAAATCTGGCAAAATCCTTATTTGATATTCTTGATGCGCCTTCTGCTATATTTGAAGGTATTGATATACTTGCTCGTCTTAATTGACTAGTAAGTCCAAACTTTTCAGCTTCGGGAAATAAGGAAGTAATTTCATAAATATCTTTCCAAAACAATCTACTCAGTTTCCAAATTTCCAAATCCTTAAATCTGTGCATTTCTATACATCCAAAAATCCAACCATCTAATAATCCATAATTTATAATTCTATCGACTCCCCAATTTCCAGCAACATCAAATCCTTATTGGCATCATAAAACTTGCGTTTTGCTTCTTCGTGATCAATTTCAATGTATCCGAAAGTATCGTAATGCACTCCCAAAACTTTGTCGCACTGAACAAAATCACTTGCAATAATTGCATCGTCAATTCCCATTGTGAAATTATCACCTATTGGGAGAATTGCTAAATCCAATTTGGTTTGCATCGGGATCAATTTCATATCCATTGTTAGCGCGGTGTCCCCCGCTATGTAAATGTTTTTGTGTTCGCCCTCAATCACAAACCCGCCGGGTTGGCCGCCGTAACTTCCATCGGGAAAACTACTTGTGTGGTGGGCAATGACATATTTTACTTTCCCAAATTCAAATTTCCAGCTTCCGCCGTGGTTCATTGGGTGTACTTCGATGCCCTTTTTCTCATAATGGTTTGCAATCTCAAAATTGCTAACGATTATTGCTCCCGTATTTTTCGCAATTGCTTCCGCGTCAAGCGTATGATCCTGATGCGCATGGGTTAAAAGAATATAATCTGCTTTTAAAGTGTTGATATCAATTTTGTCTTTTGCAAGGTCATTTCCTGAAATAAATGGGTCCACCAAAATGTGTTTTCCCTTTATTTCAATTCCCAAAGAATTTTGTCCGTAGAATGTAATCTTCATAATTTATTTTTTTATCACATAAATATACTAAACAAGATTGCAAACAAAAAAGTGCTGAGCGCGACCTTCTTCAGTTCGCCATCGAGTAGCATTGGCGATTTATTTTTAAAAACGGTTTTTATGTTTAAAAGGAAAGGAATAAAAGCGATTAAGTACACAAATTGAGAGGGCTCCGAATAATTGATTATAGTGTAGAGTATTGCGCAAAACATTCCGAAAAGCAATAAAAAAGCATGATATTTTTTTGCTTTACGTATTCCCAATTTCACAACTAATGTGTTTTTCCCAGCTGCAGTATCGCTTTCAATATCGCGCATGTTGTTCAAATTAAGGACCGCTGTACTAAAACACCCTATCGCAATGGCTGGCAACAAAAGTTCCCAATATAGCTTATGGGTGAATAAATAATAACTTCCCAAAACACTTAACAATCCAAAAAACAGAAATACAAAAACATCGCCCAAGCCTGAATAGCCGTAGGCTTTTTTACCAACGGTATATTTAACCGCCGCGATGATGGAAACTATTGTTAAGTTGAAAAATATAAATGAAATGATGAAGTTTTCATTGCCAAAAGCCATAAAAATTAAAAAGGTGGCGAGAAAAAACGTTAGAACGCCCGTAATAATCATCCCAATTTTCATCTGTTTGGGTGAAATAATACCCGAAGCTACCATGCGCTTTTCGCCCTGTCTTTTAGCATCTGTGCCGCGCACGCCATCGCCGTAATCATTGGCGAAATTTGATAAAACTTGGAAACCAATTGTAACCAATATTGCAAGCCAGAATAAACCAGATTGCCAAACCGGCGGACATCCAAAACAACAGGACAAAGTTGATTCAAGAAGCGAATGTTGGTTTCCGAATGAAGCCCCCACAATAATTCCCGAAACCGAAAGCGGCAACGTTCGCAATCTTGCCGCAGCAACCCAAGCTTTAATTTTTGTCATTCTCTTTTTTTGGAAGCACAAAAATACATTTTAAAAGTAAAAACCGCTTCTTTAAAAGAAGCGGTTTTCAAGCTTAACAATTCAACATTAAAAAAACTAAACAATTATTTAACAATCAATTTTTGTGAAATTCCTTTCGTATTTTTAACAATATAGGTCCCTGGGGCAAAAGTTGATATATTCAAGGAAACTGTTTCCTTTTGGCTGCTAACGGAACGACCCAGCATATCAAAAACTTCATAGGAATCTGGCTTACTGAAGAAAACGATATCTTTCGCAGGATTTGGGTAAATCTTAAAGGTTGTAGCGGTCAATTCATTTTCAGGAACAGACAAAACATTATCTAATGAATAGATGCTCAAAGTAGCACTAACTTCATTTGAAAGAATAACAAGTGCTTTTCCGGTAGGACTATCTGCTGCATCCACATACACGACACCTTCCGGACCTAAATCACCACTTTCGGGTTCACCGGGCACGGTTCCACGGCTATTTACATACTGAAGATATATTGGGTTCACTGGATCGGTAATGTTATAAACCATCATTCCTCCAATACGCTCTAAAAGTACAAAAGCATAAAATTGATCGCCTATTTGCTTCACAAGTACACCTTCAGGCTCCGGTCCTTTATTATCACTTCTGTTTTTGAAATTATTGTTATCATTGCTGGCATTAAAGATTCCACCCAAGTTTGGATCGGCTGCGGTAATTATTTCAAAATCATTTCCGCTATCGTAAACCAAATTGCCTGTGGCAGCTTCAAAAATACTGAAGGAACGCCCGCCAAACACGTGAATTTCCTCATACAGCCCATCGTTGTTCTCGTCACCCGAAGCAGCAGTAACATTGATATCACCAAGGTTTGTCTCCAAACTTAGAATGTCAATGTTCGAAAATATGTTTGGATCCAAAATATAATCTGAATCTCCTAACTTTTTCTCTTCTTCATAACCTGAATAATCTCTGGCATCTCCTTCATTTGCAGTAACAATATAATCTACACCGTTCACTGAATAGAATGAAACTGCATCTGGCATATACAATCCTTTGATAGGCCAAGAGGCATTGAAGATAAAATCAGTTTCATCTGAAGTATCCAATGAATTTTGTGGTAGGCTGTGGTCCTTTTTTCCAAAGGAAATAATATCTGTGATTTCCAAAGCGGAAAGATCTATGATTGCATAAGCATTATTCTCTTGAAGCGTTACATATGCCATCTGAGAATCATCGGAAACAGTTATGTACTCAGGCTCCAAATCTTGCGATACGGAAGCTCCTGGTCCAAAAATTCGAACGCCAGCTGCTTTAAGTGCTACTTCTTGCGAATCAAATGCATTGAAATTAAGCGTTGTTACATCAGCTTGTGTTATTGCACCCAAACCAGCAGTTACATCTATCACAGAAACCGAACCCTCGGGGTCAACAGTGTAATCGTTGCTTGGTTGTCCCTCATTGGCAACCAAAAGTTTTGTTCCATCAGGTGAAAATGTAAGCATATCTGGTAAAGAACCTACCTCCAAAACCGTTGGGTTGTTTCCATCGGTATCTGCCAAAACCACAAAACCATTATCTAAAGGATCATTTGCTGATATAGCTGCAGCTACAATTCCATTGCTAACAGCAACACTTTGTACGGAACTTCCAAATGCAGTAATATCAACTGTAGCCAAAGAAGTAATGTTTTCTGGATCTGAAAAATCCAATGCTTCGATAGCGCCTACTGTAGTTACAAACAAACGCTGTGTTGCGGAGTCATACGCGGTGATTTCGGCAGTTCCGCCAGCATCAACCAAGTAACTCGTAAGGTAATTTACGTCTAGTTCGCTTGCATTACCAGTAGGTACTAATGTATCATCATCCAGAATATATACTGAAAATAGATTTGTATTTCCAACTATAACACTCGAAGGGTTTGTTAGCGAAAGCACGAAGAACAAATCACTTCCATCCTCTGTATTATTTATTATAGGAATAGTAACAGATTGTGAAGCCGTACTACCTGCTGCAAAATTTAAAGTTTCCGAAGCAGCAAAAGAAAAATCAGTGCCTTCTACCGCCGTACCGCCAGCAATTAAACTTACCTCTACAGATCCATTTACTGTTGGAGCCTGCGAAACCTCTACAGTAATGGTTATAGAATTACCATCTTCAGATACTGATGCATAAGGAGTATCAAACTGTACGCTTGTTACAGTTACTGGCAATCCATTACCGGGAGAACCAATGTTGGGCACGTCCATATTGTCCCCGCCCATATCAATTGTTTCAACGGCTCCATTGGCATTTCCTACTACACTAAAAGTGGCTAAATCTACATCGTATGATTGTCCATCGTTTGACGACGTATCTGGATAAGTAGCTGAATCTACTGGTGAAGTAGTGTTGGGATCACCTTGCCAAATTGTAACGGCATCGCCACCGGCACCAAGCCCAGCACCATCCGTAAATCCAACTTGCACGTCGGTTAAATCAATTACTTGGCCCCAAACATTTGTAAATGTTGTAACATCGTTTGCGTCTCCAATCAAAACAATTGCAAAGCCACCAGGCTGAATTTCAGAAATACCTTGGATAATATCAGCAGTTGTTGGATCCGCAGATTCATCATCATAATATAAATCGCTATCTACGCCGGAAACCCAAGCTCCTGTCCCCACGTTTTCAATTTCGAACCAATCTGCAGTTAAATCTGTTCCAGCTTGACCTGAGAATATTTCAGTTATAATTAAATCTGAAGTCGAAGTTACCGCTGGCTGAAAACTGCCCAAGGCAACGATGGTGCTTAGAGCAGGGCCACTGTTACAGGTTCCTTGACCATCCAAAACTTGGAGTGCACCAAATGTCCAATTTACAGGATCAAAATTTCCTCCATTTGCGTTGGAAAAATCATTCCTTAAATAGTAAGAATCTTCGTGTTCCCAAGCGGTGCCCGTACCGTCAACACCATCTTCACCAAAACGGTCAATCACCATACTATTATTATCAATAATTTGGAAGGCATCATCACCATTTGAATTGATATTTGAATTTTCTAGAATATTAGTAGAAATTCCAAACTCACCGGTAAAAATTGCTTCATTATTGGTGATGTAAATAAAAGCGTCTGAAATAGTGGCAAAGGAAGAAAGGTCAATATTTGTAGTAAAACCATTTCCATTGGATTGTCTTTGAACGGCCCACCCGGTAAAATCTATAGTACCATCAACGTAAATTTCGAGAACACGGCCATTTGCGCTGGGGCAAGGTGAGTCTACATACCCCGTTATCAATGCCTGTTGAGCAAATACAAACGTGCTGAATACCAATGCGATAAATAATGTAATTTGTTTCATTTAAATAGTGTTTAAAATTTTTGCTAAAGTAGCTTTTGGGTTCAGCAATCATTTTAAATCAACTTTAACAAAAGAAGAAGAATTACTAAAATTTAGGATAAATTTTGAGCGTAACTTTAAGTCAATGTAAATTGAAGGTTATTAAATTTTTTGATAAAAAAATAGCTATTTTTAGATGGTAAAAACTAACATACATTTTTATGAATAATACAACCAGTTATAATTTAGGCTTGCTACTACTGCGCGTAGGCTTTGGCGCACTAATGCTAACCCATGGAATTCCAAAGCTTTTAAAAATGCTTTCGGGTGATTTTTCCTTTGGAGACCCCATTGGTATTGGTGAAACAGCAACCTTGATTTTGGCTGTACTGTGTGAAGTTCTTTTTCCTTTACTTGTAATTATTGGTTTCAAAACTAGATTGTCCGTGATTCCTGTTATTATTACAATGGCGGTTGCTGCTTTTATTGTTCACGCCGCTGATCCTTTTGGAACAAAGGAGATGGCGATACTATATTTAATCGGATTTACTGCTATTGCACTTCTGGGAGCTGGAAAATATTCAATTGATAGGAAATAGGCGGTGTAATTTTAATTAAAAATCTTCACCAACAATTCCTTCAACAAATCACCCTGCGAAAGATTTGCAGCACCCACACCTTTACTTTTCATATCCACCTCACGGATTGCGGCTATGATGGCACTTACCTTTTTCATAGGGTAATTTCGTGCAGCAGTTTGATAATCTTTTATAAAGTACGGGTTTACACCCAAAGCCTTTGCCGCATCGCCTTTATTGGTAAGCGCATGGTATTTCAACAATTTTGAAAAAAAGCTGTACAGTAATGCCACCGTCATAACCAACGGATTGTTTTTTGGGTTTTGTGAAAAATATTGAATGATTGCAAAAGCCTTTTTTATATCTTTTTCTCCAATGGCATTCTGAAGCTCAAAGTTGTTGAAATCCTTGCTAATCCCGATGTTTTCCTCAATAATTTGAGGTGTAATCTGCTCTCCGGGTTTTAAGATGAGTTGCAGTTTTTCAAGCTCGTTATTTACTTTGCTCAAATCATTTCCAAGAAATTCAACCAGCATCTGTGCGGCCTTTGGTGTAATAGTGTATCCTTTTGCGGCTAAAACACGTTTTATCCAATCGGGAACCTGATTTTCATAGAGCTTTTTGCTCTCAAAAACAACGCCTGTTTTTGCAATTTCCTTTGCCAGTTTTTTGCGTTTGTCCAATGTTTTATACTTGTAGCAAAGCACTAAAACGGTTGTGGGCTGCGGATCTTTGGCATAGGGCACCAAGTTTTCTATAGTTCGCGAAAGATCCTGTGCCTCTTTTACAATTACCACCTGTTTTTCAGCCATCATCGGGTAGCGTTTGGCATTGCTGATAATATCGTCCACAGTAACATCCCGTCCGTAAAGGACCATTTGATTAAACCCTTTTTCCTCTTCGCTTAAAACGTTTTCCTCAATATATTTTGAAATACCATCAATATAATAGGGCTCCTCACCCATCAAAAAATAGATAGGCTTTGTGTTTCCGTTTTTAATATCAGCGATGATGGATTTTACTTTGTCGAGCGGCATTGGGCAATTAACGATTAATAATTGAAGATTTTAGATTGAAGGCACTTAATTTTGAATAATAAATTTTCAATATTTGTAAATGCAAAAACTGAACTTTCCCGAATATTCCTTTCGCTTCAAAAGTAGCGAAAATAAAACGTTGGTTTTTGATGAAATCAGAAAAAAATTCGTGGTGCTTACCCCGGAGGAATGGGTTCGGTTGCACGCTGTCCAATTTCTTCTAAAAGAAAAAAACTATCCCAAAAGTCTTATAAACGTTGAAAAACAATTGAAACTCAACAATACCGTAAAACGATACGACATTGTGGTTTTCAACAATGACGGAAGCATTTTTTTGATTGTGGAATGCAAAGCGCCATCAATAGTCATCAGCCAGCAAACATTTGATCAAATTGCCCGCTATAACTTAGCGCTGAAAGCTGAATATTTAGTGGTTACCAATGGTTTGGAACATTATTTCTGCCAAATGGACTTTGAAAATGAACGCTATATTTTTTTAAAGGAAATTCCCAATTATAAATAACTCCTCAAAAAACACTTCAAAAATCTATCTTTACACCCGTGAAAGTAGCCGTAGTAATCTTAAATTGGAACGGAAAGGATTTGTTGGAAAAATTTCTGCCTTCGGTGGTGAGGTTTTCTTCCGGAGCAACTGTATATGTTGCAGACAATGCTTCTACGGATAATTCTGTGTCATTTGTTTCAGAATTTTTTCCAACGGTAAAAATCATTCAAAACAAAATGAATGGTGGGTATGCAAAAGGGTATAATGATGCTTTAAAAAACCTTTCGGAAGATATTTTCGTTTTGTTGAATAGTGATGTAGAATTGACCGAAAATTGGTTACCACCCATAATTTCTGAGTTTGAAAAAGACGCTTCCGTGGTGGCGGCCCAACCAAAAATTCTGGATTACAAAAACAAAGATTATTTTGAATATGCCGGTGCGGCGGGCGGTTTTATTGACAAATACGGCTACCCTTACTGCCGCGGGCGTATCTTCAACACTTTGGAAAAAGATATGGGTCAGTATAACGATGTTTCAGAGATTTTCTGGGCTTCGGGTGCTTGCCTTTTCGTGAAATCCGAAGCTTTTTGGAAAGCAGGTGGACTTGATGAAGATTACTTTGCGCACCAAGAAGAAATTGATCTTTGCTGGCGGTTACAGGCAAAGGGCGGAAAAATACTTTACGTGGGCGCTTCGGAAGTTTATCATGTGGGCGGGGCAACGCTGGCAACATTAAATCCCAAAAAGACATTCTATAATTTTCGTAATTCCCTTTTAAACCTTCTCAAAAATGCAGCAGGCACAAAAGCTATTACTGCATTATTTGTACGAATGCTTCTGGACGGTTTGGCCGCTTTTCAATTTTTATTTCAAGGAAAACCAAAACATTTCTTCGCAATATTAAAAGCACATTATAGCTTTTATAGTATGGTGTCAAAGTTTATACAAAAAAGAAAAGCCTTTTCTTCAACTTTAAAATACTACACGATTAAATCTATTGTCTTTCAATACTTTATAAATAATAAAAAAGTTTTTACCCAACTATAGTTTATTTTACTTAAAGTATTGTTAATCGTTTCTTGAAGCATCACTATTTTGATAATTTTGGTTTATAATTTGATACAAGCAACAATACAATATTAAATACTTAAACAACTTAAAAATTATGAAGAAACTATTGATTCTAGCAGTATGTTCAAGTTTAGCTATTACTTCTTGCGTTTCCAAGAAAAAATATGCAGAACTTGAAGCAAAACAACAAAACACACAGGATTTGCTGAATACGGCAACTGTTAAACTTAACGACTGCCTTACCGAAAGAGCGGCGGCCACAGCACGTGCTAAACAACTGGAGGAACGCTTGGCAGATATGAAAAAGACCAACGAAGACCTTATCCAAAGTTCAAAAGAACTTACTATGTTGACCTCTAAAGGTGCTACCAACCTGGAAAAATCTTTGGAAAGTCTAAAAGAAAAAGACTTGAAAATTACACGTTTGCAGGATGCACTTAACAAAAAAGATAGTGTAACGCTTGCACTTGTTACTAGTCTTAAAAGAGAAGTGGGTATAAATGATCCAGACATTGAAATAAATGTTGAAAAAGGTGTGGTTTACATTTCACTTTCAGATAAGGTTTTATTTAAGTCAGGAAGCTACCAGATTTCTTCAAGAGCTAATGAAATTTTAGGAAAAGTTGCCAAAGTAATCAATGGCAAACCTGACTTTGAGGCAATGGTTGAAGGACACACAGATAACGTACCATATAAAAGCGGGGTGTTGTTAGACAACTGGGACTTGAGTGTAAAGCGTGCTACAGCTATAGTAAGAGCCTTGCAGGATTTAGGCATTGCACCAGAAAGATTGGTTGCTGCAGGTCGCGGGGAGTACGATCCATTAGTACCAAATACCACTGCTGAAAACAGAGCTACCAACAGACGTACACGTATTTTAGTACTTCCAAAAATCGATCAATTTTATGATATGATCGAAAAGGAAATGAAAAACCTTGAAGCTGGCGGAAAATAATTTTCAAAAGCTGTAAAGAATCTAAAACCCGGCCCTATATGGCCGGGTTTTTTTATTTGTGCATCAAAACAATCTTTTGAAAGGTTTTTGTATCTTAGATAGTAAATAAAATCTTTTAAATAATTAATTAGAAATGGATGAATTCAAAACCAATTGGACGCGCGAAGAACTTAAGGCCTATATTTTACTTTACTGTGCGTATGCCAATTTTATAGAAACAAAAGCTGAGAAAGAATTCATAAAAACAAAAGTGGGTGAAGAAAAATACCGACAGGTCCATAAAGAGTTTGACCATGATAATGATTACCAACGTATTCAAAAAATACAGCACACCATAACCCGCTACGATTATTCTAAAAGTGAAATAGACCGTCTTTTTGAAAATATAAAAAAAATGTTTTTGGCGGATGGTTCTATGGATATCCTGGAGGAAAATATTTATCGGGGGCTGCAACATTTATTGAAATAATTTTTTAATTCAGTAATTAGCAGCAAAACTGAGCTAAATATCATTAAAAATGCTACAAATCCTTTGCTGACATAGAAGCAGAGCGTATGTTTGAATGGTATCATAACGAGGTTACCTTTAAAGATCTGCGTTTGGAGTTTTAAAAGGAGAAGAAGCCAAAAACATGTGGCGCATGCTCTCCCAAACTCAATAGGGAAAAGATTTTAAAGTGACAACCTCAAACATAGAATATATTCCTGAAGAGGGAAAAGTCCGTTGATGGGCTGGACGGATTTTTTCAGAAAAAAACTCAATCACCAAATAGGAATTTTGTTTTCAGAATTTCAGAAAAAACAATCCACTAAAAATTAAATTTCCAAACTTCCTTTCCCTTCCCTAACTACCACTGGTTCTGGCCCCGTAAGATCAATTACCGTAGAAGCAATATTGCCACCATACCCTCCATCAATAACCAAATCTACCAAATTGTCCCATTTCTCTAGAATAAGTTCAGGGTCGGTAGTGTACTCAATTACCTCATCCTCATCCTTAATAGAGGTTGAAATTATAGGGTTGCCCAATTGTTGCACAATGGCACGAGTTATGGAATTATCAGGCACCCGGATACCCACTTCCTTTTTCTTTTTAAAAACCGTGGGAAGATTATTATTCCCCGGAAGAATAAAGGTGTAGGGTCCGGGAAGATTTCTTTTCAATATTTTAAAAGTAGGCGTGTCTATTTGCTTTACATAATCGCTGAGATTACTCAGATTCTCACATACGAAAGAGAAATTAGCTTTTTCCAGCTTCACTCCCCGAAGTTGTGCTACTCTTTCCATTGCACGGTTGTTATTTATATCGCAGCCCAGCGCATATACCGTATCGCTAGGATAAATTATTACTCCACCATCGCGAAGAATTTTCACAACCCGTTTAATCTCTTTCGGGTTTGGGTTATCCTCATAAATCTTGATAAATTCAGCCATTTTTAAATTTTATTTTTTTACTTCACTTTCAAGTTTTAAAACTTTATCTCCATCTGTTTGCTCAATGTAGAGTGCTTTGTTTCCTTTTTCGCCTTTTCGTGTAATTTTATTTCCCTTTATGGTTTTGGTAATTTCTTCGGAAAAAGTTTCGATTACTTTTCCTTCGGCCTCACCGTTGCCCCATTTCCACCTTACTTTTGAACCTTTTCGAATCATTTTTTTATTTAAAGTTACTTACAATTTTTTAAATGGAAGATTTCTTTAAAATTCTTAACATAAATATACATTTGACACGTTATTGAAAAAACAAAAATTTTATATGAAAAAGCTCTTAGTTCTAATTCTCCTTTTCGGAATACATATCAATTTCATTTCCTGTTCCAAAGATAGCGACACTACTACTACAGATTCTTTAGCTGAGAAAACCATACTAAATGTTTCCTACGGAAATAATCCACAACAAAAATATGACCTTTATCTGCCCGCAAATCGATCTTCCACTAAAACCAAAATTATCATGCTGGTTCATGGCGGCGGCTGGACCGGTGGCGATAAGGCCGATATGGACTTCTTTATTTCCTATATAAAACAGAGGCATCCAGACCACGCAATAGTAAACGTAAACTATGTACTTGCTGATTTGGAGACGCCGGCATTTCCCAACCAATTTTTGGATGTTGATGCGATAATCAATAAATTGACTTCCGAAAAAAACGAACTCCAAATCCTACCAGAATTTGCCATGATCGGTGCTAGTGCGGGTGCGCACATTTCATTAATGTACGATTATGTTTATGATACGGACGACCAAGTAAAAATAGTTGGCGATATTGTTGGTCCCACAGATTTTACAGATCCATTTTATAGTGAAAATCCAAATTTCTCCTTGTTGATGACTGCTTTGGTGGACGAGGGTGCTTATCCTCAGGGAACAAATTATGCAGAAATTTTGAGTCCAGCAATGCGTGTTTCTAATGCCAGCAGTCCCACCCTGCTTTTCTATGGAAATGCAGATCCCTTGGTCCCACTTACCAATGGAAACACTTTAAATGTAGCGCTAAACAATTCGCTGATAGACCACAATTTCACGGTCTATGAAGGTGGCCATGGCGATTGGGGCCAAAACGATATTGAAAATATGAAAGAGCAAATAAGTATCGCTATTGATACTTATTTGGAAATTATGAATTGAGGTTTTTAATCCAGAACTTTCAGTTTAGCAAAGCGAAGCAACAGTTTTTTTAATCCACCGTTTTCAAAATCAATCTCTGCCTTTGTATCGGCACCCACTCCTTCTATTTTAAGGATTTTTCCTTTTCCGAAGCGAACATGCTCAACCATCGTTCCCACGTTGAGATGGGCGTCTGCTGCACTAAAATTTTTATCGGTATCGCTGGCCACGGGCTTCAATCTCCGCAATTTTCGAAGCTGAGCTTCTGTGGGTCCCGTTGGGGCTTTACCAGAAACAGGCTTTCGCAATCGCAGCTTGCTGTGGTCAACCTCATCAAAAATATCGGCATCCAAAAGAGGTTTGTAGCGATTTTCGGTAATAGGGGTTAGATATTCCAAAAAGCTTTCATCAATTTCCTCGATAAAACGACTCGGCTCGGCATCAATCAATTTTCCCCAACGGTAGCGCGATTGGGTATAAGTCAAATATGCCTGTTTCTCGGCTCGGGTTAGGGCCACGTAAAAAAGTCTTCGCTCTTCTTCTAACTCACTGCGGGAATTCATATTCATCCCGCTGGGGAAAAGATCTTCTTCCATACCCACAATGTATACGTAGGGAAATTCCAAACCTTTCGCCAAATGTACCGTCATCAGTGCGACACGGTCGTTATCACCTTTGTCATTATCCAAATCGGTGGCGAGCGCAACATCTTCCATAAATTCCGAAAGCGAACCTGTGGCATCGGCAATTTCCTTTTGTTCTTCCACAAAATCGCGCATCCCGTTCAGTAATTCCTCAATGTTTTCGATACGTGCAATACCTTCGGGGGTGCCGTCTTTCTTTAATTCCTGCAACAAACCTGTTTTTTTGGCAACATGTTCCGTTATTGTGAAAGCATCATAACCTTGGTTCAAAACCTGAAAGCTTTCAATCATCGTAACAAAATCCTGCAATTTGCTTTTGGTGCCAGCATTTATCTTTAAATCAATTTTATCGATGTTTTTCATTACCTCAAAAATCGAACGGTTGTAATGGTTTGCGGCAACTATTAAACGTTCCGTAGTGGTATCACCAATGCCGCGTGATGGATAATTTATGACACGTTTCAGCGCCTCTTCATCTTTCGGATTTAATACCAACCGCAAATAAGCTAGTACATCTTTTATTTCTTTTCGCTGATAAAAACTAAGCCCTCCGTAAATTCTGTACGGAATGTCCTTTTTCCTAAGCGCATCCTCAATAGCACGGCTCTGTGCGTTTGTTCGGTATAAAACTGCAAAATCACCATCATTCAATTGATGGTTCATTTTATTTTCAAAAATGGAGCTGGCCACAAAGCGTCCTTCGTCCCCATCGGTCATGGTCCGGTTTACGAGAATTTTATTGCCTTCGTCATTTGCCGTCCAAACCACTTTTTCGAGTCGTGTTTTGTTCTTTTCAATAATATTGTTTGCGGCATTTACGATATTTTTGGTAGAACGGTAATTTTGTTCCAAACGGAAAACCTTCACATTGTCATAGTCCTTTTGGAAATTCAAAATATTGTTGATGTTCGCACCGCGGAATGCGTAGATACTCTGTGCATCATCACCTACTACACATATATTTTGAAACCTGTCAGAAAGTGCACGAACAATCAAATACTGACTGTGGTTGGTATCCTGGTACTCATCTACCAAAATATAGCGGAAACGGTTTTGATACTTTGCCAAAACATCTGGAAAACGCGTTAGCAGTTCGTTGGTTTTCAGTAAAAGATCATCAAAATCCATTGCGCCAGCTTTGAAGCATTTGTCAACGTAAGCTTTATAAATATCGCCGAGGCGCGGCATTTTCGCCATCGCGTCGGCTTCCATCAATTCCGGATTGTTGAAATATGCTTTTACGGTAATTAAACTGTTTTTATAGGAAGATATGCGCGAATAAACCTGCTTGTATTTATACACATCTTTATCTAGGTTCATTTCCTTTATCACTGCGCGAATTACACTGTGTGAGTCTTGGGTGTCATAAATGGTGAAGTTGGAAGGGTAGCCCAATTTATCGGCTTCAAAACGAAGGATTTTTGCAAAAATACTGTGGAAGGTGCCCATCCAAAGATTTTTTGCTTCGCTAGCGCCAACAATTTTTGAGATACGCCCTTTCATTTCCCTTGCGGCCTTATTGGTAAACGTAAGCGCCAAAATATTGAACGGATCCACGCCCTGACTCATCAAATATGCAATGCGAAAAGTTAGCACGCGCGTCTTGCCCGAACCAGCCCCGGCAATCACGATCATTGCGCCGTCTTTTTGCAGCACTGGCGCAAGCTGGGCCTCGTTGAGTTGTTTTAAATACTGTTCCAAAACTTCATTTTCTTCAAGCTGTGAAAATAACTATTATCAAACTTTTATAAGAAGTGTTTTTGGGGAAATTATAAACAAAAAATTGCTTTGGAAAGTAATTTTTAAAATCAAAGTAATTTCAAAACTATTTAAATTTAAATATCTTTATAAAAAAACTTCTATGGATACCTTTATATCTTTTGTAAGTCAAATTCCTTGGTGGGCTTGGGTTCTTCTTTTTCTTTTAATCATTGCCATTCGGGATGTTTTCTTCAATAAACATCATACTATCAGCCATAACTTTCCTATAATAGGCCACATTCGCTATATGCTTGAGGGTATTGGGCCTGAGCTTAGGCAGTACATAGTAGCGAACAACCGCGAAGAACTTCCTTTCAATAGAATTGAACGCGGTTGGATTTACGCTTCCGCGAAAAACGAAAATAATTATGAAGGCTTCGGGACAGACCGTGATATTTATGAACCGAATTATATTTTTATAAACAATTCCCTACTTCCATTTAAAGTGGAAAAAGATAACCCCAACTATAAAAACCCCTATTTTTTACCATGTGCGAAGGTTATGGGGAGTTTTCATAAACGTCGCCGCCCCTATCGTCCGGCTTCGGTAATCAACGTTTCGGCTATGAGTTTTGGATCGCTTTCAGCGCGAGCGGTAGAGTCTTTGAATAAAGGCTGCGCCCTCGCTTATTGTTATCACAACACGGGCGAAGGAGGACTGTCACCCTATCATAAAACCGGAGCTGATGTGGTTTTTCATTTCGGAACGGGTTACTTTGGCGTACGCGATGAAAACGGAAATTTTTCCATGGAAAAAATTGTGAAGCTCGTTAATGAAAACCCGCAAGTAAGGGCCATTGAGGTAAAACTTTCTCAAGGCGCAAAACCTGGAAAGGGAGGTGTTTTGCCAGGTTCAAAAATTACAAAGGAAATTGCTGAGATTAGACATGTACCCTTAGGGAAAGATGTGCTATCGCCCCCCACCCATTCAGCTTTTAGCGGTGTAAAGGGGTTGGTAGAATTTGTGGAAGACATTGCAGAGGCCACAGGGTTGCCCGTTGGGATTAAATCTGCCGTGGGCCGTTTGGGAGAGTGGGAACAACTTGCCAAAATAATGAAAGAAACCGGCAAAGGGCCGGATTTTATAACAATTGATGGCGGTGAAGGGGGCACCGGCGCATCGCCTCCTAGTTTTGCAGATCATGTTTCCTTACCGTGGCTTTTCGGGTTTGCTGAAGTTTACAAAATTTTTAAAAAACTAGATCTTTGCGATCAAATTGTTTTTATAGGAAGTGGGAAATTAGGTTTTCCAGCTAGAGCCGCAATGGCCTTTTCCATGGGAGCCGATTTAATAAACGTGGCGCGAGAAGCAATGATGAGCATTGGCTGTATTCAAGCCCAACAGTGCCATACCAATAAATGCCCCAGTGGAGTGGCTACACAAAACAAATGGCTACAGAACGGAATAAATATTGAAGATAAGTCAGTTCGCGCACATTTTTATTTCAAGAATTTCAGAAAAGAACTTTTAGAAATGACCCACGCCTGTGGATATGAACATCCGTGCCAATTCACAATGGATGATGTTGACCTGACTGTTGGTGATAAAAATCTCATTAAAACTTTGGCGCAATCCTTTATGTACCACAAATGCGAGGTACCGTTTGAAAGTATGAAGGCAATATCAAGTTGTAATCACCTAGGTGGCAATTACCATGAAAAACAAGCGAAAAAAGAAGTGAAGGCGATGAAAAGAGAAAATAAGGTGCGCTACTGATAATTTAGCATAATAAAAAAGTAACTATTGCCAAAATTCTAAAAACACATTAAGTTTGCCAATATTTTAATCTCAGATGGAAGAAACAACCCAAATTATTAGTTATGCAGCCTATCTATTGCCCGCAATTGTTGTGGGAATAGTCGCTTATTTTTTCTTTAAAGGCCACACGGCCAATGAAGAGGGCCGCCGAAGGTACTTAGTCCAAAAGGAAGCGCAAAAACAGGTTTTGCCCCTTCGTTTACAGGCTTATGAGCGCATTACGCTTTTTTTGGAGCGCATAGACCCCAATAAACTTTTGGTTCGTGTAAAACCCTTTTCAGATTCCAAAGACGATTATGAAACCTTGTTAGTGAAAAATATTGAACAGGAATATGATCATAACTTAACACAGCAAATTTACGTAACCCCTGAATGTTGGAACCTCGTAAATGCCGCTAAAAATGCTACTATACATGCAATACGCCAAGGAGCAATGCACGAAAAGGATGGAAATGTAGACAAAATGCGGGAAGTATTATTACAGAATTTTATGGAAGAGGTTACTCCATCACAAAAGGCTATGGCATACGTAAAAAAAGAGGTTGGCGAGCTTTTTTAAGGTGTGAAAAGATTGTGATGTATAGCAAAGAGTACAAGCCCGATTCTGCTTTTAATTTTTAGCTTTTTGTGAACAGAATCTCTATAGCCTTCCACGGTTTTATAGCTGCAGGACATGGCTTCAGCAATTTCTTTGTAGCTGAGATCGGTACAAGCAAGTTTTATGAATTCAATTTCCTTTTCTTTTAAATCTGTGTCTATTTCATTTTCCAAAGATTCAATAAGAATTTGTGAAACAGTATTTGTGTAATAGTACCCCTTTTGCATTACTTCACTTAAGGCTTTTTCAAGAATATCTTTTTTTGTATCCTTCATTAAATACCCGCTAGCTCCGGCCCTTAGCATTTTCAGGATGGTATATTCATCTTCCTCTATGGAAAGGGCCAGTACTTTTACTTTCGGATATTTTTTCTTGAGAATCTCAGTTGTTTCAATTCCGTTTAAAATAGGCATCTTTATATCCATAAGAACCAAATCTGGAATGTTTTTTGGAGTAGCAAGTTTATCAAGCAGTTCCTTGCCGTTTTTGCATAAAAAAAGCACATTAAAATTTTTAAATTCTTGAACCAATCCACCTATGGCTTGGGAGAGCAAGAAATGATCGTCTACTACTACTACGGAATAACTCATTTTGCAACAGGTATTTCTTATATGTAAATTGATTCAAAATTCACACAAAATTATATTTAAGGTGCAGTGCTGTGCCTTGGTCTTTTACAGAATTGATTTTCAATGTTGAATTGATCAATTGGGCACGCGTTTTCATGTTTTTAAGTCCAATTCCCATAAAATCATCAGTTTTATCAAAACCCACTCCATTATCTTCTGCAGAAATAATCAAATATTTATCAGCATAATTCAGAACTACCTTTAATGTCGAAGCTCTGGAATGCTTTATCGTATTTGAAAAAAATTCCTGCAATATTCTAAAAAGAATAATCTGTGTATTACTCTCAATGGGCCTTACAGTTCCTTGAACCTTTAATTCAGCAGCAATAAATTTAAGCCTGTTGAATCGCTCTATTTCCAGGCTTACAGCTTCTTGTAGGCTAAGGCTTTTTAGTGCTTCCGGGTTTATCAATTTTGAAAGCGCCCGCAATTCATCAATGCCATTGCCTATTGTTTCAGAAACTTCATTTAGCATTTCGGGTCTTTCTTGTGCCATTTGGGCTTGTATTTTGGCCAAGGTCATCAACTGCCCAATATTATCGTGCAGTTCCCAACTAATATTTCGCAAAGTTTCCTCGCGAATCTCTATTTGTGATTCTGCCAATTCGCGGTCGAATGCTTTTTTTGCTTTTTCCTGCTCCTGCAACAAACGGTTTTTTCTACGCGAAAAAACACTGAAGAGTACGATAACAATAATTACTAAAGTTATCGGAATGGCTATTGCCGCAATTATTATGATTTCTTTTTCATCCATAGAAATCCTGTCAAAAAAAACAAATACATAATGATTATGAGCGAAAACTGTATTACAAGTAAAATCTCAAAGAAACTATCGGGTTTATAAAACCAAGTTCTAATGATTTTTATGGGAATATAGCCAATATAAAACAAAAATAGGCCCACACTTACCCAAAACAGTAAATCGTTTTTTATAACAAGCACTCGGGATGACTGTAAAATATTTACGTAATAGAGAATAATGCAAAAAACCAAAATTCCTGCACCGGCCATATAGGAAATAATAAAACCTCTATTTATAAAATCTGTTAAAATCCAATCTCCTGCATAAAACAACCAATATACTGCTATACCCAATTTAATAAGTGTTTTAAATTTTCTCTCATCAATTATCTTTAAAAAAATATAATAGAAAAACGAAAAATAAAAGAAGTAATATATATTATAAATTATGGCGTTTGGAGGGCCAAATATATACTTTATATACATTCCCAAAGCTTCTGCCAAAAGGGTAAACAGTAATATAATAGGCAATACCCTTAAAGCAGAATCTTTATAAAGCGGAAATTTAACAATTGAAATAATAAACACGATGGCATAAAGTGCCATGTGGGCATATTGCATACTTTCTAAAAATGAATTCAAAGTTCAAGAATGTTTTAATTATCATCTCCAAAATCATTTGCGCCTGCTGGAGGAGGAGTGATATTGCCTTCGTTAAAAATAATACTAGTTGTTCCACCTCCTTGGAGGGTTGGGGCGGCGGAAATAAAAAATCCAGCCTCATTCACATTACCCTGGGGTTCATCACGCATTTTATTTTCGTCTTTCCCTCGTAAACCATTCCTATTTATAGGCAGGGCAGTATAAACACCGTCAATATCTTCAAGGTAAAAGCCAACATTTTTTCCTTCATAAGCCATAGTGGGCACTACAAAAAAACTATTTCTTTTTGGAAATTTAACGACATCCCCATTGGGAAATTTATCACTAGCGGGATAGTTTGAAAGATAGAACCGCAATGTTTGTATTTCCACATTAGCTTCTTTAGCCTCATGTTCAATATAAGCGATGTACTGTTTTATAGTTTTTAAGTCATATTCAGCATAACGGGTAGGAGTAAATTTTGAACCATCTGCTGCAATACTATCTTCGTATTTTTGAAGTATCGGCACGCGTCTTTGTGAATAGGCATCGTACATTTCTTGGGCGCGATCTACAGAAATGATGTGATCTTTCGGTGGACCTTCATACGGGGATTCGTTGTGGGTAGATATATCTTGACAGCTAAAAAGCATTAAATTGATACAAATTAATAAAAGTACAGTTTGAATGGTTTGTGTTTTCATATTGAATTGGTTTTAGAGTTGTAGTATACAAATAATCACAATAAGATGAACTTAAAAATGTCCTCCTCTTAAAAGCAAAGTGAAGATAAAGTAAAAGAGTTGATTATTAACAATCTACACGTGCCTTACATCAAAAATACAGGGAAAACCTGAATATTTGGGGGAAATCCCTCTTAGTAAAGTAGGAAAATCAATCGTCTTTTGTGCGAATTTCGTTTAATGCATTATTTTTCTGGTCAGCATATCGAAAGCCGAGTTCCCACCACTTTGTCATCATTTTCTTATCAAATATCAAAGAATTTGTAGTCAAAACCGTTGGGGTATAATAAAGATTGATAATAACATCTTTATTGGTGGCGACAAATTTTCCTATACGGATGTTCTGTTTCTCAATACGGTCCGCCATATAATTATGCATATTGATAAGCAACGAAAAAACATTTTTTGATGGAAGCCGGTTGTAATAGGTAATCTCGGTCTCCAAGACAATTATATCAATATGGGTTGCGCCACGGTTAATCGCCTCTTCAATGGGAACCATGCTTCCAAAACCGCCATCGGCATACTCACAGCCGTCCTTTTTTACAAGACTCATAAAAGGGGTAAAATTTGAAGAAATCCAGATCCAGTCCAAAAAATCCTGATACTCAAAATCATTCACACTTTTATATTCCACTTGGTTCAGTGAAAGGTTTGAAACTGTTACAACCACTTCCTTTTTCGAAGCTTTCAGGTTATTGAATTCGATTTCGGTAAAAGTATTTTCAATTAGCTTTCGTAAATTTAAGCTTTCGCCAAAGGTTTTCTTTCCTTTCAAAAAATTTCGCAGTACCGTAAAATGGTCGATGGCAATCTGCTTGCCGCCAAACTTATCTTCCTTTATCACAAAGGGGCAACTATTAAAAATACTTTTTTGGTTAACCGAAGTATAAACTTCCTTAATTTTTTCCACCTTGTCCAGCGCCAAATGGGAAATGAGCAAACTGCCAGTTGAGGTACCTACAAAAAGATCGTAATTGTGGTGCAGTTTCTCCATTAAATACTGTGCCACGCCGCCCGCAAAAGCACCTTTGCTACCTCCCCCAGATATTACCAACGCCCTCATTCCTTTATGGTTGAATTTAAATAATTGGCCGCCTTTTCTGAAACCTGCCGACCCAAAACCCGCAACTGTTCATGATACTTTTCATTTTGAAGCAAACTATTCATTAATGCCTTTGATGATTTTGCAAAACGCCAAGTTGGGTGAACCGTTGCTTCCACAAGATTTTTAAGTGTTTCCAAATCCCAAAGCTGAAGTTCGTTTACATACTCAAAAGCCTTTTCGCGAATTTCAAAACTGTAATCTGTGGAAGTATAATTCTTCAATTCCTTTAAATAATTCTCTTTTTCAGACATTTCATAGTTATCCGTAAGTAATGCCAAAGCGAGCCACAACTGCCGAATATTTTTATTCTGAAAACCCTCAATTCCTTTTGTTTTGTTGAGATATTCGGTTCTTTTCTCTGGAAATTGCATCCACAATTGATACAGCGCGGTTTCTATTGTAACATAGGAAGCATCGTTTAGCAGATTCTCATATTCCGATTGAAGTTCTTTTGGAATGGTTTGCAACGAAAGCGCAACAGCTTGACGAACATACAAATTGTTACTTTCAAAAGCTATCTTGTAAAGCGGAAGTGTTTCAGAAAGCGGCTCCTCCGCCAATTGATAAACCGCTTCCTGGCCAATAAAATCATTCGGAAAGGTGAGCGCAGCTTTTAGCTGGATTTTTTTATCTGCCAAAGGCGTTGCGCGAAGCGCAGCATTTTCAAAATATTTTTTGATAAATGAAGATTTCAGTAATGATTGATAAGCTTCTTCTGCTTTAAAAGCGGCCTGTTGTAACCAATCCTTCTCAAAATCTGAAATATCAGTTTGTGAGACAGCTTTCACTTCATTCAAAAAATCATCGGTAGAAACATTTTTGAATTTATATTTTTCAAGATAGTTTTTGATTGCTGTTTTAAAAGCCTCGTCCCCTATCCTTTCCCGCAAAATATGAAGCGCCCACGCTCCTTTTTGGTAAAAAGTTAGCGAACTTGCTTTGGGATTTAAAAGCGATTCGCCCTTGCCCTCATCGCTCATTGCCTTTAGCTGCTCGGCGGATTGGTACAATTGCCAGTAATAATAGTCTTCCCCAAATATATCTCTCTCGGCCAAAAGTGCGTAATAGGTCGCAAAACCTTCCTGCAGCCAATGGTCTTCATTTGCGGTTTCGGTAACCATATCGCCAAACCATTGGTGGGCAAGCTCGTGAGCGTTTACGTTTACGTAATTTCTATCGTTAAACCCTATGGAATCCACCACAAAGGCTTCGGAAAAGAAGGTGGCGGTGGTGTTTTCCATTCCGGCATACAGAAAATCGCGCAAGGGCACCTGTTTGTAATTTTGCCAAGGATAAGCAACGCCGATCTCCCTTTCCAAAAAATCGAAAATCTGTTTGCTGTAGCGATAGGTTGGTTCTACTTTTAGTGAATCTTGAGGTTTGTAATACAATTCAATAGGGATTCCGGAATTTGAAACGAGCTCTTTTTTATTGAAATCACCAATTGCGAAGGCTACCAAATAGCTGGACATGGGGTTTTTCATATCGAAATGTCGTGCCTCAGGAATCTCACCTAAATCCATTAATTTACCATTTGCAATTATAGCATTATCAGCTTGAGCAAATAGAACTAAATCAAACTCAATTTTATCATTAACATCATCAATACTTGGCAACCAATGTGAAGTATATTTTCCCTGTCCTTGTGTCCAAATCTCATCACCAAAAAAGTAAAGGGTTTGCTTTGGTTTCATCTCATAATAAAAATCTGCTACGTAAGTTTTCTCTTTTTCAAATTTACCAACAAACCAAATCTTCTTTTCATCAGCAGATATTTTGAATACTTTACTCTTAATTTCGTCGATTTTAATATTTACTGCATCCATAAAAATGGAATCGGTTTCTTTCAGCACTTCAAATGTGGCCACAAATCGACCTGCTATTTTTTTTTCCACAACATCGGGCCTAATTAAAGCCTCAATCCTCAAAAAATCCACAACATCGGTCTGCTGTGCAAAAGCTGTTACACTTGAAAAGAAAAGCGCAAAAAGAAATTTATTCATTTTAAGAAGAGTAATATTTTTGAGTTAGCAAATTACAAATTTTAAAGCAATGAGATTCCCGCCTTCGCGGGAATTAGTATTTTCGTTTTATGAATGCCAATTTCCTGCAAACTCCTATCGACTATCTTAAAGGCGTCGGCCCCAACCGGGCTGATTTGCTTAAAAAGGAGCTTGGCATCCACACCTTTCAGGATTTGCTGAATCTTTTTCCCAATCGTTATCTCGATAGAACGCAGTATTACAAAATAGCGCAATTACAGCAAACAAATGCCGAAGTTCAGATTATTGGAAAAATCACACATATAAAAACGGTTGAACAAAAACGTGGAAAACGTTTGGTCGCTACTTTTATTGATGAAACCGGCAGTATTGAACTTGTTTGGTTTCGTGGGCAAAAGTGGATTCGGGAGAATTTAAAGTTGAACGTTCCCTACGTAATCTTCGGAAAAACGAATTATTTCAACAATAGTTTCTCCATGCCGCACCCCGAAATGGAATTGCTGGAGGCACATGAAAAAAGTATCCGTTCTGCCATGCAACCTGTCTATCCTTCCACCGAAAAATTGGGGAACAGCGGCATCACAAATCGAGTGATAAATGGGCTAATGCAACAGCTTTTTTTGGAGAGCAAAAATGCCTTCGCCGAGACCCTCTCAAAACCCCTTTTGGAACAGTTGAAATTAGCCTCAAAAAAGGAGGCACTTTTTAACATACATTTTCCGAAAAGTCAAGCGCATTTGGCACGTGCCCAGTACCGATTAAAATTTGAGGAATTGTTCTATATCCAACTGCAATTAATTCGGAAAAACCTCATCCATAAATCGAAAATTAAGGGTTACACTTTTGATAAAATTGGGCACAATTTCAACACGTTTTTTTCGGAACATTTGCCCTTTGAATTGACCGAAGCGCAGAAGCGGGTGATCAAAGAAATCCGCAACGATTTAGGAAGCAATGCACAAATGAACCGACTTTTACAGGGCGATGTGGGTTCTGGGAAGACCATAGTAGCGCTAATGTCAATGTTAATAGCTATTGACAATGGTTTTCAAGCTTGTTTAATGGCCCCAACTGAAATTTTGTCAGTCCAGCATTATAACGGTTTAATTGAAATGTGCAATAATCTGAATACCAGTATTGAATTGCTTACTGGTTCAACTAAAACTTCAAAAAGGAAGGAAATTCATGAAAAACTCGAAAACGGCGCATTAAACATCCTAATTGGCACCCATGCACTGCTCGAAGATAAGGTAAAATTCAAAAATCTGGGGCTTGCAATTGTGGACGAACAACATCGTTTTGGAGTGGAACAACGCAGCAAATTATGGCACAAAAACGAATATCCGCCACACGTACTTGTTATGACCGCCACCCCCATCCCCCGCACCCTCGCCATGAGCATTTATGGCGACCTCGATATTAGCGTAATTGATGAACTTCCACCGGGCAGAAAAGACATCAAAACCGTGCACCGTTTTGATGCGAATAGACTGAAGGTTTTTAGGTTTATAAGAGACGAAATTTCCAAGGGCCGACAGGTGTATATTGTTTACCCATTGATACAGGAAAGTGAAACGATGGACTATAAAGATTTGATGGATGGATATGAAAGTATTGTGCGCGAATTTCCACAACCAAAATATCAGGTTTCTATTCTTCACGGACAGATGAAACCAGCCGATAAGGATTATGAGATGAACCGTTTTGTAAAAGGCGAAACACAAATTATGGTTGCCACAACCGTTATTGAGGTTGGCGTAAATGTGCCAAACGCCAGCGTGATGATTATTGAAAGTGCCGAACGCTTCGGCTTATCACAGCTGCACCAATTACGTGGCCGTGTGGGACGTGGTGCGGAACAGAGTTATTGTATTTTAATGACCAGCCATAAACTTTCAGCAGATGCCAAAACCCGTTTGGAAACCATGGTGCGCACAAGCGATGGCTTTGAAATTGCCGAAGTGGATTTAAAACTACGTGGCCCTGGTGATATGATGGGTACACAACAGAGCGGTGTGCTAAACCTTCGCATTGCAGACATAGTAAAGGATAGCGAGATATTGAAGATTGCCCGAAGTTATGCTGCCCAAACCCTCAAGGGAGACCCTAATCTTACTTCCGAAGAAAATATTCCTATAAAAAACACCTATGCCCAACTCGTGAAGTATCGGAATATCTGGAATTATATTTCGTGAAAAATTATAAAATTCTCATAAAAAAATGGTTTTTAGCGGTGTTTATTTTACCATTTATAACCACTCCTATATTTTTGTTTCAAGCTGAATATTAAGATTTGCTATAATGAAGAACTATCTTTTTTTATTGATGTTACTATTGCCTTTTTCTTCTATTGCTCAGGACAGTAATTTTGGAAACTGGATTATTTATTTCGGAAACAAGAAAATAGATAATAAATGGAATTGGCACCATGAAGTTCAATACCGAAACTACAATGCTATAGGAGACTTGGAACAGTTGTTATTGAGAACGGGCTTTGGCTATAACCTTACCGAAAACAATAACAATCTATTGTTGGGGTATGGATATATTTTGAGCGAAAATTATATAGCAAACACAGACGAGAAAAATTCAATAAACGAACACAGAATTTACCAACAGTTTATTACCCGCCAAAAGATAGCCCGTGTGGGAGTACAGCACCGATATAGGTTTGAGCAGCGCTTTGTGGAAGATGATTTTAAACTTCGCTTTCGCTATTTTTTGGGACTGAATGTACCATTGAATAATGCCGAATTGATTGAAAAAACCATTTACCTATCTGCCTACAATGAAATTTTTCTTAACACTAAAAATACAGTTTTTGACAGAAACAGACTATACTCTGGCTTGGGCTATAAGCTGAATAACTCATTAAAGTTTGAAATTGGTTATATGAACCAGTTTTTAGCAGGCGGAAATAACAGAGATCAGCTTAACCTAATCACCTCTTTTAATTTTTAAATACTATATCAAAAAGAAATTACAAGCAAACCCTCTTCTAGATTTAAAAACCTTAGAAAACGTTTTTTTTTAATTAACAATTAACACACGTCCACTAAGGCCTTATTGCACTTGCCCATTAAAATACTTTTCAATACTTTTAGGTTTATGACAGAAGCCGCATTAGAAGAAGAGAAAAAGGAGCTCGCAAAGCAGTATAAGCAGTTGCTGAAGATCAGTTATCGCACCCTCACAAAAGACGATAAAAAACTGATTCGCAGCGCGTTTGATCTTGCTGTTGATGCTCACAAAGAGCAACGTCGCAAAAGTGGCGAAGCCTATATTTTTCACCCTATTGCAGTCGCAAAAATTGTAGCCTCAGAGATTGGCCTCGATGCCACAAGCATAGCCGCAGCGCTTTTGCACGATGTTGTGGAAGATACCGAATATAAATTGGATGATATTGAGCGCCTGTTCGGTACCGCCGTAGCCCGGATTGTGGACGGTCTCACTAAGATCGCACACATCTCCATGTCTGAAGACGTTTCCATGCAGGCCGAAAACTTCCGAAAGATGCTATTAACGCTTAATGAGGATATTCGAGTAATCATCATAAAAATTGCTGACAGACTGCACAATATGCAAACCATGGACAGCATGCCCCCAGACAAGCAGCGGAAAATCGCTTCGGAAACTCTTTACATATACGCCCCACTTGCCCACCGGATCGGACTTTATAATATAAAAACCGAACTGGAGGATCTGGGCTTGAAATTCACTGAGCCTGACGTTTACGCTGATATTTTAAGCCGAATAAAGGAAAGCAAGGAAGAACAGGATGCTTATATTGAAGCCTTCAACAAGGTGATAAAAAATTCACTGGATTCCGAGAACCTGGAATACGAAATAAAGGGGCGGCCAAAATCCATTTTCTCCATACGAAGGAAAATGCTTGCACAAAACGTGAGCTTTGATGAAGTTTATGACAAATTTGCCGTGCGAATTATTTACAAAAGCACGCCCGAAAACGAAAAATTCTTCGCCTGGAAGATTTATTCTATTGTTACAGATCATTTCCGCCCCAACCCAATACGGTTGCGCGACTGGATCTCCTCACCAAAATCAACAGGTTACGAAGCACTTCACATTACCGTAATGGGCCCTAAAGGCCGTTGGGTAGAAGTACAAATTCGCAGCGAACGCATGAACGAAATTGCTGAAAAAGGGTTTGCTGCGCACTACAAATACAAAAACAAGGAAAAGGACGACGGCGGACTTGAAAACTGGTTGAACAAACTGCAAGACACGCTGGAAAATTCGGAAATAAGCGCCGTAGATTTTGTAGAAGAATTCAAGCTGAATCTATACGCCAAGGAAATTTTCGTCTTTACGCCAAAAGGAGACCTGTATTCATTACCTAAAGGCGCAACGGCATTGGATTTCGCGTTTCATATTCACACGGAAATTGGGATGCACACCCGCGGTACAAAGGTTAACGGAAAATTGGTTCCATTGAGCCACGAACTAAAAAGTGGCGACCAGGTAGAGGTTATTACTTCAGAAAATGCGAAGCCTACCGCCAACTGGCTAAATTACGCAACAACGGGCCGCGCACGTTCCAAGATAAAATCTTCATTAAAAGATGAAAAGAAACAACTTGCCGAAGAAGGAAAGGTTGTTCTGGCAAGAAAATTAAAGTCTTTAAAAATAAACCTGGACGATACTACGATCAATCAGCTTGTGGTTTTCTTTAAAGTGAAAACGAGTCTGGATTTGTACTACCGCGTGGGCGCAGGAATTATTGACAACCAAAAACTGAAGGATTTTGCCGCGTCGCGAAGCAATGCATTTATTAGCTTCTTCAAAAATAGAATCCGAAAGCCAGACAAGCCCGAGGACGTAAACAAGGAAGAGATTACAGAAAAGTTTGACCAACTTGTATTCGGCAAAAACGAAGACAAATTGGATTATAAAATGGCAAACTGCTGCAACCCCATCCCAGGCGATGATGTCTTTGGTTTTGTAACCGTAAACGAAGGTATAAAGGTCCATAAAACCAACTGTCCAAACGCCCTGCAGCTTCAGAGCAATTATAGTTACCGCATTATGCCCGCCAAATGGATTGATAGTACGCAACGCGAATTTAAAGCCGTGCTGAACATTTCGGGAATTGACACAATAGGTTTAGTAAACGAAGTGACAAAAGTGATCTCAAACAACCTTCACATAGATATGAAAAGCGTCCATTTCGATAGTAACGACGGGGTTTTTACGGGCAAGATTGTAGTTGTGGTAAAAAACAAGTCTATTCTTAATAATCTTGTGGAAAACATCAAAAAAATAAACGGAATTGATAAAGTTACTAGAGCATAAATTTTAAGTAACTTTGCAACCTTAATTATGAGTTCAAAAACAGATATAAACAATCAAGCTATTGTAAAGAACGTTTTCACAGGTTTTCTTGAAGAAAAAGGACACCGTAAAACGCCGGAACGCTATGCCATTCTCCAGGAAATTTATGATCACGACGACCATTTTGATATAGAGTCGCTATACATAAATATGAAGAATAAAAATTACCGCGTAAGCCGTGCCACGCTTTATAATACCATTGAATTGCTTTTGGAGTGCGGTTTGGTACGCAAACACCAGTTTGGCCAGAATCAGGCGCATTACGAAAAATCATACTTTGATCGCAACCACGACCACGTTATTCTTTCAAACGGAGAGGTGATAGAGTTTTGCGACCCAAGAATACACAGTATCAAAAAAACCATCGAAGAGGTTTTTAATATAGAAATAACCAACCATTCACTTTATTTCTACGGAAATAAAAAAACACCCGCCACAAACGATGACGGGAACAATCAATAAAAATTATGGCAGTAGACTTACTACTTGGATTGCAATGGGGCGACGAAGGCAAAGGAAAAATTGTCGATGTCCTAACAAAAAACTATGATATAATCGCACGTTTTCAAGGCGGGCCAAACGCGGGCCATACCTTGGAATTTGACGGCCACAAGCATGTGCTTCATACTATTCCCAGTGGAATTTTTCATGACGGAACCATTAATTTAGTGGGTAACGGGGTTGTTATTGATCCCGTAATTTTCAAAAGAGAATTAGACAACCTTGTAAAATTCAACCTAGATCTTAAAAAAAGCTTATTAATTTCACGTAAGGCGCATCTTATCTTACCAACACACCGCTTGCTTGATGCTGCTTCCGAAGCTTCTAAGGGTAAAGCAAAAATTGGTTCAACCCTTAAGGGCATTGGCCCAACTTATATGGATAAAACAGGTCGCAATGGTATTCGCGTCGGCGATTTGGAATTGGACAACTGGCAGGAAAAATACCGCGCTTTGGCAGATAAGCACGAAGCAATGATTGATTTTTACAATGTGGATGTACAGTACGATTTGGCAGACCTTGAAGCGGAATTTTTTAAAGCGGTTGAAGTATTAAAATCCCTTTCTTTTATTGATAGTGAGGAATACTTACACCAAGCCCAGCAAGACGGAAAAACCATTCTTGCCGAAGGCGCGCAGGGTTCTTTGCTGGATATAGATTTTGGAACATATCCGTTTGTAACCTCATCAAACACTACGGCTGCGGGAGCATGTACCGGTTTGGGCGTGGCTCCCGGAAAAATCAAGGAAGTTTTCGGAATATTTAAAGCCTACACCACCAGAGTGGGCAGCGGCCCCTTCCCTACCGAGCTTTTTGACGAAGCTGGCGAGACCATGGGTCGTGTGGGTAATGAATTTGGTGCAACCACAGGCCGTCCGCGCCGTTGCGGCTGGCTGGACTTGGTAGCACTTCGCTATGCAGTTCAAGTGAATGGAGTTACCCAATTGATTATGATGAAAGGCGACGTTTTAAGTGGTTTTGAAACACTTAAAGTGTGTACCGCCTATAATTATAAAGGAAAAACAATCCATCATTTTCCTTATAATATTGAAGCCGAAAATGTAACGCCCGTTTATACAGAAATGAAAGGCTGGCAGGCAGATTTAACCAAAATGACTGAAGCTTCACAAATGCCTCAAGCCTTGAATGATTATATCGATTTCTTGGAAAAGGAACTGGAAGTTCCTATTAAAATTGTTTCCGTAGGACCAGACAGAAAACAAACCATCCATCGGTAATCAAATTTTTTGTTGATATTTTCGTTGCTAATGAAAAATAATTCTTTTTTGAAAATATCATCCTCTATATTTTTCATGTTGCTTTTTTTCTTCGGAATAAATCTTTCCGCGCAAGAAAAGCAAAAGGTTGACATACAATCCGGTTACCTTGAATTACGACCCGAATTTCCTGATGCCGCCATTTACACCAAAGACGAAACCGGACAAGTTTACATTGTTCACGAAGGCGTGGAAATGTGGTGTGACCAAGCTTTTGTTTATCTAAAAAATAATTTCGTCAAAGCCTATGGCGATGTACGGATTACGCAAGGCGACACCGTCTCGATGAACAGCAAATACGCTGAATATAACGGCAACACCCAATTTGCATTTGCAAGCGGCGATGTAGTTTTAACAGAGCCAAAAACCACCCTTAAAACAGACACTCTTTATTTCGACAGGATAAAACAACAGGCCTATTACAGGACTGACGGCACAGTGCAGGACACTTCCAGCGTCTTAACAAGCCGTACTGGAAGGTATTTCGCCGAAAGCAAAAAGTATCAATTTCTTCAAAATGTAAAAATTGTAAACCCAAAATATACCGTTAATAGCAACCAACTCGATTTTTTTTCAGAGACGGGAGATGCATACCTCTACGGCCCTTCCACGATTGTAAGTGAAACCAGTACGGTATACTGTGAACGTGGTTATTACGATACCCGCGGCGATACTGGATATTTCGTAAAAAATTCAAAAGTAGATTACGAAAACCGCACGCTTTACGGCGATAGTATCTATTTTGACCGAAATAAAAGTTTTGCCTCTGCCACCAACAATATTCGCGTTTTGGACACCATCAATAAAAGTGTTATCCGCGGACATTATGCAGAAGTTTTCCGCGAAAAGGATTCGGTTTTTATTACGAAAAGAGCTGTGGCAATCACTGTTCGCGATGGCGATTCTATTTATGTGCACGCAGACACCTTGCGGGTAACCGGAAAACCTGAGAATAGAATTGTAAAAGGATTTTATCGCGCCCGGCTTTTTAAACCCGGAAAAGTTGGCGACGATCCTACCAGTGGAAAATGTGACAGTATCTACGTCAACGAAAAAAGGGGAATTACAAAATTATTGCGAAACCCTGTTTTGTGGAGCGGCGAGAACCAAATGATTGGCGATACCATTCACATTCTTTCAGACACGATTACAGACAAACTGGATACGCTTAAAGTATTCAATCATGCATTCCTTGTTCAAAAAGACAGCATGGGCTTCAACCAAGTCAAGGGCGAACGGCTTATCGGACTTTTTACAAATAATGAATTGGACACGGTAAACATCAATAAAAATGCACAGGTAATTTATTATTCACGAGATGATAATGAGAAGTTGGTAGGCATAAACAATACGGTTTCAAGTTCCATTCAAATGTACTTGGAAGAACAGCAGATTACCGGAATCCGGTTTATTAAAAAGGCTGATGGAAAAGTATATCCTCCCTCAATGTTGCCTGAAAACGCTAGAATTCTCCCAGGGTTTCAATGGCGGGGCGATGAACGGTTATATTCAGTGGAAGATCTATTCAAAGGAAAACCGGCACCGGTGCTTCCTAAAATAACCGGAATTCCACTACCCAAGAATGAAGGAGAATTTTTTGAGGATATTCCCGAAGACGAAATTGAACTTCCCGAAGAGTCCAAACTTTCCCCGAAAGATTTACAAAACCGGCCAGACGATCCCAAACCCGAAACTTTGGAAAGCGAGGCGAAACGGGACTCAATTCAGCAGAAAATGAACGATTCCATTCAACAGGGAAACTAATGATAGAAGATTTTTTTAAATACCAAGCGCAAACAACTTCGCATCCGTTAGCGTTGGAAATATCGCATGCTAAAGGAAGTTATATTTATGACACTTCTGGTAAAAAACACTTGGATTTTGTGGCGGGAGTTTCTGCATGCACCCTTGGACATTGCCATCCGCGCGTGGTTTCCGCAATAAAAGATCAGGTTGAGAAATATTTGCACGTAATGGTTTATGGCGAATATATTCAAGAATCTGCTGTGGAACTTGCAAAATTGCTTTCAGAAAATCTTCCCAAAAGCTTAAACACAACTTATTTAGTAAACAGCGGCACCGAAGCCATTGAAGGCGCCTTAAAACTGGCCCGACGCGCAACGGGAAGAACGCAAATTCTGTATGCAAATAACGCATACCACGGCAACACCATGGGCTCTATGAGTGTGATGGGCTATGAAGAGCGCAAAAACGCTTTCAAACCGCTAGTGCCGGATTGCTTTCCCGTGAATTTTAATAGCGAAGCAGATCTTCAAAAGATAACTTCGGAAACTGCGGCTATAATTTTGGAAACGATTCAAGGTGGTGCGGGCTTCATTCACCCTGAGAATGATTATCTTAAAAAAGTCCGCCAACGTTGTGATGAATCTGGAACGCTATTAATTTTAGACGAAATACAACCAGGATTTGGAAGAACTGGGAAGCTCTTTGCATTTGAACATTTCGGCATCGTGCCAGATATTTTGGTGATGGGAAAAGGAATGGGCGGCGGAATGCCAATTGGCGCGTTTACCGCTTCCCACGAAGTTATGGCGCTGCTTCAGGACAACCCAAAGCTTGGACATATTACCACTTTTGGCGGAAATCCCGTGATTGCAGCTGCCGCTTTAGCAACCCTTCAGGAATTGACAGAAACTGATATTATTGAGCAAACATTTCAGAAGGAAAAACTTTTCAGAAAATTACTAGAACATCCACTAATAAAGGAAGTACGCGGTCGGGGACTGATGCTTGCGGCAATGGTGGAAACCCCAGAAATTGCTACCGAAGTAATCCTAGCCTGCAAAGAATTGGGACTGGTACTTTTTTGGCTGCTTTTTGAAGGTCGTGCCATCCGCATTACGCCGCCACTGACAATCAGCAATGACGAAATTGCAGAAGGATGCAAATTGATTCAAATCGCATTAAATCGAGTCAAATCAAGTCAAAATTAATCAATTTGCACCAACCCCTTTATTTATAGGGTTTTATGTATTATCTTTCTGTTGATAAGTTCGTTAACAATAAACACGGCATAACTATTGAACTTGTCATTACATTATTATCTTTAAAATAGAAGAAACCGTTAAACCGTGCGTATGCAATTAAGTTCAAACGAGCATAACAACTTCTCGCTAGAAAAATTTGAATCTATGCTGAAAACCAACAGCGTTCTATTTTTCGACTCAGAGGAATTTGAAGAAATAGTGCACCACTACCTTGAAAACGGAAAGATTGCACTCGCTAAGAAAGCGACCAAGTTGGGACTGGAACAACATCCTTCCTCTACAAACCTGAAGCTTTTCCAAATAGAAATGTACATTTTTGAAAACCAACTGGACATCGCCGATGAACTTTTGGACGAGTTGTACCAATTGGAACAAAGCAATGAGGAAATTTATATTCAAAAAGCAAATATTTTCTCTCGTCGCGATATGCACAAAGAGGCAATTTCACTTTTGGAAAAGGCATTAGAAATAACCGCCGATGAGGCCGATGTGCTTTCATTGCTTGGAATGGAGTATTTATTTCTTGAAGATTATGAAAATGCCAAACATTACTTTATGAGATGTTTGGAAGAGGACGAAGAAGATTATTCCGCACTTTACAATATTATATACTGCTTTGAATATTTGGAAGAATACGAAGCAGCAATTGATTATTTAAACGATTTTCTGAACAAAAACCCCTATTGCGAAGTTGCTTGGCACCAAGTGGGCAAACAGTATTATGAACTTAAAGATTACAAAAAGGCACTGGCTGCCTTTGACTTCGCAATAATAAGCGATGACCGCTTTATTGGCGCATATCTTGAAAAAGGAAAGGTACTGGAAAAACTAAAAAAATACGAGGAAGCAATCGAAAGCTACTCCATAACCTTAGGGTTGGACGATCCAACTTCTTATGCATTATTGCGAATAGGAAAATGTTACGAAAAGCTTGGCAACGCCGAAATGGCAATCCATTTTTACTCAAAGTGTGTGGAAGAGGATTCTTTACTTGACAAAGGCTGGATAGCTATCACAGATTTCTACACAAAAAGCAAGCAATTTCAGAAAGCCCTTTATTATATAGAAAAAGCTATCAATATTGACAGCGAAAATGTGCTCTATTGGAAGCGCTACGCAAAAATAAATAATAAGCTAAACCATTTTGAGGAAGCAGAGATAGGTTTTCGGAAAGCTTTGGAATTGGGCAATTACGAAATTGAATCTTGGCTGACTCGCGGTGACATTCTAATAAATCTTGGTGAATTTGAGGCTGCAATAAACAACTTCAACCAAGCCTTGGAATTTTATCCTGAGCATGCTGAGATAGAGTACCGTCTTTCGGGCTTATATTTCACACAAAGCGAAAATGACAAAGGCACATTTCACCTTAAAAACGCACTAAAATCTGAACCTGATTATTTGATGATAATTGAAGAACTTTTTCCTCAAGTTTATCAAATGGATACCGTGGTGGAAATAATCAAGCAACACAAAAATCCTTCGCTTTAATTTCTGTATTTTTGGGGTTTTAGCAACATAGACCTATGCCTCAAAGAAATTTTCTTCAGTATTTGACAGTAACCGCAAAAGGACTCGCCATGGGCGCTGCCGATGTAGTGCCAGGAGTTTCTGGCGGAACAATTGCCTTTATTTCCGGCATCTATGAAGAGCTGATAGAAACCATTCACAATTTGGATCTCGGCTTTTTCAAAATTTGGAAAAAGGAAGGTTTTTTAAAGGCTTGGAAGCACTACAACCTTGGATTTCTTTTAGCGCTGTTTTCAGGGGTTTTAATAAGTATTATTTCGTTGGCAAAATTGATTACTTGGCTATTGGAGGTTTATCCAGTGATGGTCTGGTCGTTTTTCTTCGGATTGGTAATTGCCAGTATTGTGTATGTAGGCAAACAAATTACCCATTGGAGATTGGCTGTCATTTTTGCGATGATTGTAGCTTCATTGGGGTCTTATTTAATAACCATTGCAGACCCTGTGGGCTCTCCAGACAGTAGCTGGTTTCTATTTTTCGCTGGCTTTATAGCAATTATTGCAATGATACTTCCTGGTATTTCAGGCGCATTTATTCTTTTGCTTCTTGGAGCATATACAACGGTAATAGGCATTGTAACACAATTGGGTGAGGGCATCACAACTTTAAACAGCTCCCTAGTTCTGGGCGCCTTAGGTAAACTTTTAATTTTTGCCATTGGTGCTGTTATTGGTTTAAAAGTTTTTTCCAGAGCGTTAAACTGGATGTTCAAACATCACAAAAATTTAATACTTGCTGTGCTTACAGGTTTTATGGTTGGCGCTCTAAATAAGATTTGGCCCTGGAAAGACGTTTTGCAATACAGAATGAATCATGCCGGGGAACAAGTTCCTTTTATTGAAAGAAGCATACTTCCGCAAAATTATGACGGCAACCCACAGATTTTATACGCTATTCTCTTTGCAATAATTGGTTTTTTAACGATTTTCCTTTTGGAAAGAATTGCTGGGAGAAAATTAGTCAGCAGTTAGTAGTCAAAATAACTTAAAAACCAATAACTCAATATAAGCCAACTCCGTGTACGAAAACCGTTCCTTCTCAGATAAAACTTGGCTGGTCTTAAAAGGACTTGGGATGGGTGCCGCCAATAAGGTACCTGGAGTATCCGGGGGTGTGGTAGCTTTTGTGGCAGGTTTTTATGAAGAATTCATTTATTCGCTTCAAAAAGTAAACAGAAAAGCGTTCAAACTTTTAATTAATGGGCGTTTTAAGAGTTTTTACACATACACAAACGGGCAGTTTTTAAGCCTGTTGATACTTGGCATGGTCATTAGTTATTTCAGTGTTTCCAAGCTTTTGGATTATTTGATTGAACATTATGAACTATTCGTGTGGAGTGCTTTTTTCGGAATGATTATCGGTTCCATCTATTTTATTGCAAAGGATTTTGGCGATTGGAACCGCAAATATGTTGGCTATTTGCTCTGCGGGGTCGCTGCCGGAATTGCCATTAGTTTTTTAGAACCCGCAAAAGAAAACAGCAACCTGCTTTTTGTATTTTTCTGCGGCATCATAAGCGTTTCGGGGATGACCTTACCCGGACTTTCAGGATCCTTTATACTCATGCTTTTGGGAAATTATGTTCTGCTTTTAGTAGATTCAGTTAATTCACTATTTGATACGTTTGCTGATGTTTTTCAGGGAGATTTCAGCTGGATTTATGATACAGAACGTATAGAACTTTTAAAGGTTCTGGCTGTTTTTTCGTTAGGCTCATTGGTAGGCTTGGTCTCACTATCGCACCTTTTGGCATACGTTTTAAAAAGATTCAAAAAAGCTACCTATGCCGTAATAATTGGTTTTATTGCTGGTTCGCTCGGGGTGGTATGGCCTTGGAAAGAAAAAAAATATGAATTGGATGCCCTGGGCCAAATTCAATTTGATGCCAACGGCAGAGAAATCATACGAGGTTACAATCGATTTTTTCCTTCCGAAATGAGCTCTGAAACTATACTTGCAATTGTATTTATATTAATAGGAATCGGTATTGTACTTAGCTTAGACTGGTATGATAACCATAAAAAGAAACAACGTGTCTAAATTTGGATTGATAGGAAAAAACATTGATTATTCCTTCTCGAAAAAATTCTTTTCTGAAAAATTTAAAAGAGAGAATCTGCCGTTTACCTATGAAAATTTCGATATACCATCCATCGAAAAATTTCCTGAGATAATTTCCAATACACCAAATTTAAAAGGGTTAAACGTTACTATTCCCTATAAGGAAAAAGTCATTCCGTTTCTAGATAGCTTGGCTTCTGATGCCGAAAAAATTGGTGCTGTAAATACAATTAAATTCTCTGAAAATGGAAAACTCACTGGCTACAACACCGACCATTTTGGGTTTCAGAAAGCACTTGAACCATTTTTGCCACTTCAAAAAAAAACGGCTTTAATTTTGGGCACAGGGGGTGCATCAAAAGCAGTAGCGTTTGCCCTTCAGCATTTAGGATTCGATTTTAAATTTGTCAGCCGAAACAAAGGAAACAGGATTTTGGAGTATTCCGCTTTAAGCAAGACAGTGATTGAAAACAACCTGTTAATAATCAACTGCACGCCTTTGGGCACGTTTCCAAATATTGCTGATTGTCCGCCCCTTCCCTATCAGTTTCTTACTGAAAATCATTTGCTTTTCGATTTAATCTACAATCCCGTAGAGACAGAATTTCTGAAACGCGGAAAATTGCAAGGTGCCAAAACCACTAATGGACTGATTATGCTGGAGCTACAGGCTGTGAAAGCCTGGACAATCTGGAATTCATAAATTTCATATAAAAAATTTCAAAAAAACGCTGGGTGCTTTGCCAATTGCACAGTTGTTAGTATCTTGACCGTCCAAGAAAAATGAACTTTAACATTGAAACAAATGTCTGACGAAAAATTGCCTCAGGAAGAAAACGAAAAAGAAATTCCGGCTACCGAAGCTACGGAAGGAACAAATGCTGCATCTATAAACCCTGAAGAATCGGCCCAAGAGAATACAGCTGCGCCTGAAACTGGAGAAGTTCAACAGGAGAAAAGCACTTCTGAAGAAAATTCAGAGAGCAAGGGTGCTGCTGATAAAAAAGCTGTGGAAGAAAACATTGTGGAGGAAGCCATGGTCGCCGAAAAAGAAGCAGTTAAACAAAAAGAAACGATTGAGGCCACTTCAAACGAGAAGATTGAAGCTTCCGATGACGATGAAAATGGAGAAGATGAAGAAGAAATAGCTTCCTCTGAAGATGAGGAAGATGAAGAAGACCACGAAGAAAAAGCCCAAAAGGATTACAGCACCCTTTCAGAAAAAGAATTGGTCGCTGAACTTGACAAGCTTTTAAAAACTAAGAAAATACAGGAATTAAAACACGATGTTGAGGAAATTCGGTCTGAGTTCAACAGTAAATTTAATGAAGAACTGGAACATAAAAAGGAAGAGTTTCTTGCCGAAGGCGGAAATATAATCGACTTCCACTACACTACCCCGCTAAAAAAAGAATTCAACTCCCTCTATTTTGATTACAAAGAAAAACGCAACAATCACTATAAAAATCTAAAAAAAGACCTACAATCAAATCTAGATAAGCGCTGGGAATTGATAGAAGAGCTTAAAGGTCTTTTGGGGGCAGAGGAAAATATAAATACTACCTATAAACACTTTAAGGAAATTCAGGAAAAATGGCACGTTGCAGGAGCTATTCCGCGCGATAAATACAATACCGTTTGGAATACCTACCACCACCACGTTGAGAATTTCTATGATTTTCTGCATTTGAACCGTGAGTTCCGTGATCTGGATTTTAAGCACAATCTTGACGCCAAATTAAAACTTATTACCCGTGCCGAAGAATTGGGGCAGGAAGAAGACATCAATAAAGCCTTCAGGGAATTACAGATGCTTCACAAAATGTGGAAAGAAGATGTGGGGCCCGTGGCGAAAGAATATCGTGATGAAGTGTGGGATAAATTCAGTGAGGCCACAAAAGTAATCCACGATAAGCGCCAAGCACAATTGGCAGAAATGGAAAAAGATTTTGAGGCCAATCTTGAAAAGAAGAAAGAAATAATTGAAGCTATAAAGAAAGCCACCGAAGAGGCCAAACCAACCCACCAAGGTTGGCAAAATGCAATTAAGAAAGTACAAGAGCTTAGAGATGCTTTTTTCAACACTGGAAGAGTACCACGGAACAACAACAAAGAAACCTGGAAGGCTTTCAAAGATGCTACGGGTAACTTTAACCATGAGAAAAACAGTTTCTATAAAAATCAAAAAAAGGAACAATACCACAATTTGGAAAAGAAGCGTGACCTTATCAAAATTGCTGAAGAGAATAAAGACAGCGAAGATTTTGATGCCACAACGCCATTAATGAAAAAAATCCAAAACGATTGGAAAAACATTGGACACGTGCCGAGAAAGGACAGCGACAAAATCTGGAAAAAGTTCAAAAAAGCTTGTAACCATTATTTTGACCGGCTCCACGCACAGAAAAACGAAGCAAATAAAGAAGAAATGGTACATTTTGAAGCCAAGCAACAAATGCTTGAAAAACTTTCTTCTTTTGAATTGAGCGGCGACCACAAGGTAGATGTGAAAAAGATAAAGGAATATATTACCGCTTGGAAGGAAATAGGTCGTGTGCCTTATAACAAGCGTAATATTGAGCAGAAATTCAATAAAATTTTAGACGGTCTTTTTGGCAAGTTAGACTTAAGCAAAAAAGAAACCGAACTTATCAAATTTGACAATAAACTGAATACGCTTGTAAACCGCGAAGATGAGAGGAAGCTGCAGAATGAGCATTTCTTTATTTCAAAAAAGATTGATGAAACCAAAGATGAAATTCGCCAACTGGAAAACAATTTAGGTTTTTTCCACCATGTGGATGAAAATAATCCTTTGGTAAAGGAAGTGCACAAAAACATTGCGCGCCACAAAGAGCAACTTGAAGTTTGGAAAGCAAAACTTTTGAAAATCAAGGAAGTTCGCGAAGACTAAAGTGATATTTTTGTCCCTTTGAGCGCAGTCTAAACCTAATATTTGACTTTTAGTTTTTGACTGCGCTCAAAGTAAAATATATCGGAATGCTAACTACTGTAACTTGGCTTCTTCCCAAAAAACATCCATCTCAGCCAAAGTCATATCTTTCAGGGATTTGTTCATTTCCTTGGCTTTGCCTTCTAAATATTGAAAGCGTTTTATAAACTTTTTATTGGTACGTTCCAGTGCATTTTCTGGGTTCACCTTTAAGAATCTTGCGTAGTTTATCATAGAGAACAACACATCACCAAACTCCGATTCTATTTTTTCTTGATTGTTTTCATTTACTTCGTGTTGTAGCTCGCCAAGTTCTTCCTGCAGTTTTTCAAAAACCTGTTGCGGCTCTTCCCAGTCAAAACCTACTCCAGCCACCTTATCCTGTATCCTGCTAGCTTTAACTAAAGCTGGCAATGATTTGGGAACGCCTTCCAAAACGCTATTTTTACCTTCTTTTAGCTTTAGGTTTTCCCAGTTGCGCTTTACTTCTTCTTCGTCGGCAACATTCACATCGCCATAGATATGGGGATGGCGGGAAATTAATTTATCACAAATATCATTGCACACATCTGCAATGTCAAAACTATCGGTCTCACTGCCAATTTTTGCATAAAAAACAATGTGCAACAACACATCGCCCAGTTCCTTTTTCACTTCCTGTAAATCATTGTCCAAAATGGCATCACCCAATTCATAAGTTTCCTCAATGGTCAGATGCCGCAGTGTTTCCATTGTTTGCTTTTTATCCCACGGGCACTGTTGGCGCAGCTCGTCCATTATAGACAGCAATCTATCGAAAGCTTTTAGTTGTTCTTTTCGGGAGTTCATTTTTGATATTGATTTCAGGTTTCAGGTTAAAAGTAGAAAAATTAACCACGAATTCAGGATTATATTCATTTTGTATTTCAAAAAAATAAAAAATCCCAAAACCCGTGAAGGATTGAGGGATTTGTTTACTAATCTATAACTATACAACTTAAAATTCCGGACTATGTTTTACGAGAAGCAGCGCTCTTGGTGGCCCCGCCTTTCTTGGCAGAAGAAGCTTTCGGTGTTGTTGATTTTTGTGCAACAGCTTTCTTATCGGATAGTTTCTTTGCTTCTTTAGGTTTATCGTTTGAATCCTTTTCAGTTTTTTGGGTCTCTTCTTTGGCTTCTGAAAAATCGTTAATACCGTTTTTGATTAGCATATTGTACCATTGCACTATTTTCTTGATATCACTTGCATATACGCGGTCTTCATCATAATCTGGCATGACGCCGAAGAAAAACTCTTCCAACTCCTCTTTTGAAGCTTTATGGTTTATGGTTTCCTTTCCGCCTTCTTTTTCAGAAATCTTTTTGAAAACTTCACGCAGTGGAACTTCTTCTGTTAAAGTATAAACGGCAATTTCCGAAAGCAAACTCACATTGTGGCGACCGCTTACGTTTATTGTTTTTCCGTCCAGAAGCGATTCTGCTAGAAAGCCCGTACGGGTTTGGGTTTTTAATTTATAAAGTCCAGGTTTACCTGAAATGGAAAGCACTTTTTCTAAGCTCATAAAATACTTTTAAAATGTTTTATTGAATGCAAATATCTTTGGTTTGGTTTATATAAACAAGCGTGTTAACGTTTCTTTTTTGCATTGGGGAATTTCATCCGGTAATCAACGCCTACTTTACCTTTTGAAATGTTTGCCAATTTACTTTTTATCAATCGTTTTTTTAAGGGGGAAAGCTTGTCGGTAAAGAGAATCCCTTCAATATGATCGTATTCATGTTGAATGATTCGCGCTACAATTCCGCTGAAAGATTCTTTGTGTTTTTTGAAATTTTCATCCTCATACTCCATCACGATATTTGGCTTGCGGAAAACATCCTCGCGCACATCAGGAATACTCAAACAACCTTCGTTAAAAGCCCATTCATCACCAGATTCCTCAAGAATTCGCGCATTGATGAAAACTTTCTTAAAGGTGGAAACAAATTTTTGTTCTTCTTCACTTAAATCTTCATCGTCCTCAAAGGGGGTTGCATCCACAATAAAAAGACGTAGGGGTAGATTTACCTGTGGCGCAGCTAGACCAATGCCACGGGCTTCGTACATGGTTTCAAACATGTTTTCGAGAACTTCCTCCAGATTTGGATAATCTTTCGTTATTTCTGTGGTTTCTTTTCTCAATACGGGATCTCCGTAAGCTACAATCGGTAGTATCATTAAATTATCTATTATATAAAAATTCCTGTAAAATTATTGTCGCGCTAATTTCATCAACAAGCGCTTTGTTTTGACGCTGTTTTTTCTTTAAGCCGCTGTCAATCATGGTTTGAAAAGCCATTTTGCTTGTGTACCGTTCATCTATGCGCTTCACAGATAAGTCGGGAAATACTTCTGAAAATTTCTTTAAAAACAACTGAATCTGTTCTTCAATAGTGGAAGGGGTTCCATCTTTCTGCTTCGGCTCGCCTACCAAAACCAGTTCCACCTTTTCGGTGTGAATGTATTTTTTCAGAAAATCCATCAAATCAGAAGTAGCAACTGTTGTTAAACCTGAGGCAATCAACTGCAACTCGTCCGTAATGGCGATGCCCGTTCGCTTGCTGCCGTAATCCAATGCTAAAATTCTTCCCATAACGACTGCAAAAATAAGAGTTTCGGAAATAGTATGCTATAAATGGGCATTTAATTGAATGTGAGGTTTTATATTTGTAAAAAGAATTTACTCACATGACCGAACTACAACAAACCATAGAAAAAGCTTGGGAAGACCGTTCCTTACTCACTGAAACCGAAACCATTGTCTCCATTCGCGAAGTTGTCAATCTTTGTGATGAAGGCAAATTACGCTGTGCTGAGCCAACAGCAGATGGTTGGAAAGTAAATGAGTGGGTGAAAAAGGCCATTGTACTCTATTTCCCTATCCAAAAAATGCGCACTTTGGAAGCAGGGATTTTTGAATATCACGATAAAATTCCATTAAAATCAGGGTACGAAGCTAAAGGAATTCGCGTAGTACCGCACGCGGTTGCGCGCCACGGAGCTTATATCTCAAAAGGCGTAATCCTCATGCCTAGTTATGTAAATATTGGTGCGTATGTTGATGAAGGCACAATGGTAGATACTTGGGCCACGGTGGGCAGCTGCGCACAAATCGGGAAGGGTGTTCATCTTAGTGGCGGCGTAGGTATTGGCGGTGTTTTGGAACCGCTGCAGGCCGCTCCCGTAATAATTGAGGATGGTGCCTTTATAGGCTCACGCTGTATTGTGGTAGAAGGTGTTCGCGTTGGTAAGGAGGCGGTTTTGGGTGCCAATGTTGTGCTTACGGCTTCCACGAAAATTATTGATGTTACCGGTGAAACGCCAGTGGAGACCAAAGGTTCTGTCCCCGAACGTTCCGTAGTGATTCCCGGAAGTTATACCAAAAAATTTCCTGCTGGGGAATACCAAGTTCCATGCGCATTGATAATTGGAAAACGTAAGCAGAGCACCAACTTAAAAACTTCATTAAATGATGCGTTGCGCGAATACGGAGTGGCGGTTTAAGATTTTCTCCGCCTCTTTCTGATTTTTTTGCTGTTCTTCGCTTTTTGAAATTTCCTACTGTACTTGCTCATTAATGCGTGGGTTTCCACGTAGGTTTTTCCATAAAGTTCTGCATATTGTTGCGCGATAATTTTCACCATTGTTTTTGAAAGCCAAAGTCTTCTAAAATTGTGCATTCTTTTTTCAAAAGTCATATTTTCAAAGCGCATGCGGTTCAGATCAATCAAATAGAAATCATATTTGTCCTTTTGACGCTCTACGATTAATGTATTTCCAGGGGAATGATCTAGAAAATTCACATTGTTTTCGTGAAGTTGGAATGTAAATTCGGTAAACTGCCTAAGTACTTCATTTCTTTTTTTAAACCGCGGGTTGTGGATCAATTCCCTGAAATCAAAATCATAATCTATGTGTTCGCTTACGTAAAAACTCTCTCGCAGACCACCGGAAAAATTTTCAAGATATCCTACCGGAAATGGCGTTTTTATATCTAAAGCAATTAATTTGGAGGCATATTCAAAAGAGCGTTTTGCCTTGCTTTTCCTAAGAAATTGATAAACTACGGATTGAAAACGGTTCGGCGTTTTAAACTTTTTAATGTTCAATGAAATACCGTCAATTTTTATTTTCTTTATTACATTTCGTTCCCCCTTGGTTACGTAATCCTGATTTTTGGAAAAGTTATGCAGGGCGTCACTTAGCTTGGTAGCTATCTGGGCATATTTTGGGTGAATAACAAAATTCTCTTTCATTTTTAAAAAAGATAAAACCAAAAAAGGTATTTTGCGAAGGTAATCTTTATGAAGAAAATACTAGTAATACAGAATAAAAGAATTGGTGACGTGCTGTTAAGCTCTGTTATTGCCAATAATATCAAAAAAGTATTCCCCAACAGCGAAATCACATTTTTTGCATACAATTATACTGTTGGTGTACTTGAAAACAATCCAAACATTGACCGTATAATTGCCGTAGATGAAAAGAAACTGAAGCAACTGCCCCATCTTTTCAAAACCATCTTAGAGATGCGCCGTGAAAAATTTGATATAATTTTTGATCCTTACGCAAAGTTTCAAAGTAGGATGATCTGTCTGGGCAGCAATGCCAAATATAGAATAGGGTTTAAGCGTGAGCATAAAAAACTGAAACTTCCATTCTACACGCACCCCGTTAATTTTAAAAAGAAAGCCACTTTGCCGTGTGGCCGCGGAATTGAAGATAGGATTAATTTGATACAGTCCGTTTTTCAACTTGAAAATGCAGATTATGAACCAAAAATCTTTCTAACCGAAAAAGAACAAAGTTCAAATGATGTTGTAGCAATACAGCGCCCTATAATCATGCTCGGCGTACTGGGAAGCACCCCTCAAAAATCCATGCCGTATGAATATATAGCAAAAATCATAGATTTTATTACCGAAAAATATAATGTTACTATTCTTTTCAACTATGCGCCGCAACAAAAAATGGAGGCCATGAAAATTTATGAAATGTGCTCCTGTAAGGAACAAATAAACCTAGATATTTATGCGGCTTCCATCCGCGGTTTCGCAGTGCTAATGAACCAATGCAACCTTTTGGTAAGCAATGAGGGAGGAAGCGTCCATATTGCAAAAGCCCTTGAAAAGCCCACATTTACCATCTATTCCCCGTATATTGACAAAGATGCTTGGAACAGTTTCGAGGATGGAAAATTTCATCAATCCATTCACCTTTTGGAAGAAAGTCCAAACCTATTCAGCAGTTTTACACCCGAAGAAAGAAAAAGGATTGAGGCAAATCCAGATTCGCTCTATTTAAAGTTAACTCCAGAAATGATTCTCCCAAAACTAAAGCCCTTTTTAGCACATCACTTAATGGGTTTTGAAAAAACAACTATTTAGAAAAGCTTTGTGAGGCCTCTACCAAATTTGGGGATTTCTCCTTTTTTATTCCATACTCGGTCCAAACTCTTTTCTCCTTTTTGGTGATTTTTCTAATGGCTTTATTTTTTACAAACATTTCTTTTTTCACATAACCGCGCTCGTGGTCCAAATGTAGCGTTACGGTACTGTATCTAATTTGAAGTGGTTTTATTCCGTAATTCATAAGGCGTTCACCCATTTCGCGGTCTTCACCACCATACTGCATCCGCTCGTCAAATCCATTTACCGCCAAAATGTCTTTTTTCCAACCCGAAGCGTTGTTTCCATCCCAGGTGGCACTTGTGGGCGTGAATGTATTTAGAATATCTTCTTTTAAGCCGTAGGAGGTAAGTTTATTTAACTTAAAGGTTTTTTTAAGGCCGTGTTTCAAAAGCCATTTTGCGTTAAAACAGCGTTGGGCAGCAATATCCTCGCGGGTAATCTGCTTTGAAATCTTCATCGAAAGCTTAAAATATCCTGCAGAAAGAAAACAGCCTGGACGGCTGAGGCCAAGATGGGTAGCGACCAGATCGTTCCTTGGAATGCAGTCGCCATCGGTAAAAATCAAATACGTTCCCCTTGAAGCTTGAATTGCCTTATTTAGAATTTTGGTCTTTTGAAATCCGTGGTCTTCCTGCCAAACGTGTGTTATTTTTAACGGTGAATTTTCCCTAAAGGAATCTATCAAAAATTTGGTTTCCGCTGTAGAACCATCATCTGCTATAATTATTTCGAAATTTTTTTCCAGTTGCTCCTCAAAACCCCAAAGTGATTTTTGAAGCCATTCTGGCTGATTATAGGTACTCACAATTACAGAAACATACGGTGCTGAACCAATATTCTTTATAATACCATAGGGTGTCCATTTCTTTTTTTGGTCGCGGGTTTGCTTACGTATTGTAAGGTTTTTACTAATGGATTCCTGGTTTTTATACCCGCGTGGATGGTCTAAATGAAGTACTACTGCATTATAACGTATCTGTTTGCTCTTTATGCCCAGATTTATCAATCGCTCCCCCAGCTCCCTGTCCTGTCCGCCGTATTGCATCCGCTCATCAAAACCATTTATGGCGAGTATATCCTTCTTCCAGCCAGATGCATTATGCCCGTTCCAACTTGCGTTTGTGGGAGTAAATGAATTGAGCAGAAATGCTTTTAATGGCCCCGAATAGAGTTTATTATTTTTAAAAGACGCCTGCAAGCCGTGCTCTTTAAGCCACGAAACATCAAAACATTTTTCTGAATATATATCTTCTTTGGTAATTTGTTCTGAAATATCCATCGGCAGCATAAAATACCCGCCCGAAAGGAAATAGCCTTCTTCACGGTATTTAACGTGCTGTTCCACAAAATCCTTCCGCGGAATACAGTCGCCATCGCTCATAATAATATAATCTGTACTGCACTGAAGAATGGCTTTATTGAGAATTTGCGATTTTTGGAAACCTTTGTCCTCGTGCCAAACGTGAACAATGGGGTAAAACACTTCGGCTTCCAGTTTTTTGAGTAACTGTCTTGTTTTATCATCAGAGCCATCATCGGCAATTACAACTTCAAACTGCCTATAGGTTTGGTTGTTATAACCATACAACACTTTTTCGAGCCATTCGCGGCTATTGTAGGTGCTAATAATAATGGAAGTATCCAATTGTTTCATCTACGCAAAGATAAAGTTATTTACTAATTTTGTGGGAATGGCACGTCTTTCTGTTATCGTACCCACTTTTAATGAAGAAGCATATCTTGAAGATGCGCTTTTTTCAGTTGCCTTTGCCGATGAAATTATCGTGATTGATTCCTACAGTACCGATAAAACCACGGAAATAGCAAAAAAATATGCCACAAAATTACTGCAACGAAAATTCGATAATTTTTCAAACCAGAAAAATTTCGCGCTTAAAGAAGCCACCGGCGATTGGGTTTTGTTTTTGGATGCAGATGAACGGGTAACCCATTCTTTGGAAGCAGAAATAAAAGAAACCCTCCAAAACCCAAAACATGGTGGCTATAAAATAAATTTCCCCCATTATTACATGAACCGTTTTCTGTATCACCACAGCGATAATGTGCTTCGGCTGGTGAAACGTGAAGACGCGGAATATGTGGGAGCCGTGCACGAAAGGCTTATTTGTAAGGGAAGTATTGGGAAGCTGAAAAACAAGATGCTTCATTTTACTTACAAAGGTTTTGAAAATTATATTTCAAAAAAAGAATCATACGCATGGTTTCAAGCCCAGCAACAGTTTGAAAAGGGAAAAAAAACTACTTGGTTCCACCTGTTTTTTAAACCCACCTATCGTTTTTTTCGTTCCTTTATTCTTAAGGGCGGTTTTCGCGACGGTGTTCCAGGGCTAACCGTTGCCGCTGTAAATGCCTATGGCGTTTTTGAACGTTATGTAAAATTACGTTTGCTGAACAAAGGCTTTGAAGAAAATAAATAAACGTAGTTCTTAAAATCATTACTTTTACACAAACCTTTGTCCGCTGTTGGAAAACCCTGCTAAAATCACCGCCCTTGCCATTACGCTCAACGAAGCCCACAACATTGAAGCTTATATTAAAAGCCTTTGGTTTGCGGATGAAATTATAATCGTAGACTCTTTCAGCAATGACAGCACCGTACCATTAGCATCCTCACACGAAAAAGTTACGGTTTACCAACGCGCTTTCGATAATTTTTCGGCACAGAAAAATTTTGCCATTACAAAAGCCACAAACGATTGGGTCACTTTTTTTGATTTGGATGAAGAAGTAACCCCAGCACTCGCACAAGAAATTTTGGAAAAATTCAAAAACCCTTCCGCGATAGCCTATTTTGTAAAGCGCGACTTCTATTTTATGGGAAAGCGCATTAAATACAGTGGTTTACAGAATGATTATATAATTCGTTTTTTCAATAAAAACCAGTGCCGGTATAACGCAAATTTGGTGCACGAAACCTTGGAAGCCGACGGCAAGACCGAAAACTTAAAAAACAGTCTGCCACACCACACCTACAAAACATTTGATGATTATACTGCAAAAATGCACCAGTACAGCGCCCTGCAGGCAAAAATGCTTTATAAAAAAGGAAAGAAACCTAATTATTATCATTTTCTGTTCAGGCCTTTTTACCGGTTTTGGAACCAGTTTATATTCCGGTTGGGAATTTTGGACGGAAAGGAAGGTTTTATTTTGGCCTACGTTAGTGCGTTTTCCGTTTTTAAAAGATATATAAACCTGTGGCTTTTGTACCGAAAAATTGATTAGTAAATGGATAGGAAGCATAAAATAGCATTTATCTTTTTGGATGAAATACACCACATCTATCATTTTGTGAGCATAGCCGTGGAACTTTCAAAACAAAACGAGGTTCAAATTCTTACCTATCCAGGAAAGCACGACCTGCTCCATAAAGCACTGGAAAAACTAAACGGAACTAATGTAATTGTAGAAAAATTGCAGACCTCCCTTTTTCGGGCTTTCACAGATAAACTGAAAAATAGAAAGCTGCCCCGAAAGGGTTTTTGGATAAAAAAACATCAAAATTATATTCTCACTAATTTTGATGCAGTTGTTTTTTCAGATTATTATCACCATTACCTTTTAAGGGCGCGGGGAGAGAATTCAAGACCCAAATTTATAAAATTATTTCATGGCCCTCCGGGAAGAGGCTATAGCTATAATAAAGAATTATTGGATTTTGATTTTCAAATTTTATACAGCCAATTTCATAGTGAACAATTAAAAGAAAAAAAAGTATTAGTAAAAAATTGGACAATTTCTGGGTACCCAAAATTGGATGTGATAAAATTTAAAGATGTCAAACCCCTCTTTTCAAATGAAAGAACAACGGTTCTTTACAACCCCCATTTTGAACCCGCGCTATCATCTTGGCATTCCATGGGACTGGAAATTCTTGAGTTTTTCTTCAATTCAAAAAAGTACAACCTCATCTTTGCCCCACACATAAACCTGTTCAATAAATTGGGGGGTGATGATGCTTCGCGAATTCCAGAAAAATTTTTCAATGCAGAAAACATCCATATAGACCTGGGCAGCGAAAAAAGTGTGGATATGACTTATGTAAATGAGGCAGATATGTATCTTGGCGATGTTTCCAGCCAGGTTTTTGAATTTATCATCAATCCTAGGCCTTGTGTCTTTCTAAATTCGCACAAAATAAAGTTTAAGAAAGATATAAATTACAGGTTTTGGCACTGTGGCAAGGTTGTAAATAATGCGGAAAAATTGCCCAAAGCGTTAAAAAAGGCTCCAAAACGTTTTGATAAAAAACACAGAAAAATTCAGGAAATCATGAATTTAGAGAATTTTTATTTTGAAAAGGGCTCCACGGCATCGCAGCGCGCAGCTGTAGCCATCACTGAATATCTGGACAAAAATCTATAAATATTTTTCGATTCCGTTTTTACACCATTTGCTCTTTTCGGCAATGGCCTTTTCCTGTAAGGAATCATTCATCTTAAAGCGGCTTTGGTCTTTCACTTTATGCCAAATATGATAAACAATGCCCCGATAGCGAAGTCTTTTTCCCAAAACACCATTGTTCATCATCCTAATAATAAGTTCGGAATCTTCCCTCCCCCAGCCTTCAAATTCTTCATTATAACCATTTACTGCAACCACATCTTTCTTCCAAAAGGAAACATTGCATCCCCGCATTTTTTTTGAAATACTATTTTTTGTTCCATAAAGTCTGCTAAAAAGTGGAATCCGCAGATTTCGGGTACGCTTTTTTATCCCCTCAGCAAAAAAGCTGAAAGCAATTTTTTTCTCCCTAAATAAAGTGGGCAAATAATGTTCCTGAATATTTTCCCGGCTGCCGTACAAATAGGCATTTTCCTGTGCCATTGCTTTGTGGTCCTTTACAAAATCACGGTGCATAATGCAGTCGCCGTCAATTTGAATAATATATTCGCCGGTGGCTTTCGCAATGGCCTTGTTCAAAATAATTGCTTTTCTGAAACCTTTGTCTTCGTGCCAAAAATGCTTTATTGCATACGGAGTTTTCTTTCTGAATCCATCAATCAAAGTTTTTGTTTCTTCCGTTGAACCGTCATCCGCAATCAAAATTTCATCGGGCTTTTCACTTTGCACTTGAGCACTTAATAGTACCAATTCCAAAGCCTGTGGCCAATTATAGGTTGAAATCAAGAGCGATGTTTTCATCGGTTATCAGAATTTTCCTCAAATATAACCATTTAATGCAAGTGATATTTAGGCTTCAAAGTTAAACGGAATTCTCTATGGATTTTACGTGTTTTTTGAAGTACTTTGCATTCTAAAATTTGAAAATCCGATGAACCAAGCAGATGAAATAAACAACGCATTGACTGTTTTAAAAAAAGGAGGGATTATCCTCTACCCTACTGATACGGTTTGGGGAATAGGTTGCGATGCCACCAATGCCCAAGCCATTGAAAAAGTATTCAAACTTAAAAACAGAAGCGATAAAAAATCGTTGATCTGTTTGGTAAGCGATTTTAAAATGCTGAACGAATACGTTGAAAACGTACCCGAAGTGGCCTATGATATTTTGAAATACGCCAAAAAGCCCACCACAATAATTTATGACAACCCCATTCGCGTAGCAGAAAATATTATTGCGGAAGATAACTCACTTGCCATACGCGTGCCCAAAGATGAATTCTGTAAAAAACTCATTCAAAAAATGCGGCGCCCGCTTGTTTCCACCTCCGCAAATGTGAGCGGTGAAAAAACCCCACAAAGTTTTAAGGAAATAGACCCAGTAATTTTGGAAGGCGTGGACTATGTTGTAAATTTGCATCACGAAAAAAAATCTGGAAAACCCTCAGCAATTATTAAGCTGAAAAATGATGGTTCCGTGAAGGTAATCAGACAATAAATATTGCCACTAATTCACGAATGTTTATACTTATCATAACTAAAAATAATGGCTCACATTACCTATAAAGAAGAAAGTTATGCTATAGTTGGCTGTTTATTTGATGTTTATAATAATTTGGGAAGCGGGTTTTCTGAAATTGTTTACAAAGATGCTATCGAATATGAATTTAAATAAAAAGATATTCCCTTCGAAAGGGAAAAGCAATATTCCGTAAAATATAAAGACATTACTTTGCCACATAAATTTTATGCTGATTTTGTGGTTATGGACAAAATAATCTTGGAAATAAAATCTATTGAGATGTTAAGCGATAAACATTTGGCACAATGTATTAATTATCTGAAAGTTTCAGGATGTAAATTTGCGCTTTTGGTTAATTTTCATAAAGACTTCTTGGATTACCAAAGAATTGTTCTATAAATAATAATCCACTAAAAATATTAATGCATTCGTGGTAAAAAAATAATATTGGAGTAGTAATCAATACTCTCAAAAAAAATAAATAAAAAATATTCGTGTATACGTGGCTAAAAAAACCTACACATCTGCATTAAATAACCCAGTCTTTAGAACCATTTCCAAAGCTTCCAAAAATTTAAATTTAGAAAGCTACGCAATTGGCGGCTACGTGCGTGATTTTCTTTTAAAGCGTGGCGAAGCAAAAGACATTGATATAGTTGCGGTTGGCAGCGGTATTGAACTGGCACAGGAGGTTTCAAGATTGCTTCCGGGGAAACCAAAAGTTTCGGTTTTTAAAACCTATGGCACCGCAATGTTGAAAAGTGGCGGAATAGAACTTGAATTCGTAGGTGCCCGTAAAGAATCCTATAACGAGGAAAGTAGAAATCCCGCCGTGGAAAACGGAACATTGGAAGACGATCAGAATCGTAGGGATTTTACCATAAATGCTTTGGCGCTAAGCCTTAATGATGAAAACTATGGCGAGTTGCTGGACCCCTTTAATGGGGTTGAAGATCTTCAGAAAAAAATAATACGAACTCCTTTAGATCCCGATGTTACCTATAGTGATGATCCGTTACGAATGCTTCGTGCCATTCGTTTTGCGACCCAATTGGATTTTTCGATTGAGAATGATTCCTTGGAAGCCATTACGAGAAATGCAAAACGCCTAAAAATCATTTCAAAGGAACGGATTGTGGACGAAATCAATAAAATCCTTCTTTCCGAAGTACCTTCCAAAGGTTTTGCCCTTTTGCACAAAACCGGCTTGTTACCCTTTATTTTACCGGAATTGGTTGCATTGCAGGGTATTGATGAAAAGGAAGGCCAAACCCATAAAGACAACTTTTGGCATACGTTAGAAGTTGTTGACAATATTTCAAAAACCACTGACGATCTTTGGTTGCGCTGGGCCGCGTTGCTTCACGATATTGGAAAAGCGCCCACCAAAAAGTTTGATAAAAAGTTGGGCTGGACCTTTCATGCACATGAATTTGTGGGCGCAAAAATGGTTTACAAACTGTTCAAACGACTAAAAATGCCCCTGAACGAAAAGATGAAGTTTGTTCAAAAAATGGTTTTAATGAGCTCCCGCCCCATAGTTTTGGCAAGCGAGGTTACCGATAGTGCCGTGCGACGTTTAATTTTTGACGCCGGTGAGAATGTTGATGATTTAATGACGCTTTGCGAAGCAGACATAACAACAAAAAACCCTAAAAAGTTTAAAAAATACCACGCCAATTTTCAGTTGGTGCGCAATAAAATAGTGGAAGTTGAAGAGCGTGATCACGTTAGAAATTTTCAACCACCCGTTTCTGGCGAGGAAATTATGGTAACTTTTAACCTAAGACCTTCTCGGGAAATAGGAATAATTAAAGATGCCATAAAAGAGGCTATTCTGGAAGGAGAAATTCCAAATGAATACAGTGCGGCACGTGATTTTATGTTGAAAAAAGGACAGGAAATTGGCTTAAAAGCTGTAATAAAGTAGGCAGTCGTAGTGGCAGTTTTCAGTAATAATCTAGCCATTTACGGAAAAAAATAAAAATATAATAGTGGCAAACAAAGACAACAAAAAAGTAATCTACTGGCTCTTAACAGGATGTTTCCTGATTTTTGTAATGGTAGTTGTGGGCGGAATAACACGGCTCACACATTCGGGGCTTTCCATTTCCAGTTATAAACTTATCTCAGGCACTTTGCCGCCCATGAACGAGGCAGAGTGGATTGCGGAATTTGACCATTACAAGCAATTTCCCGAATACCAAAAGTTGAACAATCATTTTACTCTAGCAGATTTTAAGGATATTTATTTCTGGGAATGGCTGCACCGTTTGTTGGGTAGATTATTGGGAGTGGTTTTTATTATCCCGTTTCTTTATTTTCTTCTGAAAAAACAACTTACCAAACCAACTATCGGAAAGGCAATCATTTTAATGTGTTTGGGCGCATTTCAAGGATTTTTGGGTTGGTATATGGTAAAAAGCGGTTTGGTTGATAGGCCGGACGTAAGCCATTATCGGCTTGCAATGCACTTAACAACAGCATTTATTACGTTTGCTTATACTTTTTGGGTGGCGATGGATCTTTGGTATCCCGTGAAGAAGGAAATCAATTCCCAACTTCGAAACATTATCCGCTTTGGGATGGCAATCTTACTTATCCAAATCATTTGGGGCGCATTCGTAGCTGGGCTAGATGCGGGCTGGATACACAACCATTGGCCGTTGATGAACGAGGGTGAGTGGATGCACGAAACAGTTTATATTGAACAAGTTCCCCTTTGGAAAAATTTTGTAGAAGGAAAGAGCGGAGTACAATTTGTGCATCGCTATATGGCTTATGCCGTGGTGGGCATTATTTTTGTTATTTGGTATAAAGCCCGAAAATTGCAATTAACCGTTCCGCAGAGAAATGGAATAAACCTATTGCTCCTTTTGGTTTTGGTGCAGTTCATTTTGGGTGTTTTTACACTTATACTTCAAGTTCCAGTAGTGTTAGGAGTTCTGCATCAAGTAACGGCTTTTTTCCTATTGGCAGCAATGACCTTTGTGCTCCACAGGTTCTCAAAATAAATACACAACCAAAACTGCAAACCGCAACTGAATACTGCCTACTTTTTGATAACTTTGCAGTCCAAAAAAAATAAATAATGATTTACCGTTTCAGAATAATCCTCGATACACACGAAGACGTTTTCCGCGACATCGAAATAGAAGCTTCGGCCACCCTGGAAGACTTCCACAATGCAATTACACAATCCTTTGGCTTTGACGGGCAAGAAATGGCCTCGTTTTATACCAGCAACGATCTTTGGGAAGAAGGTGAGGAGATTTCCCTTTTCGACGTAAGTGACGAGCCGGGCGGCCTTCGGATTATGGGTGAGACCGCCTTGGAAGATGTTGTTGATGAAGAAAAAACACGCCTGCTATATGTTTATGATTTTTTGAATATGTGGACTTTTATGGTGGAACTTGCAGATATTGCAGATGCGGAGGCAGGAACTATCTATCCAAATTTGATGTACTCCCACGGACAAATACCCGAGGAAGCTCCCGAAAAGGAATTTATTGCCGAAGAAATTGAAGAAGAAGATTTCGATGAAGAATTTGACCTAGACCCAGAAGATTACGACAACCTCGATTTTGACGAAAACTGGAATTAGGCTGTAAGCTGTAAGCTGTAAGCTGTAAGCTGTAAGCTGTAAGCTGTAAGCTGTAAGCAAAAATAATTCCCATAACTCATAACTTAAATAAATGATAAACCTTTTCAGTACCCACATCGCATCGCTTTCCATCCACAGAGTGGGTAACAAAAGTAGAAATGAAGCCATCTTTCTCTCTGCGGAACCGTATAAAATGGACGATGAAATTACGCCATTGCTCAAAGAATTTTTTCTGAAACCTTTCCGGGACAAAGAAGAAAACTACTTCCAATTTTCCCACGAGGCAGATTTGGAATTTCACGAATTATACAATAGTGCCAATAAAATTTTTGACAATCCACAAAACATTCATGAAGAAAGCCGAAAGATTGCAACCTACCTTTACAATCAGTCTGAGCATCCACATATAAAAAGTGGCGAAGTTTATGTGGCCTATCTTGAAAATGTGCAATTGGACAATGTAAAAATGGATGCCATCGGTATTTTTAAAAGTGAACTGAAACAGGATTTTCTTCAGTTTGCCGAAGAGGGAAACCAGTTGGAAGCTATGCTGCAACACGGGGTTAGCCTGAACAAATTGGACAAGGGCTGTATCATTTTTAATTCAAAAAAAGAAGAGGGTTACAAAATTCTCGCCGTAGATAGCAACCGTTACGATGCGCGTTATTGGTTGGAAAGCTTCTTAGGAGTAGAGGCCCTTGCAGATGATAATTTCTACACCAAAAAATATTTAAAGTTCTGCCAGGATTTTGCGAAAGATGTAGTTTTACCCGCCGAAGACAAAAAACAGGAAGTGATGTTTATGAGCCGCGCGGTAAACCATTTTGCCAAAAACGACAATTTTGAGGAAACTGCCTTTATGAACGAGGTAATAGACAATCCAGATTTGTTACCGGAATTCCGCCATTACAAAACTGAAAAGGCACCAAAGTACAGCATTGAGGATTTAACAACTTTTCCTATTGCCAATACGGCCGTTACCGCTGCCCGTAAAAAAATAAAAAACATAATAAACCTAGATACAAACATCCAGATTAAACTGGATTTTATTAATCCCGAAAGTGCCGAAAAGTTTGTAGAAAAAGGCTGGGACGAAGAAAAGCAAATGTATTATTATTTAGTATATTTCAACAAAGAACAGAAGAGTTAGTAAAGGGCAATCAAAAGTTTTTATGAAGTTGAAAGGTTTTATTTTGTTGGTTATCGCAACTATTGCCATAACATCCTGTAGTGTAGACAAGTGTGATATTCTCTGTAATTCTGGGCCATTGGGTTTAAATTTTGAACTTTTGGATCAAGCTACAGGTGAAAATCTATTTACCAACGGCACTTTTGATCCCGCTGATATTGAAGTTTTAGATTTAAACGACGCCAATAATAGCGTACCATTTACCTTCATTTCTGAAAATGACATAAACATTATAAGATTAGGGCCTTTTGGTTGGGGCACCAATATCGTAAATTATACATTGAAGGTAGGCGAAGTTGAAATTTTCAACCTCATTCTTGACGCTGAGGAAAAAACGGAGAATTGCTGCTCTTTTGTGCAAATTAATACTTTGGAAATTAATAATGCTGACTTCGAACAAAATACAGAAACAGGCATCTATGAAATTATGGTAAAACTGTAAGTTTAGGTTCAAAAAAACTGCAGGACATATTGGGGTGTTAATACTAATTCCCAACTTCACTGATAAATTTAATTCGGTACAAGCGCAATTCCTCTTCGTCATAATCCCCATCAAATTCGTCTAAAGCCTCTTCTATTTTATCGGTTTTAGCCTCTAAGAAATATTCATGGATTTCTTCCTGTTGGTCTTCATCAAGCACCTCGTCAATCCAATAATCTATATTCAGCTTGGTACCGCTGTAAACGATGGCTTCCATTTCCTTTATAAACTCCGGCATTTCAAGGCCCTTGGCGTTGGCAATATCTGGCAAGGCAAGCTTGCGATCCACGTTTTGAATAATATATAGTTTCAAAGAACTATTGCTTCCGGTAGACTTTACCACGAAATCTTCTGGCCTAATTATATCGTTTTCCTCTACGTAGTTTTGTATTATTTTTATAAATGGTTTGCCGTATTTTTTGGCTTTACCCTCCCCTACACCGTGCACATTTGAGAGTTCCTCCAAGGTAATTGGGTATTTAAGCGCCATATCTTCCAGAGAAGGCTCCTGAAAAATAACAAAAGGTGGCAAGTCTAAATCGTGAGCAACTTTTTTGAGTTCTGCCTTCAGAATTTTGAAAAGATTTTCATCTACAACTTCGCCTCCTTTTTGAACACCAACTATCACATCATCATTTGCATCTTTAAAGGAATGGTCTTCGGTCATCATAAAGGAAGTGGGCGATTTTATAAATTTCTTTCCTTCTTCGGTTAAATGGATCACGCCATAGGTTTCAATATCTTTTTTCAGATATCCAGCAACCAAAAGTTGACGAAGCAGTGCCATCCAATAAGCAGGTTCATGATTTGCTCCAGAACCAAAATATGCCTGGGCATCGGTTCTGTGCGATTTTATAAGCGCATTGACCTTACCAACCAGGACATTTACAATTTCCTTGCTTTTGTATTGTTCATTGGTTTTTGAAACTACTTCAAGAAGTTGTTTGGCATCTTCTTTTGCCTCGTGCTTTTTTTTGGGGTGGCGCATATTGTCGTCCATCATTCCGCCTTCGCCTGTTTCATTGTCAAATTCTTCCCCAAAATAATGTAGGATGAACTTTCTGCGGGAAATGGAAGTTTCCGCAAAAGCGACTACTTCCTGCAAAAGCGCTTGACCTATTTCCTGTTCGGCAACAGGCTTTCCGCTCATAAACTTTTCCAATTTTTCTATGTCTTTATAACTATAGAAAGCAAGGCAATGCCCTTCGCCCCCATCGCGGCCTGCACGTCCGGTTTCTTGGTAATAGCTTTCAATGCTTTTTGGAATATCGTTATGGATAACAAAGCGAACATCCGGTTTGTCTATGCCCATTCCGAAGGCGATTGTGGCAACTACCACATCTACGTCTTCCATCAAAAACATGTCTTGGTGCTTTACCCGTGTTTTACCGTCGAGACCTGCGTGATAGGGTACAGCTTTTATACCATTGACTTGCAATGCCTGAGCCAGTTCTTCCACTCTTTTTCTACTTAAACAGTACACAATACCGCTTTTGCCCTCGTTCTGTTTTACAAAACGAATGATATCTGAATCTACATTTTTGGTTTTTGGGCGTATTTCGTAATATAAGTTTGGACGGTTGAAAGATGCTTTAAAGGTATTTGCATCCTGCATATTGAGGTTTTTCAATATATCTTCCTGTACTTTTGGAGTTGCAGTGGCGGTAAGCCCTATAATAGGTATATCATTTCCTATCCGCTGTATAATACTTTTTAGGTTTCGGTATTCTGGCCGAAAATCATGCCCCCACTCGCTGATGCAATGGGCCTCGTCAATAGCCATAAAAGAAATTTTCTGGGTTTGCAGAAAATCTACATACTCTTCTTTTGTTAAAGATTCGGGGGCAACGTAGAGTAATTTTGTTACTCCACTGGAAATATCGTTTTTCACTCTCTTTACCTCAGTTTTATTGAGGGAAGAATTTAAAACGTGTGCTATCCCTTCTTCCGCAGAAAGAGAACGCAGCGCATCCACTTGGTTTTTCATAAGTGCAATGAGTGGGGAAACTACTATAGCTGTACCATCCTGCATAAGTGCCGGAAGTTGGTAACACAGTGATTTTCCTCCGCCAGTAGGCATGACCACAAAGGTATTATGGCCATTGAGGATGCTTTTGACTACTTCCTCCTGCAAGCCTTTAAATCTTGTAAATCCAAAATATTTTTTCAGGGCTGCGTAAATATCAAATTCTGCCACGCTGCTTAAGTTTTTTATTGTCAATTCAGTTTTAGCCAACAATACATTGTTTTACAGATTAACAATTGTAATTTTGCAACCGTATTATGTTGACTGCATCTTAAAAGAAAGGTTTCTATATTAAGATTTCTGAATTGTGTTAAATTCTATTCTAAATATACTAATTTCTGAAACAGTTACAAACATTCAAAAGCATTAAAATTTTGAACAAGCAAGAGAGAATCATTTCCGTAGCAAAAAACACCATAGAAACTGAAAGTAAAGCCATTGCAAATCTGGCCCATTTGGTAAATGAGGAATTTGCTGGGGCAGTGGATTATATATACAACTCCAAAGGAAGGGTAATCATTACCGGAATCGGCAAAAGTGCCAATATTGCGACCAAAATTGTAGCTACTTTAAACTCTACGGGGACCCCTGCCATTTTTATGCACGCGGCAGATGCCATTCACGGTGACCTTGGAACTATTCAGCAGAACGATACCGTAATATGCATTTCAAAAAGTGGCAATACGCCCGAAATAAAAGTACTTGTTCCTTTAATAAAAGCTATTGATAATAAATTGATTGCCATTACAGGTAACGGCGAATCCTTTCTGGGGCAACAAGCTGATTTTGTGTTGAATGCTTATGTTGAGAAGGAAGCCTGCCCCAACAATCTTGCACCTACTACCAGTACCACCGCACAATTGGTTATAGGAGATGCATTGGCAATGTGCCTTTTGGACCTCCGCGGATTCTCGAGCAAGGATTTCGCAAAATTCCATCCGGGCGGTTCCTTGGGGAAAAAACTTTATTTACGGGTAAGCAATCTTACTTCGCTGAACGAAAAACCGCAAGTGAGCCCTGATACTGATGTGAAAAAAGTAATCGTTGAGATTTCAGAAAAAATGCTGGGCGTAACCGCCGTTGTTGAAAATGATGAAATTATAGGAATTATTACAGATGGAGATTTACGTCGGATGTTGACAAAAACCGATAGCTTTGCAGGACTGACCGCAAAAGACATTATGACCCAAAATCCAAAAAAAATTGCCAACAATGCGATGGCAGTAGAAGCCATGGAAATGATGGACAAATACGGTATTACCCAGATTCTTGCAGAGGAGAAAGGCAAATACAGCGGTGTGGTGCACATTCATAACCTTACCAAAGAGGGAATAATATAATGAAGAAAATAGGTTCCCCAGAAAAAGAAATGTCCTTTTTGGACCATTTGGAAGAATTGCGCTGGCACCTTATACGTTCCACCATTGCAGTGGTTGTTTTGGCATTGGGGGCATTTATATTAAAGGATTTTATATTTGACACCCTTATTTTTGGGCCAAAGCGTCCAGATTTTCCTACCTATAGAATGTTCTGCAACATTTCGCGTTCACTTGGAATGGATACTTTCTGTTTTCAGGAAATGCCATTCCGTATTCAAAGTAGAACTATGGCCGGGCAGTTTTCCGCACATATGTGGACTTCCATTTATGCAGGAATCATTATAGCTTTCCCATATATACTATATGAATTTTGGCGATTTATTAGCCCGGGACTAAAAGAAAAAGAACGCAAGAGCAGCCGTGGTTTTATCGTTATTGCGTCTATACTTTTCTTTTTGGGCGTATTGTTTGGGTATTATCTTATCACTCCCCTATCCATCAACTTTTTGGGCAATTATCAAGTGAGCAAGGAAGTATTTAACGACTTTGATTTGGACAGTTATATTTCGCTGGTGCGTACTTCAGTATTGGCCTGCGGAATTGTTTTTGAATTGCCAATCATTATGTACATCCTTACAAAGATTGGATTGGTTACCCCTGAAATCCTTCGGAAATACCGCAAATTTGCTTTAATTATCGTTTTAATTCTTTCGGCAGTAATCACCCCGCCGGATATTGTAAGCCAAATAATTGTTGCCATCCCGATACTTATTCTTTATGAGGTGAGTATTTATATATCGAGGATTGTGATAAGGAATCAGAAAAGAGAGGAAAGAAGAAGGAAAAAAGAGGGTAATATTTAGGCTTTTGGCTTTTGGCTTTTGGCTTTTGGCTTTTGAAAAAATAAAAATTATGAAAGAAAATATTGTAGAAGAATTCAATGCCTATCGCGCAAAGATGAACGAGAAGATGCTGGAAGATAACAACAAGATTATCAAGCGCATCTTTAATCTGGATACCAACGCCTATATGGAAGGTGTGCTTCCCAAGAAAACAAAGGAACTTTTGGGCTTGGGCAATTCACTGGTGTTGCGTTGTGATGATTGTGTGCGCTACCATTTGGAAGAATGCCACAAACTGGGCTTGACCAAGGAAGAAGTGGTTGAAGGGATGAGCATTTCACTTTTAATTGGCGGAACAATTGTAATTCCCCATTTGCGCAGGGCTTTTGAATATTGGGAAGCTTTGGAGGCGCAACAAGTTTAATTTTATTTAAATACGTGAATTATTGATATATTCGTGATTGAAGAATTGTAAGCTACGAGCTACGAGCTACGAGCTACGAGCTACGAGCTACGAGTGACGAGCTACGAGCGACGAATGATGAATGATGAATTAAATAATTTTATAGTATAGCTGCGTTACAGATTAAATAAATATTCGTGTATTTGTGGCTAAACTAAACCCGCACTCTAGAGAAACTTAGAAACATTTGAGGCAAAAACATATAAAATGAAGCTAAAAGCCGAAAACTTAATGAAATCCTATAAAGGCCGAAAGGTCGTTAAGGGCATCACAGTGGAAGTAAACCAAGGAGAAATCGTGGGTTTGCTCGGACCAAATGGAGCTGGCAAAACCACTTCCTTTTATATGATTGTGGGATTGATAAAACCCAACGGCGGGAATATTTTTTTAGAAGGCACCGAAATAACAAAGTACCCTATGTACAAACGCGCACAGAACGGCATTGGTTATTTGGCACAGGAAGCATCGGTTTTTAGGAAGTTGAGCGTTGAAGACAATATTTTGAGCGTTTTGCAGCTTACCAAGCTTTCAAAGAAAGAACAGCGCGCAAAAATGGAATCGCTTATCGAAGAATTTGGTTTAGGCCATATCCGCAAAAACCGCGGTGATCTTTTAAGTGGAGGAGAAAGACGAAGAACTGAGATTGCGCGCGCATTGGCAACCGACCCACATTTTATTCTTTTGGACGAACCTTTTGCTGGAGTTGACCCTGTTGCGGTGGAAGACATTCAGCGTATCGTAGCCCAACTTAAAAACAAAAATATCGGGATTCTTATTACCGATCACAACGTACAGGAAACACTGGCAATTACGGATAGGACTTATTTAATGTTTGAAGGAAGCATTCTAAAACACGGAGTGCCAGAGGAACTTGCCGCAGATGAAATGGTTAGAAAGGTATATCTTGGACAAAATTTTGAGCTTCGGAAGAAGAAGTTGGAGTTTTAAACAGTCCTTTTTTTAACCACAGAGGACACAATGTTTGCACAGAGTTCGCGGAGGATACTTTTTATTCTTGTCGACTTTTTGGTATCCTTGGTATCTTTTCGATCACAGAGATTACAATGTTTGCATAATGTTTGTACAGAGTTCACGGAGCCTTGATAAATTTACAATTCTCCGTTAATAACTCTTTTAACACCCTGCTTTAACAGATTTACATTAAAATTAATTAGAAGACCCAGTTTAAAACCACCAAGACGCATATAGGTAAGGGTCTGTGCTAAATGGACATCGTTTAACGCCTCTACACTTTTTATCTCAATAACAACCTTATTTTCGACCAATATATCTATTCGATATCCAACCTCCAATTTCACCTCATCAAATATGAGTGACATTGGTTTTTGTTTCTCAACAGCTAAACCCTCTAACTTTAATTTATAAAATAAACATTCCTGATAGGCCGATTCCAATAATCCCGGACCTAGTGCCTTATGGACTTCTAGTGCACATCCAATAATCTTAGTGGCTATTTGGTTTTCATTCATTGTGTTTGCATTTTACTATAATTTTTTAATCACAAAGAGCACAATGGTTTCACAGCGTTCAGAGAGATTTCTTTGTGTGCTTTGTGCCTTCTTGGTGTTCTTTGTGGTTAACCAACGAAAGCAATATATAAAGTAGAATTATAAATGGTATCGCCAAAAACTTCAGCAGTACCAACAGCACTCCACAAATTATCAGAAACACATAACGTACAGCGTTGCTTTTAAAATCCCAGGTCTTGAATTTGAGGGCGAAAAGTGGGATTTCGGCATTTAAAAGAATACAGCTCAGCAAGGTCATTCCTATCAAAAACCAACGGTTTAAAATAATGGTTTCTGCCAGTTCAGAATATTGAAACTGTAAGATTAGGGGCAGGCTTAAAATCAAAAGTGCGTTTGCTGGCGTGGGTAATCCAATAAAGCCTGAAGTTTGCCGTGTATCTACGTTGAATTTTGCCAATCGGTAGGCTGAGGCAATCACGATTAACAAACCAATAAGCGGCAGATAATTTTTAAAACTTACATTCCATCCCTCCAATGAAAATGTTTCAGTCAGCGTCTGCATTTGATGGAAATAAGACAGATTCAACATTTGGTACATTACAACTCCGGGCGCAACACCGCTGGTAATAACATCTGCCAAGGAATCCAACTGGAGGCCAACCTCGCTCTGCGCTTTTAGCAATCGGGCTGCCAGCCCATCAAAAAAGTCGAAGAAAATTCCGAGGAAAACAAAGAAAGAAGCGGTTATCAAATCACCGGAAATTGCAAAAAGAATTGCAACGCATCCGCATAGGATGTTTAGGGAGGTGATAATATTTGGGATTTGTTTTGATATATTCATATTCTTTATAGCGCAATTTGGATTTTATGATTTAGGCAAAACATCCCCTCCCAGCCTCCCCTTCAAAGGGGAGGAGCCTAATAGGGGTTGATTTTTTAATATCTATTAAGATTATGTGTAAAAATAACAAAGTATTTCCGTCCAATGGCATTCAAACACAATATGTGCATAAATTTAAAGTTTAGTATTCTGTAAAATAGTGCCATATTTGTCCTAAAATTTTAAGCTTGAAAGAGAAATTATTCCTCCTTATAGTACTTATTTCAGCTACGCTGGGTGCGCAGACCGTACGCAAATATTCCAATGAATTTATGAATATCGGTGTTGATGCCGCAGCATTCGGGATGAGCAATGCTGTAGTGGCTTCCTCGGGTGATGTAAACTCTGGGTACTGGAATCCCGCAGGTATGGTAAATCTTGAGGATAAACAGATTTCATTGATGCACGCCTCCTATTTTGCAAATATTGCGAATTATGATTATGCGGCCTTTGCAATGCCTTTGGACGACAGAAGCGCCGTAGGGCTATCGGTTATCCGTTTCGGGGTGGACGATATTTTAAACACCACCCAATTGATTGACAGCGAGGGCAACATAGATTACAACCGTATAAGCCTTTTTTCCACCGCAGATTATGGGGTTACTTTTTCCTATGCACGAAGACTTCCCTTGGACGGATTGAATTATGGTGTAAATGCCAAGGTGATCCGCCGTATTATTGGTGACTTTGCCTCTTCGTGGGGTTTTGGGCTAGATGCGGCGGTGCAATTCAGGACAGACAAATGGATGTTTGGAATTATGGCTCGTGACATTACTACCACTTTCAATGCTTGGAGCATAGACGAAGAAAAATTTGCTGAAATTCAGGGTGCCGTTGAGGGACAAAACCAAGACCTGCCCGAAACTACAGAAATAACTATCCCCAAACTTCAATTGGGGATGGCCCGTAAGTTTGTGTACCGCTATGATTTTTCGTTATTGGCCGAAGTAGATCTCAATTTTCGTTTTGCTGAAACTAATGATGTAATTTCTACTTCTTTCGCAAGTATCACACCTTCCTTAGGACTTGAATTCGCATATATTGATATGGTTTATGTGCGTGGTGGGGTTGGAAATTTTCAGAATATAAAACAGCTGGACGGGAGTGATTCCGTGGGCTTTCAACCCAACATCGGTGTTGGATTTAGGTATAAGGGTATTCAAGTGGATTATGCATTAACTGATATTGGCGACCAAAGCGCTGCTTTGTATTCCAATGTTTTTTCGTTGAAATTGGATTGGGAAATTTTTAGGTAGAATATTAGTGAAGAGCCAAGAGCCAAGAGCCAAGAGCCAAGATGAAAATTAAAATTGCGTGAAGAAATATTACATACTTTTTCTACTATCTATAATAAGTGTTTCTGTAAAAGCACAGTTTGTTCCACTTTCTGAAGCTTCAGAAATAAGTATTTTAACCATAGGCCCAGGTGCTGAGCTTTACGACAAGTTTGGGCATAGCGCTTTTAGAATAAACGATCCCGCCACAGGGCAGGATGTGGTTTTTAATTATGGGGTTTACGACTTTGACACACCCAATTTTTACACAAAATTTGCACAAGGCAAACTGCTCTATCAGTTAGGGGTAAGTTATTACGATTCTTTTTATGAAAGTTATGTAGCCCAAAACCGCTGGATAAAGGAACAAACCTTAAACCTTACCCAATCGGAAAAACAGGCGGTTTCAAATTTTCTTTGGAACAATGCTAGGCCCGAGAACAAAAAATATAAATACGATTTCTTTTTTGACAATTGCGCTACCAAGATTCGTGACGTAACCCAAGAGGTATTGGGCAATAAACTGGAATTTAAGGATGATCATATAACAGAAACCTATACGTTTAGGGAACTCATTCAGCAAAATCTCAATGCCAACAGCTGGGGAAGTTTGGGGATAGATATAGCTTTGGGTGCTGTAATTGATAGAGCCGCAAAACCCATTGAATACCAGTTTTTGCCGGATTATGTTTTTAAAGGTGCTGCCAACGCAGTGATACATAGAAATGGGAAAACCGAGCCATTGGTGAAAAACACAAAGGTTCTTTTTGAAAATAAACCGCAGCCTCCTAGAAGCAATTTCTTTTTAAGTCCGATTTTTATATTGGGAGTTTTGGGTTTATTGATTGTACTTGTGACGTATCGAAATTATAAAAATAATAGGCGAAGCCGCTATTTGGATGCCCTTATTTTCTTTTTTACGGGGCTTATTGGTATTTTTCTTTTGTTGCTTTGGTTTGCAACAGACCATACCGCAACTGCAAACAACTACAATCTGTTATGGGCTTTTCCTATTTCGATTTTGGTGTTTTGGGTCATTGGTAAAAAGAAGCCTTCGCCAAAAATTAAACGATATACCCTTTTGTTATTACTTCTTTTAATTCTTTTGGCAATCCATTGGATTACCGGCGTACAGGTATTTGCAATTGGATTATTGCCCTTATTGATTGCCTTGGCAATACGTTATGTTTATTTGATTTACGTTATTGGGAAGGAATGACATCCCTCCCCAGCCCTCTACTTCGACAGCGCTAAGTACATTGCCTTCAAAGGGAGGGAGTTTGATTGCGTTTGCAAGAAACCTTTTTTTAAAGAATCAACCCAGAGGTTACTAGGGAAAAATATCAAATGAAAAAGGTCAAATGTCCAATTAAAAAATATACCTCTCCATCCTTCTAATTCGAAAGGCTCAACACAGCGCCTTCAAAGGGAAGGCTTGATTTGGGTTAGAAAAATTTCTCAAAAAAGATTCAACCACTTCGGCATTAAACGTAAAATTTAGAAAATGACGGGTGAAGATTTACTAGTATACAGTGAATATAATATGTATATGATACGCTTTATACATACTATATATATACTATAAACATACTATAGACATACTATAAAGATACTATAATCATACTATAAAGATACTATAATCATACTATAAATAAATTTTAAATATAATTAGAGATATACGAATGAGTGAAAAGCGAAAAGCGAAAAGCGAATGGAAAGTAAAAAGGAAGTACAAGGGAAGAAATTATATATGTTTATCATAATTATATTTTTATCCACAGATGTACAGAGCTCAAGGAGTAACCCCATGGCCCCCTTAAAGGGGGAAGTAAGCACGAAGTATGAGTATGACCCATTCAAAACCCATAACTTATAACGCATAACTGAAACCTGGAACTTGAAATGAAACCTGCAACTCATAACCATCACTGTCCCCTAAAGAATATGATAGTGCTCAGGGTTTTTATAATGATGGTAACATCCAGAAAAAGACTCCGGTGCTTGATGTAGTATAGGTCGTATTGCAGTTTTTCAAGCGAATCCTCTTCGGTAGAGCCGTATTTGGCATTTACCTGTGCCCAGCCTGTTACGCCGGGTTTCACAAGGTGCCTTACTTCGTAAAAAGGTATTTTTTCTATTAGTCCTTCCACAAACTCGGGACGTTCTGGCCGGGGGCCAATAACGCTCATTTCACCCTTAATAACATTAATGAATTGGGGGATTTCATCAAAACGTGATTTTCTTAAAAACCTACCAAACTTTGTAACCCTTGTATCTTTTACCAAGGCGAACTGCGCGCCATCCTTTTCGGCATTTTTAACCATACTGCGCAATTTGTATATTTTGAAGTGATTGCCGTTCTTCCCCACTCTAGTCTGGCTGTAGAACAAGGGCCCGCGATTTGCAAGTAAATTTCCTATCAATAAAAAAGGAAGCAAAATGATGCCGAAGGTTAGGCCCAAAACCGAAAAAAACAAATCCAAGATTCTATTGAAGAAAAGGTAAAGTTTGTTTTGGTTGCTACGGCTAAAAGGGAAGTAACGATAGAAATCCTTCTCCACGTGCTGTACCGGAATACGATGTGTCAACTCTTCGTAAACCTGGGTATATTCGCGAATGGGGATTCCGTTTTCCAATAACTTTATCAAATGGTTGTTCAATTCCACAGTCATTCCTTCTGAAAGCGGTGTACCCACGACTATCTCAGAAATAGTCATTTCTTGCGTCAATAAAGAAATATCGGCAATAGTGATGGAGTCAATTTCAAGAGCGTTAATGATGGTGCCGTCATTGGGGCCAGTATTAAAATAACCGATAACACGATAATTAGGGTCGGATTTTTGGAGGGAGGCTACTATGGTTTCCACGTCGCTTGCGTGGGCAATCAAAAGTACCCTTTTGTAAAAACGGGGCGCAGAAATAAGGATGATGTAGGCATAACGCCACGCCAACATTGCAATATTTATAGCCAAAAAGAAATAGACTATCTGCAAACGGTTGGAAGGCAACATAGGGGTATAAAATGGTGTAAGCAGGTAAAAAAGAACTGTTACCGAAGAGGTTATAATCACATTTTTTACCACCACATCAAACTTACTCGCTTTCTGAAGATTATAAAGCTCAAAAATTGTTGCGAAAACGCTTAGATAAATTGCCAACACAATGGACCATACCCAATGTTGGGAGTTTATTTTGAAGTAATCAAAATTGAAGACAATACCAACGAAATACAACAATGACAGCACACTAACAATATCCAAAATTCGCAGCAAAATTTTGCGTTCTGAGATGTCGAAATGTATGCTGTTTTTTTTTGACATAAGTAATCGTTTCCAGTTTCGTTATGGACTTCTTTTAACCACAAAGGACACAATGTTTTCACAAAGGACACAAAGACCTACTCCGTGAACTTGGTGTCTGCGCTGTTTTATTTGCGGTTATCGCCAACACTCCAAATTTACTGAAATTTCATTCCCCTAAAAGATTTATCCATTTATGTTTTACTTTCCCCCAATCAAGGTTTTCCATTTTTGCTCGGGCATTTTTTGTGATATTTTGAACTCTTAAAGGGTCGGTACATAATTCTTCAATGGCTTGCACAAAAGATTCCGGGGAGTTTGCAGGTACCAAGATACCATCAGTACCATTTTCAATCAAACAAGGCATACCGCCTACATTTGTTGAGATTACCGGCAACCCGAGTGCCATGGCTTCCATAACACTTACTGGCATATTGTCGAAATTGGTGGTGCTAATAAAGATGTCAAAATCTTTGGAAAGCGCCATCCATTCCTCTTTTCGCATCATACCTGTGAAATTTATGGGGAGTTTAAGTTCTTCGGCAATCTTTTTACAGCGTTGCATGGAACCGTCTTTGTCAGGCCCCACCATACAGAGGGAAGCATCAATCCCTTTCTTTTTAAGGATTTCAACTATTTCCAAAGCCAATAAGGGGTTGTATATTTCCGAAAAGGAACGCACCCACAGTAGCTTTGGGGTTAGGGATGTTCTAATTTGAAATGGATAATTTTCAATTTTGAGGGTATTTGGTATGTATGTTATATTTTGAAAGCCGGCATTTTGAAATTGGCCCATCATAAACTTTGAGGGGGCTATATTCATCAAAGCCTTACCAAAAAGCGCTTTGCTGAGGCGCTTACTTTTTTTTAAACGGCTGGGAAGGTTGCCGCCGTGCAAGATTGGCATATAGGGCAGTTTAAAAAAGCGGCATAAAGCAGCCACAATAACCGCATAATAAAAATTCTGTGTGCTGTAGGTGTCTATCAAGACTAGGTTGACACGATTTCTATTTTGGACAGTTGCGAACGCCATATCCAACAGTCGAAAGGTTTTATTTTGTTTAGAAGATGCTGTTATAACTGCATATCCCTCTGCTTCCAGTTTAATTGGAAGTTCGTCGATAGCCGTAGGATTCTTGCCGTGGACTGCGAGTTTATTTCCTATGTAAAGCAGGTTTTTTCTTGGGTGCATAATCTATATTCAACAAACATAAGGCATATATAAAGGCTGGGGCGGCGATGCGCATTGATGTGGTGACGATTGTAAGACCCCAGAATAATAAAAATGGATAGAAATAGATGTTCTTTCGGCCTTTCATTTTTGTTAACATAGGAGCGATTAAAAGAATTAATAATGCTAAAATACCCAGTAAACCATGTTCAGATAACATGCGTGATATTTCATTATGGGATGCGGAAATAATTCCCATTTCTTCCCTAAATTGAAACTTGCCCTGTCCAATTCCAATTCCAAAAATCGGATTCTCCTTGAAGGCATCAATCTCTACGGCCAATAAATCGACACGACCGGTCGTAACATCTTCCTTTTCCCTTCCCAATGCATCCTCATTGGCATAACGATTTCCAATAAGGCCCCCTGTTTGTACCAATGTATATGACCAAACCATCAGGGCTACACCTAATAAAGATAATACTTTAACAGTTATTTTTGCTTTGCTTTTTATATTACTGCTTACGTATATAAAAACTATAAAAACTACCGAAATAATCAGTGAGATCAGAACCCCTCCCCTAGAGAATGTAAGCAATGCACGATATGTCATTACAATCATTAAAAACATCATACACCATTGAACAATTATATTTCTATAGGGAATCAATAATCGGGAAAATAAAATAAACATTCCCAATCCTAATACAGTAGCTACTTGGTTTGGTCCATACCCACCTGACAAAGCAGCATTTGAAGCAGTGCCAGTTACAACTTCTTGAATATCGGGAGTATATAATATTATATACACTACTGTACTTATTAAAGGATAAACTATAAAATCTAAAACCTTAAGAAAATTTTTTAATGATATTGTTCTGCCATAACAGAAAATAGCAGCAAAACTTAAACATAAAGGCCCGCTGAGATTGAAAAGTACTGTAGTTCTAAAATTCGCATCGTAAGAAATCGCATCCAATGATACCAAAACACCAGGCAATAATAATAAAATGTAACCTATATAAGAAATTGCGTTTCTTTTAAAACCCAAATACAATATTCCCAATAAAACAAAAAACATAACAGCATACTTTCCCGTTTCATAGAAAACAAAAGCTTTGGTCATACGAAGAAAAACCTCCACTCCAGTAATGTAAGCTGCAGCAAGAAGAACATAAAGAGCTTTATTCTTTTTTAGTATTATAGAATAAATAAAATAAACTAAAATACCAAGCATATAAAACACCATCAATGAACGATCTACATACGCCAATAAACCTATCAAAATATGAAAGATTATTGCATATAGGGGTTTTATGTTTTTAAGGGCTAGCAGTTTAATAATTATATATGTTTACATTTAATTTAGCTATAGATTTCCGAAAAAACCCGATTGTTATAGTTTTGATATGTAAAACGTTTGGCGATCTTATAATTATATTTTGTGATATTTGTGAAATCGTCTTCTGTAACCTCAAAGCTCTTATTTATTGAATTAACAATTCCACTAATGCTTATAGCATTTATTAAAATTCCGTTTTTTTCGTCCTGCACATATTGGTTGATGCATGAGATGTTAGAAACGATAGGAATACACCCAAAATTCATTGCCTCACCCAATACCTTTGGAAATCCCTCACTTTTAGAAGGAAGCACCAAAAAATGGCATTTTTCATAAATACTTACCACCTTTTGCTTTGGCAAGGAACCATAAAATAGTACCTCTATTGATAGCTTTTTTGCCAATAACTCCAATTCCTGTTTTAGATGACCATCCCCCACTATATGCAAACTACCAAAATTTGCAGGAAGGTTCATGTTTTTAAGCGCTTCCAAGAGTAACATACAACCTTTGTTTTCGTTCAATCCGCCTACAAAACAATAATCTATTTTATCCTTTATGTTTTTAGAATCAATAAATGATTTTCCTTTTAATCTGTCCAATGAGTCCAAACAAGGATTTTCAAAACTAAGTATGTTTTTAGGCTGATTAATCCAGGCACCATTAACAGTTACCTTTGAATTTTTTCCTAAGTTTTTTAACCACTTACGCTGGATGTTATAGAAAAAAGGGGCATTGCCCTGCCAGTCGCCCGCATATTTAAACCAAAATTGTTTTTTGGGAAAAAAATATGAGACAATCATGGCAGCAACCGCGGGGTTTGATGGAGCACGAACGTGTATATATTTAGATTTAAAAATTTCGCGAAATATTCTCAAAAAATATACTGGATAATTAAGGATAATAAAGAATTTAGAAACTACTGTTTTGCCTCCGGTATTTTGAAGTCCAATAGTATGGATACGTTCATCTGTTATTTCAAGAAAAGATTTGTTGCCAGCCAATTGTTTTTTATTAAAACCGATCCAAATAATGTTATTAAAAAAATTAAGCTCACCCAACTCCTTTACCACAGGACCGAATGCATACGTATTTCCGTTCTTTTGGAACATACCCGTATCTGATACTACTAAGAGTTTTATATGACTTGGTATATTTTCAGGCATTTCTCAAAATAGGTTTTTTCAGAAAAAAAATTCTGATGTATCATTTTTAGTTGTGTTGCCAAATTTGACTGAAGGGATGGATTATTTAAAATCTCATTTACTTTCATAGTCCATTCTCTTTCATCAAATATATCCATTATAAAACCATATCCATTTTCCTTCAGTACTTTTGCCACCGACCCAGTATTGAACATAATGAGTGGCAACCCTTTGCTCATAAACTCGATTGCTGCCAATGGTCCTGTTTCCGATGCGGCACAGTGAATTGCCAGACTATAATTAGGCAATATTTCAGCTACACTTTTTTCAGAGGTAATAATGTGAATTCTATGGGTTATTCCTAATGATTTTGTCAAAGCCCTAAAGTCATTGTAGTATTTATTATCTACCACTACTCCATATAAATCAATTTGTATATGCTCGGGCAGATTTTTCAAAACAGCTAACAAAAACTCATAATTTTTCTGCTTCCTAAAATTACCAACTGCTACAATCTTACTCTCCGTAGCTATTTTTTTGAAAAACCTATTTTCCCTGACAATATTTTCAAGAAGAAAAATTTTGTTGTTGAGCTTATTTTCTCTTGCCCAATGAACTAATGATGGGCTAACTCCTATGTAGGCATCGCAGTTATTTATACATTTTTTCAAATACGGTGAAATTGAATTATCGTTATCTATTTCGCCATAATGATCATGAAATACAACCTTAAAATTTCTAAAAAATTTTGGGAGAAAGAATGTTATTCCGACATATCGCAATACGTGGCGCGAATGCACGTGGACTATGGTGTAGCGGTTTAATAAAAACAACATTTTCAATAAATAAATAGGATTGTATTTATTTCTTCTATTTAAATATTGCACCTTAATGCCCTTTTGGATAAGTTCTTCATCTAATTTTGCAGGCTGTAAAAGATTCAAAAAACTTACCTCAATCTTATTTTCAAATAATAGAGAGCACAGGTTGACAGCAACCCTTTCAGCACCGCCCACGTCCAATTTATCGATAACTTGCAGTACTTTCATCAATCCAGATTTTTTATTAGGGCCCCTTCCTTTAATTTATCTGTTGCTAAATTCCAGGATTTTATAATTTGGAATACTATTACTGGAGCAATGATTATTGAAAAAATAAAACCCATCACCATGCCCAGTTTGCTTTTTTTAAATTGGTAAGGTATAACCGAAGGTGGTACAAACTTGAGCAAGGCCAAAATTGCCCTTTTTCCTCCATAATATTTACGAAATTGATATAATACACTTGGGACCGGCCGTGCCCCAAACCACTTTTTTGGTCTATACCCATCCCAACTTCCCATTTCACGCAAGCCTCCAGAGCCAACTTTTAAATGCAGCCTCTCGGCATAGGGGTTTGAAATATTTTTATAGCCATTCAAATAACATCTCAGTCCAAATTCGCCATCGCCCATACGTTGTTTTTCATACTGTCTATCAAAAAGTCCGATAGTACGGAAAATTTGTTTTTTCAACAGTACATTTCCCGTATCCAATTGGTCCGAAATTCTAAAGAAAGAATAGTTTTGGGGTACTTGTGCTCCTACGGCAGAAATAGATACCCCTGCGGAAATGTCGGCATTAAAAAAATCGAGACATTTAAGGTGATTTGTAATCCAATCAGGTTCTACCCGACTGTCATCATCAAAAAGTAGAATGTATTCCCCTTTTGATAGTTCAATGGCACGGTTTCTTGCAAGCCAAAGCGCACGCTCAGATTGCTGGACCACTCGAAGGTCCAGATGAAAGCCCTTATAAAATTCTTCCTGAAAAGGATTGGATTGGTCTACAATTATTACTTCAAAATTTTTATAATATTGCTTTTCCAAATCTTCGAGCACATCCTTTAGATACTCATAGCGATTTAATGTGGGTATCATAACGCTTACCATTGGATTTTGGGAAAGCAAGGATGATTGATACTGCGTCCAATCCTGATAGGCTATTGGATTTTTCAAATAATCGCTTCTTTTCACATCACTGCTTTTTTTCCAGGCAGATAGCTCCCTAATCGGATTGTGAAAACTACCAATACGCAATAAAAGTACATACAGCACCCAAACTTTATGAAAGTACTTTCGCAAGAAACGGTACTCATCAATAACTGGCACTTTTTTAAAATTAGTATAGGTCTCAATATCGCCAATATACCCTTTTTGAATTGCCTGCCAGGAAAGATCGTATGTTCGAGCGCTTTTGCTGGAAAATTTAGTTTCTGCTTTTAGCTGAGTGATAACTTCCTGCGGTAATAACTCCACAATTGGAAATATGGAGCTGCCATCCCTGCGATAAAGCTGGAAATAATGAGTAGGCTGCAAATATTTTAGGAATGTGAATAGCATAGTTTATTGCAATACCTGCTTAAAGGCCTGGTAGGTTTTTTCCTTGCCAAAATTAGCAGTATACAATTCTTTAAAATAATTTGACGGTATTTTCTTACCGCATAAATATTCTTCTATTTTTAAAGTGAGTTCATTTTGGTCGGTGGGGTTAAATTCAAAAAAACTGTTCCCTTCTTTATTTTTTATAAACTGTAGAGCACCAAACCTATTTGAAACCAGTACTGGAGCATCAAGGCAAATTGCTTCAATAAAAACAAATCCAAAGGCTTCATGCAAACTTGGCAATACGATCAAGTCCATCTTTTTATAAAAAGTGGGAAGTGTATCTATTTCTAGATTTCCCAAAAATATAATTTCATCCTCCATTTCCTTGGACTGTACATAGGCCTTTAAGCTTTTTTCCCTTTCTCCTGACCCTGCAATGTACAATATAAAGGTACTACCGTATTTCTGCTTAAGGGAAAACAATGAATCTATAAGAAGTTTATGGTTTTTGCCTTTTACCAAACGTCCCGGGCAACCTATTTTAAATTTTGGCGTGTCAATTATTTCTATACTCTGTGTAGGCTTAAATTTTGTTATATTGGTATAGAATGGCACGGTAACTATTTTAGCTTCAGGAACCAAAAAGTTTATCACGAGGTCGTTTTTTAAGAGAGAGGAATTTACGATTACTTTATTGGCAAGTTTTACAACATTTTTTTTTAAAATAAAGTTAAAGAAACCGGGACGGGTATGTGCACTTTCTGTGTGAAACCAAGCTATATTCTTTTTTACACCCAGCAATCGGCCCATTAACAAAGATGGATAAACGTAGTTGAAATTTGAAATTATAAGATCTGGTTTTTCCCCTTTAATGATCTTAAAAAGGTTTTTGTAATTGGCAAAATGTCCTCCTTGTTTTGCGATTACTACTTTAATTGCACCTACATTCTTTTCAGTTCTTATTTTTTTTAGTGAAAAAACGGTAACCTCATTGCCTTCTTCAACCATTCTTTTGGCTAATTCCAAAAAAACATTCGCCAAAAAACTTTTATTGTATGTAAAGCAGAAAAGGATTTTCATGGATTCTTATTGCAAATAAATAGTATTTATAACATTTTAATTACTGGAAAAAATTATTTGTTGCGAATGAAGGAGCTTATAATAGAATTAACCGCTTCTTGTTTTTTTATTAAATAGTCTTTAGAATATCTAAGCTTACAATTATTTATTATTTCATTAACAGTCATTCCTGCTTTATAATCTATATGTTCTCCTTTAGCTTCCATTCCTTGATAGTAATCTTCAAACTTGTGCAAGCCGCCAATTACATTGTCACTAAATTTTAAATGAATATTAGGCACCCTGAATGCATCTGCGAATATTAGTCCATGCAAAGAAGAGGAAGCGATATGTTCACAATTCGTAATATCCTTTGCTACTGCCGCGGGTTTTCTTCTTGGATGAATAAACTTTATGTTTTCATCAAATTGTAACTTCTTAAAAATTGATACATCTCTGGAATGCGGAATTATTCCTAGCTTATATTTTTTTGAACCAGAATTTGAATAAATTTGAGAGGCCAAGATACCCGGATCGGCAAAAACTACATTTTCGGTAACCCCACATTGCTTAGCGCTTAACGGACCACGTATGATTTTAACCTTCCAGTTATTCTCTCTTCGGTTGTATCGGTCCACAATGAAACCTGCTCCTAAAACATAACCTGTAAAATCTCTTAAATAGGTTCCTAATATAGATCCTGTTAAAGCCGCTTCACTTTTCTTATAGGTGGGAACAAAGATTAATTGTGCACCAAACGAACGAATTAGATCCTTATTAAACATATCCCCAAAATTATTTACACGTGCGTAATGGGAATAAACGATTTTTCTATTAGTTATTTTGGCGTATAAAAATTCCCGATTGTTAATGATATTCAGATAAAATGCCACAATTTCTACGTGTGCTCTTTTTAGAAATATAATCAATCCATTCATTTAGCTTTCTTTTGTATGTAATCTAAGAGAATCTTAAAAAAATATTTTAAGCGTAAGTTTTGCTCCCAAAGTTTTCGGTTAGCACGTTGTAAATTTATTAATTCCGTTTGCGATAAGGCGCTGTGAAATTCTTTTATTTTTTGTGCCACCTTATCGCGGTCTTTATATTCTATCCAAACCACATGGTTTTTCCAATCAATGAGGTCGTCAAGCGGTAGGGAACAATCGGTATCTATAAAAACAGGTATCCTTCCCATTGCTAGTGTTTCATAAAAACGGACTGAAAAATTGCCTGCCCCCCTTACACAGACTACATAGTCAGATTCACGTATATTGCTGTAAAATTCAAGGGTTGTATGGTGGGCATCCTTTTCGGCAATAATTCCAGCTCTGTATTTTTTTCGGAATATAAAATTGGCTTCAACAATTTTCGATTTTTTCAATGTATTAAGTACAGAGGCCCTTAGAAATGAAGTTGAAAGCACTTGCTGAACCTCATTTTTTGATTTTCCAATATAGTTTTTAAAATTACGCAAACCAGTGTTGATAATTTCTTTTGCGGCATTTAAAATCGATGGATTTGCCTGCCCACAAAATCCGATTACAGGTTTTGGAAGATATGGTCTTTGAACTATCTCTTCGGTATAAAAATATTTCTTTAATGGATCTTCAATAAAAACCGGCAATGTATATTCATTATCGGTATATTTTGTTTTATAACCACTAAACCTAAGTACAATCAAATTTTTAAAATAGGGAATTTTAATTCCAAAATCACCATCGTTTAAAGCAATTACTTTTTTATTTAAACCGGCACACTTCTTTACCAATGCAATGGCTATGTTTTCTTGCATTGTCTTTACGTAATAATTCCATGCCATTGTGAGTATAACCACATCCGCTTCTTCCAAATGCTCAGTAAACGCAAAATCCTTTTCGGAAACCCCATAGGAAACAATGCGTTGTGAATCCGTAAACCCTTCTGCTTTGATGAAAGGTTTCAGCAAAGGAAAGAGCAGGCCGCGGTGGGCTTTGCTGTAGTGGGATTTTGGGTAGTAGAGTTTCACGTAGGTAAATATACTGTTTATGGAAGTTATAATTTAAATCGGAAGGGGTTCTCGATACATTTTTTATTTTCCGCTTTCGCTCCAAATAAAAAACACTCGAACTAACAACTTTTAAACCACTGAATAGGGCTTATGTCAGGTCGAGTGAATTTGAGGGAGGCGGGAGCCGAACTCAAATTTGTATCGAGACCAGTTTGCAGAGAAAAACAACTTTTGCAGATAAAGGGTTCTCGATACATTTTTTATTTTCCACTATCGTTCCAAATAAAAAACACTCGAACTGACAATTGTTAAACAACTGATTAGGGAGTATGTCAGGTCGAGTGAATTTGTTGAGCCGCAGGGGAAACAAATTAGTATCGAGACCCTTTATTTATTGAATTTCTTTTTAGCTAGGTTTGGCAATTTATTATATTCTTCATTGATCAGAGCCTCTTTTTTAGCCTTTGACCATTTTTTGATTTGCTTTTCCGTCGATATAGCCATGGTTATCTCCGTAAAAGTGCAATAGAATACCAGTTCTACGGGCAGTCTGGAAGAAGTATAACTGTTTAAATGTTTTCGGTGTTGATGGTCTTCCAATCGCTGGGTCAGATTGGAAGTTACCCCAGTGTAATAAGTACCGTCTGAACAGGAAAGAATATATACGTAATAGGTTTTCATAAAATTAAATTAAGAAAAAATTAGACATTTTTTCTCATAAAGGGTTCTCGATACATTTTTTATTTTCCACTATCGTTCCAAATAAAAACACTCGAACTGACAAAAGTAGGTCGAAAGTCAGGTCGAGTGAATTTTAAGGAGGCGAGAGCCGAGTTAAAATTTTATCGAGACCCTTTTGTCTTGGCTAACACCATTTGCAAATGACCGGTTCCGGTTTCGACAAGCTCAACAAAGGCATTTTTTACTTTCCACTACCCTTCCACATGAAAAACACTCAAGCTGACATTTATCTTAATTATAAAAATCCAAGAATTCCTTTTGCTGTTTTTCAATATTGAATTCTTCCCTCACTCTTTTTTGCGCGATTTGGGTAATGGTATTTCTTTCGTCACTTCTTAAGCCCAATACCTTCTTTATTGTCTCGGCCAGTGCTTGGGGATTGTTTTTTGGAACTACCCACCCAGTTTTTTCGTGCAGGACGTTTTCAGATAGACCCTCGGCATTACTTACTATGCAAAGTTTGCCCATGGCCTGGGCCTCTAATACGGCATTGCAAAAACCCTCCTGTATGCTATATTGGATATATATACTTGTACTCTCCAATTCTTTCTTTACTTGATGATGGGGCAGTTTCCCCAAAAACAGAATTTCATTCTTCAAACCCAATTGATAGGCCGCAAAGGCAATACGTTCGTATTCGGGCCCCTCTCCTATAATTTTATAAGTAAACTTCAAGCCTTGTGCTTTTAAAATCGCCAAAACTTCAATAGTCTGTACAAAGCCTTTTTTCCAATGCAAGCGACCGGTAGTCACAAAAACTAACTCCTCAGCATTCACAATCTTGGAATTGGGTTTAAATAAATTGACATCAATGGCAGGGGTAATTTTTTCAATAGGAATACCGTCTGGCAGCCCGTGCTTTTTTGCCAGTACCAGTAGATCATTGGATATGGTATGTATCTTATCAACATATTCCCAAAGTATGGTATAACAGCCGGGATATTTTACCGGATAGACTGCAATATCAAACCCCCGAAAACTTACCGCCATTTTTGCTCCTATTGCTTTTGCAACCGTTTCGCTGCCGAGTGCCATGGTGGCAAACCCAAAATGAAGCCAGTCCAAATTGGCCTTTAGGAGATGGGCGTTTAAGTAAATTTTTTTTAAAAGCTGAAGAAATTCCGTACCCTCTGTCCGTTCTAGGTTTATATAACGGATTATGGCGGGTAGATGTGGTAACAGTAAAACAAATTCCTTTAAAAAATACCATGATTGCAACAGCGGATTGCGGCTTACCTTTGGGCTAAGTATTACGGGACAATGGTTAAAGTCGTCTTTTTTGCTTTGGCAATACAAACGGACGTCCATTCCCTGCTCCCGAAGCCCCTTAATCTTGGAACGAAAAAAGGTTTCAGAATAACTGGGAGTAGTTGACAAAACAAGTCCTATTTGCATCTTAGCTTTTAATATTATCAAAGATTTTTTTAAAGCTCAATTTTAAGTTTTGTATATTCACTTTTAACTTTATATATATCCTCTAATTCTTCCTTAGTGAGGTTATTTCTCCATTTGTCTTTTGAATTAATATTAAATTTCTCAGGATGGAAGATATTGTCAATTTGAAGGAATTTACTTATTTTTTCTAACCACACCTCTGAATCATCAATAAAATCGTCATAATTAACAGCTAGTACGTTATCAGGATATTTAAATTGAACCTCATTAAGCCTATTTATATGGGAAAACCACCTTAGAGCGCATTTTTTTTCTAATGAAAAATTTTTAAATTCTTTCATGTTTTCCTTGGTAATTCCTAAAAATCGGTTGGGTTTGTCTTGTGGTAATTTTTTATACCAGTTTAAAACACCACTGTGGTTTAACATACTATTTACCGTAGGCTCAATATCTCGATATACTCCTATAAATTTGGAGTTAGAAAAATTTTTCAATAAATCTTCAACAAACCAAAGAGATGGATGGGATTTTTCAAGTATATGAAGCTCTTGGTTTTTGCTTATTTTCTTAAGCCGATAAAAAAGTAATTTTTTTAATATGTAATTGACCATTGGCGAATTGTAATCCTGTGTTGTGGCTATTCTGGTAAATAACGGAAAGGTATAGGAATCCTCAATTCTTCCCTCAATCATTGGATGACTGGAAATTGTTCTTCCAATTAAGTGGGTACCTGATCTACCCGTACCCGAGACGAATATGAAGCTTTTGATTTTGCTCATTGCCCTAATTTAAGTTGCTATTAATAAACATTGTCGTCACCACTTTAATAATGTTTTGGAATAACGCAAGATGTTGGAAAGAATAGTTCCTTTGCACATAGAATTTCTTTTTAGGCTATTATCCGTTTATACAACCTTTGGTGCTCGGTAATAAAGATATTATAATTGAAATTTTCAATTACATATTTTCTCAGCTTATTTCCAAGATTTATTCTTTCCTGAGAAGATAAAGATCTAATCTTAAGAATCTCATTAGCCAAATTTGATTCACTGTCCGCTTGAAAAAGTAGGGTCTTAAAATCCTTCAACACAAATTTAATCCCAGAAATATTAGATCCCAACACCGGAATCCCCATACTCATTGCCTCTACCAAGGCCATGGGCATGCCTTCTTTTCTGCCTTCGTTCAAGGTAGGGATCACGTACAAATCTGATCCCGCAATATAGGGACGCACATCTGGCTTTTTTCCCAAAAAGTTTACTTGTTGCTTAATATGCAACTCTTTGCACAAAGATGTCAAGTATGTGCCATAATCATTAGCATTATCACCCAATACCGTCAATTTAATAGTGGGGTCATCAAGCTTTTTGATAGTCTTTATCAAAACCTCAACGCCTTTGACGGGCACCAAATTGGCCACGGTAATTATTTTGAATATTCCATTTTCACAATTCTTTTCCGGAAAGATTGCGGGACTATAAAAGTCGGTATCTATTCCCAGGGGAATAAGTGTTTGGTTTTTCTTCTTCGGAAAATAACTGCGCATCTCATCATTGATTGTAATAATGAAATCTGCGAGGAAACTGCGTATTTTCCAATGCTTATTGCCCCAGCTCATCGCCTTTTTGGTATAGATCCATTTTGCCCCAGCCCACCGCGCCGCAATAGTTTCTGTCCAATCGCTACTCCAGTGCCAGGAATGGACGATGTCATATTTATTCTTCCGAAAAAAGTTTTTGATAGTTTTAATACGTGAAAACAAGGTGCTATATGGACGGTAGTTTGTTGTGGTTTCAATAATATGTATTGGAATGCCAAGGCTTTCAATTTCCTTAAAAAAAGAACCACGGTTACTGGAACAGGCCACTTCCACTTCAAATATTCCTTTATCCAATCCATTTATAAGGTCATAAACAACCTTTCCGCTGCCTGCGGTATCGAAGTTGGGGATTGTGTATAGGATTTTTATTTTAATGTCTTGTTCCAATCATGGAAGTTTTGAAGGTTCATATAAAATTTCTTGTTTTTTAAATGAGAATTAAATTCGAAGTATGGGTTTCCCATAGGTAACTCTAAATTATTGAACCCCGCATATTTTGTTTTAGAAATTACCCCAACCCCCCAATCTGTATCGAAACATATTGAATATAAAAGTTTTTCATGTCGGAATTTATAAAATGCCTTCCACGTTGTACCATTCCAAAAATTTCTAGCTGGGGAGTTCAGAAAATCATAAGATTCTCGCGCATGAAATTGAGAGGGCGGATTGCAATCGTGAAGAATTATAAAACCTGTCTTCGAGATGAAATCTAATGAATTTACGATATCTCTTTCCACTTGATTTGCTAAATGAAGACCATCAATAAAAATAATATCAAATTTTATTTTTTTATCTATCTCTATATTTCCTTTTCTAATTTTTCGAAAAAAATCATCTGAAGTCATTTTATAATCTACGGGGTTTTCTTCGTATTCAATACCTGGGTCTACAGAAATTTTATTTTTGCAGTTTATCCTATTGAAATTTTTTTCGGGATTTCTAACACCTATTTCCAAATAATTTTGTGCAGGTGTCAATGACAGAAGATAATTTATAACAACAGTCCGCCTTGGACCTTTTTCAATTTCAATACGCGTTTCAACACTTGTTTTTTTAAAATAAGGATCGTGATTAATCCTTTTCCCTATAGTGTAAGAATTTTTTATATTAATTATATATTGTTTTAAAGAATTCACTTTTTAAATATATTATATAATTTCCCTTTTACCTTTTGAAAAAATCTTTTATCCCTAAAAAACCATAAACTAAGTAAAAAACCTTTAACGACAAATTGAAACCTGGAAGTATGTCCTAATTCCAATAATAATTGTGTTCTATATGCATATTGATAATCCGCCATAGAAACGATTGCTGGGTGCTCATAAGCAAAACTTCGCAACAACTCCCTTGTAGCCGCAAATTGTTTCTTCTTATTTGAAGTTACTGAGGTACGCTCCGTTCTTCTATCCAAACGCACCAAAACCTCATGCAATCCATGAATTTTTGAAACCAAAGAAAACCGCAAAATATACGTCCAATCTATACTTATACTAGGATAATGTTGGGTAAAATACAAACCGTTATCAATATGTACCCCTTTTTTGAACATAATACAACTATTTACAACCTTAATTTGATTGCGATAGTTTAAAAGGAATAATTCCTTTCCTTCGGGATATTGCTCTCCATGTACCAAAATTCCGGGAAAATGGGACGTCACTTTTTCTCCATTCCAAAATTCAGCAATTCCCGAAACCAAACCAATATCACTTTTTGCATCAAGTAAATCAGCCTGCAATTGCAAACGGTTGGGGTAATAATAATCATCCTGTTCAGCTATTGCAACATATTCCCCAATTGTGTTGGCCACCAATCGATTCATAGTAGGGCCTAAACCACGATTAATCTCGTTTTTTATAATAGTCATTTTTGAAAAGGCACTGTTGAAGTTTTTCAAAATTTCTTCCGATCCATCGTTGGTCCCATCAATGCAAGCTATTAGTTCAAAATCCTGAAATGTCTGTGCGGCCAGACTCTTTAGTGTTGCTTCCAAAGTACGTTCGCCATTATAAATGGGTAGTATTACAGATACTTTCATATACTAATCAATAATTCTTTTCCACACCGCCAAAGTAAGCAACATACTCAAAGGATGTGAATATTTAACTGCATCAACCGCCTTAAAATTATTATAAAAACGTGCAATTAGCGGTTTTGATAAAAAAGGGTGGAGATTTTCTTCAAAAAGCCATTGCTGTAATTTTTCATCATTTTCCATTCCTAAAAATTGTAGTTCCCAATTGCGCTGTATGTACGGTTTGCCCATTTTGCTTCTTAGCACCCGCTTTAACTTATTCGCTATTCTGTATGGTAAATTGTTTGGAGAGGTGTTTTTTTCAAATGTATATAAATTATAGGGCCTATGATCTTGCCATGTAATTTTTGCCAAAGCCGGATTTTGTTGTTTAATATAAGCTATTTGTAGCTTTCTATCTGCCAGATATTCCTCTGGGACAGTACAAATAAACTTACACATCCTATCGTCATAATAGGGTACCGTTATTGGGTGTGCGGCCTCAAAGACGGAAAGATTGACTGAGGTCCAGCGCGGCGCCCAATACAGACTTTTAAAAGCCCGCAGTTTAGCACTTGGGTTTTTAATGTGAATTTTTTTAAGCAATCCAGTAATCCTTTCGCTTAAATAGCTTTCAAAGTCGCCTTCCAAATTCCATTCCTGCCATAAGGCGGTCGCAAGTTCCATCCCTCCTTTTTTTACAATTTTCTTTATAATAATTTCCAAAAGATCTTCTTCATTTGTCCCTTCGGGAGCTCCCCGGTTGAACAAGACATCGCCCCAATGCCCCAAGGAAAACACTCCTTCCATATTTTTGAATTCTTCCAAAACTGCCATTTGACGGGGATGGGTAAAATCGGAATAACATTGGTTTATGGAGGCCAGATCTTCCAGTTTTGGCCACAAATATCCTGATTCTATTGTAAATTCCTTAAAGTCAAAGCCACATACCTTCGCAATTTCCCTCCCAATTGCACTTTCTGAATAACCACCCTTAAAGGAATAGCTATACGCTGTAACGGGCTTCTTAAGTTTTGCCAGAGCAACGGCCTGTGTCCGGCTGTCCAAGCCGCCCGATAATGGAAGAATTACCTTGTTTTCCTTTGCTTGTTCACCTACGATTTGTTCAAAAAGCGAGGTAAATTCCTCCAAAGCTGTTTCAAAGCTTATGTCCCGTGGGCTATAATGCCATTGGAACCACGGTTTACTTTCAATTAAAAAACCGTTTTCATCAAGTGTATTTTCGGACGCGGCGGGCAGCACTTTTTTGTTTTTCCAATAGGTATCCGTATCGAGAAAGAAACCTGTGGCAGCAAAGATGCAAATTGCCTGATGATCCAACTCTTGGGGAGCAGCTACCTTTACGAATTGTTGGTGGGGTGGGATTATTGGGGTTTTGATATCCATTTACGAGGTACGAAGTTGGAAGTACGAAGTTGGAAGTACAATATACGAAGTACGAAGTTGTAAGTATAACGTTCGAAGTTGGAAATACAACATGCGAAGTATGAAGCTGGAAGTACAATGTACGAAATTGGAAGTATGAAGTAGGGAGTAAGAATTTTTAAATACAACGTACGAAACACAAAGATGGGAGTTTATTTTAAAAATCATAATGAATGTTTCATTTAGCTTTTTGATTCCTACGAGTTGTTTTTATAGATGCCACTACAATTGATAAAATCTCTGTTCCTTCTTTATGCAAATCTGTGATTTCAGGTTTCAAACTTGGATTTATTTCGGATAAAAGTTCTAAAAAATATAAAGTTTCATCTGCTTCTTCTTCAACAATTTTTAATTTATTTAAAAAATCCGCGGTAGATTTTGCTCTTTGCGATACACGATAATTAGCGCCAACTGAACTTGAGCACCTAATAAGTTGATTAATATATGCATTATATTCTCTCGTCTTTGGAATTTTTTCACAAAACTTCCACACATCAATTGCATATTGGCGTGTCCTTTTAAGTAAAGAATTTTCCATTGCTATTAGAAAAAGTACTTATGATTTTTAAAAATACAAATTAAATAAAAGTTCAATATCCTACCTCGTACTTCAAACTTTTAACTTCGTAATTCATAATACAACTCCTCCATCCCTTTAACCATTTGTTCCTCATTATGCTGTTGTTCCACTTTCTTCCGAGCAGCCAATCGTACTTCTTCAATCTTTAGTAATGGTAGATTTACAAAAGCTTCAATTGCTTCTGCCATAGCCTGTGGTTCGCGGATGGGAACAATCCATCCTTCTTTTTCTGTTGAAATCAAATCCACTACCCCTCCACAATTGGTACTAATAACCGGCAAGCCAATAGCCATAGCCTCCACCACCACATTCGGGATACCCTCTTCCAAACTGGGCATCAAAAGCAGCGAAGTTTCCTGCATTAGGCTGAATACTTCCGATTGCGGCTTTTGTTTTTCCAAGTACACATAATTCTTTAACCCAAGATTGTCCACTAAAAACTGTAGCTCCTCATCGCCTGCACCGCCAATAATGGTATATTGGAATGGAACACCTTTCTCCAGCAAAATTTTACAGCTCTGTAAGGCATAATCATAGCCCTTAATCCAATGCGCCCTACCAATAGAGAGTATTTTTAATGGATTGGAACGATTATAGTTTTTTGAAAATGGAATTTCATCCAAATTGAGTCCTGTGTAAATGATATGATCTATCTTCTTTGGAGCGTTCCAAATTCTATTGCCATTGGCTGCAATGGCTTTGGAAACGGAATGAAAGCCAGCTATTTTGGGATACCATTTATTTAAATATTCAAAATTTGCTTCATCAACAAAAGGACGGACGTTGCTATGAAATCCGCGTTGGCTCAAAACAACCGGTATTTTTTGTTCCATAAGAACTTCTTCAAACCACGGAATTACGGAGGGCCATTGTAAATGAATAATATCAGGATTTATTTTATGTAGTACTAGGTTTAGATTCTCTTGTTGCAATTCTTGTTTTTTCCCTTTCAATAGTTTCTTAAAAGCGGAAATGATATTCTTCAAATTTCCAGAAAGCAACCGCAACTTTAAAGTTGTAATTACAAAATTGAATTTGTTTTGGTTACTTCCCAAGGAGACATAGTGTACCCCAGCAATGGGCGTTGCCAGTTTTTCGTTGAACCCCAAAATAAAAACCTCATGCTTTAAAACCAGTCCCTTTACCAGACGATTGATAAATGGGGTGGTTTTAAAACTACCATCGAAGATTATTATTTTTAAAGATTTAGACATCCCATTTTTCAATTTAGTTTTTTATAAAACCCTTGCACATCCTTTGCTATATTTGACCATTCGAGCTCTAACGCTTTTTTTCGGGAAGTCTTACCTATTGCTTCCAAACGTGACTCAACTTGTAATAATGCTACAGTTTCATCAATAAATTTCCCAACATTTCCACTTTCACATAAAACATTTGAAGTGTCCTTCAAATAGATTTCATTCCCTCCTACCTTACTGGTAATAATGGGAAGACCGCAAGCCATGGCTTCCAATAGGGAATTACAGGCAGTACTATCCAACATAGGTAAGTATAGCAATGATGCCTCTTGGTAAAGCAGGCGCAACTGTTCATCTTTTACACCCGTCAAAATATTTACACAGCTATGGGGAAGTATTTTATCTTTATAAGCCGGATGTATAACTACATTTACTTTTAAATCCTTTACTTTCTCGGCAAGCGTTGGAACCGTTTTATTAAAAGTCTCAAAATCACGCAAATGCTGCCCCACGAATAATAAGGTATTCCTTTTCTTATTATAAATATCCGGGACAAAAAATTGTGTATCTACTCCGTGTGGTATATACGCTATATCATCAATCTGCAACCAATCCTTTAAAAAATCCACTTGATTTATACCTACGGCAATGGCAGCATCCAATTTTTGTAAAGCTGCCGGATTGGGGATGGTTTGCTTTAAGATCTCTGGCGGTTTGTGAAAGGAGGCACAAAACCTTGTGTTGGGAAAGCTTCTTTTAAAAAACCCTAAATGACGTATATCCCTTTCTCCATTTAAAAAGTGGACTACGTTATTTTGTCCTTTGTTTTCTTTAAGTTGTTTGTACAGTTCAATCGCTTTTAAGGTACTTCCCGTAGTATAATTGCCCTTGGCTTGAGTTTGAAATCCCGCAAAAATTTTAGCAAGGCGATATGGAAATTTGGTAGAGCCGTAAATAACCTCAGCGTCCAAATAATCCATCAATCTGCCATAGCCAGAATTACTAGCGTGATGTTGAGAGCGATGATGGATCAAAAATTTATTCAAAATCAGTATTTAAAAGGTTATAGAAAAAAATTGAAGGCGTAATATATTTTTCGTAATACTGACGTGCGTTATTTCCTAAAAAATCTCTTTTCTTATTATCAGCAAGTAACTCTTTACAAATCTCAATAAGTTCTTCCTCATTTGAAAAGTAAACCAAATGCACTTCATTAATTAATGGATAGGGTATTTCATTGGTCAATTTTTCAGCTACAATACATTTTCCTTGAGATAAATATTCTGGTAAGGTCCACCCCGGGGAATCCATCAATCCTTTAGTATAAATGCATATGCCACATTTTTTCATTGCTTTTAAAAAAGAATGTTGATCTCCTGCCACATTTGATATTAATTCTGGATATTCAAGCTCTGACAATTTATTTCTTTGAAGACCGCCATAAAAGTGATTTGGAAAGTTACTCTTCAATACTTTGATAACACTCACCCTTTGTTGGTTTACTTTTTTGGTATCTTGAGTAACTGTATCATCAAATAAACGTTTTTGATAAAAAATATTTTCAGAGACAATAGATTCAAAATTTTTAAAATCCGATATTTTTCGAGTATTCAAAAAACCCTTGAAATTAAGAACTGCCTTTGTTTTATAAAGCTTCCCCCTTTTAAAAAGTAAACTATCAAATTTGAAAATTTCATAGGCCTTAAACTTATAGAATAAGAACTTCAATTTATTTTTATTTCTAAGTTTATTGGGTCTTACCATAAAGGGCAAACCCATTGGTTTTATTTTAGAGATATGTTCAGTAGAAAGAAATTTTATTATAGATTCTTGAAAACACCTCTTATAATAAATATCTGCATTTTTTAGTGCATACGCTCCAAAATGATTGGGGTTGTCATTCAAATCAAAAGCAATATTTTTTTTTGCTCCATTATAAAACTTAATCTGTACCCAATTAATTTTTGTATTAACGTGGTTAGATGATTTTTCAATATCATTCTCAATGGAGACCCTACCTTTATAATTTAAGTTTTTAGAGGCTATTTTGAAGTTTATTTTTTCTAATCTACAATATTCTATAATAGAAGTATAAATATAACTTGAGTGGTTAAGTTCAAGAGGAACAAACCATTTTACTTCCTTAACAGAATTGGTTTTCTTAGTTTTCACTTTTAGATATCATATTTATAGAATTACTTAAAGCATTTTCCGTTTGGGAAAGGCTCCATTTTTGTTCCACTACCAACCTTGCATTTTCGCTTAAGCGAAAAGCAAGTGCTTCCGACTGTACAAAATCCAAGACCTTAGCTGCATACGTATCTTTAGTGGTTAATATACCATTAACTCCATTCTCAACAATCTCATCTGGGCCTCCCGACCCTTTAATGGCTGCCACGGGAGTCCCACAGGCCATTGCCTCTACCATTACCATCCCAAAGGACTCATGAGTACTGGGCAATAATAAAAGATTGGCTTTTTGGTAATAAGGAATTAATTTTACCTGTTCAACACTTCCTATGAACTTTAAGTGTTCTACAATTTGCAATTTAATTGCCAATTGTTTTAATTCAGAAAAATAAGTTTCATCACTTATAGGTCCCACAATAGTCAGATTCACAGGCTTATCTTGCTTCTCTAAAAGATAGTGTAGTGCATTTAGACAAAGCTCTATTTGTTTCAAGCGCGATATGCGGCCTACAAAAAGCAACTCAATAGTACTGGATGGCTTTTCTTTTGGAATAAAAACAGCAGTATCAATCCCCAAGGGCATTACACGAATATTTAGGTCTTTAAAAACACTGTTTTGTAACAATGCTCTCTTTTGGATTTCTGTGTGAACTATTAAATGATGTGCTTTTTGATAGTATTTTTTGGCCGTAAGGTCATCAGAAATGTGAATTCCTCCCAACATAGTCACATATGGTTTTTGTTTCTTTACTAACATGTCTGCTAGCTTAAAGCAATAGGCACTGCCATGGCCAGACATATTGATGATGGTTAAATCAGGGGTGTTAAAAAAAGCGTTCCAATAATGAAAAAAGGAATGCTGCTTGCGCCAAGCGTGGCGTTTTTTGAGAACAGGTTTGGATATAGGCCAAAACCTTTTGGTCATTCCATTTATTTTTTTGGAAAAAGGAAAAACACTCCCTGTAAAGTAATCCATGGTAACTTCGTAGCCTTCTCCCTGCAACTTTAGCAATGCCTTTTCATGAGGCTTACTATGTGAATAAAAAAGATCTTGTTCACTTAAACCTACGGCTTTCGCAGAGAAGGGATGAAGTATGGAGATTTTTTTAGGTTTCATATTAAATGGCTTTTATCACCAAAAAATCTATCTATAAAAGATTTTCGCTTAAACCTTCTAGTCTTAATTGCAGAATAAAGTTCTAAATCATATTTAATCATGTTGTTTAAAAGGTTCTCATCAATTTCAAAATCTGTATTAATTATACTTGACTGATTTCTTATTCGATAATTTATATTTTTCCAACCATATTGTTTTTTCATATAAAGTAATGCTTCATCAAAATGTTCCAATTCAAAAAAAAGAATAGAATTACAATTTTCTTTTGCGCGTTCTAATAATGCTTTATCAGTAGGTCTTCTTTCGTTTAAAAAAAAATCAAATGGCCCTGCCAATTGTCTGGTAAGGATATTATCTAAACCATCCTTTTTAACTTGTTTTAAGTATGCATTGAATTCAAAATTATTTTCACGCAAATCTTCATAAAAATATCTGCCTTTTTTACAATGTTCTTTGTAATCTGAAAACAATCGTTCTCTTGGATGTCTAACAAATGAAATATATTGGATTTCTTCACTGTAGTTTTCATGAAAACCATAACCTACATGCCCACCAATAAATGCAATTTTCTTTAAAACACCAGAGGAAAGTTTTTCAATAATTCGAAGTGTTTGAGGTGCCGAGTTGTACCCCCCGGGCAAACGTATAGCTGTATTATTATACACAAGATTAGTGTTTAAATAATTTACAGGCGATTCATCTATTTTTGGTTTCAATAATTGTACGTGATTATTTTTTACTACATCGTAAAAAGTAGTGCCAGCTGTTTTTGGAATATGTAAAAAGAAAATCATTATTATTTTTTAAGCTCCTGCTTTTTTAATTTTCGTTTATAAGCGTCAATATTTTTATCAATAAGGTGTACAATAAAAAAACAGAAAAGTAATAATACTAAGGAATATGGAATTATTGCCGTCATTTTTAATTTAAAACTTCCTTCAATTAATCCATATCCTATGATCCCCGAATAAAAAATCGCAATCAAGTAATGAGATAAATAAATGGGATAGCTATAATAACCTAAATAAGAATCAATTTTTTTAATCCTTTGATTTATCTTAAAAGTATATAATAGATAGACCAAAACAAAAGCTATAAGCATATTAAAGTAGATAGCAAGTTCTTTTAAAAAAAAACCATATCTATGGCCAAATAAGGCATTTAAAACAAATAAAATATAAACTAAAAGTATAGTAAAAAGCCTTACATTTATTAAAGTTCTTGTTTTAGTTATCCAATAAAGAGAAGCCCCCATAGCAAAAGGCAGACTAGATGCAAAAATTGCACTGTATCTATAAGTCGCTATATTATAAAAATAATATGTGCCAATAAAATATAAAACACTTAGTGTTAACCAAATAAAAGTTCTTTTAAAAGTTTTTGAAATTCCAAAAGAAATTAAACAATAAAAGAATAGTTCATTAGTTAAGGCCCATGAAGGTGGCACTAATCTGGGTTCTATTCTATGTGGTACAACATTTGGATATATCATTGTAATATTGGCAATCCATTCTATTCCTCCCTTTGGCATGAATAAATCGGGATGTCTAATTAGCTGAGGGAAAATAATTATAGCTATAATAGTAACAACTAAAATAATTAAATATGTAGGGTATAATCTTAGAATTCTATTAAGCCAAAAAAAATTAAACCCTTTAAAAGAATAGCCATACGTTTCATGCATTATCAATGTCATCAAAAAACCCGAAAGCAGAAAAAAGAAAGAAACAGAATAATTGCCCAAAGTGGGCACATTAAAAATGTGAAGCAATACTACATTAATGGCCAATAAGGTTCTTAAAATTCCGAACATACATTAAAACCGTTTAATTATTTTTCTTTTTAACTTGCTTAATTTTTTATTAATTTTTTTTTTGTTTAATCTCATATAATACCCATCAAATAAATTCTTTAATCCATTTAATGCAATGGTCATTCTTGAGTGCGCTTTATAATGCATCCCTGAATAGCTTATATAAAACTTATGTGGATTGTCGTGATATTTTATCTCGCTAAACCTCATTGTCCGTTTCCAATTGATAAAATGAAGATACATTACTTCATTAACAGGTTTTCCGTTTTTAAACTCCAACATTTTGCCATCCTTCCAAAGCCATTTGTCAAGATAGTATTCTTGGTGGGAGTCGCGATCGTTTTCTTGGTTGCAGAGAATAGTGTCCCATTTTATCCTTAAGCTAGATTCTGAATCTAATTTATTCCATAAAAAATCGGTAAAAACATCCTCATCCATACGTTGCAGCTTAACCATAGCAAGTTTGTCTTTGAATTCCGGAATAGACTTATAAAGTGAGTTTACTTCACAATTATTTTTGAAAATAGTAAAGTGCCCCGAAGTATTGTTTATTCTACTTGAAATAATATCATATTTTTTTAAGTCATCTTGAGTTATAAAAGCCCGAATATTGCCCCAAACAATATCCATATCACAATAGCCCCAAAAATCACAATCCATTAAATACTCCGAAAATAAATCTCCAAAAGCAGGCCGCAAATCGCATATTTTTCTAGGGGCAAGTGGAATTGTAGTTTTAAAAAATGTATCTATTTTTCTATTAAATTCTTCTTGAGTAGTTTTTATAAAACTTGCATTTTCTGGGTATTCAATAGGTATTTTACAATCGGTTATAAACAACCAATTAATTGTGGGATTCTTGGCAATGGTAACTAAATAGGCATCAATCCAAAATGGCCATTTGCCCAAATATGGAACTATCATTATTATTTTACCCATCATTCTTCGGTTTCATTTTATCAAATCCTCTTTTGGTTATTGTATTGTACGCAATGTAAAGCATAAATACCATTGTAGATTTATGGTAACATTCCTTAAAGAATTTAAAATCACTTAAAATCCAATTAAGCTTATTTGCTTTTATTAAGGTTTTATAGGTTTTTCTTCCCTGCCTTTTTGCTTTTGCTACAATAAGTGGATTTTCAAAATGTCTTTTCTGTAATATCTTTGAAAGATAAATTAATGATTCTGACTGCTTTGGCGATATTGAAATAGAGTCTGGCGAAATACGATAACAAGTTAGCGCAACATCTAAAAAACAATAGGTAAGTTTTTGTTGAAATATCCTTCCAAAAAATTCAAATTCCTCCCCTTTCCATAAATGCTCATCAAACCGCTCCTCATTTATAATTGCTCTTTTAAGCATCACATCATTGGTAATTACCGGTTTTTTCCCAAGGATAAAATCAATATAAAATTCCGCTGAAGTAAAACATTCCGTATTTATAATTTGGGGAGCTTGGAAAATATCACTTTCCGAATGGTCGTCAATAATAACCTCTGCTTCTTTCTTTAAAGCAAACTCCAGTTTTACTTTAAGTTTTTCAGGGTGCATCAAATCATCACTATCAAACCACTGTATATACTCTCCTTTACTATGTTCATATCCATAGTTTCTACACGCACTAGGGCCTTTAGGCCTACTAGTCGGTCTATGGATATATTGAAATCTTGGGTCACGTTGCAAAAAGCTATTTACAAGGCTTGCGGTTCCGTCTGTACTTCCATCATCTACAACAATGCATTCCCATAACCGATAGGTTTGGTTTTCAATGGATTTTAAGGTAGCATCGAGCACATGGGCCCTATTATAGGTTGGGATTATTACAGATATAAGGGAATTGGATTCCATATTAATTAACAGCGGTTATGCCCTCTTTTTCATTTGCTTTTGCTAGAACCCTCCTAAAATAATATCCTTTGCCAAAATTTCTATTAAAAAATTTCATGCAAAGAAAACTGATACCGGGCCAGGCTCCAAACTCCTTAAAAATAGCCTTTGCCAACGCAGATGTGTATGAAAATTCTGATTTTGGGCATTTATAACGTATCTCAACACAGCGCATTAGGAGTCCTTTTCTTATTTGTGAACTTGCTTCCTTTTTTATATCCTCATACGTTAGCCAACAGGAGGTATAGGCACTTACCATCACGGAATCCCTACTAGGTAGGGTAGCACGGATGGAATCCTCATGAACTCTTCTAAGCGTTACGTATTCCTCAATAAAAATTGCATTAATGGATTTTAAAACCAATTTTGAAAAATAATTGAATTCTTGTCCAGATGTTATATCTTCTTTAAAACAAACTGATTTTGCAAGTTCGATTTTAATACAAGCATCTGGGGTAAGCCAACTTTGTTGTTGCATTATAAAACCCTCTGCAGTTATTCCTTTCCTTACACCATCATACATACGCTCTGCCCATGGATCTAAGGAATCAAAAAACTTAGTTTTCGCAATTACATAATCGCAGGTTGAATTAAGTAGGGCATTTATCTTTACAGTCAGGTGGTTTGGAGTCATTAGATCGTCACTGTCAAAAAAAATAATGTAATCACCTTCAGCCTTTTTTAGTCCAAAATTACGAGCCCCATTTCCTCCGGGAAGATGTTCTGCTGGACGGGGATAGTATCTAAAGCGATTATCTCCATAAGAATAATCTTCAATTACATTTTCAATATTATCAGTAGAGCCATCATCAACTATAACACACTCCCAATTTTGATACGTCTGTGCCAAAACCGAATCCAAGGTCTCGCCAATAAGGTGGGCGCGATTGTAGGTTGGGATTATTATGGAAACTAATGGTTGCTCCTTCACGGGGGTCTGTTTGGTCTGCTAATTTAAGGAAAAGATTTGGGTTGTTTGATTTCGGTTCTCAGTTCTCGGTTGTCGGTTCTCGGTTGTGGGTTGTCTGATATGAATTTGAGCTTGCCTGATTAAGGTCGCTCTTTTTCTAATTAATTTGTTTGTTTTAGACAGTATTTTTTCATAGTCAGGGGCTAAAAATATAAAGATGTCAATAATTTATGTGATATAGACTAAAAATTAATCGGTTGACATTTACTATTTCTCAACTTTTTATTGTTAATAACTTTATAAATATTCTGACATTCAATGCATTAACAATATATTGTTAACAACTGAAAAATATATGTTAGATAAAACAATAAATAATCTTCTTAAATTAGCAATGTCCGCAGGAATAGTCCCAAGGACCGCCTGAATAAAAGGGCGCCATTAATTCTATAAAAGCCATGATAAACATCAAGGCCATCCCGAGAGGGAACCCGCAGGACGTGAATGCGCCTGCCAAGTTTTATGCCCATGCCATTGCTACGGGCGAAGTCAGCCTGGAACGGTTGGCGTATTTAGTGTCCAACCAATGTACCGTGCGCGAAAGCGACTGCTATGCAGTCTTGCTTGCCATGATGCACAATGTAGCCGACGAGCTTAGCCAAGGCCGCATTGTGGATATGGGCGTACTGGGCCGCTTTCAAGTGGGCGTACGTTCGGAAGGACTGGATGCGGCTGCAGATGTAAGTACTGCTGCTGTAAGAAGTGCCCACCTTAATTTTAGACCGGGCAAAAGGCTACGCAAAACGCTAGCCACCCTAGAATACAAACTGATAGACGGATAGCACCCGAAGTTTGTTTAATTCAAATTCCCGGATAGTTCTAGCTGTCCGGGTTTTTTTTTGCTTGTATTTCAATAAAAATAAACCGCTCTATGTTACAAAATCGCTTAGCAAGTTGGGAGAACTGATAGGCTATTCATAAAAATCCCTTAGCTATTTTAAAAGTTGACCGCTTGGTTTAGACCCCTCCCTATCAATCCCATATTTTATACTAAATATCTTTTTTCTTGGATTAATAAACTTTCTTGCAGGTGCTGGTGGAATCTAGTTTACGGACAATTTATCAACAAAAGGTTTAAAACCGGGCGGGACAAATAGCCATAAAAAAAGCTCAAAAATTCGCGACGGATAGCACCACTTGCTTCATTTTGAGCTGTTTGAGTAATTCAAATTCCCGAAGAGTTCTAGCTAATCGAAAACGTGTTATAAAATTACAAGGATTCCCTTAAGGAGAAAAATTTTGATGTTAAATTTTTGTCTTGTCTTAAAATTATTACCTTAAACATGCTTCCAGCACGTTTTGGAGTGCTGAAATATGACGTTCCATACTAAAGTTATCCTGAATATTCATTTTTCCAGCAGTACCCAATTCTTTAGCAAAAGAATGATTATCCAACAGCGAAATCATATATGCCGCCATACTATCCACATCATGCTCATTACAAAGTAAACCCGTTTTACGATCTATAATCACATCAGGAATGCCAGCGTGATATGTTGAAATAACTGGCAATCCCGCTGCACTAGCTTCCAAAACTGCCAAAGGAGTGCCTTCCATATCACCATTTTCTGCGGTTATGGAGTGCTGTACAAAACCTAACGACTCCGATAAAAGTTCTCTATACCTTTCAGGGGTAATAACCCCCGGAAATTCCACTTGGGCTTCAATGCCAAGATGTTTAACCAAATTTTTACAGGTATTTAACAATTGTCCATCACCAGCCATAATCAATTTTGCATCAGGGTGATTCTCAATCGATTTCTTAAAGGCGAGTATGGTATAATAAGGCGCTTTTTTATCGGTAAATCTCCCAATACCTACAAACTGTTTTTTAGTAAACATTGGCTTAACTTTAATAAACTCTGGTTGTGGACCGTAAACATTATACACTAATTTTTCCTGTGGACAGCCCAAATCCAAAAGCATCTGTTCCATTTTTTTTGAAACGGCGATTACCTTAGATGCGTATTGAAAAACCTCCGTATAATTATTGTGCTTTTCAGTTACATCCATTCTGCTAGCATCAAAACCATGGAAATGCACCACCATCGGGACACCTGCTTTTTTTATTAAAGGAAGTATGTAATCTGCGTGTGTTCCGTACTCGGCAAGTACTACGTCTATTTTGTTTTTGTTTAGGGAGTTTATAATAACAGTGTCCCTGACAAACGATTGCTGTTTTTTTAACAATCTTCTTGTAAAATTTAAAAACCTTCGTTCCCAAGGCGTGGATAAATGGGAAGTACCCTCCAATTGAATATTTCTTGTTCCGTAATAATAAAAAATCTTCCCTTTTAAATAGTTCTTATGCGCCTGAATAAAGGTTTCGGAATAGGGATTTTTATTGGGTGTGAAGATGGCTATGTTCATGCTTTACCTTTTTGCGATTCCGTAAAGCCCTGTTATCATTTGCCCATCCTTAAAGGCTATCTGATGTAAAGTGTCTTTTCTTATTAAATAACCAATAATCGGTTTTAATATTTTTGAAAGATACTTTCTTTTATTCTTTGGCATGGGGCTTCTCATTACCCATAAGCCAAGCATTTGCGCCATAGCCGCATGCCACCCACCTGTTGCGTTAATTTCTATATTGCCAAAGCCGCTGTTTTTTAAATGTCGTTCTAAGGAAAAAGGAGTATATCTATATTCATCATGAGGCACTTCGTGAAGATTCCATAAAAAAGGAACCGTAAAAAAGAATACGCCACCTGGTTTCAAAACACGGAAAACTTCTTTTAGTACAATTTCGGGTTCTGGGCAATGCTCCAATACCTCTGTGGCCATTGCACATTCAAAGCTCTCATTTTCAAACGGCATCTTTATTCCATTCCAAAAAAAATCTGGCTTTACTTTAGGGTCATAGATCAAAGCATTTTCAATATCCAATCCTACATACTTCGTAACCTCAGAGTTTTCCAGTATGTAGTTTCTGTATGGCATTTTACCACAGCCTACATCCAGAAATTGTCCGTGGAAACTCGGCAAGGTTTTTTTTAAAGAATTTAAAATGGATGTTCTTACATAATAAAGATCCAAATTTTCCGAAGTAAGTGAAATATCGATGAATTTATTGTCCATATTACATTTTGAATATTTGTTTGAGCTTACTTTTTAAAGAAGTTTTCTTTAGTTTCTTTAATTGCCCTTTGTGATAATCACTCACTATTTTAAGCTGTTCATTTTCCCTACCGTCTAAGAAAGCTTTAAAATATTCAAAAAGTTTGATTCTATTGGCATGGTATTCAATGTGTTTTATGCTATTGGTTATTCCGGTTTCATTTCTTCTATAGACGCTCATGTTTTCATCTATACGGTAGAGCGGGCCTTGAGAGGCAATTATTATAAATAATGCCATATCGCCACTTTGAACCTTTTTAAACCATGATGGAATCTTTAAAGCGTTTGTTTTAAACACAAAAGAACTGGTGTGAAATAAGGATGTGACTGATAATGTATCCTTTAATGTAAAATCGTGTTTTGTAAAAGTACGCCAAGGTTTTAACTCTGGATTTGCTTCCATTTCATTTATTACATTTGTATTATGGAAGCATCCGGAATACTCAGAATTAGCCTCCATAAAATCCACTTGCTTTTGGAGTTTTAAGGGGTCTGTCCAGTAGTCGTCGCCCTCGCAGAGAGCTATGTATTTGCCTGTGCAAGCCTTCAGATTTTCAATAAAATTATAACGACCAGTTGGGTTGCCATTAATGTAGATAACATCTTTCCGGCTACGGAGAAACAGCTTTATTTTATCAGGGTATTCCTCTGAATAGGCTTGGCAAATATCGCGGGTGCCATCACTGCTTTCGTCCTCACCCAGGATTATTTCAAAAGGGAAAGTGGTTTGCTGCATCAAGATACTGTCCAAGCATTCTTTGATATATGCTTCGTGATTGTAGGTTTGTATGCAGACTGAGACGGTTGGTTTCAATTCTTTTTATTTTAGAATATCAATTATTTGAAAGCCTTATTAATTCCTCTCTTAAAAATTTTACTTCAGAATCTGAAAGCTTAATATCTTTTCTTTCATCAAATGGCTTTAATAAATCTTGATCAACATTTTTTGATTCAATATTACCGCCCAATTTATTGAACTTATATACCAAAGCATCTAAAAATTTCTTTGGATTTGAGCAAAAGTCAGTGTATTCTATATTTATTATATTCTCCATTGGTATTTGGGATAGTCCTTCAGATACAGCCTTTCTTGTATATATTACTTGACCCACTACTTGTGTAATAGGACTTTCATCTTTAAGCTCCTTATATTCTGAAGGTTTAAAAGAATACCACTTGTTTCTATCTCCAAAAAACTTTTCCCTAGCCATTAACAAGGATTGTGCATTTAAAAGTGGATCTCTGTTTACATTAATGAATATAAACTTCTGATTTAAACTATATAAATACGGTATATGCCAATTTAACAGCATACCTTTCAATGCTAAAGGCTTATTCGTTAATTGCTCAAAAGCCAATAACTGATCAATAAATTTTTTTCCATCCACCTTAGCTAACTGGTTCTGGGAAAGTATTTGAGAGTCATTTTCGAATTTAAAAAAGGTGCGCCAATAATACCAATATTCACTTGGCCCCAAAGCTCCGTAAGTTTTTCCTAATGAAGAAGAAAAATCAAGTTTTGTTTCCTTAAATCCAAGTTGATTTAGCGGATCAAACTCTAAAAGAGCTTGCTGAGTGCGGATGCCCAAATAAGGGTTTTTGTAAAATCTGGCTATTAAGTTTGAAGGGTAGGAAAACAAACCCGATGCTGCCAACCATTGAAGCAAAAGCGTGGAACCAGAACGCGGGCACCCCATAATTAATATAATTGGGCTTTGTGATTCATTAGTGTCTATAGGACATTCTATACCATCAATTAATTCATTGAGGTCCGATAATGCAGTTTCTAAACTCACGTCTTTTTTAAAAAAAGAAGTCCGTTTGGAATTGTCGTACATTTCATCCATACTTATTCTAGAATTAACTGTGCTATAAATTCCATTTCCTTCTTTCCATAGCGTTGGTCTATTGGTAAAGGTAAGATGTTTTTTGCAAAATTATATTCCAGTGAATCTATACTACAATCTTTAAACACATTTGGCCAATATGTGGCTACAAAAACTTCATTATCGATTAATTTTGCTCTCAGATATTCCTTATTAGAAACATAAGGATAGACCATTGGCGATAGATTTAATTCAAAATCCAATTTAAGATTATTGGAAGCTCCTAATTTCTCATGAAGAAACCTGTAATTATCATTTCTTATTTTGGCAGCCTTTTCATAATTTATGGACTGAAGCATGCCACTTGTTAACTTTGACATAGCTTTTAGTCCTTCATTATTCAAGTCTACTTCATGATTTTGAAAATTTTTAAAAGCTTTTTGAGGACCGTATTCAATCCTTTCGGTCAAGTGTTTTAGCCTATCTGACGAAACATCACGTTTTAAAACTTTTGTGTAAATTTTTTCTGTAACCAAATAAGCACCATCTGGAACACCAAAAAATTTTCTTGGTGAATAAAAGCTATTTACATTTTCAATAGGTTTCGAAAAAAAAGCTTGACAATTATCTATTATCAAATTTTTTATCATTTCTGAAATGGCAGCAATGTATTTATCCTTTAAACCAAAGTAATTGGTATACATAAAAAGAGTATCTCCCTTTATTTGCTTCAAATTTAAATCTATTTCCAATCTTTCATTTAAATGATAGCGCTCCACAATAATATCTAAAGTTGCCAACCTATCGAATAACACACTACATGTATAGTGAGGCACATAAATAGTTTTATACTTTGTACTTCTAACAATATATTCTAAACAGCTTCTGCCTAAATTTAGGTTAACAGCATCTATATGATAATGTTTAACCTTGCTAAGTTCAAGTTCAAAAAAGCCACCTATGGGGTTTCGTTTAGATGAGTTCATATCTATTTAACATTATTTGAATTTGCTCTTTTGAATTAAACATCATTACATCTATTATTGATAAGTTGGGGACAAATTCGTTTGAATATTGAGTGTATTCAATCTCGCCGGTTTTAATAAATTCAAGCTTAATTCCTTCTTTATTAAAATCTTCATTCCTATATAATTTCTTACCCCCAATTGCATTAATATATGTATCTGCTTCCAACAATTTTGCAATATATATTAAACGTTCGGTTCTACCCTTATTTTGGCTTGCAGCAAATCGCTCAGAACTAAAAAACAATTGATTTTTAATTTCCAAATACTCACATACCTCCATGACACTTCTTGCTGCAATTTTTCCAATATTGGCGGATATGTGATTTTTAAGAACTCTTTCAATTAGTGGTAATACCTCGTTATAGTAAGGCGCTTTTGAATAGGATTGTTGAAGCGTTTTAAAAAAGTTGTGCCTCCAAGAAATATATATTTTTGGATTTATTTCTATCTCAGTTAATTTTCTAAAGGAGCTGGGTTTCAGCAAAGGAACTGTAAAGAGATATTCTGAATTATTTACTAAAAGTTTATTTCGATGAATCCAACCTCCTTTAATAAAGTTTACATCATCATAAAAAATAAAAACATCAACAGCATTAATCAGCTGAAAATAACCTATGTAAGGAAATACATATGGTTGCATAATTGCCAATTTCATCCTTTTGCATTTTTTATTGTCTTAACTATAAGTTCAATGGAGCTTTGCTTTAAACCAGAATACAAAGGCAGGCAGAGTATTTGGGAAGCGATATTTCTTGATACTTTTAAATTTGTCTTTTTCAAATAGGGTAAGCTTTCCAAACTTGGATAAAAATACCTTCGGGGAACAATATCGTTTTCCAAAAGTGCTTTTTGAACCTTTAGAAGAATTTCTTCATCTTCAAAGATAACTGGGAAATATGAAAAGTTCCATTGTGTTTCTTCCCTTATTTTTAACTGTTGTAGCTCTTTAAATTGTTCTAAATAAACACTCACTACTCTTTCCCTGTCTTTTTTTATTTCATCAATATATGGCAATATAGTCAATCCCATTGCTGCTTGCATTTCACTCATTTTGGCATTAATGCCCAGACCTTGAAAATCTTCTTTTCCCTTATGTCCAAAATTGTGATGATAGAACATTTTTTGATGCAACATTTCATCTTGGGTAAATAGTGCCCCCCCTTCCCCAGTATGGAACAGTTTGGTAGCGTGAAAACTACAAGTACTTACATCGCCATACTCAAAAATGCTTTTGCCTTTATAGGTTACCCCAAAACAATGGGCAGCATCGTAAATTACTTTTAGGTTGTGCTTTTTTGCAATAGCCTCAATTTCTTCAACGGCACATGGGTTTCCAAATACATGTGTTGCCAAAATGCCTGTAGTCTTTGAGGTAATGGCAGTCTCAATTTTGGTTTCGTCTATTGTTAAGTATTCAGGATGTATATCAACAAATACTGGAATACACCCCTCCCAAACAATACTGCTGGTGGTGGCAACGTAACTAAAGGGCGTGGTAATAATTTCATCCGATAAACCCATGGCTTTAATGGCTATTTGTAATGGTAACGTGCCATTAGTTGTGGCAATTATATTGGGTACCTTAAGATATTCTTTTAAACTTTCTTCCAATTCTTTGACCAAAATCCCTCTATTGGTTATCCATCCAATATCCCAAGCCCTTTTTAAAATAGCGTTGTATTCTTCTTGGGGGGGAAGGAATGTTTTTGTGACGTTGATCATTTATTAATTGCTTCAGTTTTGTTTTCCCAGGGCATCACTTCGTATTTGGGTTGAATATTTATAAAATCAGCCAGTTTTTGGATAGCTTCAGGTTGGGATAAATTTACTACTAAAAAATTAGTTTTGTTTTTAAAGTAATGTTTCACCTTTTTATTGTGCTCTTCATACACTGAAATTAGATGTTCCTTTTTGTATATATCACCTTTAACTTCACCATATTTTTCAAAAAAAGACTTCCATACAAACCCTTTATAGCGATAATTGGCATTTTGCAAATCTTCTTTGTTAGGCACTTGCCCATCTTTACCAAATAGCTTTGTATGGAAATTTGTTATAGAGTTGTACCATTGTTCGGGATTATCACGTTCAGAGAGAATAAATTTAGCGTTGGGGAAATGATGGTCTAAAACCACGTAAAGAAAATCATTACTAAAGGGCACATCCTGAAATACTTCAGCACTTTCACAGTATTTTAAAATTGGTTTCCATCTTCGTGCTATATAATCATCCATTAACAATTCGGCAGTAGGTTGGTTCCCTACTTTAAATTCATGGTCTTCAAAAAACTTTTGCAAGGAGGTAGTACCTGTTTTGTTTTGACCGATGCAGAATATTTTGGGTTTGTGTTTTTTAAAAAGCATATCTTTAATTCAAATTATCAAATGAAGCTTCCAATAAAAAAGGAGGCCAGGTTTCCTCTTTATGTATTAACTGAAAGCTTAATATACTATTCATTCTTAATAATGGATCAGTACCTAATTTGTTGTTAACGGATATATTTACATTATAAATTCCTTTTGACAATTGAACCTTATGATGTGTTACATGAAATTCCAAACGCTCACCATTTAAATTCAAATCACATTTATTTGTATTGGCTTCCAACAAGGCTACGGGACGTTGTTCTTTATCAAATATGGAAATCGAAAAATGTGGAACACATTCAAAATGTTTTTTCAACTTAAACTTAAAATACAATTTTAAATCAGCCCCCCAGTCCAATTTATCGATGGTGGCATTTGTTACGGAATCAAGCAATTGTACTTCTTCCAAGCTTATACTCCCATCATCAAACACCACATTACTTTCGTTATTAATAAATCTGGTATAATACAAGTCAATCCCTTTAGCCACATTTCCCCCTTGAAACTTTGCAATTCCATTTTCCATCAAAATAATGGAAGTACAAATACGCGAAACCATCGGCATATTGTGCGATACAAAAACAATGGCAGTTTTAGGCAAAATAGTATCAATCTGTTTAAAACATTTTAATACAAAACCCAAATCCCCTACTGCCAGAACCTCATCAATAATCAACACATCCGGTTGCATCTGTGCCGCCACGGCAAAGCCCAAGCGTACCTTCATCCCGCTGCTATAATTCTGTACGGGCATATCAATAAACTCGCGTATTTCGGCAAAGTCTATAATCTCTTCTATTTTTTCGTTTATCTCTTTTCTGGTAAACCCGAGGATGGCACCGTTGTTATAAATGTTTTCGCGACCACTCAGAATGGGGTTAAAACCCGCGCCCAGCTCTATCAAGGCGCCTACCCTGCCCTTGATGGTTACCTTGCCGGCATCGGGATTTATTAGGCCGTTCAGTATTTTTAAGAGTGTAGATTTCCCGGCGCCGTTATGGCCTATGAGGCCCAAACACTCGCCGCGGCGTAGCTCAAAGCTAATATCCTTCACCGCCCAAAACTCCTTGGGCCGCAGTTCCCTATCGTTGCGGTTGCCGCTTAATCCACTGGCCAAGTCCTTCACCCCATACCACAGGCTGGTCTTAAGGTCTTTGCAGAACTTTTTGGAGAGGTTTTCGACGGTTATTAGTACTTCGTTCATTTTTTTCGTTGTGAGCCGTGAGGCGTGAGGCGTGAGGCGTGAGCTGTGAGCTGTGAGCCGTGAGCTGTCACCCTTCACCCTTTCCTGTTTAAATAATTCCTATATCCTATTAATAATTTCCTGACTTTAACTAATAATTCCTGTAAGGTGCTATTCTTTTTAATAAATTGCAAACGTACTGCAATCATATATTGAGTTTCCAATTCGGCTATAGAACCTACTGCTATCGCTATAAACTGAATAAGTTCTTTATCCCCTTTCCTTCCCGAACCTTCTGCTATATTGGAAGGTATGGAAACTGCAGCACGACGCATTTGACTTGTTAATCCATATCGTTCTTCTTTCGGAAATTTAGCTGTTTCTTGATAAACCAACTCAACTAAATCCATACTAAACTTCCAGACATCTAAATCTTTATGATTCATAACCGTTAATTATTAATCATTTCACTTTACCGAACTATTCACGCTTCACGTCTCACCCTTCACGCTTACGCACTCATCCTTTCAACTAAAATAGGAATCGAAATTCTATAGAACAACAAAGCAATAAAAAACAGGGGGATGCAACAAGCAATTACGATTAAAAAATAGGTGAGATGTGCTGGAGGCATGCCTACTGCCAAATCGCGGGCTGTCAAAATGATGGGGGTAAATGGGTTTAGTTCCATTACGGTTTTCATGATACCGCTTTTGGGAATGGCATATACTACTGGCGTTACATACATTAAAAATTGCAATCCAAAGCCTATCATACGGCCAATGTCTTTATAGAGCATTCCTAAAGGGGTAATAAATAACCCGAGGGTTGTTCCAAAAAGTATTCCGCCTAAAACAGCCACAGGAAACAAGAAAAGGCTCCAGTTAAAGCCTACCCCGAAAAAAAATATGAAAAACAAGAGCAACAGTATTTTTATGGAACTGTTAAACAGCAGTTTGTAGATACCAGAAATAACTAGAGCCTCCTTCGGAAAGTTAATTTTTGATAAAATACCCTTAGCACTATTAGTACTGCCTATAGGCGAATTGATAGCCTCGGTTATAATGGACCACAACAAGGTACCCGAAAAGGCAAATACGGGATAGGGAATACCGGTATCGGTAACCCGTACCGTTCCTGAATTGTTAAGAAATATCCAAACAAAAGCGGTGGCTAATGGCGTTACAAAGGCCCAAATAATGCCTAGATAACTTTGGCGGTATTGTGCCTGTATGTCGCGCTTAGCTAACTGAAACGATAAAAACCGTGACCGGGCAATATCTGCCAAACTCTCTTTGAGCAGTTTACCAAGGCGTAGGTTACTTTCCTTTTGATAGACTTTTGTTTCCAGTTCCATGGGGTTGGGGAGAAGTGGTTTTTTCTTGACGGCTAAGATAGGGAATTTGGTTTAACTGGTGTCGGTTCTCGGTTCTGTGTTGTCGGTTGTCCGTTGTCCGTTGTCGGTTGTGGGTTGTGAAGCGTGAATCGTGAATCGTGAATCGTGAATGGTGAATTGTGGAATCGGTTCATTGGGATTCGGGATTCGTTAATTCGGGATTCGGGGTTCGTTAATTCGGGATTTGTTAATTCGGGATTTGTTGATTCGGGATTCGTTAATTCGGGATTTGTTGATTTGGGATTCGTTGATTTGGGATTTGGGATTTGGAATTTGGAATTTGGAATTTGTTAATATGACCCTGAATTTTCTAAATAAACTGTCAACTTCGCACAATCTGCAGTAAGTGTTTCCACCTCATTCAAGTTGGCGCCTTTGGACAGATTTGAGTGGAACAAATATTAGTGTTCGTAATTTGTTGGCTCAATGTGAATAAGCACATGGCCTAAATTGGGAATTTCTTTGCGCAGATGGTCCTTCAGCCTATGCGATAATTCATGGCCTTCCCGAACCGGAATCTCCCCATCCACAATCGCGTGCAGATCCACATGATATTCCATTCCTGCTTTTCTAATAAAACACTTCTCGGTTCCTTTTATCCCTTTCACCTTCATGGATTCTTCCCGTATCTCTTCCAAGAGATCGTCATAAATATGTTCGTCCATAATCTCTCCCAAGGCCGGTCTGAAGATAAGGTAGCTATTATAAAGAATAAAGCCCGAGGCCAGGAGTGCAGCCCAATCATCGGCCGTTTCATAGCCTTTTCCAAAAATTAAGGCGATTGAAATGCCCAGAAAGGCCATAACGGAAGTAATAGCATCGCTTCTGTGGTGCCAGGCATCTGCCTTTAGGGAGGAGCTGTTGGTAAGTTTGCTCTTGTTCAGTACATATCGATAGGAGCCTTCCTTCCACAAAATGATAAGTCCGAGTACAATAAGGGTCCAAGTTTCCGGAATTTTGTGTGGGGTTCGGATGTTAATAATACTTTCATAGGCGATTACAGTAGCCGAAGTAACCAAAAAAGCTACAACCACAAAGGTAATCAAGGGCTCTATGCGGGAATGACCGTAGGGATGGTTTTCATCTGGGGGGCGCTGGGCATATTTGATACCAAAAAGTACAAACAAAGAGGAAAATACATCGGTGGTAGATTCAATGCCATCTGCTATCAATGCATAGGAATTGCCCAAAAAGCCTGAGACCAATTTAATTGCCGCCAAGAGTACATTGCCCACTATACTGAAATAGGATGCCTTAATTGCCGATTTGACTGTTGCAGACTCCACTGCTATTTATTTAACAAATTCAGCACAATCCGCTGAAGGTTTATAAGTACCCGCACCCTGTTGATAGACTAAACTTGCGCCTAAGTGGCCAGTATAGATTAAGCCTCCCAGAGCCGCGGTAAGTAAAATAAGCACTCCAAATTTTATAAATTTTGAAAAAGTACTTGGGGAAAAAAATTTAACCATAATTAAACCCAAAGCGCCAGAATAAGCAAAGAGGGTGGCATATGCCCACCATGAATGCTCCTGCAGCACTTTTGGATCACATATTTTTCTTACCTCAACCGAATATGCAATTTCCCCTGTATAGATAGCGACCCAACCGGATATAACCCCAATGGTCAATAGTACCATAACGAGTTTTCCGAGAAACAAACGATGGGTGGAACTACATACCCCATAAACCATGGCCGTAAGAGAGGCCAGAAACAAGGTAGCTATGGGTAAGTGTACCGATAGCGCATGCCAAACTTCCTCTCTCCAGATAGAGGGAATTTCCGGAGCCATTAACATCATCGGTAATTAATCCAGTATCTTGACCGAAACGGGAACGTTTTTATTTCCTTCCTTTGTTACCGTAACCTCTACTTTTCCATTTTCTTTTAAGGATTCAAAATTAGTAGTTTGGCCATCGGAAGTCATTAGTTGAGTTGCGTCAGTGAAATAAAGCTCAATAAGTTTATCGTCTGCCGTTCTAACATAGATTTCCTTTTCACCCGGCTCTACTTCTTCTGCTACACCTTGGTAGATTCCTGCTTCAACCACATCAGTGTTCTTGTTTTCTCCGCAGGATGTAAATAAGAAGGTTAATCCAAGGAAAAGGCCTAAAATAAGTTTTTTCATAATGTAATACTTTTGGTTTTTTTCAAAAATAAACATAAGAAGTGGAAGGCGTAGGAGATTTATAGTAAAATTAAGATATTTTGGAGAGGGAGACGGGTGACGGAGATCTGCTAGTTAAGGGTTTTGGAATTTGGGATTTGGGATTTGTTAATTCGGGATTTGGGATTGGGGATTTGTTAATTTGTTAATTCGGGATTCGTTATTCGGGATTTGTTGATTCGGGATTTGTTAATTCGGGATTTGTTGATTCGGGATTCGTTGATTCGGGACCTGCCTGCCAGAGGCACGACAGGCGGATTTGGGATTTGGGATTTGGGATTTGTTAATTTGTTAATTCGGGATTTGTTAATTTGTTAATTCCGGATTTGGGACCTGCCTGCCAGAGGCACGACAGGCGGGTTTGGGGTTTGGGATTTGGAACCTCGTACTTCGTCGTTCGTACTTCGTTGTTCGTACCTCGTCGTTCGTACCTCGTACTTCCACTGTGAGGTCGAGTAAATTTTAATGAAGCGCCAGCCTTATTAAAATTTTTATTGAGACTTATTTGGGGTTGTGATACTGAAGCCGTTCTCGATATACTTCGACAAGCTATCACAGGCTTTTTTATTGCGCTACATTCCACAGAAAAACTTGAAATAACATTGTGATAGATTTCTACTCTACTAGGTAAGTAAATTCAATATTACACGGTAATCCAACGCCAACATACGCTCTACCATCACCTGAATTGCCTCCATTTTCAAAATTAGAAGAAACAAAAAGATCAATTTCAAAACGATATGTAAAGGGTACGCCTGCAACTAAATCTACATAGACAATAAGGGAAGAATCATGTCTAAATTGATCAAAATAAGTTCCCCCAGCTATATCATGATTATGGATGGAGTAGGCATGGGTATAAATTAAATATTGATCGGGACCCAGTGTTATTCTAAAGTATCCTTCTTGTGTTGCCATAGCTGTAGCGAAACCTGGTTCTGGCACAATTTTACCCGCACCAAAATTCACATTCGCCTTTATTCTATACGTACCTGAATATTTAGGAGTAAATGACGAACCGGATCCTAAACCTGCAATGTCAACATAACTCCCGGAATCGGTAATCCTTTGTGCCAAAGTTGTTTGTTGCTTGATTTCTGAATCCTCTCTAATATACTGGGTGGTCCATCTGCTTCCATCCCAAGCATATAATCCAGGATATACATCATTTGTTCCAGTAGTGGTTGTGTTTGTATTATAAACCACGGTACCAGCAACTAAATTGCCACCGCTGGGATTTTGAACGGGTGCGGCAATTTCAGTAGAGGTTAATGCAAAACGTGGGTAGGCAATACCTGCTGTACTATTTTGCATATCTACCAATCCTTTGGGGTTGTTGGTAGGAGTTCCATTACTAATGGAGACTTGTCCTAGGGCAGAAATTGCAATTAAAGAAAAAATTGCAAAAAATATAATTTTGTGTAGGGTAGGTTTTTTCATGATTTGGGTAGGGTTTTAAAGTAGGTAAAAACACTGTTTTATTCTCCTATATAGGTAAATTCTATTTGGCAGTCCACTTCGTTTCCAATATAACCGCGACCCTCATTGCTAATTGGACCCGAAACCTCAGTAACTTTTACATTATCGACCGATGCGGAAAGACCTCTGCTGGAATTAACATACTCAAAACGAAGGGTATAAGTGGTGCCAGCCACCACCGCAAGTGAGCCATAATACGAGGTATTTCCAGAAGTATTTACAAGATTTACTAAATCTGCTCCAACTTGGGCGGTTCCGTCATGCAGATATACTCTAAATCTATCATAATTACTACTTTTCTCCCTAAATCTATAATCAAAACTAATATTTACTGAATTTACCGTTGGTGTAAAACTCATTTTTGCAGTAGCATTTTGTTGACAATTGGTATTATCATTCGCATTAATATTTAGTGTTTTTCCAGTACAGAAACTACATTGGTTCGCTGCTGAAGATGCCACCCAACCTGCTGTTGGACATTCGGGGTCTGGTGTATAAGTTTGAACTACCGTATAGCTTTCAAAATTTTCATTGATTAAATTCACTTTGGTTGGTCCTGTAGAACCGTTACCAATAAAACCCGGGGCATCATAAGCATCAAAACTTAATGAAAAAGGATAGGTAGTACCGGCAGTAAGTGTAACATAATTAGTTTCATAGGACTCTTTCCAAATTCCCTCATAATACTTTCCTGAGTTGATATAATTTGAATAAGCAGAAAAAGCCGTAGTTTCAAAAAAGTATGGAGTACCTCCAAAAAAAAATCTAAATTGTCCCTTTGCCTGGCTTACAAAAATACTGCTATTGGATTCGGTTTTACCGCCCGCAAAATTAGTTTTTACTTCTATTCTATACAGTCCTGAATACTTTGCCGTAAAAGTTTTGGCATCACTAATTCCCAAGCCGGGAATATCTTGATAACCTCCTGAAAAATTTGCCTCTGTTCTGAGCATCGTGGTTTGATTGTGCAATTCAGATTGTCTCTTTTTATAATGTACGACCCACTCTGATCCGTTCCACACATATATACCGGGATAAATATCAGTTATAAGACCATTGTTTGTGGTATTGGTATTATACACTACGGTACCCTCTGCGATAGGGCCACCCTGTGGATTCACTACGGTTGTAGCATCATCTGTTCCCAAAAGGGCCACATTGGGATATACCACCCCTAGGGTAGAACTGTTGAAATCTATAATTCCTTTGGGATCAGTTGTATTAATACCAACTTGGGAATAACCAATACTCTGTAATAACACTATTGTAACAAAATTTATACAATAGAAAAAGGTAGTTTTTTTCATAACTAATATGATTCAGTTGATTTTTAATCGAGAAAAACAAATTCAACGGTACAGGGAATATCTCCACCCAGCCAGCCTCTTCCAGTGCCAGAATCACCATTGCTTACAAATCCATCTGCAACAGTTTGATCAAACCCCAAAGTAAAAGTATACGGGGTACCGGCAACAAGGTCTTTATAAATTACTACAGTAGATTGCTCCCAAATATCGTAATACTGCGTGCCCCCTCCATGACGGCCCGACCAAGTATGTGCGGGAATCAATTTATCTACGCCATCCAAGGTAAACTTGAAATTTCCGGACATTACGGCAACGTCCGTTCCTGAACCCAAATTATCCACATAACCCCCACCCCAATTCACACTTACTTCAATTTTGTAAGTACCTGTGTAGGCAGGAGTAAAAGTTCGGTTTATTAAGCCCGGAATGTCCTGATAAGTTCCAGCAGTAACCGTTCTTAATGCACCGCTACTATTATCCTGTTTAAAAATTTGCGCATTTTTTTTGGGGAATTCATTAATCCAATCTACACCATCCCACATATAAATGCCCGGATAAACACTTTCACTGCCAAAATTTGTAGTTACCGTATTATATACAACGGTACCGATAGCAGGATTTCCTCCTTGCGGATTTAATACAGGAGCAGCCACATCAGTTCTTGTGAGTGCTACTCTTGGTAAAACAAGACCATACTTATTAGTACCAGAATCATTATTTAAATCCAAGACCCCATCAGGTGTTACCGTACCCACCCCTACTTGGGCCATACCTGCTGCTTGCGAAAGAACCAAGACAAGACAAGTTATAAGTATTCTACAGATGTAATTTTTTACCATATTCAGAGGTATTTAAATTTTCACATTTAGTGAGCAATATTAAACATTTTATCGATATAATGCAAATTTTGTCTGTAAAATGCATTTTATTCTGATTAATCAAGTTAATTATTGTTAACTTTTTATGAATTTTACAATAAAATGTAAGATTTTTCCTAAATCTTTCAATTGCGAATCTGTAGTTTGGATATATTAAAAACATCCGATTTGTATAAGCTTGTTTATAAATACATTAAGTCAACTTAGTATTGCTTGAAATTGTAACTCAGCAATTGACTCTAAAGAATTTCGCTAATGCAAGAAGATTTTTTAAAGATTTTTTTTTTGGGGGGGGTATTGCGCAGGAATGCAAGAATGTATTTTTAAAATAGCTATTTCTTCTATCTTCTGAGTTCTGGGTTCTTGACCTTCTTAGCCCTTGGCTTTACAATAATGGGGATTTTGTGGTTGTTAATTTAAGATTAAGAAACTGTAGCTTAGAATGGAACTTTAAAGAAAACAACGAATGCTCTAAGGATATAATGTTGACAGCCCCTTTTTCCTGTTTTATCTCGGTAAGTAAATATATGCATTCACTCAAACTGACATTAGGTTTTATTTTCATGTAGAGAGGGGAGTTTGTTGAATAGTTTAATGGGGATTTGGAGCTGGGGCTCTAATGCGTTCTCGATACATTCACCTCGTGGCTCGGTGAATACTCGAACGGACATTTGAAAAAAATGAGTATTAAAAAATCTGTAAAGGTTTTATAAGGATTTTGATTTAACTAATAAAATATTTTAATTATTCCAAATAATTAAAGAAGGAATAGTTAGAGAAGCGTTAACTTCCTGATGTGTTGTGATATTAAATTTTTCATTTTCACTTTCTTTTTGATTATTCTCATCAATTGAGAGATAACTAACACTTTCTGAGAAAAAGACTTCAGATGCTATCATTAAAGAATGTACTATTATTCTAGAACTATTTCTTGATCTCTGAATATTTTTATTATCAATTGTATTTTTCTGACTTATATCATCAGGATAACCAATATTATACTCATATTTAATAGTCTGTATAGAATTACCAACATGAATAGGCGGATATTGTGAAACATTATTTTCTTGAGCTTGAAGTAACAAACTCATCATTAAGAAAACAAACAAATAAATGATTTTTGATGATTCCATAATTTTAAATTTTATTTATACCTAATGCTACAGCGCCATTGGTTACCAACCCACCATAATTATATATTCTTAATACTATAACATCAGGGCGAGCCTCCACATTTTCAACAGATAAGTTATTTGCAATTGCAGCAGGAACTGGGCCGACTAAATTTGCACTTACAGTAGAAGATGCTGTAACACCTGTCACATTAAAGGTATAGACATTTAGACCATTTGCAATAAATGGCAATGGACCATAAAATGTTTCAATATGATTTACTTCATTTAGGACTACCCATCGGTTATAATTTGTATTATATTGCAAGGTAACCGAGGCATATTGTCCCCTTAAGATTAGATCAGTTGCTCCTGGCACATTAATTCTATTTGCCCCACTTCCACCACTGTTATGACTTAAAGTCATTAATTGGTTGGTATTGTTTATAAGTGTTATTAATTGACCATCAGAATTATTAATTGGAACAATGCTATTAATAGTAAATGCACTAGTAGGACCATTTATTCTATATATTGAATGGGGAGTTGTTCCTAACGAAATATTGGTATTATTGCCATTTGATAGAGTAATAATAGCCCCTTCCCTTAAAGATAGAGCACCCTCAATATCTAAACTTGTTCTAGGATTATTAACTCCAATACCTACATTACCATTACTCAACACACGCATCCGTTCAGCACCATCAGTTGCAATCACTAAATCTTGAGAATTACTTGTCCCTAAATAATTCTGTCCGGCTCCTGTCCCCGGGATAGTCCCAGTATTCCCTGTCCGACCCCAAGCATCCGTACCATTGCCATCACCTACGGGAGTCCAAGAAGAACCATTCCAAAATACAAAACCTGGCCCTGTGGAGGTATTTGTATTATACACCAACATACCCTCCGCACCACTAGTTAAGGGCGAAAGGCTGTTTAAATTAGCTATATCTATACGGGGCAATAACACCCCCTTATTCGTACTGCTAATATCCAGTATAGAACCAGAATCTGGACTCGTAGTTCCAATACCAACCTGTGCAAATGTATTAAATGAAAGCATTAAAAAGAGAGAACAAATACTTAAAGCAAGCCCCTGGGGAGTGTACAAATTTTTCATAAAAAAATGTTTTAGATTAAAACGAAATTGTTATGATAAGGGGCGAAACAATGATATGGAAGTAGTTAAAAAAAAGCAAATTTTTTAAACTATACTTGATGTTGTGGTCTTTTTATTACAAAATACTCAAAATCTTCGTTAAGAAGTTTTTGATTTTCGACAAAAGGCTAAAATATGTAGGAAAATTACTTGCGCTGTAAGTGCATTAATTGTAGGAATTTAAACTTTAACATTTTGAAATTGTTAAAATTGGGGGAAATTCTGCTGAAAGCAGTATTTGGGGTGGGTTTTTTAAGAAGTGAGATGTGAATAGTGAGACGTGAAAAGTGAAGCGTGAAGTGTGAAGTGTAGTTGTGGGTTAAAATGAGAACAGACACTAGACACTAGACACAAGACACAAGACAACAAATCAGAACTGCTCCCAGGTAAGTCTCAAACCATCTTTTACTGAAAACAAAGGGTCGTAGCCCAAAAGTTTTCGTGCTTTATCAATATTTGCCAATGAATCGCGAACATCGCCTTTGCGGGGAGGGCCGTAATTGGCTTTAACTTCTTTGCCAGAAATATTTTTTAAGTTTTCCCATAGCATGTTTAAACTTATTCTTTCGCCAAAAGCCACATTGAAAACCTCATTTATGGCTTCCTCATTTGCAAAAAATGCACGCACATTTGCCTGCACGGCATTCTGGACAAAGGTGAAATCGCGGGTCTGTTCGCCATCGCCATTGATGGTTGGTGCTTTTTCGTCTTTTAAAGCCTGCATAAATAGCGGAATAACAGCTGCATAAGCACCCGTGGGACTTTGGTTGGGGCCGAACACATTGAAGTAGCGCAGCCCGATGGTCTGGGTGCCGTAGGTTTTGAAAAACACATCGGCATACAACTCATTCACCAATTTGGTAACCGCATAAGGTGATAGTGGCTTTCCAATGGTATCTTCCACTTTTGGGAGGTTTTTGCTATCGCCATAAGTAGAACTGGAAGCTGCATACACCATACGCTTTACTGTTTTGCTTTCGTTTTGTGCCACCAGCATATTTAAAAAACCTGTCACGTTTACCTCATTGGAAGTAAGCGGATCGTTGATGGAGCGTGGCACAGAACCCAAGGCGGCTTGGTGGGAAACAAAATCCATGCCCTCCATTGCTTTTTTGCAGGTTTTCAAATTGCGAATATCTCCTTCCAGAAATTCAAAACGGGGGTTATTCTGAAATGGCTCCAGATTCTTCATAAAACCTGTAGCCAGATTATCCAGCACACGAACTTTTTTGGCATTGTTTTCCAATAAATAAGCTACAAGATTTGAGCCTATAAAGCCTGCGCCGCCAGTTATTAGGAAAGCATGTTTTGAGAGGTCTGTGGTAGGGTATTTTGGAGTTTGCAAAGCGTTGATTGTTAATTATGGATTTATCTTTTAACCACAGAGGACACTGAGTTTTTCACAAAGATCACAAATATTTTCGCAGTTTCCCCTTGTGCCTTCTTGTGTTCTTTGTGGTTTACTTTTTATGGAATTCGTAAAATTTTATTTATTAATACAAAAGTCGTCAACAACCGCATAATTAGACAGCAGAAAGCTGAAAACCGAGAACCCAGAACCGAAAACTACAAACATCCATCGACCAAATTTTTTGGGAAAAACGATTTTACGTCAAATACTACCGACGGGGATGCCTTGTGTTTTTCTACATTAAAATCTGAAAACTCCCTATGGCCTACTGCCAATATAATGGCTTCATAATTTGCTTTTAGTTGGGATTCTTCGGTCAGCAATCGCAGTCCAAATTCATTGGATACTTCGCTAGCTTTTGCCCAAGGATCATAAACATCTATATTGAGGTTGTATTTACGCAACTCTTCTATAACATCAATTACCTTACTGTTACGTATATCGGGGCAGTTTTCCTTAAAGGTAATACCCATAACGAGTACATGGCCGCCCTTAACCTTGCATTCCTTTTGGATCATTAATCGAACTACTTCTTGGGCTACGTAATTGCCCATTCCATCGTTCATACGTCTTCCTGCCAAGATTATCTCCGGATTGTATCCCTCTTCCTGTGCTTTCTGTGCCAAATAATATGGATCTACGCCAATGCAATGCCCGCCCACTAGACCGGGAGTAAACTTTAAAAAGTTCCATTTGGTGCCCGCAGCTTCCAAAACATCTTGGGTGTCAATATTCAAAAGGCGAAAGATTTTAGAAAGTTCATTTACAAAAGCAATATTGATGTCGCGCTGTGAATTCTCAATCACTTTTGCCGCTTCCGCTACTTTTATAGAAGGTGCCAAATGGGTTCCGGCCGTTATTATTGAGGCATAAAGTTGGTCTACATATTCAGCAGCTTCGGGCGTAGAACCGGAGGTTACTTTTAAGATCTTGGTAACAGTATGTTGCTTATCGCCTGGGTTGATTCTCTCTGGAGAATATCCTGCATAGAAATCTTTATTGAATTTTAAATTGGAATATTCCTCCAGGATAGGAACACAAATATCCTCAGTAACTCCAGGATATACAGTAGATTCATAAATAACCACATCGTCTTTTTTCAAAAGCTTTCCAACAGTTTCACTAGCTTTTTGAAGCGGTATCAAAACAGGCTGGTTGTACTTATTGGTTGGGGTAGGAACCGTAACAATAAAAACCGTTGCCTGGGCCATTTTAGAAGCATCGTCCGTAACAATAAGACCAATAGTTTCGGATTGCTGCAATGCTTTCTTTAATTCTTCAGAAGAAAGTTCCAGGGTATTGTCGATCCCTTTTTGCAATTGACTGATACGTTCAGAATTGATATCGAAACCTATAACTTTATATTTTTCAGCAAATGCTGCGGCAAGCGGCAGACCTACATAACCAAGGCCTATTATTGCAATTGTGGGGTTTTGTTTCATCTGTGGATGTTTGGTAATATTTTTTGGGGCTTTTTCGATAATCGGCCACTTTAGTCGGCAAAATTAAGGGTTTTCATGGAATTTGGAGCGTTAAAATTTGAATACATACCTCCCCCTCCTTCATTCAAAGGGTGGAGCCAGTTTCGGAAATAACTTATGTTTTGTTATAAGCTTAAAAAGCCTCCTCTTAGAAGAGGGGTTTGGAGGAGATGTTACTTTCTTTTAAAAATCTTCTTCACCCTATCCAATAGCGTAGGGGGCTTTATATGCTCGTGATAGCCATTTCCGTAATTGCCATAACTACCATAACCGTAACCATAACCATAGCCGTAACCGTAGCCATAGCCTTTTCCGGTTTTTTCTAAATAGTCGTTCAGAACGATACTAATATGTTTTACTTCGCCAGTCTTGTATTTTTCGTTGACGAAAGTGAACATATTCTTATGGGTATAATTGAAACGGGCCATATAGAGCGTGGCGTCTACGTGTTTCATAAGTTCCAAAGAATCGGAAACGAGACCCAATGGGGGGGAGTCCAGAATAATATAATCATAGCGCTCCTTGAGCGCACCAATCAAATCATCCAGTTTTTCGCTGATCAATAATTCGGAAGGGTTTGGGGGTATGGGTCCTGAAGGGATAACATCCAAATGTGCTATTTCGGTTTTTTGAATTACGGTGTCAATATCTGCTTCATCTATAAGAAAATTTACTACCCCCATATCATTATTGATATTGAAATCGCCAAAAATCTTAGGCTTCCGAAGGTCGAGCCCTACCAAGACTGTCTTTTTTTCACTTAATGCAAATACCGAGGCAAGGTTTATGGAACAAAACGTTTTTCCTTCCCCACTGACGGAACTGGTTACCAATACAGTCTTAGCACCTTTAATGCCCTGCTTTTTATAAATGAATTGCAAGCTTGAGCGCAGTGCCCTGAAAGCCTCCGCGATTGCCGATTTAGGCTTGGTAAGCACCACCAGGTTACTTTCAATAGGACTTTTACCTATAATCCCCAACAACGGGATGGAGGTTATACGTTCCAGTTCCTTTACGTTGCTTATTTTGGTGTCGAAAAAAACACGCAGAAACACAAATACAAAGGGTATAAAAAGGCCAAGAAGACCTGCCATCATATAATTTAACTGGGTATTGGGGCCAATCTGTCCGCCTCCGGTATCCTTTGCGGAATCAATCACCATTACATCGCTAACATTGGCTGCTTTTACCAGACCAGCCTCACTGCGCTTTGCCAAAAACAGGTTGTAGGTGCCTTGGCTCAGGTTATAGCGGCGCTCAATGTTCAGTAAATCTTGCTGCTCCTTTGGAAGTTTTCGTATTTCGCCTTCATAACGGCCAATATCGCGGTTGATGGAAGTAAGTTCCTGATTTTTTAAACTTTTTGAGGAACGGATATTCTCCAGCAATACAGTTTTCACTGCATCAATCTGCCTATCAATATCGTTAAAAATCGGCGCGCCTTCCTTGAAGGAATATTGAAGCTTGTTGCGCTCTTCAGCAAGGGCAACGATTTTCCCTACCCCTGTTACTACACTAGCTTCTGAAATACCAGCAACAGAGGGAGCGGGCACATCCCTATAGTCGGAACGGTTTATAAGATAATCCTGAAGGGTGTTATAATAATTGAGCTCACGATTAACGGATTCTTTTCGCAAATCCAATTCATTCAATTTTGCATTTATCTCAGAGCCTTCGCTCTCCAAATTAAAGATGGCATTTTTGTTTTTGAATTGGTTTAGTTCGTCTTCCACCGTAGAGAGTTCGGCGGATTTTATGGCAAGGCTGCTATCGATAAACTTGATGGTTTTAGTAGCGAAAAGGTTTTTTCGCTCCAGCATATCTTCGCTTAACACTTCAACTGAAGTATTTAAGTAATCCACCAACTGCGCTTTGTTATTGCCCGTAAGCCGCATTTTTAGTACGGAAGAACCTTTACTTTCTGGACTAACCCGCACCCCGAGATATCTTCTTACGATGCCATCGTAATTTCGAAATACAATGTAGTAGGGAGTTCCCGGTTTTGAAATCATTTCGGGATTGGGCATTAAAACCCCACTGAAAAAGGGAAGCCGTATGGGTTCACCGATTTTGAAATCCTGTGAAAACTCGCCAGCATCCACAAACCTTGAACTTCTTTCTTTGGTACTATAATTTTGAAGATTGATGTTTCCTGCTTCCTCAAAGGCTACACTTAGGTTAAAATTAACCGAATCCTTAAAAACAATCTTGATTTGTTTGTTAAGCATTTGTGCTTTGGAGGTATCTACTTCCACAAAGAAAGGAGTCTGCTTATAAGCGTTCACCTGTTGGTATTTACCATCGCGCAGGTAATCCATATAGTATTGTAAACGCTCCACCACTTTTTCATTATGTGAGCGGGACTGTAAGGTTATAACGGCTGTGTTCACCTTATCTGTAGTACCTCCCCAATTAAAGGTTAGACTGGTATTGGAAGTAAAAAAGGGGTTTTGGTCGTCCTTAATGGAAACCATATTTTCCATTTGGTAAATAGGCAGTTTACGGACGTTTATATAATAAGCTATGGAAAAAGCAATAACTAGCGAAACCAAGAACAGCGGCCAATGGTGTAAAAGCCTAAATAGAAAACCTTTAAAATCAAAGGTGGTATGGGTTTCGTTTATTTCTAATTCCTCGCTCATATTTTTTTATAATCGGGTAAACAACAAAATGGTAGTAACCAAGGCTGTTGTAATGGAAATAATAGTGGTAAATGACTGCAGCCCCGTGGTACCCGTACCCAAGGATTTTTGTGGCAGTGGGTTAATCAAAATTAGGTCGTTCGGTTTTATGTAGTAGTAGGGTGAATTCATTGCGTCAAGTTTAGTAAGGTCTATGTGGTGCACCTTCTGGCCTGCCGGGTATTGGCGAATAATGACCACATCGCTCCTATCGCCCGTAAGTGTAATATCGCCGCTATTTGCAATGGCTTCCATAATGCTTACCTGGTCGCGATAAATAATTTTTGACCCCGGGCTGCCTATTTCACCATTGATGGTATAACGGATTCCCGCCAATTTTACAGTTACAAATACATTTGCCTCAGCCTTAAAATAATCACGAAGAAGAATTTCTTCCAAGCGTTCGCGAACCTCATCCACGGTATAGCCCAAAACATTCATCTCTCCCAGACTGGGAATGCGGATATTACCGTGATCGTCTACCACAAAACCATCGTAATACAGTCTTTCTTCTCCTGTGGCATTGGGATTGGCATCGCTTATCGGGTTAAAGATTCCTACAGTTTCTTGGTCCAATGCCTTTACCCTGATACTCAAAAGATCGTTTATTTGAAGTCTGTAAGGTTCTTGCCTTTTTCGCAATAGTGCCAATGTATCGGTACTACTTGTATTTTCCTGCAAATAGGTAAGCTGCTTGGTGGTTACGCAAGATGTGGCACACAGGGCAACAATCAAAAACAGCAACAGATAGGTAAACTTCATAAAGTGCAGGGTTGTTAATGGACAAATATAAAGTAACGCATTTAATAATGAAACATTTTTTCAGAAAGGAACATTTTCAGAAAGTTGTTGTTAAAATTAAAAAGCTCAGCGTAAAAAAACCATCAATAATTCCCTTTAGCAATTGAACCCTTGAGCCTACTTTTTAAATAAATAACTTACTTTTGAATAGCTCACTATATAAATTACAATTATGAAATATTCCGTATCAATCACCATAGACAAACCCGTGGATGAGGTTATTGCGCTTTTTGACAATGTCGATAATATGAAAAAGTGGATGGAGGGTCTTGAAAGTTTTGAACATATAAGCGGAACGCCCGGCGAAGTAGGCGCAAAATCGCGATTGGAATTTAAGATGGGTAAGCGTGAAATTGAAATGATAGAAACCATAACCGCCAAAAATCTGCCCGAAGAATTTACAGGCACCTATGAGGCCAAAGGAGTTTTCAATATAGTAAAAAACAGTTTTGAACCCTTGCCAGATAATAAAACCAAGTACAGCACCGAACAGGAGTTTCAGTTTAAGGGTTTTATGAAAATAATCGGTCTTTTGATGCCCGGGGCTTTTAAGAAGCAATCGATGAAATATTTGAGGGATTTTAAAACCTTTGCGGAAAGTCAATAACTAATTAGCATGGGCAAAGAAAAGTTGATTAAAAGACTGCGCTGGTATTATCCTTTAGAGAAGCTCCACACTTTTTTTACATTTCCCCTTTTGGCAATCTATTTTCTTACCCAACATCCATTTGTAAAAAGTATTTGGTTTCTCTATGGAATGATGGTGTGTATTTTTATTCTTTACCAAGGTCAAAAGTATTGGCAGCTCAAGTTATGGCGGCTAGTGGGAAAGCCGTTTTCACAAGTAAAAAACTTAAAGTTTTTCAAGAAGGCCAAACGCATTAATTTCCTTTTGATAATGGGGATGCCTGTTATTTTAGTTGTTCAGTTATTAATTGTTAACTGGAGTGTAGCAGATTTTGAGATACTGCTTTGGTCGTTTGCCGCAAACCTTTTTGCCATTTTGGAGCACATCAATTATTACCACACGCAATTGATGATTGACAACACTTCGGATATAGCATTTATTTTTAGGAATAAAAAATTGAAAACCGCCAGTTTGGCGAAGGATTTAAAGGAGAATCGTTTTTAAAAATTGTTATCCAACAAATTCTTCATTACACATTATTCATTAAACATTTACAGTACTTTTGCCGAAAATATAAACCGTGAATTACCTTTCAGTAGAAAATATCTCCAAGTCCTTCGGGATGCGGGTTTTGTTTGAAAATATTTCCTTCGGAATAAACGAAGGGCAAAAAATAGGTTTTGTGGCCAAAAACGGAACCGGAAAAACATCGCTTCTCAATATAATTGCGGGGAACGATAAAGCCGATACCGGCAATGTTGTTTTCAGAAAAGGGCTGAAGATAGCCTATCTACCCCAAGAACCGGATTTGGATCCAAAATTAACGGTAGAACAAACCATTTTTTCTTCAGATAATCCGATTCTCAAAATAATTGAGAATTACGAGCACGCAATCGAAAACCCTGACGATTCCGAAGCATACCAAAAAGCCTTTGACGCAATGGATGCGCATCACGCTTGGGATTTTGAAACGCGTTATAAGCAGATTCTTTTTAAACTGAAATTGGAAGATTTACAGGCAAAAGTTGGCAATTTGAGCGGCGGACAGAAAAAGCGACTCGCACTGGCGAATGCACTGCTTACTACACCGGATTTGCTGATAATGGATGAGCCCACCAACCACTTAGACTTGGAAATGATAGAATGGCTGGAAAATCTATTTGCGAAGGAAAATTTCACGCTGTTTATGGTTACGCACGACCGTTATTTTTTGGAGCGCGTTTGCAATGAAATTGTGGAATTGGACGAAGGCACACTTTACAGTTATAAAGGAAATTACAGTTATTACCTCGAAAAACGTGAAGCTAGAATAGAAAACGAAGCCACCGAAACCGGAAAGGCGAAGCAACTTTTTAAAAAGGAATTGGAATGGATGCGCCGCCAACCCAAAGCGCGAACTACCAAAAGCAAAAGCCGGATTGATGATTTCCACGAAATAAAGGACCGCGCCAGCAAACGCCGCAACGACCACCAAGTGCAACTGGAATTGAACATGGAACGCATGGGCACCAAGGTGGTGGAGCTTCATAAGATATCAAAATCATTTGGGGATAAAGTATTGTTGGACAAGTTTGAATATAACTTCAACCGTGGCGAACGCGTTGGAATTATAGGAAAGAATGGAACTGGGAAATCTACCTTTTTAAATATTCTCACAGGAGCATTAAAACCCGATTCGGGGAAAGTGGTTGTGGGTGAAACGGTACAATTCGGTTATTATACCCAAGCTGGAATCAACATAAAAGAAGGCCAAAAAGTAATTGATGTAATCCGTGAATACGGCGATTATATTCCCCTGAAAAAAGGACGGCAGATTTCGGCATCGCAACTGTTGGAGCGGTTTCTTTTTGATCCCAAAAAACAATACGATTTTGTGGAAAAATTGAGCGGTGGTGAACGCAAGCGACTTTATTTATGTACCGTTCTCATCAAAAACCCAAACTTTTTGATTCTCGATGAGCCTACGAACGATCTTGATATTGTGACGCTGAATGTTTTGGAAAGTTTTCTTTTGGATTTTCCCGGATGCCTTTTGGTAGTGAGCCACGACCGGTATTTTATGGATAAAATTGTAGATCATCTTTTTGTTTTCAGAGGAAATGCCGAGGTGGAGGATTTCCCTGGAAATTATACAGATTTTAGAGTTTACGAAGACAGTAATATACAGGAAAAACGCGAGGCCAGTGAGGCAGCACCAAAGGTAAAAAAAGACTGGAAGCAGGATAATACTCCCGCAAAACTGAGCTATAACGAGCAGAAGGAATACCAAAAACTGGAAAAGGAAATTGCCAATCTGGAAAAGGAGCGCGAAGAACTTCAAAATAAATTTGCCACGGAAAACTGGGACGGCGAAGAAATTGATAAGCAATCCATAAAACTACAGGAGATTATAGATACCATTGAAGCAAAGGAAGAACGCTGGTTTGAGCTTTCAGCGAAAATGGAGTAAAAATGCTATAGGCTATAAGCTATAAGCCGTAAGCAACTATTTATGAAATATGTATTTTAGCCTACAGCATAAAGCCTAAAGCTTATAGCCCTAAAAAATGATCCATCAATCAAAAAGTTACATAAAATTTATTCGGCTTGCCAAAAACAGACACGGCGTGCACTCCCCTTTTGTATATGATTTGGTGACAAATTGTTTTAACGACAAAACGAAATATCCCGAATACGAAACTCTTAAATCGCACCGTAAAGCTCTGCGAAGTGATACTTCCATGGTAGAAATGAAAGATTTTGGCCAAGGCTCAAGGGTGTTTAAAGGCAATGCCCGCAAGGTTTCCGCAGTGGTAAAAAATTCCGGGATGAAAAAGAAACGCCAAAAACTGCTCTTCCGTTTGGCGAAATATTTTAAAAGTGAAACTGTTTTGGAATTGGGTACCTCTCTGGGTTTGGGGACGGTTGCGCTTTCGCTTTCCAATGAGTTTTCTGCAATCCATACGGTGGAAGGCTGCCCAAATACCTTGCAAAAAGCGCAGGAATATTTTGAAAAATTCAACTTGCACAATATTCAAATCCATCAAAAAATATTCAATGAATTTCTTGCTGAAAATACTTCAGAAAAATACGACCTCATTTTTATAGACGGCGACCACAATGGCGAAAGGACATTGGGCTATTTCTATTCCCTATTAAAAAACGTACATAACAATTCCGTAATTATTTTCGACGATATTTACTGGAGCAAGGATATGACGGCGGCATGGCAGCAAATAATTGCTAATGATAAAGTAACGGTGAGCATAGATACTTTTCAATGGGGATTGGTTTTCTTTAGAAAAGAGCAGGCAAAGCAGCATTTTATTATTCGGGTTGGTTGATGGTTGATAAAATAGAGTTTTCTCTCTATTCTCTATTCTCTTCTCTATTTTCTTTTCTCTTTTACCTTTCCGCAAATTCCTTTCCCACATAACTTTAAACTTTTAACTTTGAACTTTTAACTAACACTGTAACAACCCACCTACCTTTGCGTCCTATAAAACAAATTGAAATACGCCCATGAGCTTAGTAATTAAAATTCGAAATATCACGCGCGACTTCCCACTGGGGAATGAAGTGGTTAAAGTTTTAAAGGGAATAGATCTGGACATTGAGCGCGGCGAATACGTAGCGCTGATGGGCCCTTCCGGTTCGGGAAAATCTACTTTGATGAACCTCTTGGGATGTTTGGACACGCCAACTTCGGGCAGCTACGAACTCAACGGAAAGGACGTCAGCAATATGACGGATGACGAATTGGCTGAAATTCGCAATAAGGAAATTGGCTTCGTTTTTCAAACTTTCAATCTCTTGCCCCGTACCACCGCACTTGAAAATGTGGCGCTACCGATGGTTTATGCAGGTGCTTCAAAAAGCGAACGCACTGAACGCGCCAAAGAAGTTTTAACAAATGTGGGGCTAGCTGACCGAATGGACCATAAACCAAACCAACTTTCCGGTGGGCAGCGCCAGCGGGTAGCAGTAGGAAGAGCTTTGGTGAATAAGCCTTCCATTATTTTGGCAGATGAGCCTACGGGAAATTTGGACTCAAAGACCTCGGAAGAAATAATGAATCTTTTTAACGAAATCCACAAAGCTGGCAATACAGTAATTCTAGTTACCCACGAAGAGGATATTGCTGAAAACGCCCATAGAATTATTCGCTTGCGGGATGGAATTGTGGAAAGTGATACTAAGAAGGAAGTAGTGAGTAGTGAGTAGTGAGTAGTGAGTAGTGAGTAGTGAGTAAAAATATTATAACCCATTTCGCATTTCCTCTTTCCTGTTTTATCTTTGGAATATGAATCTTGACCTTTCAAACCCCATCGTTTTAATTATTGGTGGAATTCTGCTACTTGCAATTCTCTATTTTTGGAACAAACGCAATGCTTCAAACCAAAAGGCGCGTCGTAATAGAAATTTCCGCAGTAGTTATTACGAGCGGAAAAAGGAACGGGAAAAAGAAAGTTAGCAGCTAGCAGTTACAGATGGCAGTTATTACCTTGTATTATTCTTAGGGTAATTTGTAACTTTGGAAGTTCACAAACTACAAAAATAAAATGAAAATATATACCAAAACCGGCGATACAGGCACCACTGCCCTTTTCGGCGGTACACGTGTTCCCAAGCACAACATCCGTATTGAGAGTTACGGTACGGTTGATGAACTTAACTCATACCTCGGTCTGATCAGGACACAGGAAATTGACCCACGTAGCAAAGAAATATTGACCCAAATTCAAGATAGACTTTTCACCTTGGGCGCCATTTTGGCCACAGACCCTGAAAAGGCAACTTTAAAAAGTGGAAAGGAACGCCTAAACATTCCGAAAATTGAGGAAGAAGACATCACGCTTTTAGAAAATGAAATGGACCGTATGAACGATGCCCTACCACCAATGACACATTTTATATTGCCTGGCGGAAATACTACCGTGTCATATTGTCACATAGCCCGTACTGTCTGCCGCCGTGCAGAGCGGCGTACCACACTTTTGAATGAAAATGAGCCTATTGATGAACGGGTGCTGATCTATTTAAACCGACTATCTGACTACCTATTTGTGCTGGCACGAAAGTTGTCTAAAGACACAAACGCAGAAGAGACGCAATGGATTCCGAAGAAGTTGTGAGTTGTCGGTTGTCGGTTGTCGGTTGTCGGTTGTCGGTTGTCGGTTGTCGGTTGTCGGTTGTGAAAAATGAGAAAATGTATTGATTTTCAATATTTTCGTTAAAAAACCGAGCTATAAGTAAATATGTAATTCACTTACAATCAATCATTTAAAAACGTTCTTTAAAATATAGCAGAAATAATTTGGATTTTTCTTGACTTTTTAATCTAAAAAATTACTTTTGCAGAAATTATAAAACCTAAAGTGCTATGTACTGGACATTAGAATTGGCATCCTATTTAAGCGATGCGCCCTGGCCCGCAACCAAAGACGAATTGATTGATTACGCGATCAGGACCGGTGCTCCACTGGAAGTAGTGGAAAACCTTCAGGCTATTGAAGACGAGGGAGACTCCTATGACTCTATTGAAGAGATATGGGCAGACTACCCAACCGACGATGATTATCTTTGGAACGAGGATGAATATTAATCCCAAAGGTTTGGGAAACAATTAAAATAATATAAAAAGTCTCTTTTACGAGGCTTTTTTTTATTTAAAAAGTCGCCACTAAGACACTATTAAAATATAATCAATCGTGAATTTGTGGCTAAAAAACAAAATTGACAAAAGAGTGCTGCGCTGCAACACTTCAAAATAAATACACATCATGGGAATATTAGATAACGTACTAAAAGTTTTTGTAGGCGATAAATCAAAAAAAGACATCAGCCAAATACAGCCACTTGTAAATGAAATAAAAAAACACGAAGCAGCCATAGAAAAACTCTCCCACGATGAGCTAAGGGCGAAGTCAGATTTTTTCAGAAAAGAAATAAAAGCAGCACAAAAAGATGTTCAGGACCAAATTGACAGCCTTGAAAAACAATCTGAGGAAGAGCAGGACATCAACAAAAAAGAAGAATACTACAACCAGATAGACAAACTAAAGGACGATCGCTACGAAATTGAAAAAGCGACCCTTACCAAAATACTTCCCGAAGCTTTTGCCGTGATGAAAGAAACCGCAAAACGCTTTAAAGACAACGAAACCATTACCGTTACGGCGAGTCCTTTTGACCGGGAAATTTCTGCAGACAAAGACTATGTAACCCTTGAAGATGACAAAGCCATTTGGAAAAACTCTTGGGATGCCGCCGGAAAACCCATTACTTGGGATATGGTGCACTACGATGTTCAGTTAATTGGTGGTGTGGCACTTCACGAAGGGAAAGTAGCCGAAATGCAAACGGGTGAAGGTAAAACCTTGGTTGCTACGCTACCCATGTATCTCAACGCCCTTGCCGGTAACGGGGTTCACCTTGTTACGGTGAATGACTACCTTGCAAGACGTGATAGCGCGTGGATGGCTCCGTTATTTGAATTCCACGGAATGACAGTAGATTGTATTGACAACCACCGCCCCAATTCCGCAGCACGAAGAAAGGCTTATCTCTCTGATATAACTTATGGAACCAATAATGAATTTGGTTTTGATTACCTGCGCGATAATATGGCGCATGCCCCAAACGATCTTGTACAGCGTCCGCACCACTATGCTATTGTGGATGAGGTGGATTCGGTATTGATTGACGATGCACGTACGCCGCTTATTATTTCAGGGCCCGTGCCAGAAGGCGACCGTCATGAATTCAACGAGTTGAAGCCAAAAATCAGCAATATTGTTGACGTTCAGAAAAAATACTTGACCGGCGTTTTGGCCGAAGCCAAAAGGCTTATAAAGGAAGGTGATGAAAAAGAAGGCGGGTTCCAGTTATTGCGAGTATACCGCGGTTTGCCAAAGAACAAAGCATTGATTAAATACCTTTCCGAAGAAGGCGTAAAACAAATTCTACAGAAAACCGAAAACCACTATATGAGCGACAACAACCGCGAAATGCCAAAGGTTGATGCTGAGCTCTATTTTGTAATTGACGAAAAAAACAACCAGATAGAACTTACCGACAAAGGTGTAGATTTCCTTTCTGGGGAAGGTGATCCCGATTTCTTCGTAATGCCAGAAATAGGTACCGAAATAGCCAAGATAGAAAACATGGGACTGCCAAAAGAAGAAGAAGTTGCCAAAAAAGAAGAGCTTTTCCGTGATTTTTCGGTAAAAAGTGAACGTATTCACACGATGAACCAACTCTTGAAAGCCTATACGCTTTTTGAAAAGGACGACCAATATGTGGTGATGGACAACAAGGTTTTGATCGTGGATGAGCAAACGGGCCGTATTATGGACGGTCGCCGTTACAGCGACGGACTTCACCAAGCTATTGAGGCTAAGGAGGATGTGAAGATTGAGGCCATGACCCAAACCTTCGCGACCATTACGCTTCAGAATTACTTTAGAATGTACCGCAAGCTTTCAGGGATGACAGGTACTGCAGTTACAGAGGCTGGCGAACTTTGGGAAATCTACAAACTTGATGTGGTAGAAATTCCTACCAACCGCCCCATTGCCCGTCAAGACCGTGAGGATAAAATTTACAAAACCAAACGTGAAAAATACAACGCCGTAGCGGAGGAAGTTACAGCGCTTTCCCAAGCAGGCAGACCCGTTTTGATTGGTACAACATCAGTAGAGATTTCAGAATTGTTGAGCCGTATGTTGAGTATTCGCAATATTCCCCACAACGTTTTAAACGCAAAACTCCACAAACGCGAGGCAGACATTGTAGCCGAAGCGGGAAAAAGTGGTATCGTAACTATAGCCACCAACATGGCCGGTCGTGGTACAGATATTAAACTGAGCAAGGAAGTAAAAGAAGCTGGCGGACTTGCGATTGTAGGTACCGAAAGGCACGATAGCCGTCGCGTGGACAGACAGTTGCGCGGACGTAGTGGCCGTCAGGGAGATCCGGGAAGCTCGCAGTTCTATGTTTCCCTGGAAGACAACTTGATGCGTCTTTTCGGAAGTGAGCGAATTGCTAAAATGATGGACCGTATGGGCTTGAAGGAAGGCGAGGTTATTCAGCACAGTATGATTTCAAAATCCATTGAACGCGCACAGAAAAAAGTTGAGGAAAACAACTTCGGAATCCGTAAACGTTTGCTTGAATATGATGACGTGATGAACGCCCAACGTGAGGTGGTTTACAAACGTAGATACCACGCATTGTTTGGTGACAGGCTTCGTGTGGACATTGCAAACATGATTTACGACACTGCCGAAGTAATTGCAGAAAGCAATAAATTGGCACAGGACTATAAGAATTTTGAATTTGAATTGATTCGTTTCTTCTCCATGAGCTCCCCTATTTCCGAAAAGGAATTTGAGAAAATGGATGCCCGAGAAATTGCCGGTAAAATTTACAAAGCCGCCTACGTTCATTATCAGGATAAAATGGCCCGCAATGCCGAAATGGCCTTCCCGGTAATTAAAAATGTTTACGAGACACAAAAAGATAAATACAAACGTATTCTTGTGCCGTTTACAGATGGCGTAAAAACCTTAAACGTTGCTACAGATCTTGAAAAAGCCTACGAAACCGAAGGAAAGCAATTGGTGAACGATTTTGAAAAGAATATTACCCTCGCCATTATTGATGATGCATGGAAAACACACCTTCGCAAGATGGACGAATTGAAACAATCCGTACAGCTGGCAGTTCACGAGCAAAAAGATCCTTTGTTGATTTATAAGTTTGAAGCTTTTGAACTTTTTAAGGCGATGATTGAGAAAGTGAACAAGGATGTTATTTCGTTCCTTTTCAAAGGAGAATTGCCACAGGAAAACCAACAGCAAATTCAGGAAGCACGCGAAGTAAAACGCAAGGAAAACCTGAGCGAGCAGAAAGATGAAATTCCGAATATGGATGAGCGTGCCGCCCAATCTCGAGCTGCAGGAAATACCCAACCCCAGCGCCAACAAGTAACTGAAACCATTACTCGTGAGCGTCCTAAAATAAACCGCAACGATAAGGTGACCATTAAGCACGTGATGAGCGGTGAGAATAAAGAGATGAAGTTTAAGCAAGCCATTCCTCTGCTCGATAAGGGAGATTGGGTGCTTGTGGATGATTAATTTTTAGACCTAGGACGAAAAGACTTAGGACATAAGATTATTTGCTTTAAATTTTTTAAATATTTTATATCCCGAAGAATTACTTCGGGATTTTTTATGACTTATATTTTAAAGCTTTAGTTCATTAAACCTTCTTTCTGTTTAAAAATCACTTATTTATAAAGATAAAATTAATAAAATCAGGAAGTTTTTCATAATTTTATATATCAAAATCAACCTTTTAAAACCAAATATTATGAAAAAAGTACTATTCACACTCGCCTGCTTATCGTTGGCATTTATCTCCTGCAACGATAGTGCAAAAGAAAAAATGGAAACCGAAGACACTACTATAGTAGCAGATACCACTGCCACTGAAGAAGCCGAAATGATGGAAGAACCCATGGATTCCATAGCGATGCAAAAAGCTTGGGAAGCATACATGACACCTGGGGAACCCCACAAAAGAATGGCTGCCGATGTAGGCACCTGGAATGACGAACTTACTTTTTGGATGGGCCCCGATGCGCCACCAGAAAAGGCTACCGCCACCGATGAAGTAAAAATGATTATGGGAGGGCGCTACCAAGAAAGCACAACCACTGGTGAAATGATGGGTATGCCCTTTGAAGGTAGATCAACCTTAGCTTATGATAACGCCACCAATGAATATATTTCTACATGGATAGACAATATGGGCACAGGTCTGGCCGTAATGCGAGGAAAATATGATGATGCCAGCAAAACAACAACCCTTACGGGCACAATGGTAGACCCAATGAGTGGAAAAGAAAAGCAGGTGAAACAAGTATATACTTTTGTAGATGAAAATACCCGAAAGATTGAAATGTATGAGGTAGGTGCTGAAGGAAAGGAAAACAAAACTATGGAAATTATTATGAAGCGAGCATAATTATTGCACACTTTAATGTATTACAAATCCCGAGGCATATACTCGGGATTTTTAATGGGAAAATAAAGTATCTTTAAACTCAAAAACGAGATTAAATATGAAAAAGATTTTCATCGAGTTTAAATGGGCAATAATTTTCACCATTACCCTGCTCGCGTGGATGCTGCTGGAGAAAACACTTGGCTGGCATGAAGAGCAGATTGCAGATCATCAATGGCTAACGCTTCTATTTGCTCCTTTTGCCATATTGATGTATTTGTTGGAAATGCGCGAAAAAAGAAGGCGGGTTTACGGCGGAAAAATCACTTGGCTTCAGGGTTTTATTTCAGGAATTATTCTTAGTGTTTTTGTGGCATTGCTTTCGCCTTTGGGGCAATACATTACCCATAATTATATAACCCCCCAATATTTCAACAATGTGATTGAATATTCCGTAACTAATGATCTGATGACCCGTGAAAAAGCTAACGACTATTTCAACATAAATAGCTATATGTGGCAATCTGCCATTGGGGCTTTTGGTTTTGGAGTAATTACAGCAGCTGTGGTTGCAATCTTTGTGAGGAAAAAGTAAATTAGATAGTGAAGATTTGATTTTTTAAAACCATTTAAAATAATTGCTATACCAGTATTTGAAAAAACTTTTGTGGTCAATATGATTCGAAAAATGAATGGCGTTTTTCGATAAAAGTTTCCCAAAATGGAAATATTGATGACCTAAAAATTGTAAAGCAATAAGCAGATTCACTTTTTTTTTCACTTTAGCTGCAAGCCCTTTTCATTTGGAAAGTAATTTCAAATCATACACGGCTATTGAAGTGAAACATTACTGTAAGTTGAATTTATAGTGATGGTTTTGTTAGAACCATTATTTTGGTTAAACCCTTTCACTAAAACCCGATCGGCACTTTTGGATTCTTTTAGTTGAAGTGATTTAGGATACTTCAACGTAGATTTTTTACCCGTAAAGTAAAATGAAAATGCACCGCTAGGTATTTTCACTTTGGCATCAGTATTCTCTAAACGTATATCAAGCGTTTCAAATCCATCAGAGACCTTATCAATTTTTAAGTTCCCAAAAGAACCCGATAGGAATGCCTGATTGGATATGTTACCAATACGTACGTCGCTGGAATTCGCTTGAAGATTTATGTTCTGAACATTATCAATCTTACAATTATCTACATATTTTACATTCAAGCCGCCTTGTTTCCATACATTCACTATAACCGGCGCATAAGATGCATTGATGAGGGTTTGCCCCCCATCAATGCTATTTGCCGTAAATGGCGTGTAATTTAAATTGGCTTTTATATTATTGGCATCTGCCATTTTGAGATCGCCGTGGCGCACATTAACTTCAGTCTTGGTATTTTTTGGAAGGCGAATTATAAGGGTTTTCTTTCCCTTAGCGCTGTTCCCACTATTGTTACGGTTTCCCTGAATAACAATAGCGGTTCCGTGTGGGCTTTTGGTAACGGTTTTGGTGTAATTGCCTCCCTCATCGTCGTACTCCTTTTCAATCTCGTTTGCCCAAGCTTCCATTTTTTTACCGTATTCTTCGCCCCAGGCTTCCATCCGTTTTCCAAAATCTTCGCCCCAAGCTTCCATTCTTTTTCCATAGGCTTCGCCTATGCTGTCTGCTCGTTTTTCATCCCAGGACTCCTCGAAGCGTTTGCCCCATTCCTCCATTCGTTTTTCAAAATCCTTCCCAAAATTTTTGTCCATTTGGGCTTCAAACTTTTTCATATAGCCCTCTTCGTCTTTTTTAAACTCTTCATAATCAAACTGAATGTCACCTATGCTTTCCAATAAATCTGCAGGTAGCGGCGGCACTTTTATATTTTGTATCATAGGCATAACCATATCTTCCATTAGCGGGCCAATAAATTCAAGGTTAGGCATATCGCTCATTGGAAAAGGTTGGTTGCCGGCATTGGATGTTACAGTTATTTTTTTACTGTTTCCGGTCACCTCCAGATCCCAATTTTTCATCAGTTGTTCCTTTTGACTCTCAGAAAGGTTATCCCCTTCAATAAAGGCTTCAACTTCTACCTTGTTTTTGTTCCAGGTTTCAAAAACTACATTTGTAAAAGATGTATTTACAGAAATTTCTACATTGTCAGAGACATTGAAGCTCTCCACATATTTTGTTTGTGAGTAGCCAAAAGTTGTGGCAAATGTTAGTACTACAAGGGTACTACGTTTGAATAGCTTTAAATTCTTCATTGTTTTGATTTTTAAGTTCTTTTAATTTGTTTTTAAGTTTGAACAGCAAATCCAAACGAAGTTTCAAATTGTCAATCAATGCGGTTACGGTCGCTTCGGTAGGGCCCACTTTGCTCAGTTCGGCATTTAACGAGTTATATTCCATATCCAATTCGGCAAGTCGTTTCATGTAGCCATCAACCAAGTCTTTATTGTCATCGGTTATCTTAAGCGAAGCCAATTGTACATTTATCCCCGCCATATAATATTCCTCCACTTTTTTTAAGTCTGGCGAAATATCTGCGAGGGTAAGTTTTGGTGCCTCACTGCTTTCTCTAGTCTCAGTAGCGTTGTCTACAACAGCCTTATTTGAATCGATAATTGTATTGTTTTTTGACAATTGCTGATATCCAAAAAAACTTACCGCCAAAAGCACCACTACCATTGCGGCTATTTTAAGCCAGGGGATGGAAGTATTTTTCTCTTCAGAAATATTCTCTGAAAAAGCTTTGTCCAGTTTGGCCTCAAAGCGAGCCTGATGCCCTTCCCTAAGTTTAGGAGTTTTAGGGTCATCATAATTTTCAAACATTTTTTTAATATCCTGTGCCATAGCGCAAGTGTTTTAGTGTTTCTTTTAATTTTGTTTTTCCACGGTGCAGGTAGGTTCTCGATGCATTTTCAGAAATCTGCAGTATTTCTGAAATTTCCTGATGGTCATATCCTTCAATCAAAAACAATTTTACAGTTGCCTTATAATTTTCCGGTAGTTCTTCAATTGCTGAAATCACTTCAGAAATAGAGTTTTCATCAGAAATTGACCAGTCCGAATCATCCTCCACCATTGTAAAGACCTCTTCGTTCAACGATTGCAATTCCATTTTTTTTGCCTTTATGGTATCAAGACAAGTATTTATTACAATCCGTTTTAGCCAAGCTCCAAAAGTGACGTCTCCCTTAAATTGGCTTAGCTTTTTAAAAGCCTTGATAAATGCTTCCTGCATCGCGTCTTCCGCGGCCGCGGTGTCCTTTAGATACCTATTGGCAATGGCATACATTCCGTCACAATATTTGCCATAAAGCGCCATTTGTGCCTTTCGATTGTTTTGTTTACACTGCTCGATAAGTAATAAATCGGACAAACTTGATGGTTTTTTTGGTTGCTGTTCACTTAAAAGACGACAAATTAATTTAGATGTTGCAGTTTTTAGTTTTTTTCTTATGTTTTTATACACTTCAATTTAAATGTTAGGTTATGAGACCTATTAAATCACTCCAAATCTTTATGTGTACGACCAATTAAATCTTGATAAAAAATTTTGTATATTATCCCCATACGCACCATTATAGAATATAATTTTTACCCTAATTTTCTTCCCTGAGAATTTTTGGCACACATTATGCCTAAGTAATTAAAAATTAGCTTATAAATTACTGTTAACTAATCATAAAAAATTGTTCATTTTTTATAAAACAGTAGTTTTTTGTGGTAAATTTGATAAAACCATCTACCTATGAAAAAGAAATACGCAGATTTTGATAAATTAAACCGTTTACTCGTAGCCTGTTTTGAAGCTGAAAAACTGTATTACAATGCAGCACAGGATGCACAGACTACCGATTTAAAGAGGTTTTTGAATTATATGGCCGTGGAACGCAACCGGATGAGCCACGATATTTCAAACGAACTTCATTCCCGTGACATTGAACCTTTAAAACAAGATTCAGAAAAAGGGAATATTGACCGTACTTGGCAAGAAATTAAAGAAGCCTTGGAGTATTTCGATGCCGAAGCCATTGTAAGGTCCTGTATAAACCGTGACCGTAACAACATTAAAAGATATGATGAACTTTTAGAGCGTCGGGAATTACCGGACAGTATTTTGGAACTTCTAGAAAAACAAAAATATCAATTGGAGTGGTATATTAAGCAAGCCGCCCAACAGCCTAAGAAAAGTCCATTTGTTGAGGAAAAAAAAGAAGAAAAGAAGGAAGAGCCCCAAAAAGAGGAAGAAGGGGGAAAAGTGATAAATCTAAAAGCAATGTAAAATAAAAAGCCCCGAAAATTCGGGGCTTTTTATTTATGTTATCTTGAACTATTCGTCCAATAAAAGGTTTAGGGTTACCGTAATGTTATCTCGTGTAGCACGGGAATAGGGGCATACTTCGTGAGCTTTATTAACCAGATCCTCTCCAGTTTTCACATCAACACCAGGTAGATAACAATCCAATGTTGCACGCAATTGTAAATCTCCATCCTTTGTTTTTCCAATTTCGATATTTGCTGTTACGCTCATATCATCGCCCAATTTAATTTTTTTGTTTTCGGCTATCATTTGCACAGCACTACCAAAACAAGCCGCATAAGCACTGCCAAAAAGTTGTTCAGGATTTGTGCCTTTACCCCCATCGCCGCCAAGTCCTTTAGGTACGGAAAGTTCCATGTCAATTTTGCCATCCTCGGTAGTTACGTGTCCTTTTCTTCCGCCGACAGCTGTAGATGAAGCTTCATATAAGATTTTCATTTTTTTCTGAATTTTAAAATTATTAAATTTCAAGATACTACCTAAAACTCATTTCTAAAAGAACATATTCATAAAATTGTCCTAAATTCACGCTGTGGCAGAGAAGGTAAAAAAAATAAGCGCACTCAAAGAAAAGGAAGGAATTTCGCAACCTGAAACTTTAAACAGGGAAGTTGTGAAACAACTCCAATCTTCCAAAAAGAAAGAGTTATCAATCGATGAATTGGTCTCTGGAATCTTAGATCAAAATCAGGCCACACTTAGTCGAGCCATAACCATTATTGAAAGCACCGCCCAAAAACACCAACAACAAGCAAAATCAATTATAGACAACTGCTTACCCCACGCCAATCGCTCCATCCGTATCGGGATTACGGGTGTTCCCGGCGTGGGCAAAAGTACTTTTATTGAAAGTTTTGGAAAGCTGCTCATTTCTGAAGGGAAAAAAGTAGCTGTTTTAACCGTTGATCCGAGCAGTAGTATAAGCAAGGGGAGCATTCTTGGTGACAAAACCCGAATGGAGAAATTGGTTAAGGAAAAAAATGCTTTCATACGTCCTTCCGCCAGTGGTGACACTTTGGGCGGGGTTGCCCGTAAAACCCGAGAAACCATCATTCTGTGCGAAGCCGCAGGTTTTGATGTAATCTTGATTGAAACCGTGGGCGTAGGCCAAAGCGAAACCGCCGTACATTCCATGACCGATTTCTTTTTATTGCTGAAGCTTGCCGGTGCCGGGGATGAACTGCAAGGCATAAAACGCGGCATTATGGAAATGGCAGACTCCATTGTTATCAACAAAGCAGATGGTGAAAATCTAAAAGCAGCAAAAATCGCCAAAAATGAATTTAACCGCGCACTACACCTCTATCCCGCAAAAGAAAGTGGGTGGGCGCCCAAAACAATTTTATGTAGCGCCCTTAAAAATGAAGGCATTGCTGAAATTTGGGAAGTGGTTTCAGATTATTTTGAAACTGTAAAAAGCAACGGCTATTTTCAGCATAAACGAAAAGAACAGAACAAATTTTGGCTGATGCAAACGATAGAAAGCCGTTTGAAAAGTGAATTTTATGCTAACCCTTTAGTTAAAGTAGAACTGGAAAAGCAGTTGCTCGCCTTAGACAAAAACAAAACTACTCCTTTTGAGGCTGCGGAGAAATTGCTTTCCATGAAAAATTAACCCCCTATTTCAACCGTTTCATAATATCCTCCATCATTTCCACCTGCACCTGCTGAATATTTAAAAGCTCTTGCTGTTGATGGATAATTAAATGGTCAAGTTTTTCGTGGAGCATCCGTATTTCTAGTTCAGATTTCAGGTTTATCATATAATCCTGTTTGGCGCGCTCCCTGTCTTTTTCTTCCTGTCGGTTTTGGCTCATCATAATCACCGGAGCTTGTAATGCCGCCAAACATGAAAGTATTAAATTCAGAAGTATAAAAGGATACGGATCAAAGGGTTTGCTGGTCAAGAAAATGATGTTGATACACATCCATACAAATATGAAAGCGGCAAAAAGGATTATGAATTTCCAACTGCCTCCAAAACTTGCTATTTTATCTGCCAGTTTTTGCCCGTAAGTAAATTTGGCGGAGGCTTCATCCAGAATAATTTTAGAGGAAATTGCTTCTTGGTTTTGGATGGTTTCCAACACATCCTTTTCCAGTTCGCCCAATTCGCCAACCTCGTCCAACAAATATTCTGAAATGTATTTTTGGCGGTATTGATTTAGCTCTGAGATGGATAAGAAACTGTTGTGATTAAAAGAAGGATGCTCTTTTTCTATTAAATCAAAAATAGCTTTGCGAATGGCCTTGGCGTGCATTTTTTCGCTTTCGGGAAATTCCTTCCCGGAAACATTGCTTACAAATGTCTTCATAACTACAAAATTTCTAGTAAAAATAGACTATTATAAAACACATACATTCAAGTTCTTTGGACGAATTGCTAATTTGATTATTGGTTCTTTGGGAACAAAAAATTCGCCGTCCTTTTGGGCCTTTAAGGTTGTATTTTCCAAACTTTTAATTTCCAAAGCCGTAAGTTGTTGAAACCGAACTTCCTTTAACCAATGATGTTTTTTGAAAAGAAATAGCATGGTAAAAAGCCCGAGTTTGAAACGTGAAAGTTTCGGAACAATCACCACATCCAATAATCCGTCCTGCAATGAAGCGCGGGGTGTCAAACTCATTTTATAACCCATTTCGTTGGAATTGGAAATGAAAAGCAAAAAAGGCGAAACCAGTTCTGTGGTTCCATTGTATTTTATTTGTAGCTGAGTTTGATAGCTATATTTTTTAAGTGTTCGCAATGTCGATTTTAAATAACTAAAAAGTTGTCGTGTGGTATTTTCCTCAAAATCTGAGATAACGTGCGCATCAAAACCAACGCCTGTATTGCTAAAAAATGGTTCGCCATTAATAGTTCCAGTATCTATTGTTACCACATTTTGGATTTTGATTACGGAAAGGGCTTTTTTTAGGTTTTTCGGAATTTTTAAATTGGAAGCCAAGCCATTTCCCGACCCCATCGGTAAAATCCCCAACAAAATAGAAGTATTTACCAAGCAGGAAGCTACCTCGTTAATAGTGCCATCGCCACCGCAGGCTACAATTATTTCAGCTCCTTCAGCAATAGACGCTTGTGTGAGCGCTGTGGCGTGCAGCACAAAGGCTGTTTTCTTTATTGAAATGGAATATTCAGTTTCCGGGAAGTAGGTTTTCAACAAAGCTTCAGAAAGTCCGTTATTACCTTTTCCGGCGATGGGGTTTACAATAAAATGGATTTTAGTTTTCAATTTCCAAAGTGCTTAACTTCAACCCATCATTTGTAAATAAATAGTCAGCAGTTTGATAGTTTGAAATAATTTCTTTTAAAAAAGCTTCATTTTCCTTTAATGGCAAAAGCTCGTTGCTTTCACGATCCCATTGATAGAAATTTGAAACTTTTTGGTCGCCCAAAACCATTACTTTATCGTCGCCTTTTAAGAGTCCAAGTTTTCTGTAAGTGCCCACAAAAGCACGCTCTTCCTCAGGTTTCATGTTTAAAATATCTGTACCGTAAAGATTTGTATCATAGTTCCAATTGAGCAATGAAAACAGCGTCGGGAAAATATCAATCTGTGAAGCCATTTTATTAACCTTTTGGGACGAAGTGTTTGGTACATTCAACATTAATCCTGGGATGTGATAGTTTTTTACGTCCAGTTCCTGCCGTCCTGCGCTGGAGGCACAATGGTCAGCCATAATTATGATTACCGTGTTTTTGTACCATTCTTTCGTCTGTGCTTTTTTTAAGAATGCACAAATGGCATAATCGGTATATTCTACGGCACCGCTTCTGCCGCTGCCCGAGGGAATGTCTATTTTTCCTTCCGGGTAGGTATAGGGACGGTGGTTGCTGGTAGTCATTACAAAATCGAAGAACGGTTTCCCAGTATTGTGGGCATCATCGGCAACTTTTATTACTTTGTTATAAATATCTTCATCTGCAATTCCCCAAGCATTTTCAAAAGTTACCTCATCATCTTCAATATTTGTGCGGGTTGTGTTTATACTTGCATCCATCAAAAAACCTCGACCGCGATCTACGATATCAAAACCGTTTCCGCCAAAAAAACTGTTCATATTGTCAAAATAACCATCGCCTCCATAAAAGAAATTCCGCGTGTAGCCTTTCTTTTTAAACACCTCGCCAATAGTAAATAGTTGCTGATTATTTTGTCTTTTTACAATGCTGCGACCAGGGGTGGGCGGAATGGACAAGGTGATGGCTTCCATCCCCCGAACGGTACGGGTTCCCGTGGCAAAAAGGTTGGTGAAAAACAGACTGTGGTTTGAAAGGGAATCCAAGGTTGGTGTAATATTTTCTGTATTTCCGAAGCTTCCGAGAAATTTCGCACTAAGGCTTTCCACACAAATAAAAATTACATTCGGCTTGAGTTCGGGCAGGGAATCTGTATTTGGAACATTTCTGTAAATTAATTCCTTCTCGGGAAAAAGCAGACTGTGGCCACGTTTTCTGAATTTATTTTTTACTTCTGCAAAAGCTTCATTTACAGGGAGGGTTTTGTAAAAATCGGTAAAGGAAAGCTCGTTGTTCTGAAAGGCTGCAAAAAAGGAATAGATGCCGGTTTTTGCAATTTCATTATTGTAACGGTTTTCAAATTGTTCGGCATCCTTATTTTTTACAAAAAGTGCAAAAATTATAACTGTTCCCAAGACAAGCAGTGTGGGGAACAATTTGTCCATAAAAGTACTTTCACTTGTAAATGTTTTTTGGAAAATTCCTTTTCGCTTGGTAATAAAAAGAAGCAAAGCCGTAATAAGCAGAATTCCACTCAACAGTAATGGAATGGGGTAAGATTCGTTGATGTTTTTTACAACTTCGTAAGTGTAAATAAGGTAGTCTACCGCAATAAAGTTGAAACGGTTTTTGAATTCTTCCCAAAAGGTTATTTCTGCAAAAAAGGAAAAGAGAAATATTACCAGCCCCAACGAATATGCAAACCAAGTAACAATTCTATCAAAAACGGACCCATGCCATCGCTGCGGAATAAGCAACAAATACAAGGCATACGGAAGTGCAAAAAATGAAACCGTACCCACATCAAACAATAGGCCTATTAGGAATGTATTTGCTATTTTGAAAAAAGAGGTATCAACTTCTTTAAAAACCCAAAACACAAAAATGAGCCGGATTAATGTTGATAATATTATATACGTTTTTACAAAGTAAAAAAGCAATTTGAACCGGGAGGGAAAAAGTTTGGACACAGAAAATTAATTTAGGCACGAAATTAAAACCTAAACTGACAGGCGCGTGTTTACAGTGCCTTGAAGATGTCCTATATGTTTATAATGGACGTTTTTAGCACCTATTTTAATGATTTTCGGTACTCGGTTGGCGTGATGCCTTTGTGCTTTTTGAAAGTAGCGTAAAAATTGGATTTTGAACTAAACCCAACATCGTTGGCTATTCCAAGCAGTGAATAGTTTGAATATTTTGGGTCGTTCAGTCTTTCCAAAAAAGCATTAATGCGATATCCATTTACAAAGTCCTGAAAATTTGTATCCATATGGATATTCAAAATTTCTGAAATATACTGTTTGGGAATTTCCAGTTTTTCCGCTAAGGAAGTCAGTGAGAGTTTACTGTCCATAAAACCTTTCTCTTCTTCCATAAAGGTGGTAATCTTTTTTGAATAGCCTTCAATTAAATCTTCCTTTAAACCAGAGGTTCGGTATTTTTTTATTTCGGAAAAACGAACAATTTCAGCGGGAGCAACAACGAGTTTCCAAGCCATAAAATAGAAAAGAAAAGCAATGACCAAAAGTGTGGAAGTATTGTTTTCTGGGTCGCTGAAATAAGGTATTTGCAAAATGCCCAACCAGTTTAAAATTTCATTTACCAAGGCAAAAATCATAATAATGGCAAGTGGAATTATAAAATACGCCATCCATTGCTGGCTTTTTGATTTTATGATTGTCCAGACCGCAAATAAGAGATATGTTAAGAAAGAAATCTCCACCAATAATTCTAACAGTTCAATTAAAAAAACATCTTCGGCAGGATAATACTTTTCATAGATTTCAATAATAAAATAAAACAGGTTAGGGGTAAAAAAGGCTACATGCTTTAAATTGAAAGTTTCTCGACTTGAAACAAAATACATTACAAATAATAGGAAAAACGTAATAAACAATGAAGAGTCAAAAAAGAACCAATCTCTGTGTTCTACAAAAAAACCATTCTCATCATCGCCCAGAACGTAAAACAAAATGGAAAGAATACTTCCTATCAACAACCAAAATGTAGGCTGTTGGTATTTTTTTCTATTGGCCATAAGTGCCACAATGAGAAAAAGCCCTTGCAGCAAGGTAATTATTTGAAGTATTTTAAGCATTTACGAATGAAAAGAATGAAGCCCGAAGTTAAAAATTATTTTTAAACCATTCAGTCTGTGCCTCCAAACCCTCTTTTAGCGTAGTCTGTGGGTTGTAGTTCAATAGTTTTCTCGCTTTGTCAATATTCGCCTTGGTTCGCGATTGGTCGCCGGCGCGGGGCGGTTTCATTTCGGTTGTAATTTTTGTTTGAAGAATTTCCTCCACCGTCGCAATGCCCTGTGCTGTGGTACTCTCAGTTTCGGTTCCGAGGTTGAAGATTTCACCGTTACAGATTTCTTCTTTACCAAAAACACTTACAATACCGTCCACAATATCCTGCACATAGGTAAAGCTGCGCAAGTGTTTTTCACTGCCGTCAAAAAGCGGGAAAGGTTTGTTGTTTAAACCGCAATCAATCAATCGAGTATAAAGTTTGTCAGGCCTTTCGCGCGGACCGTAAACGGAAAACAGACGAAAAGATGTTGCTTGCAATTTCTTTTCCCGAGTTTTTGCCAAAACCAATTGTTCTGCGGCAAGTTTTGTAACGCCATACCACGAAGCAGGTTTGGGCGCAACATTTTCCGGAAACGTAGCTTCCAATCCATAAATGGAAGATGTTGCAATATTTATAAAATAAGGTTTTTTAGGCAGGCTTTCAGCAAATGTTATCAAACATTGCGTGCCGAGAATATTATTACTGAAATAATCCTCAAAAGTACAAGCGCTCGAAATACCAGGTTGCGCGGCAAAGTGGAAAATATATTCCAAATCATTCGGAAGCCTTTCAGCTAAATCAGCTGTCCGTAAATCTAAATTAAGAACTTCTATATTTTTTTCGGCAAGTGCTTCAGCATTCAATTTTTTCAGGGCTATATCGTAATAGGGCGAAAAGTTGTCAATGCCAATCACTTCGTGGCCCAATTCCCTTAACCTTTCCGCAGTATGTGAACCGATAAATCCAGCCGCACCCGTAACAAGTAACTTCATAAAATTAATTTCACTTGCAAAATAACATCTTTTTTAACGTTCTGCCGTATTCTTCAAAAAAGAAATACTTTTGCAGAAACCTTTTCAAAAATATAGATGTACGAATTCACCATAATTGTACCTGTTTACAACGAAGAAGAAAACCTGCAACGGGTAGAAAAGGAACTACTAGCCTATACACAGATTGCTACCAAAAAAACTTCCATCCTTTTTGTAAACGATGGCTCCAAGGACAACAGTCAAGCTTTAATTGAAGCTATTTGCAACCGTAACGAAGCTTTCCATTTTATTTCCTTTAAGGAAAACCGTGGCCTCAGCGCTGCGATAAAAGCTGGTTTTGATTATGCTGAAAGCCCCTTAGTTGGTTATATTGACAGCGATCTACAAACGGATCCAAAAGATTTCAATCTACTGTTGGAGCATATAGGTGAATACGATTTGGTAACGGGCGTTCGGGCCGATAGAAAGGATAAATTCGTTAAAAATATGTCGTCCAAAATTGCAAACGGCATCCGTCGCGCCTTTACCCACGATGGGATGGACGATACCGGTTGCCCGTTAAAAGTGATTAAGACGGATTACGCCAAGCGCATCCCAATGTTCAAAGGGCTTCACAGGTTTTTACCAGCTATGATTCTTTTGCAAAATGGAAAAATAATACAGGTTCCCGTAAAGCATTTTCCGCGTATTGCAGGTACGGCAAAGTTTGGACTTTGGAACCGTCTGTTGGGGCCATTGATGGATTGCTTCGCTTACCTTTGGATGAAGAAAAAGTACATCAACTACGAAATTAAGAGCAAGGGATGAGCAGTTGGATTGTGTACAGCATTGGTTTTTTGGCACAAATCCTCTTTAGCGGAAGGCTGATTATACAATGGATTCTTTCTGAAAAAAGCAAGCGCATCATTACTCCTTCCGCATTTTGGAAACTTAGTTTATTCGCTTCATTTCTGCTTTTTGTGTACGGTTATTTGCGCGATGATTTCGCAATTATGTTAGGGCAAGCATTAACGTATTACATCTATATCCGAAATCTGCAATTGCAAGGCGAATGGCAAAAATCGCCAAAATGGCTGCGCGTTTTTCTTTTTGTCTTCCCTATTTTGATAGTAATTTATGCGTATAACAATGGCGAATACGATATAGACAAACTTTTCAGAAATGACGCCATCCCCCTTTGGCTCTTGCTTTTGGGTATTGTTTCCCAAATACTTTTTACGTTGCGGTTTGTGTACCAATGGATCGTTTCCGAAAAAACAAAAACCTCGCAGTTGCCCGTGGGCTTTTGGCGGATGAGCGTTTTGGGCGCCTCTTTAATATTGACCTATGGAATTTTCAGGCAAGACCCGGTTTTGTTGGTAGGGCACGGCGCAGGCTTAATTATTTATGTTAGAAATATTTTCATTTGGAAAAAACAAGTTAGCCATGAAATTTGAAAGGAATTACATACTACTGTTGTTGCTAATCTGTGCGGCTATTTTCTTCGTAAACCTAAACGCGCTGCCAGTAAATATCATGGAAGCCCGAAACTTCATAACGGCACGAGAAATGCTAAACGACGGCAATTGGCTACTCACTACCATCAACGGCGAACCGCGCTACCAAAAACCTCCGCTACCCACGTGGCTCACTGCTTTCTCGGCAGCAATCTTTGGAATAAAAAGCGTTTGGGCGCTGCGGCTTCCGGCAGCAATAATGACGCTTTTTCTTGTACTTTTTTCATATAAACTTGCCAAAAAGCTTACTTCAGAAAAGATATATGCTTTCATCAGTGCGCTGGTGATGGCCACTTCTTTTTATATTGTAGCCTCTGCCCGCGATGGACAGTGGGATATTTACACCCACGGCTTTATGGTGGTTTGTATTTATCTGCTTTATTTATTTTTTACGGAAGAACCCCACAAATATCGCAATGCCATTCTTGCGGGACTTTTCTTTGGTTGTTCGTTTTTAAGTAAAGGCCCTGTTTCGCTCTATGCCCTGCTCCTGCCCTTTTTAATTGCTTTTGGAATTGTTTACAAATACAGAAATTTTAAATCGCGCTGGTTACCGCTTGTTACATTTTTGGCAGTAAGCTTTGTCGTTTCGGCTTGGTGGCATTGGTACACCTTAACCTTTGATCCAGCCGCAGCTGAAATCACCAAAAAAGAAACCACCAATTGGATAAGCTACGAGATTAAACCATTTTACTATTACTGGAGTTTCTTCACCCAAAGTGGGGTTTGGACCATTCCGGCATTTATCGGCTTGCTTTACCCCTATTTAAAAAATCGTGTTTTTAACAAAAAAGCATATCTGTTCACCTTTCTATGGATCATGCTTTCGGTAGTATTGCTTTCCTTAATTCCCGAAAAAAAATCGCGCTATTTGTTGCCAGTTTTAATTCCAATGGCACTGAATACGGGGTTTTATATTGAATATCTCTTCCGAAGGTTTACGGAACTAAAGGATAAGCGAGAAACCATTCCCGTCTATTTCAATTTTGGACTGATTGCCTTTATAGGAATTGTCTTCCCCGTTGGCGGCTATATTTTTCTGAAAGATGGAATTGCGGGAAACTGGCTTTGGTTCGTGCTACTTTCCCTTGCTTTGTTAACCATCGGAATTTTGATGTTCCGAAATCTTTTCCGCAGAAAAATTGCAAGCGTTTTCTATTTAACCATTGCCTTTATAGTTGCGGTAATTTGGTTTGGGCTTCCGCTGAGCAAAGCCATCACGATAAATCCCGACTATAAACCGTTTTCGGAATTGCACGCTTTTGAGGAAAAAGAAAACATAAAGGTTTATGAGTTTTCAGATATGACGCCCGAACTCATTTGGGATTACGGGGAAAAAATGGAAATTTTGAACCAAGACGATACATTTATAACGCCCACCGAAAACCGTTTTGGGGTATTGGTTTCAGAGGAAAGCCTCCAGCATTTTAAGGAAACCTTCCCGAACTTTAGAAGGGAACGCGTGGCTCGTTATGATATGAACCCAAAGGGACCGGACAGCCGAACGCATAAAACAAGGCTATACCGGGATTTGTTCATCGTAACTAAAAAGTGATTTAAGACTATTGGGGTTTTTGGGTATTAAATTTTTTCTGCCCCCACTTTTGTAAAAGATAAAACAACCAACCGGTCAATCCGCCAAAGGCCATTCCGCTAATTACATCCAACGGATAATGAACGCCTAGATAAATTCGGCTATAGCCTGTAATTACTGCCCATAGCAACAGCAGAAAGGGTAAATAGCTATACCATTTTTGAAGACTCAACCCCAAGAATACGGCAGCGGCCATAGAACTTGCAGCATGGGCCGAGAAATAGCCATAGCGGCCACAACCATCGGCTACAAAACGCATTATTGCTTTTAGGTCTTCTACTTGGCAGGGCCTGGGGCGTTTCACACCATATTTAAAAAGGTTGGCTATTTGATCGGTAGCAGTAATCATTAAGGCAACACAAACTATAATAACCAAAGTACCCTTCCACCCATAATTTTTGAAAATCAAATAAAGGAGAATTGCATATATTGGGATTGAGGACCATTTTTCGGTAACAAATCGCCAAAACCCATCCCAAGAGGTATTCCCCAAATTGTTTAAAAAAAGGAAAAGTTCAGTATCGTATTTTAAAAGTTCTTCAATCATTCTTTCTAATTAATAGAATCTGCAAAATCACCTACTCACCTATTCACCTATTCACCTATTCACCTATTCACCTATTCACCTATTCACCTATTCACCTAAAAAAAATCATTCCTCATCATATCGCGCAATCTCCCGATCATAAAAATCATTTGCGCCCTGAATTAAATTTTCGGCTTCGGTTTCCAGTTCCTTTTGGTCCTGGGCGTCAAAATCCTCAAGCCATTCCACCTCATCGTTTTCAAGGTTAATGATAAACCGTGGAAATTCGGTATGTATCACAAATATCGCCGTGGGATAATCGCTGTTGTCGCCTAGTAAATATTTTGGAAAGTCCATAATTGGAATTTGTTTATTGCTAATTGTTAATTGTTAATTGTTCCCGTATCAATTTCTTCGAAAGATAATTAAATCTAATGAATAACATAATGCCACTAGCCGAAAGCCCTGCCAACAGGCCATACCAAATACCCATACTTTCCAGCGAGGTGTGCATGCTTAAATAGTATGAAATTGGGAAGCCAATGATCCAATACGCGATAAAGCAGATTACGGTTGGTATCTTTACATCCTGCATGCCGCGCAAGGCTCCAAGTGCCACAACTTGAAGCGCATCGGTAAATTGAAAGATGGCAGCAATAATCAAGAGTTGTGCGGCAATGGTAACCACCTCCACGTTATCGGCAAAGTCGGCCACACTATTATAATCGAGGAATATTTTCGGCAATTCGCCATTAAATAGAATAAAGAAAACCGCAAAAATCAATGCCAAAATAGAAGTTAGCAATCCAATAGATATCGCAACCCGGCGCAATTCTCTAAAATTTTTAAGTCCTTTTTGATTGCCCACACGTATCATCGCCGCCACGCTAAAACCCATCGCAACCATAAAGGTCATAGAAGCTAGATTCAGCGCAATTTGATTGGCTGCCTGTGGATTCTTCCCAAGAATTCCGGAAAGCCATACTGCGGAAGTAAAAATAGCCACCTCAAAAAACATCTGCATTGCCGAGGGAAAACCAAGGTTCAGCAGTTTTTTCAGCATCTTTTTACTGAGGGTAAAGATTTTGATATTTGTCACAAAATATCGCGACTTCTCCTTTCGGCTCAATAAATACCACAAATAGCCAACCATCACCACACGTGAGACCAAAGTACCGATGGCAGCCCCCACAACGCCCAATTCCGGTGCTCCAAATTTTCCAAAGATGAATATATAATTGAGCACCACATTCGCAAGGTTTGCTGCAATTGTAGCATACATGGGGAAACGCGTCATGGACATACCATCGCTAAACTGCTTAAATCCCTGAAAGATAATCAGCGGAACTAGCGAAGCCGCAACTAAAGTAAGATAAGGCATCGCCAGATCTACCACCTCTGGGGGTTGTTTCATCACGTACATCAGGGGTTTGGCAAACATTACCATTGCAAAGAGCGCAATTCCCAAAACAATACATAAAAACAGGCCGTGCTTAAAGGAAGACTTTCCTTTTTCGCGGTTACCTTCCCCGTCAGCTTCGGCAACCAAAGGGGTGATCGCGGTAGAAAAACCAACGCCCAAACTCATTGCAATAAACATAAAACTGTTCCCAAGCGAAACAGCGGCAAGTTCGGCACTGCCCAACTGCCCCACCATAATATTATCAACCAGCGCCACCACTTGGTGCCCCAACATTCCCAAAATAACGGGCGTCGCCAGTTTGGTGTTGTATTTGAATTCTTTGGTGTAATCGGAAAGGGCCAAGACGTTAAAAATTTTGCGCAAAGATAGTTGTTGCATTTTTTAAAATGCCATTTGAAAAAAAACTGTTACTTTAAATTATTCATAAAAGTAACAATGAAAAGTAACCAACACTTGGCAGACCGCTTTCGGGAAGTACTTCTTAACGGTACTTTTATAGCCAATACAAATTATAAAGACCAACTGGAAAACCTACCGTTGAAAATAGCGCAAACAAAAGTAGGTGATTTAAACACCATTGCCATTTTGGCGCAGCACATACACTATTACATAAAAGGAGTTGCCAATGTCTTTAAGGGCGGGCCCTTGGAGATTAGGGACGCGTACAGTTTTGATTTTCCAGCGTTTGCTTCGGAAGCCGAATGGCAATCCTTTTTAAAAACCTTTTTCAACGATGCCGAGGAATTCGCAACGCTGGTATCCCAAATTCCAGAAAACACCTTAAACGATGTCTTTATCGATAAAAAATACGGAACTTTCCAACGGAATATTGAGGGTATGATAGAACACTGCTATTACCACCTTGGACAGTTAGTTCTTATAAAAAAAATGATCTTAAATACTTAGAACAATAGTGTAGCTTTTGAATGCAAATACCCACAAAATTTATCCTACTAAACCACCGATTTAATAAAAAGTAAATACATAATGAATCACATTGAAAAAATTGAGATTGAGCTTCTTCCATTACGCAACCAACTAAAAAATCACAGACTTTACAATAACCTATCATCCATTGCAGATATCAAAACTTTTATGGAGCAGCATGTATATGCCGTTTGGGATTTTATGTCACTTTTAAAAGCACTCCAACGCGATCTTACAACCGTTACATTGCCTTGGGTGCCCGCGCCCAATGCTAGCTTGGCCCGATTTATAAACGAAATTGTTCACGGGGAGGAAAGTGATGTTAACGAACTTGGCCAAGCACGAAGCCATTACGAAATGTACTTGGAAGCAATGGAACAAGTGGGTGCAGATACCGAAGCGGCAAATCAATTTATTTCAAAAATAAAACAGGGAAATACGGTTGCCGAAACTTTAAAAAATACCAACCTACCCCAGCGCACCAAGGATTTTGTAAACTTTACCTTTAAAACCATACAATCCGGAAAAACCCACGCCATTGCCAGTGCATTTACCTTTGGTAGGGAAGACTTAATTCCAGATATGTTTATAGAAATTCTAAAAAGTGCCGACGCAAAAAACCAGCAATACAACAAACTGAAATATTACCTAGACCGCCACATTGAACTGGACGGCGACGAACACGGTCAGCTCTCCTTACAAATGATAACCGAACTCTGTGGAAATGACGAACAAAAATGGAATGAATCCCTAGCAATCGCCAAACAAGCCTTACAGCACAGAATCGCACTTTGGGACTGCATTGCGAATAGAATTGACAATAGAAATTAGCAAATAGCAAATAAATAATTTTAAAAGACACCTTCAACATTTAAAATTCAAAATTCATCATAGTTTAAAACAATGCCACGGCCCATCCCGAAATCAATAACCGACAAAGATAAAACCAGCCTACGCGATTCGTTTAAGGCGCTAAAAACCATTCCGCGTTTTTTTAGGGAAATTTACCGAAGCAGCCCAAAACTGTTTTTCGTAAATACGTTTAGCAGGCTCATCAACGCCTTCACCCCCGTTGTAATCCTGTGGGTTGGGAAAATGATTATTGATGAAATCATCCTACAAGTTTCCCTCGAAAACCAAGATTTCACACAACTGTGGAACCTCGTCATCATCGAGTTTTGCGTGGCGGTGCTTTCCGACCTTTTGGGACGCTTGATAAATCTTACCGACGGCCTTTTGGGCGATCTGTACTCCAATATGTCTTCGGAAAAAATAATCCGCAAGACCGCAGAGCTCACCATCGCACAATTGGAAGACCCCGAATTTTACGACAAATTGGAACGCGCCCGAACCCAAACCAACAGTCGGGTAGATTTAATGACCAATGCGCTGGGGCAAGCAGAAAGCCTGATTTCTATGGTTTCGTTGATTGCGGGCTTGATTTATTTTGAACCTATATTAATACTGATTCTTATTCTCAGCATTATTCCTTCGTTTATAAACGAGGCCAAATTCAGCAGCACGCGCTATTCGTTGGCGCGCAGTTGGACCGCCGAGCGCCGCGAACTGGATTACCTCCGCTTTATTGGCGCCAACAACCAAACCGCCAAGGAAATAAAACTCTTCGGCCTGACCGATTTTATTGCGGAACGCTTTAAAAAACTTTCGAACGATTATTACCTCATCAACAAAAAGCTGTCGCTCAAGCAGAGCCTCTACGGCTCGCTGTTCAATATCTTGGGCGTGCTCAGCTATTACGGCGCCTATGTGTATATCATTATGCGGGTGCTGGCGGGAGCCATTTCCATTGGCGAGCTCACCTTCCTTTCCGGGTCCTTCAACCGTTTGCGCAACAACCTGCAGGGCTTCTTTTCGCGCTTTACCCGTATTTCGGAAAGTGCGCTCTACCTTCAGGACTACTTTGACTTTATCGACCTAACCGTGGAGCAGACTGCCGAAGCAAAAACCCCGATACCCAAAACAATCAAGGAAGGTTTTCAGGTAAACGACCTGCACTTTGCCTACCCCGGCAGCGAGGGCGAGGTGCTAAAGGGCGTAAACTTTACGCTAAAGGCGGGCGAAAAGATGGCCTTTGTGGGGCAGAACGGTGCGGGCAAGACCACGCTCATCAAACTCTTCCTGCGCTTTTACGAACCCACCCAGGGCGAGATCCTTTTGGACGGCATCAACATAAACCAGTTTGATGTGGATGAATACCGAAAACGTTTTGGCGTGATCTTTCAGGACTTTTTTAAATATGAATTTACCCTGCGCGAAAACATAGCCGTGGGCAATATAGACCAAGTGCAGAACGACGAGATAATAAACTACGCCGCCAGCAAAAGCCTCGCGGAACAAGTGGTGACCGAAATGGCAGATGGGCTGGAACAACGCCTGGGCAGAAGGTTTTACAAAGGCACCGAACTAAGCGGTGGGCAGTGGCAAAAGGTGGCCCTGGCCCGTGCCTATATGAAGGACGCCGATGTGATGGTGCTGGACGAGCCCACCAGCGCACTGGATGCGCAGGCGGAGTACGATGTTTTTGAACGCTTTATAGCCCTTACCAAAGGCAAGACCAGCATTATTATTAGCCACCGCTTTAGCACCGTACGGATGGCAGACCGTATTTTGGTATTGCAGCACGGCCAAGTGGTGGAACTGGGCACCCACGAGGAGTTAATGGCGCACCCAAAATTGTACTCGGAGTTGTTTAAGTTGCAGGCGGCGGGGTATCAATGATTATATTAAAAGAAGTTATTAACAGGAACATGTGTTGAAAATTATCATACATTCCTATAATTACTAAGTTTGATTTTGTTATTTTGTGGCTTAACCATAAATACCTAAATGAAAAAGAATAAACTAGTAGCTCCATTTGTAAAATGGGTTGGTGGCAAACGACAATTAATGCCTGCTATTAAGGAGATTCTACCCAATAATTTTTCTACATATTATGAGCCCTTTATCGGTGGAGGAGCAGTTTTATTTGAAATTCAGCCTAAAAAAGCATTTATTAATGATTCCAATGAAGAATTAGTTAATACCTATAAGGTTATTAAGAATTATCCTGAGGAATTGATTTCAGATTTAAAAACACATATAAATACTTCGGATTATTTTTACAAAATTAGATCACTTGATAGAGAAAGTAATTTTGATAAAATGTCTGATATTAAAAGAGCCTCAAGAGTCATCTACCTTAATAAAACTTGCTACAATGGTTTGTATAGAGTAAATAACTCGGGCGAATTTAATTCCCCGTTTGGAAGATATAAAAATCCCAATATAGTAAATGAAGTTACAATACGTGCAGTAAGTAAATATCTAAGAAACAATGATATCACTATCATAAACGGAGATTTTGAAAATGCTTTAAATAATATTAGAAAAGGAAGTTTTGTTTACTTTGATCCACCTTACGATCCTGTTTCTAAAAGCTCAAATTTCACAGGTTATGTACAAGGTGGATTTAATATTTTTGACCAAGTTCGACTAAGAGATTTATGTGATAAGCTTGATAAAAAAGGTGTTAGTTTTTTAGTTTCAAATTCTGCAACTCAGTTTATTATGGATTTATATTCAAGATATAATATCACTCTAGTAAAAGCAAACAGACCCATAAATTCAGATGCTACTAAAAGGGGGGAAATTGATGAAGTTCTTATCAGAAATTATGAGTGATACTAAGAATGACATAGCTTGGGCTCAATTATTTTCTAAATATAAAATTGTAGAAGAGGTTAGTAAGAAAGGCTTTTATGAAATCTCATCAACGGTAATAAACAAGTTTAGAGAAGCCCGTCTTATGACCAAATTTGATTATCGCTCTCAATTACCAGAAATTTTCTCTAAAAATAATCTTTCCATTCTTCCTATTACACGGGGAAAATATGTTATTTCGGACTTTGAAACATATAACGACTTTGAAAGCTCAAACCCAATACCAAAAAAAATAGATTTTCCGAATTATTTGGAAAGTATAAAATACGATAATATAACTAGCGAATCGACTGCTTTAAACTGTGCTTTCGTTACAGGTATTATTGAAGATTTTATCCAAGACGATCAAATAATGCCAACAGTAAGTGGTAGAATGAGTTCTTCAAATTTTGATTTTAGTATTGAAACACCATCACGAGTATTAAACATTAGTGTCAATAATAGTCAGGTAGAAATTGACGGAGGATATGAAGGAGTTAAATCTTTAAATTTAATCGAAGCAAAAAATTCTATTTCCAAAGATTTCCTAATCCGTCAACTCTACTATCCTTTTAAATTGTGGAGCGGAAAAATAAATAAAGAAATACGCCCTATCTTTTTAACCTATTCAAATGGTATTTTTCATTTTCGGGAATATTTCTTCGAAGATCCTAATCACTATAATTCATTAATTTTAAAACAAGAAAAAAAATATATAATTAGGGATGGTGCTATTAATATAGAACTAATTCAAAGAATTGCTCACGAAATAAAAACCGTTAAAGAACCTGAAATACCATTTCCGCAAGCTGATTCATTTGAAAGAGTAATTAATATTTGTGAATTACTTAATGAAAATGGTACTTTAACTAGAGAATATGTTACCGTAAACTATGATTTTGATGTTCGACAAACTAACTATTATACAGATGCTGGAAGATATCTGGGTCTTATAGATAAATCAAAAGAGAATAATGAGATCGTGTATTACCTCACAGATTTGGGTAAAAGAATTTTTAATCTACCCTTGACTGAAAGACAAGTTGAATTTATCCGGCTTATCTTATCTCACGAGGTTTTTAATAAAGTGATTAATTCTTATTTTGAAAATGCTGAATCTCCCACCAGCCATCAAACCGTTTCTTTAATGAAAACATCTAATTTATATAATGTTAACTCAGAAAGTACATTTTATAGAAGATCTTCTACTATTTTAAGTTGGGTTAATTGGATAATTGATCAGATTGAAGAATAATGGCTTGTAAAAAAAATCATATTGATACTGATCAAATCATAAAAGATTTACCAATTAGCCAAGGGAACTTTGAACGACATAAGTGTGCTTCCTGCGCGTATGAAAAAGGCCTACAAAACGGCGCGAAAAAACTACTGAATTTCGATCTGGAAGACTTTATCACAAATCTAGAAAAGAGCCAAAAGGGCTTTAGGCGTCATAGAAGCGCTATTGAAGCATACACTTTAGGATTTTTTCATGGTCTGAATGGCGATAATAATCATTTAGCAATCAAAGATAAATCTAGAATTGCATCACAGATGAGAGATTTTGGATTATCGATGGTTGCAAAAGGGGTAGTTAATGCAACTTTTTCTGAAATGGGGGAACCTTATTCACACGCTATGGGTTTAGTTCAAGTTGCAAATGGATTTGAAATCTTAATTAAATCGAAAATAGTTGAAGAACATCCTCTTTTAGTGTTTACAAAAATTCCTAAAGAAGCGAATTTAGTAGATGGAAATATTAAAATGGAAGATTTATTAGAACACGGACAAACCATTATGTATTCGGAATTACCAGATAGACTGTGGGCAACAACTGGTTATAAAATTGAATCTTTAGACTTATATAATAAGTTTGGTAGAATAAGAAATCAAATTATTCATTTTGCCATTCCTCAAATTTCATTGGCTAATTTAACTTTAGAATATACATTTAAAATAATTGAAAAAGCTATTAATACTTGGTGGGATGTTACAATTCTTGATTATGCACAAGAATATGATGATGTTATTTTAGAGTATATTTTTGAAAGAATAGAAGATTTAGGTCTTAAAACAATTTATACAGTAGATAATAATTTTCATCTGAAAAAAAAGTAGTTCGCCCCCCCTAGCGCACGCCTGCCGGATGCAGGCAAGTTTGCCACGTGTGCCCGACAACTTCACAACCCCAATACACACCCCACAAAAAAAACAAAGCCACATTTCATATAAAACATGGCTTAGTTTAGGGTGAAACATAGCCATGTTTTGGGTAAAACATAGCTATGTTTTTGTAAAAAGAAGGCTATCTTTCGGCAACCTTCTTAAAACCTGCATTCTTCATGGCATCCAGGATACGCTTGCCCGCACGGTAGCGCACGCTTACTTTCTTGATCATACTGTTGGCCACAAAATCGTCCTGCGTATCGGCAGGGCCGCTGCTAATGGATGGGTATAGGCTACCCAATTTCTCCAAGCGCACTACCTTACTGTCCGACAGCGCTTTTTGGATTACGTTTTCCAGCGCAATGATTACGCCCTTAATATCGGGCTCGCTCAACGCACTGAACTTTTCAATTTCCGACACTAGGTCGTCAATGGTCATTTCGCCATCATTTACCATGCTGGCATACCACTTTCTGGTCCCCCCGCCCGCTACGCCGGGTTCCGCTCTTTGCACTACTTTATACTTAATAGGCATACTTAAAAAATTTAAAGATTAATAAAAAAATTAAATGGTCCTAAAATAAAAGCGTTAGCAAAACGGCAACTTCTACAGGGAAAGGCGCCAAGACGCCATACCGTATGTATGTTCCGCGAACCAACGCGTTCGCTACAAATAAACTGGGGAGAAAAGATTAAACCGTTTGGGTTTCAGTATTTTAAAAATAGGAAGGGAAGGCGAAAAAACAAAATGTTTTTTTGATTTATTGTGAAAATACCCCGCTAGCGCGAACATCCTACTTGTGCCCCCCCTGGCACGCTTTGCAAAAGCGCGCCAGATTAAACGCTTTATAAAAGTGCGCCAGAGTGAGTCTCCCTACTTACCTTCATTAAAGAATAATCCTACCAAATATGCCACACACGTATCAACAATATTCTTTACTTTTAACCCTACTAAAACAACTACAACCAAAACCCTGCGCTAGCTTAATGAAACTGTATAGCCTAACAAAAGTTACCTTCCTTTTTATTGCAATGAGTGCCCTGCTATCCTGCAACAATGACGAAAAAAATAACAACACAGATTCAACCAAAAGCTTACTTGGCGTATGGCAACGCAGCGACTTTAGCGAGGAATATGACTACAAACTGTATTTTAATACGGAAGGCAACGGCTACAGTACCGAATACATAGCCCAGCCGGGCGGCACCGCAATTTCAAACTTCAGGCCCTTTAACTGGAGCAGCAGCGAAACCACCCTTACCCTAGATTATGAGGACGGCGCTACCGATGCCACCCCCTTTACCATAAACGCCGCCGGACAATTGCTGGCTTCGGGTTTAGGCAATGTACCCTTCAATAAGCTATAGTGTTTTCTGCTATACTGGTTTAGCGCTGCTCGTGTGTGCACTCGTCTGTTACAAAACTCTTAAATCATCTTTAAAAAAATCAATTTAATGTAACTTGCCGCCCTATAAAAAAGTGAAAAATATGCAAGACGCCCAAATGCACAATTATATAAAAGACGTATTAAAAAATATGCCTTCAGACTGGCTAAACCTAACTACGCACAGGCTTGATATTTATGATGAAAGCTTGGCAAAAACGCAATTCCTAGATCAGTTTGAAAACTTATACCATGACAATAATGCCGAAACGGCGGCTCTAAAAAAACTGCCCACGGCCTATGATTATATCCGCTTGGGTCACCCGCTTTCCAGTGTTTTGGAATGGGCAATTGCCAAGGCGAACCACCTAAAGCCGGAAAACGTGATCAGTTTTGCTTCCAATACGGTTCCTATTTTGGCAATCCTGCGGAAGAATTTATTGGTGAATAAAAACACCCAAATCCTTTATACCGATACCCTGCCCTCTTTTTTCGATGCTGAAATAATACGAGATGTTTACAATTACGATTTTGAATTGAAACAGATTGATAACGCCTCAAACATCCCTGAATATAACGGTAGTACTGTTCTCATTTCACAAAAAGATGAAATCGGCGCGTTGGATCTCAACCCCAACGTAGATTTTTACATCAACCTGTACGGCTCGCTCGGGAGTATTTTAACGGTTTATGGCGAAAAGAACGAAACCTACGTTTCCGAAATTCAGCACGTACGAAGAAGGGAAACCATTGCCATGACGCCCGCCAATTGTGAAATTGCTCTACAAGCATTAGTAGCAAACACTGCTATTGACCTTCCCACAACCAATGTAGCAGAAGCCAAAAAGAACGTTTTAAAATCTATACAGAAAATCACGGGCTCCCCTACCACTCCACTTGTGGCTTCCAGCGGACTTTCCATTCAGTATGCCATTATGATGGGGCTCATTCACAATGCACAGGAAAACCATAAGGAAAAGGCTATCAAATTTCTTGTACCGCCCAACTGCTATGGCGGCACCAACGACCAAGCAAGACGTGTGGCCGCGTGCCTTAACAATGTTGAAATAGTTGATTTGCCGGTAGATGGTGATAACGATATGGTACAAAGCATTGATACCGTTTTAAATAAAGTAGCTGCCGAAGATGCCGTTGCTTACATCATTGCCGAAATTCCTACAAACCCACGAGTTGAAGTCCCAGATTTGCAGCAATTAAAGGCTGTGTTAAGCAAAGAGCGCAAAACCGAAAATGGCGAAACCGCAATCGACCCCGTATTTATTCTCGATCAAACCTTTTGCCCAAACTATCAGTTTTTGGGTGAAGGGGAAATACTATCCACGGTTCGGGCTATTTCTTATGCGAGTGGCTCCAAATTTCCGAGTGGCGGAAAATGTACCGCAGGCTACGTAGTGGGAAACACCAAGACCCGTGACCTAATGGAAAAAATAGCGTTGCACCTTACCCTTTGTGATAACGAGGCTACCGCACTTCAGTATGAAATATTGGCCGAACAACTGCCGTCTATGAACCAACGTATTATTGATGCTTATAAAAATACCCGTGAATTTGTAAACTTTATAAAAGAAACCCTGCCGGATGCAAAAATCAATTTTGTTTCAGATGAACTGGCAGCGCAAGGCTTTACCCCATCGGTATTTTCACTGGACCTTCCCACAAAAGGAAACACCGATGCTGAAAGAGAAGCCTATAAAAGAGCTCTGAACTTGAAGCTCATCAATTTAATGATTACGGAAATTCCGACAGAGAGTAAGTTTTGTGTGAGCTATGGGCAGTTAAAGGGGTGTTATTGGACTATTCCGGCAACCTCCACGCAGGGCACCACCAAGGAAGGCGACAAGGATTATATTGTACGTGCCTCCCTGTCGGGCGATATGGATCTGGAACGTCATAAAAAAGTGTTTTTAAAATTTGTTGATAATATTTGAGTAAATTAGGGTTTGAAAATGGCATATAAAAGTTTGCCAAAAAATAGCCTTAAATGAAAAACGAAAGAGTCTATAAAATGTCTTTTGCGGGTGTGTACCCACATTACATCACCAAAGCTGAAATAAAAGGCCGCACCAAAGAAGAGGTAGATATCATCATCCGTTGGTTAACGGGTTATACACAAGACCAACTTCAGCAAGTTTTGGACAACAAAACCAATTTTGAGGATTTCTTTGCCCAGGCCCCAGCGCTAAATCCCAACGTTTCCAAAATTACGGGCGTAATCTGCGGCTATCGCGTAGAAGAAATTGAGGAGCCGCTAATGCAAAAAATTCGTTATCTAGATAAGCTTATAGACGAGCTGGCAAAAGGCAAATCGATGGAAAAGATTTTAAGGGAATAGCTTTGCAATTAGCAATTAGCAATTAGCAATTAGCAATTAGCAATTAGCAATTAGCAAATTTCTAAAAATACAACTATCCAACAATCCAAACATCTATTTCCGTTTTCTAAAAATATAACTCATCCACACCGGGTCGTTATCTTCAGAAACTACAGACTGCCTGTCCAAAAACTCCCAGTCGCGGGAATTCATATAATTCAGTAAAGTAGAAGTTTCCTCAATATCCTCTATCTCATCAATAGAAATATTTTGACCTATGAGTGAAGTCTGCTCTTCCACTTTTATACGCTTCACCTTTCCGCGATTGTTTGCTTTTTGGACAACAATTATTTCAAGAAAGTCATATTTCGTTATTTCCTGCGAATACCCTTCTAGTGTAAAAAGTACAAATAAGGCAAGTAGGAACAGTGTTTTAAATAGTTTCATTGTTTTCAAATTTTAAGGGAATGTACAATTATATTTTCGCGCAACAAAAAAGCTACAACGAACACATTCAAAAAACTTCACTAAAATTCCTTTAACTTTGAACTTAAACTATTCAAATTTCAATCTATGCAATCAAAAGCCAGCACGCCCGACCAATATATAGCCGAACTTCCCGAAGACCGAAAGGAAGTAATGCAAAAGCTACGCGATACCGTAAATAAAAACCTTCCCAAAGGTTTTGAGGAAACCATGCAGTATGGCATGTTAGGCTATGTAGTGCCGCATAGCATTTATCCCGATGGCTATCATTGCAATCCGAAAGATGCGCTTCCATTTATGGCTTTGGCATCCCAGAAAAACCACATTGGCTTTTACCATATGGGAATTTATAGCGATCCAGCGTTGATGAAATGGTTTACGGAAGAATACCCCAAACACGCCACGGGTAAACTGGATATGGGCAAAAGTTGTATCCGCTTTAAAAACCCTAAAAAAATCCCTTTTGATTTGTTGGGAGAACTTACCACAAAAGTTTCGGTTGATGAATGGATTGCGAAATATGAAAGCATACTAAAGCGATAACTATTAAAACGACTGATCTTTTACAACTCTTTATTAATACACCTGAACTAAAAATACGTTCAGAGCACTATCCATTTAATCATTTTGAATTTATAGCGGAAGAGGTAAATGGAAACAATTTTGAGTTCCCAAAAAATACGGTACTCGGAATGCAGGCCGAAGCCTGTTTTGAGGCGTATTTAAAGCAATCATTAAACTTTGAATTGCTTGCAGCAAACCTTCAAATTCAAGGTGCAAAGGAAACCTTGGGTGAGTTGGATTATATAGTTAGAAATCTTCAAGCTGAAAAAGTGCTTCACATTGAATTGGCGTGTAAGTTTTATTTGTTCGATGAAAACGCAGGTGAGGTAGCGGAGCAAAAATGGATTGGCCCCAACCGAAAGGATAGTCTCTACGAAAAATTGGAGAAATTAAAACACAAACAGTTTCCGTTGCTACAAACTAGCGAAACCTCCAAAGTACTGGCATCCTTGGGAATTCCAAAACCTACCTCACAGGAATTGTGCTTAAAAGCATTTTTATTTCTTCCGAAGAAATTAGGCGCTGAAGCATTCCCAAAGCATATAAAAGATTGTATCGTGGGCCATTACCTTAAACTAGAAGAATTAGTTGAAGATGTAGCTGCGCACTATGCAATTCCTTCCAAAAAAGAGTGGCTGCTGCCCATAGATTCGATTACTAACTGGTACCATTTTTCAGAAGTAAAAGCATTGGTTGAGGAACAATTAAAAGTGAACAAATCGCCTTTGATCTATAAAAAAACGCCCCATAAAATGGAGCGCTTTTTTGTGGTTTGGTGGTAATTAATTGGTTCCGTATTTATCAAAAAGATAAACTAAACTCGCCATAGTTGCAGCTCCCAATTCCAGCTCACGCTTGTTAACCGCATCAAAAGTATCGTTAGCAGCGTGGTGGTAATCAAAATATCGTTGGCTGTCGGGGCGTAAACCTGCAAGCACATCAATATTTCCTTTCAAAGGACCAATATCTGCCCCTGCGTGTCCCTTTTCAAAGTAGTGAATTAAATACGGTTTAAAGAGCGGTTCCCAAGTTTGTACTTTTTTGAAATTAGCTACATTGCTGTCAAATGAAAATCCACGAGGGGTAAAGCCGCCAGCATCACTTTCCAAAGCAAAACGGTGGGTTTCGTTTTTTCTTTTGGCTTCTTCAGCATATTTATTTCCCCCGCGCAAACCGTTTTCCTCATTCATAAAAAGCACGACGCGAATGGTATGGTTTGGTTTGTAACCAACTTTTTTGAAAAGGCGCAGCACTTCCATACTTTGCACACAACCTGCGCCGTCATCGTGGGCGCCATCGGCAAGATCCCAACTGTCCAAATGGCCACCCACTACCATATATTCATTTGGTTTTGTACTGCCCGTAATTTCACCAATTACGTTATAAGATTGCACGTCGTCAAAGGTTTTGCAATTCTGCTTAAAGTAAAACAAAAGATTGGGCTGCAGTTTCAGCAAACTGCTTAAATATTCCGCGCCATTGGTACTAATTGCCGCAGCAGGAATGCGTTGGTTTACGGGCGTCTCGCCATAACTCATGGCCCCCGTATGAGGATAATCGTCCATTCGCAAGTTCATAGAACGTACAATTACCCCAAGCGCACCATATTTTCCCGCTTCGGCAGCCCCGGCATAGCGCTGATCCACACAGCCTCCATAGGCTTCAAAAGTTTGGATTAAATCTGGCTGCATGGGTCTGTTGTAAAAAACAATTTTACCTTCAATTTTTTCTTTTCCCAAAGCTGCCAGCTCGTCTAGGCCTTTTACCTCTATTACTTGGGCTTTTATTCCCAAGTTCGGGGTAGCCACCGATCCGCCCAGTGCACAAATATTGGTTACGGTTTTTTCGCCTGTGGGCGATTCTATATAGGCATACTCTTTAAAACCACGCGTCCACTTTGGAACCATCACAGGCTGTAGCCATACTTTGTCCAGTCCCAGAGCGTTTAATTCTGCCTCAGTATATTTTACAGCACTTTCTGCCTCAAATGATCCGGAAAGTCTGCCACCTATTTCATTGGAAAGATAATCCAGCCAATCATAGGCTTTTCCGTCGGTCAAAGCGGTGGTGTAAAGCTGTTTCAGCATAATCGAATCCTGTACGGCGTTCTGAGAAATGCTCATGAAAGAAGTTAATATCGTAAAAATGAGTGTGGGGAGGAGAGAAATTTTCATTTATAAATTTTTAAAAAAGAAATAAGGTGGAGAGTAAACAAATTAAGGGGCTAAATTAATCATTTTTAAGTCGGTCACGGTATTCGGAAATCTTGGCTTTTATATCGTCGTCCAGTTCCGGTTCCTTAATGTCTTTATATTTTTTAAGTTCTTGCAGCATAATTTCTGCCACAATTACCCGGGAAGTCTCTTTATCGTCCGAAGGAATAATGTACCAGGGGGCGTGTGGTTTTGAGGTACGGTTGATAGCTTCCTCATAGCATTTTCTATAGTCTTCCCACAATTCCCTTTCGTCCAAATCGCCCGGAGAGAACTTCCAGTTTTTTTCTGGTTTGTCCAATCTGCGTAATTGGCGGTTCTTTTGTTCATCTTTTGAAAGGTTCAAAAAGAATTTAAAAATAATAGTCCCGTTTTGGTGAATGGTTTTTTCAAAATCGTTTATCTGCTGGAAACGTTTGTCCCAAAAAGCATCATCTATATCTTCCAAACTATTCACGTTTGGTAAATTTTCACCTAAAATATATTCGGGATGTACCCTTGTGACCAAAACATTTTCATAATGGGTTCTGTTAAAAACACCAAACTTTCCACGTTCGGGAAGTGCTATGTAATGGCGCCAAAGATAATCGTGTCTTTTTTCGAGCACGGTAGGTGTTTTAAAACTGTGCACCACTACCCCACGTGCGTTAAAATCCTTAAAGACTTCACGAATCAAACTGTCCTTCCCGGCCGTGTCCATTCCTTGCAAGCAGACCAGCACTGCATACTTTCCGTGGGCATACAATGTATCTTGAAGTTTCCCCAGTTTTTTTCGGGTATCTTCAAGATGATCTTCCAATTCCTTTTCGGAAGCGTCCAAATCCCAATCGTTCTTAGTACCATCCAGTTTTATTGGCTTGGTTACTTTAAAGTCTTCGATTTTTACTTCTTTCATTTTTATAGATTATTTACTTGCAAAGAGTTTTACATCTTCCTCGCTAATCTCCTTTCCGCCAAGAATTATAAGGCGTTCCACAACATTACGAAGTTCGCGGATATTTCCGGTCCAGTCGTATTCCTGCAATAACTTGATGGCTTTTGAAGAAAATTTCTTTTTAGCGGTACCGTGTTCCGTTGAAATCTTTTCAGAAAAATAATCTACCAACAGCGGTATATCATCTCTTCTATCGTTCAACGACGGAACTTTTATTAAAATAACAGCTAAACGATGGTAGAGGTCCTCGCGGAAGTTGCCCTCCTCTATCTCTTTTTTAAGGTTTTTATTGGTTGCGGTAATCACTCGCACATCTACTTTTATATCCCTGTCGCTGCCCACACGTTGCACTTTGTTTTCCTGCAGGGCCCGCAATACTTTTGCTTGCGCGGAAAGGCTCATGTCGCCCACTTCGTCAAGAAAAATGGTGCCTCCATTTGCAGCTTCAAATTTTCCTGCGCGGTCCTTATTTGCTGAAGTAAAGGCTCCTTTTACGTGACCGAAAAGTTCGCTCTCAATCAACTCACTGGGAATGGCAGCGCAGTTTACTTCAATCATCGGGCCACTGCTTCGTTCACTTTTTTGGTGAAGCCAGTGTGCCACTAATTCTTTACCTGTTCCATTTGGTCCCGTTATCAAAACGCGGGCTTCGGTGGGTGCTACTTTCTCTATCATTTCCTTAATCTGAACAATGGCAGACGATTCGCCAACCATTTCATAATTTTTGGACACCTTCTTTTTAAGGCGTGAATTTTCAACCACCAATTCCTTTCTATCTAAAGCAATGCGCACGGTATTGAGCAAACGGTTTAAATCCGGCGGTTTTGAAATATAATCGAAAGCGCCCATCTTCATGGTATTTACAGCGGTTTCAAGATCTCCGTGCCCGGAAATCATGACCATTGGTATTTCGGGTTTTATTTTTTTTACGGCCTCCAAAACCTCAACACCGTCCATTTTTGGCATTTTTATATCGCAAAGTACCAAATCAAAATCTTCCTTTTTGATGGTTTCCATTCCCGCAAGGCCATCTTCGGCCTCAAAAACCTCGTAACCTTGGTTTTCTTCGGAAAGGATTTTTACCAAAACCCTTCTTATTGCTGCTTCGTCTTCTATTATAAGTATTCTCGCCATTAATATTTAAATTTAAATCCTGCCCTAAAATAAGGCGAATTTTCGGTATTGATTTTATAGATTTTATTTCCATCGCCATCTTCCAACCTAAAGTCGTTATAAACGGAATGCGCGGCATAGCCGTAAAAAAGTAGATGATCCGTAAAAAAGTGCTCATAGCCCAAACCAACAAGACCTATTGTCATCTGGATACTTTCGGCTAACTTATTATCAGCGTTTTGATTGGAAATGGGTAAAAAATTCTGCTGTATATTGGAATAAACGTTATCTAAAGTTAGGAATGCTTGGAGCGCATCTTTATGGTTATCATTCAGATAGTGTCGTATATTTGTTTTTGGCACACCCAATGTGTAGGTCCAGTTGGGGTGGAATTCTTTGTAATAATTTAAAATGGGCAATGGGTACCACCTACCGGGTGTAGTTGAATAGGTAAGACCTGCAATAAAACGATAAGGTTTTTTGCCTTCTTCAGGATTTTTCTTTTTATCCTTTATGGCGTAAGCTCCCACTTCATAAATAAAGTCATCGCTTACCAAACTGCCTTCAAAGTCACTTTGTATTTTAACGCCTCCCTTGACCCCAAAGCGCCAATCATCGTTTTGTTTCCAAACATAACCTAGATAGGCATCCATTTGTTGGGTGGAGGTCACTAAATTATTATTAAAAGCAAATACATCTTCCGTATCTTCAATATTAACATCTACATACCTATATTCCAGACCCACAACAAATATTTTTTTTCTTTCTTTATCCAAAGGAATTGGTACTTGCACCAAAGCGCGATAGCGATTGATGGAGTTGTCTGATTTTGAAAAAGGTAATGCTAAATATTCTACTCTGGCCAAATCTGTAGTTTGAGCCGTCATTGCACAAGCAAATAGCAATAGCAATGAGGTTACAACATTGTTTCTTTTCATAATTTTTCTTTTTTTTTAGAGTTACCGAATTCATAGCACTATCCGGCGTAAAACTTATTAATATTTGAGCCACTTAAAAATTTCTTTGTAAGTGGGCTTTTTTCCATACATTAAGATACCAACCCGATAGATTTTGGCGGCAAACCAAACCATTGCAATAAAAGTTCCAAATAGAATGACTACCGAAATAATTTGTTGCCAAAGCGGAACGCCAAATGGAATTCGCATCAACATAACCACCGGAGAAGTAAAGGGGATGTATGAAAACACTTGTGAAACCGTGCCGTGGGGATTATCGATTACCGTAAAAAAACCTACGTACACAGCCAAAATCAATGGCATCAAAATAGGCATCATGAATTGTTGGGTGTCGGTTTCACTATCAACAGCAGCACCCACAGAGGCGTATAATGAAGCATAAAGTAAATATCCGCCAATAAAAAATAGGATAAACATTACTATAAGGTTGGCTATGGGCAGATTGTTAATTTCAATCATAATATCCTGTAAAATTTCCTGCGTGCCCCCATTCACACTATTTTGCAAAACTTGTTGCGAAGGCGTAGCTGCCGCCGGGTCAATTCCAAATATAGAAGTCACCACAGTCATTAGCACCAAAATCAAAACTACCCAAACCACAAATTGCGTGATTCCGGCAAGGGTAGTACCGAAGATTTTTCCCAGCAGCAATAAGCGCGGCTTTACAGAGGAGATTATTACTTCAATTACACGGCTGGTTTTTTCCTCTATTACACTTCGCATTATCATATTTCCATAAATAATGATGAACATAAACAGCAAATAACCCGCGGCGCCACCAAAGATTAATTTCAAACCTGAGCCAAGTTTAGAGGTTTCTTTTCCTTTAAAAGTTTCTTGGTTGGCACTTATGTTTATGTGAAGGTTTTTGATTGTTTCAGACTCGATGCCAGCTTCTTTCAGTTTTAGGGTATTTACTTTGTTTTCTAACAATTCATTGATATCGCCCATTAATGAAAGTGAGGGCGAATCTTCGGAATAGAAGGTTATTTTTTTTGAAAGGTCTTCAAGTTTTTCTATTTTCGGAATATACAGCAGTCCATAAATTTCTTGGGTCTCAGCTTCTTTCTTTGCTTCCTGAATACTGGTTCCTTTTAGTAATTTATACTGTAAATGCGGTGTACTATTGAAGTCATCAATAAATAACCCACTTTCGTCCAAGACCGAAATTTTACGGACCGTGTCGCTATTTAGATTAGACAAATATGCTACCAACGCAAAGATACCCACAAATATTAACGGGCTTAAGAACGTCATAATAATGAACGATTTGTTGCGTACTTTGGTAAGGTATTCCCTTTTTATAATAAGTGGAAGATGGTTCATTGTTGCTTAGCTTTTTTGAATCGTTTCAATAAATATCTCACTTGCCGAAGGCACTACTTCTACAAAATGGGTCAATTGGCCGAGAGAGGTTAAATAATTCACAAAATCATTTGGCGATACCGAATCCGGAACTTTTACTTTGTACTGCAATTCATCGTTAATACTTTTGAAGTTTGCGGGAAAAATTTCAAATTTATCCTTTAACAATGCTGAAGTTGAAGCATGATCTTGCGTTACTAAACCAATTTCAAAGGTGTTGTTTTTATACTGGCGTTTTATATCAATTAATTTACCATCAAGTATTTTGTTTGATTTGTGGATTAATGCAATATGGTCACACATTTCCTCCACCGATTCCATTCTATGGGTTGAAAATATAACGGTAGCCCCATCATCGCGTAGTTTTAAAATTTCATCTTTGATAAGATTAGCATTTATAGGGTCGAAACCGCTGAAAGGCTCATCAAAAATCAATAGTTTGGGTTTATGAAGTACGGTAACCACAAACTGTATTTTTTGAGCCATCCCTTTAGAAAGCTCCTGTATTTTTTTGTCCCACCAATCACCAATTTGCAACCTATCAAACCAATATTTCAATCTTTCCTTTGCTTCCTGTTTTGAAAGACCTTTCAGCTGTGCCAGGTAAAGTGCCTGTTCCCCAACTTTCATTGTTTTATAGAGCCCACGCTCCTCGGGAAGATATCCAATGTATTTTATGTGGTTTGGCTGAAGCGGTTCCCCATCCAAAATTACCGATCCCGTGTCTGGCATCGTAATTTGATTAATAATCCTTATTAAAGTTGTCTTACCAGCTCCATTGGGACCCAATAAGCCAAATATGCTTCCTTTTTCTACCTCGATGGACACTTTATTAAGCGCTTTGTAATCTCCATAGGTTTTGGAAACATTGTTGACCACTAAAAGTTTTTCCATAAAATTTATTTGAAGAATGTAAATATATTGATTTGGCTGCGAAGCTTAGTAATTATTAAGAGTATTTTAAGTGATAGGCTCCAAAAATGGAGTAAGGGAAGGTTGCTAAAACAAAACCCACCCAAAAATAAATTCTTGGGTGGGAAAAAAAATTGCTATGAAAAAGAAAAATTATCACTTCAAAGACGAAGCGACCCTTCAAATATATACAAAAAAATTTATTTAACGTTTATTTAAGAGAACATATCTTTTACTTTCTCAAAAAAGGACTTGTCCTCTTTTTCCGGTTTGGGCTGAAAGTGTTCGTCATTGCTCATTTTCTCGAAAAATTCTCTTTGCTCTTTTGAAAGCGACTTTGGGGTCCACACATTTACATGTACCAGCAAATCTCCCGTACCATAGCCATTAATACTTGGAATTCCTTTATTGCGAAGCCTCAATATTTTTCCGCTCTGCGCACCATTATCAATCTTTATGCGAACCTTTCCGGTGACGGTCTCAATCTCCTTCGAGGTTCCCAAGGCTGCTTCAGAAAAGCTTATGTATAAATCATAGTGTAGGTTATCACCTTCGCGCTGCAATGTATCGTGTGGTTTTTCTTCAATGGCAACCAAAAGATCTCCGGCAATTCCGTTGCCCGGAGCATCATTACCCTTTCCAGATACTTTTAGCTGCATTCCATCTACAACCCCTGCAGGAATTTTAATGGAAACTGTTTCTTCGGTTACCAACATTCCCTCCGCATCTGCATTTGCGGGTTTTGAATCCACGATCTGGCCCAGACCTCCACATGTGCTACATGTAGCTGAAGTTTGCATGCGGCCCAAAATAGTGTTTTGGATTCGAGTTACCTGCCCTTGGCCATTACAGGTAGCACAGGTTTTATAAGTTGTACCTTTTGCAAGTTTTTTGCGTTTTACTTTTATCTTTTTTTCAACCCCATTGGCAATTTCTTCCAAAGTAAGCTGTACACGTATGCGCAAGTTACTTCCCTTAACGGTTCTGCGGCCACCGCCACCAAAGCCTCCGCCAAATGCCCCTCCGAAAATATCGCCAAACTGGCTGAAAATATCTTCCATATTCATGCCGCCGCCGCCAAAACCACCGCCGCCTTCAAAGGCACGATGGCCAAACTGGTCGTAACGCGAACGTTTGTTGGGGTCGCTGAGCACTTCATAAGCTTCGGCAGATTTTTTAAACATAGCCTCTGCTTCGTGGTCGCCCGGATTTTTATCGGGATGGTATTGTAGTGCTTTTTTTCGGTATGCTTTTTTAATTTCAGCAGCCGTAGCACCTTTTGAAATTCCTAAAACTTCGTAATAATCTTCCTTCATATTTATAATCCGAAATAACGGATAGCTTTTTTTATTGTCCTATAACCACTTTTGGAAAGCGGATTATCTTATCGCCCAAGGTATATCCTTTTTCCACTACATCTATAATTTTGCCTTTCAGTTTATCCTCGGGTGCGGGAACTTGGGTAATCGCTTCGTGTGCATCTGCATCAAATGCATCGCCCGGCTTTACATCCATTAAATGGAGGCCTTTAGACTTAAGGGTTTCGCGCAGTTTATTATTTATAAGCTCGACGCCCTTATAGAGGTTGTCGTCATCGCTTTTTTCTATTTCTTTCAAGGCGCGTTCAAAATCGTCCAAAACCGGTAATAAAGAACCAATTACATCGGCCCCTGCGGTTTTAAACATATCAACCCGTTCGCGGGCAGTACGTTTTTTAAAGTTTTCAAACTCAGCAAAAAGGCGCAAATAGCGATCTTTTTCACGCTGAAATTCTTCTTGTAATTCTGAAAGCGCATCGGTTACTTTTTCCTCTGCAATTTCCTGTTCATTTAATTCTTGATCGTCAAAACCCACTTCATCATCGTGGTGGGTTTCTTTCAATTTATCGTTTTTGCCCATAGTAGCGTTTCTTTCAATTTTTTCTGAAGGGAGCAAAAGTACTGCCATTTGTTTTAAAATGTCAAAATGTCACGGTAATTTAATTTAATATTACTTTAAGAAAATTTATTTTGTTTAACCATATTTTTGCAAATCAAAACAAAAACCAAGAAATATGAAATCTACATTTTTAAAAATTACATTAATGGCTTTTATTACAGTGGGATCTATCTCATGTAAAAACAATGAAAAAGAAGCCGAAATGCCAACTGAAGAAGCGGCCGAAGCTACAGAAATGGCTACTGAGTATACTGTTGATACTGCTGCTTCAACAATTATGTGGGAAGGTTCAAAACCCACTGGAAAGCACCATGGATCTATAAAGCTTTCTTCAGGAACAGTTCACCTAAACAACGGAAACGCAGAAGCGGGAGAGTTTGTGATTGACATGAACAGCATTAGCGTTGAGGACTTAGAAGGTGAGGAAAAAGCCAATCTAGAGGCTCACTTAAAAGGGACCGTTGAGGGCAAGGAAGGAGATTTCTTTAATGTAAAGGAATATCCAACTGCAAAATTTGAAATGACTGGCATTGAAAACAATATTGTAAAAGGAAATTTGACCATTAAAGACAAAACAAATGCCATTGAATTTCCTGCAACCGTAACTATGGACGGTGACAAAATGATGCTGAAAAGTGAAACTTTTGTTATAGACCGAACCAAGTGGGATGTTAACTACGGTTCAAAATCTATTTTTCCAAATTTGGGAGATAAATTTATTAGTGATGATATAAATATCACTGTTTCTTTGGTAGCTAACAAGGCCTAATAAAATAAACACTAACAAAAAAGAGAGGCTAAGTTGCCTCTCTTTTTTTTTATAATAAATCCTGCAGTGCATTATCAAGATTGTAATATTTAAAAGGGTAACCCAACTGCTCTATTTTTTTTGAACTTACAAGTTGCCCTTCCAAAACCAAAACAGACATTTCGCCCAAAAATAGCTTAATCGCAAAAGCGGGAATATTTGGAAGCCATAAGGGATTTTCAAGTTTTGATGCAATCATTTTAGTCATTTTTTTATTTTGCACTGGGTTTGGCGCTACGGCATTGTACTTTCCTTCCAACTGGTTTTTTAAGAGAAATAAATAAATTCCGGCAATATCTTCAAGGTGAATCCAAGAAAGCCATTGTTCACCATTTCCCAAGGGAGCCCCTACACCAAATTTAACGGGTTTGACCAATTGGGGAAATGCACCATCATCCTTTGCCAAAACAACACCAGTACGTACTTTGCTTACTTCCATACCCATGTTTTTGAACTGTGCTGCCGCGGCTTCCCAGGCAAGCACCACTTCACCCAAAAAGGTATCATCTACTTCTTCATCTTCTTCGGAATACAATTTTGTTTCAGAATTAGGATAGATACTAATGCCACTTGCAGATATAAAATGTACAATGGTGTGATCTATATTTTGAAGGGTGTCCCTCAATAAATTAATGGGTGCAATTCTACTATCCAAAATTACCTTTTTGTACTTTTTGGTCCATCGCTTAGAGATGGTAGCTCCAGCCAGATTTATGACCGCCGTGACTCCGTCAAAAGCACTTACGTCAATCTTGCCTTTTTTTGGGTTCCAATAAAAGCCTTTGTAGTTTTCGGAGTTTTCAATTTTTTCTTTGCTGGTAGTGAGGTAATTAACTGAAATTCCTTCCCTATGACATTGCCTTACCAGTTCAGTACCAATAAGTCCCGTAGCTCCTGTTATTAATACTTTTTTAATCATATTTTTAAATTTATAGATTCAAAAAGAAATAGCAAAGCGCCTTAACGGAAGATTGGGAATTTTTCAATTTGGATTTCAGGGTTTTGTCCCTCTTAACATCTCTTTTTTTCCGGGAGGACCTGCAAGGCGCTCTACCTTAAAGCCAACAGACTGCATTGCGCGGCGGGCATTTCCATTAGCTGCATAAGTAACCAAAACTCCATTGGACTTTAAGGCGAGAAACATTTTTTTAAAAATAGCTTCCGTCCAGAGTTCGGGTTGGACACGGATGCCGAAAGCATCAAAATAAATGAGGTTGAAACAATTTTCTGAGTGGATTTCTGAAAAGAGCTTCTGTTGTTTTGTGAGTTGAAATGTTTCTGAAATAGTGCTTTTTACTTCCCAAGGGGTTTGGTGCAGCTGCAGAAATTTTTCTTCGCCAGCTTTTAAGAGCGCGGCATAGTTCAAATTTCTAATTTCGTCAATCTTTAATGGATATGCTTCAATACCGGTATAGTTTACCGAAAATGCATTTTGTTCCGTTTCCAGAAAAGTAAGAAAAGCATTTAAGCCTGTTCCGAAACCAATTTCAAGTATCGAGGCTGAATCGGTTTCATTTTCTGAAATCCAATAATAAAGCCCATGCTTAATAAAAACGTGAAGAGCTTCGGCTATTGCACCATGCTTAGAGTGATATTGTTCATCCCACTCTGGGATATGCAGGGTGTAAGAGCCGTCGCCCGTTTTAAATAAAGTTCTTTTCAAAAATTAGTGGTTTTCCGTCTGCGGAATAAGTACACCATGTGCCTCAAAAGCAAGGGTGCGTTTAGGCTCGGTGATAGCTGCAATTTCTTCGGGCGTGGCGCCACCGTCCTCGGCATAATGGCGTTGGTCTTCTACGCTCATCTCTTCGACATATGCCTTTCCTTCTGCTATTATTTCCTTTCCGGCAATATCCTTCGGCATAAAAAAACCGTAGTCCTTAAAACGTACCATTGCTTCATTTTCACCCATATCCACTTTCATCCAGCACCCTTTCTTTTGGCAAACTTCCTTTACATTTGTGGTAAATTTGACATTGATCGTATCACCCGTTTTAAGGTCATTATATTTTTCAATAATTTCAGCCTTTGGCAAAACGTTATCGGCAGTTATTTCATCGCCAAAACTTTGGTAATTAACGGCTATTTCTTGCGATTCGGCAACAGTTTCAGCTTCTTTGTTTTCGTTTTTACAGCTGGCAGCAAAAATAATTAGGGCTAATAGGAAGAGCGTTTTTTTCATTTTAAAATTGTTAATAAATTATTGATTGGTAAGACATTGCAATTTTAATGATTTTTTGAATTTTATATGGCCTAAATTTTACCTATTTTTACAAAATAAATAATTCTTTTTCATGAATTCTTCCACCACTCAAAAAATTAACATACAAAAAGTTTCAACTTCCAGGATAGGAGATGTAGATTTTGACAACCTCAATTTTGGAAGCACTTTTAGCGACCATATGTTTGAATGTGATTATAAGGATGGTGAATGGCAGAATCCTACTATCAAACCTTATGGACCTTTAACTATTTCACCTGCGGCAAAGGTGTTTCATTACGGCCAGGCTGTCTTTGAGGGAATGAAAGCTTTTAAGGATGAAGAGGGTAAAGTATGGCTTTTTAGACCTGAAGAAAATTTTAACAGAATAAACAAATCATCCATAAGAATGGCTATACCAGAGTTTCCAAAAGATATTTTCTTTGAGGCCTTGACAACTTTGGTAAAAATGGACAAGGAATGGGTTAAGCCCGGCCTTGGAAACTCATTGTACATCCGCCCTTTTGTAATGGCAACCCAAGCAGGGGTTTCGGCCTCCCCATCTACAGAATATAAATTTATGATCTTGATGTCACCCGCCCAAGCATATTATACAGGGGATGTTAAGGTTGTAATTGCTGAACATTACAGTCGTTCTGCAAATGGTGGCGTAGGTGCTGCAAAAGCAGCCGGAAATTATGGCGCGCAATTTTTTCCAACAAATTTGGCACGAGAGAAAGGCTTTCAGCAAGTAATCTGGACAGATGCCAGCGACCATAAATATTTAGAAGAAGCGGGAACAATGAATGTCTTTTTTCGTGTGAACGACACCTTACTTACCGCACCAATTAGCGATCGAATTTTGGACGGCGTGACGCGAAAAAGTGTAATAGCCCTTGCAAAAAGAGACAATATTAAAGTTGAAGAAAGACCGGTTTTAGTTTCAGAAATTGTAGAAGCTGCAAAGAATGGAAGCCTTAAGGAAATTTTTGGAGCCGGAACCGCAGCAGTTATAAGCCCTGTAAGCGCCTTTAGCTATAAAGAAACTGTTTATGAACTTGAAAAGCAGGAGCATGGTTTTGCAACACAATTCAAAAAAGAATTAATGGACATACAGTACAACCGAAGTGAAGACCCATTTAATTGGAGATATGAGGTAGTTTAATGGCTGTTTGTAAAAAATTTTTAAAGAATCCAAAACCTTACGTTTTGGATTTTTTTTACTTATCGAGTATGGCTTGGATATTTGGTTTAAAATAATTTGGCCCTTTTAAAACTTTGCCGTCCTCACGATATATTGGTTTACCATCATTTCCAAGCTTGCTCATATTGCTTCGCTGTATTTCATTAAATACCTCTTCAATTTTGTGTTGCATACCGTGTTCGATAATAGTTCCACACAAAATATATAGCATATCGCCCAGCGCATCGGCAACCTCAACCAAATCATTATTATTGGCAGCTTCAAGATATTCCTCATTTTCCTCGCGCATAAGTTCGTATCGCAAAAGATTTTTTTTGATTCCAAGGTTTGCGGTTGGGGCTTCTTTCATTCCCAATCCAAAAGCATTATGAAATTCGGAAACTGCGGCAATTTTATTCTTCATATAATGGTTTTATGGTTGTAAATTTGTATTGTAAAATTACACAATTATGTTTACTACCAGCCAATTGGTTTTTGCTGTTTTATTTTTAGTAGTTTTTGTAATTATAATGGTTTATAGTTACCGTGGTGATAAAAAACTTCACAAAAAACAGTACAAGGGCAGTCTTTGGATTTTAGTCGGGTTCATTGCATTTATCGTTTTTCTTTTGTTGGTAAAAACGTATTTAAAAAATTAAATTTACTTTAGAACTGCTTTTTTTAAACTTTTTAGACTTATTTAATTCTTCCGCCCAAAACATTTGTTGAAAAGCCCTTATGAAAAATACCCTAAAGTAGGTATTTTTTAAAATCCTTCCCTAGCCTAATTTTGTCTCAATCTGTTTTAAGATTTTCTAACTAATCAATATTGAAATTACTTGAATTAGCAATTCATTTTTAAAATAAACCTTTAAGTGTCAGTAAGGAGAGAGTTGGAATATTTTTTTTGAGGAGAAAAAATATTACAAAATCAATACAATGCACTATTGGTTTTTTTTTTATTTTCGTCAGTTGATTTTAAAAAAGTAACCTAAAACCAAATTTAAATATGACCAAATTAAAATTACTTTTTCCGTTTCTATTAACTTTTTCATTATTTTTTATAAGCTGTGAAAAAGAAGAGGATTCCGATCCGGAGCCAGAATCTATTGAGATTAACGAAACCTCTATTATACCTTCTTCTTCTTTTGGAAGACCGAACAATTATTTAGGGTGTATTGAAATTTCCAGCAGAATTACAAATATTCGGGTTTGGGACCATGGAACCGTTGATGGCGATATCGTTTCAATTATTGCCAACGGCAACACCATTATTGATGAACAAACGCTTGATGGCCCTTCCAATCCAATTAGTGTTGATTACGATTTTGGATACAACGGGTTTAACTACATCACGCTTTATGCACACAATTTAGGAAGTATATCGCCCAATACCTGTACAATTTCAATAAATGGTGTTGAATTTGTACTTGAAGCAAACCTGGATGCAAATGGTTCTATCGATGTAATTGTTGGCGGATATGGGGTAGATTGTAGCGACGCCGGTGGCGGCACTGGCGGTGGCGGCGGTGGCGGAACCGGAGGCGGCGGAAGCGGCAAAGGCGATGTCAAGTTTTGGACCAACCAAGACTATGGCTGTGGTCCCATAACAGTAAACCTCAACGGTGTTGGTACGAGTAGTATTACTGGTTATTATTATGCAGGCACACCAGATTGTATTGTTGACGGCTACGGAGGAAATTTTAATGACTTACCGGAAGGCACCTATAGCTACACGGCAAGTTGCCAAGGATATTCGTGGGATGGCAATATAACAATCACTGAAGATTCCTGTTTACGTTTTCAGCTAACGCTTTAAGTGTTTTTTTGAATTGCTCAAAAACAAAAAAGCTCTTCGCAATCGCGAAGAGCTTTTTTATTACATTAAAATATCCAATTAATTTACTGGTGGCAAATTGCTGTAATTCTTAGAATAGAAGAACATTTGATCGGCAAAAGTTTCTGGCTGTTCTATAGTGAAACTTTCTATTTCACCACTATCGTTCATTTTCGGAACAAGCACAGGATTTACAAAACCGCTATATGGTGCAGAAGTAAACTGTTTGTTGCGCTCCAAAATTTCCTTGTGAAGGGTTTGATCTACTTTAACACCGTAGGTTTCAACTAAATTTTCTACCGCAGCGTAATCACCTTCGCTTTTAATTCGCTGTGTTTCACGAAGCAATTCACCGAATAAGTCGTGAAGTTTATCATAGTCATTAATGTTGTAATAAGTTTTTCCGTCGCGGGTAATTTTTTCAATTACGTTATCGGCTTTTCCTTTTTCATAAACCCAGGCAGATACCCACTGACGGTTACGCATGTGTGCTTCTTCCACATCATCGCCTAAATTTAAACGAATCAACTGCGTCATCAAACCGTTGCGAATGTATCCGTCATAAGCAGCCATTCCTACTTTTTTCCAATCATCAACCAAACCGAGCTCTTGTAACTTTGGGTTGTACAAATAATAAAGACCCACCAAATCTGCACGGCCTTCTTCTAAAGTAGAAGCATAGTTTTTTAATGTTTCCTTGGTTTCGCCAACGCCAGGATTTAATTGCCCTGAAGCGTGGCCTATTACCTCGTGAAGTGCTGTATGAAGTTTATCGGCTTGCTGCCCGTATTTTTCTTCCAGTTCAAGTTCTTCTTCGTCATTAACAAACTCTTTCAATCTGCCTGTGCTTCCTGCATTGTTGTAGGCTTCAATAATATTTCCGAGGGAAACGGACTTACTGCCCACTTCGGCACGGATCCAGTTTGCGTTTGGAAGGTTTACCCCAATTGGTGTACTCGGGGAAGCATCACCGGCTTCACCCGCAACGTTCACTACTTTATAGGTTACGCCTACCACATTTTTCTTTTTGTGCTCGTCCATCAATGGGGAATTATCTTCAAACCACTGTGCGTTTTCAGAAAGTACTGCCATTTTTTCAGACATATCAAAATCCTTTATTTGAACGATGGTTTCATAGGAACCTCTATACCCTAACGGATCGTTATAAACTTCAATAAAACTGTTTATGTAGTCTATGTTTCCTTCGGTGGCGGCGGTCCACGCTACATTGTAGTCATCCCATGTTTGAAGGTCTCCCGTTTTGTAATATTCAATTAAAAGACCAATGGCATCGCCCTGGGCTTTGTTTTCGGCAACTCCCTGTGCTTTTTCAAGCCAGCCAATAATTTTGTCTATCGCTGGGCCGTAAAGTCCGCCAGATTTGTACACCAATTCCTTAAGCTCTCCATTTTCCTTCACCAATTTTGAATTTAATCCAAATGAAAGCGGCTTTTCGGGATTGGGAGATTTCTTTTTTGCATAAAAACTTTCAACATCTTTATTGGTCACGTTTGGACCATAAAAGTTAACCGCACTTTGGGCTACGTTATCTACACCCTTTGCCTGGTTTACTTTTTTGGAATCTTTATCGTTAAAGATTACTTCAAAAGCTTCGCCTTCCAAAGTAGTATTGGTATCTGTTAAAAGTTGCTTTAAATATTCCGAAGAAAATTCAGGCTTCAGTTTATCGTTGGAATAATGGTGGTGTATACCATTACTGAACCAAACTCTTTTCAAGTAAGTTTCAAAATTTTTCCAGTCTTCGGTGTTTTTATCGCCTTTATAGTTTTCATACACATTTTCCAACGCTTTTCTAATGGTAAGGTTGTGGCGGTAGTTTTGGTCCCACATAATATCGCGTCCTTCCAAACCTGCTTGGGTAAGATAATACACAAGTTTTTGTTCTTTTAGGGTAAGTTTGTCCCACCCGGGAATTTGGTAACGCAATACTTTTACATCGCCAAAAGTTTCCACATTATAATCAAACGCCGTGGATTCTGTTTTTTCCACTTGGGCTACATCCTTTTCCGTTTTATTGTCATTACAGGAAAAAAATAGCAACCCACTCATTGCCAGTGCAATAAAAAAGGTTTTCTTCATTTTAAAATATTTTAGATTTCCGCAAATGTACTAAAATAATGTTGGTGATAGATAGATGTCAAAATTTGAAAAACCGAAACATTTCAATTTTAAAGGCATCAATGAAATTTCACTATCTTAGCAACACCAATCAACACCCCCGACCAAATGAAAATTTTAAAGTACTTATTTTTTCTCCTTCTCATCATTATTATTGGCAGTGCTATTTATTTTGGAACCAAAGATGGAACTTATGATATTCAGGATACAATGGTAATTAACGCACCGCCAGAGGTGGTTTTCAATAAAGTGAACGATTACAAAAGTTGGGAAGAATGGGGACCTTGGAAAAAAGAGGATTCCACAATTACATTTACATATGCCGAAAAGACTGTTGGTGAAGGTGCATCTTATTCTTGGGATGGCGAAATGAGTGGCTCCATGACCACTACGAAAGTAATTCCGAATAAAGAAATAGAGCAGGATTTGACACTAAATACTCCCGGCGGCGAAAGAAACCCGAAGGTTTATTGGACGTTTGAGGAAGTGGAAGGCGGAACCAAGGTTACCTGGGGAATGAAGGGAGAGCACACATTAATTGACAAAGCCTATTATTCATTGAGCGGAATGGACTTTGATGCCGAAATGCACAAAATGAACGAAGCAGGACTTGAAGGAATTGCTGAAGAAGTAGCTGAGGACATGAAACAATATTCCATAAATGTTGATGGCGTTACCCAGTACGGCGGCGGGTATTATATGTACACAACATCAGTTTCTAAAATGAGCGAGCTTGGTGAAAAAATGGCACCTATGATGGGAGAAGTAATGAATTTCATCACCAAGAACAACTTGAACATGGCCGGAATGCCTTTCACAATTTATAATGAAGTAGACAACGCAAACGGCACGGTAATATTTTCAACTGGTATACCAGTGAAAGAACAGGTTATAACTCCAGAAGGCAGCCCCGTAGTTTGTGGTTTTATGAATCCAGTTAAAGCAGTAAAAATTTCATTAAAAGGAAATTACACACATCTACCGGAAGCCTACACAAAAGGAAGACAGTATATTGATAAAAACGGACACCAGATAGACCCAGACAGAAAAATGTTTGAAGTTTACGTTACCGACCCTGAAGAAACGCCTAATCCCGCAGATTGGCTTACCGAAATTTACATTCCTATAATTACTGAAGCCGAACCCGTTCAAGATGGTATTTAAATGAAGCACTTGGCATTGGTTTTTATAGGTGGCGGATTGGGGAGCACACTTCGGTATGCGTTTTCAAAATGGCTGAATAGTTATGAAACAGGAATACCCTATGGAACTTTTGCAGCAAATATTTTAGGAAGTTTATTAATTGGAATTATTCTCGGCCTTGCATTAAAAAATGAAACCCTTTCCCAAAGCACAGTTTTATTTTTGGCCACGGGTTTTTGTGGCGGATTTACCACTTTTTCCACATTTGCTTATGAAAACCACGTTTTTTTAAAAAACGGTGATTTTATGTCTTTCGCCCTATATACCCTTGCCAGCTTGGTGATTGGTTTTGCAATGGTTTTCTTCGGAATGTGGTTGGTGAAGTATTTTTAGTGCTTGCCAAAGTCCTTTACCCCAGCTTCAATTCTGATTAATAAATCGTTCTCTTTTGGCGGAATGGGGCACGAAAAACGCGCACTGTAAGCACAGTAAGGATTGTACGCTTTATTGAAATCTATAATTATGGTATCGCCCTCGGGAATGCGCTGGTCCAGAAATCTCCCGCCTCCGTAAGAGCCATCGCCACTGGTTAAGTCGGTAAATGGGAGAAAAAGATAATCTTCATAGCCCGGTTCACTATAGGGCTGGGTACTTTTGAAGAGGTTCAACACAAAATCCTTTCCATCTATTGAAAAATGCGCTTCACCGTATTTTACATACTCAGGTGTTCGGGCAGTAGTTGTGGGCATCAAGAAAGGTTTTTCATCTGGAGTACGGACAAATTTTGCTTCAACAATAAACTTTGGATCAATTGGATAAAACTCCAATCCCTTAAAATTTTTAAAATCCTTCGGTTCCAAAATTGTGGTTTCGGGATTGCTGAATTCTTTGTTCAGTTCAATCTGCGCAGCCTTGCTTTCAGAAATAATGGCCTCTTCCTGCGCAGAAATGATTGTGCAGAACAGTAAAAAAATCACTTTAAGTAAATTCTTCATAATTTGTTTTCAGTAAAAGTAGAAAAGAATTTCAAACTTCATATTAATTTTTATTTTTGGCAAAAAAACACTTTATGATTAAAACTCTCCTCACTTCACTATTACTCTGTATCAGTTCGCAATTTCTAGTGGCACAGCATATTGATATTGACAAAAAGGCACTTTCATTTTTAGCTTCACAAGAAAAGGTGAATGTGGTTTTTACCTTCGACAGCTTAACTTTTGACGGAAAAAACATTCCCGAAGCAAAATTTCTTCAAATGCGATACGTGGAGGTTTCGGAATGGAAAGACAAAGAGGCCGCAAAAGAATGGCTGGAGCTATATGATGAACACAAAAACCAAAAGTGGCAAGAATTATTTTTAGCCACGCTTAACGAAAAAACAGCAGAGTATAAAAACGCTCCAGTATTCAATAAAAATGATAGTAGCGCAAAATACACTATGAAGGTAAACAGTGATTGGATGTATTTTGGATATAATGTAATTATTGGAAAGGAACCTTCCAAAGTATCGATGACCTTTGATTTTTATGAAACCAAAAATCCTTCTATTGTTTTGTTCAGCACAGAAATCAGCCGGGCAATGGGAGTAAATAATGAAAGCTATAACCTACGGGATTGGCCCAGTTTTAGAAGAATGGGCAAAGCTTACATAAGAGCGGGCTATAAACTCGGACAGGCATTTAAACGTGTTTTAAATTAACTTTTTGCTTGCCGAAAAATAATTTTTACTACATTTGAAAATCAATTTCACTAAAAAATGAAAAGTAACACATACACCTGCCGCAGAAACCAGGTCATTTCAAACCAGAAGTGCCGGCGATGTATGTATTGACTATATAACAATAAGTTTATACAATATAAAAACGTCCCGGCCAAAACCGGGACGTTTTACATTTATACCACCAACCAAAGATGAAAAAGATTTACACAAACTACCTGGCAAACTTTCGGGGTTTATCCCGAGAAATCTGGCTATTGTCTTTGGTTACCTTCGTCAATAGAGCTGGAGCCATGGTAATTCCCTTTTTATCATTGTACCTAATAAACGTGGAAGGTTTTGATTTGCCACAAGTGGGGTGGATAATGTCTTGTTTTGGTCTAGGTTCATTGGTGGGTACATATATTGGCGGGAGATTAACAGATTCGATAGGTTTTTATAAAGTGATTCTTTCAAGCCTTTTTTTGGGCGGAGTTGGTTTTATATTGCTTCAATATATCAATACATTTTACGGATTCTGCATAGGTATATTTTTATTGACTTTGATGGCAGATGCGGGTCGCCCTGCCATTTTTGTAGCTGCTGATGCATACAGCAAACCGGGAAATATTACCCGAAGTATTGCTTTAATTCGTTTGGCAATAAACTTAGGCTTTTCCATAGGCCCATTGATTGGCGGTTTAATAATCGCGCACATAAATTATACTTCACTTTTTTGGATTGATGGTTTAACCTGTATGCTCGCTTCCCTTGGTGTATTTCTTCTTTTGAAACCTAAAAAACTAATAAATACCACTGAGGAAAAAACTGTAGTTTTAAAAGAAGGGCTGCCCCCTTATTTGAACAAGCTTTTCCTTATTTTTTTCGTAATAATGGTAGCTAACAGTCTGGCATTTGTTCAATATTTTTCAGTGATGCCTGTTTATTATGAAAAGGTGCATTTCCTTTCCGAAGATGTTATTGGGTGGTTATTATTTATAAATGGCGCCACAATTGTAATTTTTGAAATGCCGCTGATTGCTTGGCTTGACCGAAAGAAAATTTCTAAAACCATGGCTACTTTCTGGGGAATTTTCTTTCTGGGGTTGAGTTTCTTGGTATTAAACCTGAGCACGTGGAGCGGTGTGCTAGTAATAGCTATGTTATTAATGACTTTGGGAGAAATGATTGGGTTTCCATTTTCAAACGCACTGGCATTGGAAATGTCACCAAAAGGGAGAAAGGGCAGTTATATGGCGCTATACAGTATGAGTTTTAGCGTTGCGCATTTAATTGGCCACAATGGTGGGATGAATTTGGTGAATAGTTTCGGCTATTTTAAAACTTGGACAATTTTTTCAATATTCCTGCTTTTTATAGCAGCGCTGACAATCTGGCTATACTTTTTACTTAAAAAATCACAAACAGGAAATATATAACCCAAATTTATAATTGAGGATTTTTTTTGGGGCGTCTTTGCTTACGCGAAACAATGACCGCATCCAAACACGAAATCATCAAGCCAATTCCCGCAAAGAGGCATATTAATCTAACAAAAAAATCACCGGGATATTCTAGGCCAGTAAAGCCCAGTAATGCCGTAATAATGGTTACGATTAAAAATTGGAAAGTATAATTTTTCATAACATTGTTTTTTGGAAAGTACTTGTAGCTAAAGTACATTGAAAGATGAGTTGTTTTTCTTAAAATGAAACCAATTATAACATTTTTAACACAACAGTATTTATTTTAAGGGTTTTATGTCATTGTTTTTAACCACATGGGAAAGAACAATTTGTGTTTTAGTTTCACCGTAAACTATCAATTGATCGATAAAACTTTCCAAATGTTTTTGATTTTTAAGTATTACCTCCATTACAATGTTTTCGTTTCCAGTAATTCGGTAGCAGTTTAAAACTTCTTCATACGTTTTTACCACTTCCAGAAAGGGTTTTAGTTTTCCCATAAATGCCCGCAGTGTAATAATTGCTTTAAATTGATACCCCGCCATAAATGGAGAAATATCTGTGTAATAGCCATTTATTATGCCTGTATCCTCCATTTTCTTTATCCTTTCAGAAACTGCCGGTGAACTTATGCCCACTTGTCTACCAATTTCAGTGTTGGGTTGGCGGGCATTTTTTTGAAGACAATTCAATATTTTCCAATTCAAAGAATCTATACTCATTTTAAAGTTTATTTATTAAATAAATTAATATTTAAAGCAAATATACGTTTTTACTTTAATATCAATTGCACAATAAATGATGTAGTGATTAAATTTGATTCGCTTTAAAAAAGAAATAATAAAATGTTGCCCCATCAATTCGGAAACGACTCAAAATCGGCTATTTATAACAAAGCGCTTGATATATTCTCCTTGGCGAGAAATATTTCAGCCTATATAGGCCATGATCTGGCGCACCTTCAAAAAAATGGCGCTGAAGACCCGAATATTTATTTTACAGGTGATATTGTGCAGCAATCAATTTCATTGGGGCCACAAATCCTGAAAGCAGAAAGTCAATCTTTTTCTGAAGAAAAGCATAAATACGCGGCTTCAGTAATGCGTCTTTCCAATCTTCTTTATAAAAATTGCGAACGTTTGGAAAGAGTGAACAGTAATGGAAAAGATTTTCTGCCATTACTCCGCAAAGAGCTCAAAAGATTTAGAAAACTCCAACATACCTGGAGGCTAACCCTTTAGGAAACTGAATTTGTTACATATTTCGTCTGTATTGCCCTCCTACCTCAAATAAAGCTTCCGTAATTTGCCCCAAGGAACAAACCTTTGTGGCTTCCATTAATTGTTCAAACATATTTTCATTATGTACTGCCGCAGCTTTTATTTTTTCAATAATATCTGTAGCGCTCTCGCCATACATTTCGTGAAGGTTTTTTAGGGTTTCAATCTGTACTTGTTTCTCTTCCTCTGTTGCGCGAATGACTTCTGCCGGCAGTACTGTTGGCGAGCCTTTGCTGCTTAAAAAGGTATTCACTCCAATTATTGGAAAATCTCCATTATGTTTTAGGGTTTCGTAATACAAACTCTCCTCTTGAATTTTACTCCGCTGATACATGGTTTCCATTGCGCCCAATACGCCACCACGTTCCGTAATACTGTCAAATTCTTTTAAAACAGCTTCTTCAACCAAATCTGTTAACTCTTCAATAATAAAAGAACCTTGTATTGGATTCTCGTTTTTAGCCAAGCCAAGTTCCTTATTTATGATAAGCTGAATCGCCATAGCTCGGCGAACGCTCTCTTCAGTAGGAGTAGTTATAGCTTCATCATACGCATTGGTGTGCAATGAGTTACAGTTATCATAAATAGCGTACAAAGCCTGTAATGTAGTACGAATATCGTTGAAATCAATTTCCTGGGCGTGTAATGAGCGACCCGAAGTCTGTATGTGGTATTTCAACATTTGAGCACGTGGGTTGGCTCCATATTTTTCTTTTAAGGCCTTTGCCCAAATTTTTCTAGCAACCCGGCCAATAACAGCATATTCCGCATCAATTCCGTTGCTAAAGAAAAACGAAAGATTAGGTCCAAACTCATTGATATCCATGCCGCGGCTCAAATAATATTCCACGTAAGTGAACCCATTTGCAAGCGTAAAAGCTAATTGGGTGATAGGGTTTGCGCCTGCTTCGGCAATGTGGTAGCCACTAATGGAAACTGAATAGAAATTTCGAACTTTTTTCTCAATAAAATATTCCTGCACATCGCCCATCAAGCGCAGTGCGAATTCAGTAGAAAAAATACAAGTGTTCTGCGCTTGGTCTTCTTTTAAAATATCTGCCTGAACCGTTCCGCGTACCTGCTGTAAAGTCTCGTATTTAATTTTGTTATAAACTTCAGTGTCCAAAACTTGATCACCAGTTACGCCCAAAAGCATAAGGCCCAACCCATTATTACCTTCGGGAAACTGGCCGTGATATTTGGGGCGGTCAATATTTTTCTTCTTATAGATAGTTTCAATTTTCTTTTCAACTTCTTCTTGTAAACCATTTTCCACAATGTATTTTTCACAGTTTTGATCAATGGCAGCATTCATGAAAAAACCTAGCAACATTGGTGCGGGCCCGTTAATCGTCATACTTACCGAGGTCATTGGGTGGCTTAAATCAAAACCGGAATAGAGCTTTTTAGCATCATCCAAACAGCAAATGGAAACACCTGCATTGCCTATCTTACCATAAATATCGGGCCGTAGGTCAGGGTCGTTTCCATATAATGTTACACTGTCAAACGCAGTGGAAAGTCTTTTGGCAGGCAAGCCCATACTTACATAGTGAAAACGCCTGTTGGTACGCTCCGGTCCACCTTCGCCCGCAAACATTCTGGCAGGGTCCTCCCCAGTTCTTTTAAAGGGATACAGCCCGGAAGTGTACGGAAATTCTCCAGGAACATTCTCTTGAAGCGTCCATTTCAAAATATCGCCCCAAGCTTGATATTTCGGCAAGGCTACTTTTGGAATCTGGGTATGTGAAAGGGATTCGGTATGGGTTTTTATATTTATTTCTTTATCACGAACTTTAAAACTATAAATTGGATTTTTGTATTTGTTTACTTTTTCGTTCCAACGGGTTATAATTTCCCAGTTGTACGGATCTAGATTTAATTTTTCACGGTCAAATTCAGCAAGTAGCAATTTTACCAAGTCTCTATTTTTTTCTGAATTCAAAATAGATTTGGATATAATACCAGCTTTGTCCAATCCTGGTGTTTCTCCACAAATTGTTTCAATGGTTTTAAAAATCCCATAGAGCTTTTGGGCAACTTCAGACTGTTCCACAGCTTTTTTATCATAAGCTCTGTTGTTTTCTGAAATTTCGGAAAGATAGCGTGTGCGTGAGGGCGGGATAACAAATACCTTTTCCTCCATTTCTTCGGAAACGTGGAAATCGCTTTTAAGATCGGATTCGGTTTTTTCTGCAATCTCCTGCATAACCGCCTTGTAAAGTTTGTTCATTCCCGGATCATTGAACTGTGAAGCAATTGTTCCATAAACGGGTAGTTCATCCTGCGGAGTTTCCCACAGTTGATGATTGCGAACGTATTGTTTTTTTACATCACGTAGGGCGTCAAGAGAGCCGCGTTTGTCAAATTTATTGATAGCAACTAAATCTGCAAAATCGAGCATATCAATTTTTTCAAGTTGCGTGGCTGCACCAAATTCAGGGGTCATAACATAGAGGGAAACATTGCTATGTTCCAGTATTTCGGTATCGCTTTGACCAATTCCGGAAGTTTCAAGAATAATAAGGTCATATTCAGCAGCTTTCAGGACTTCGATTGCTTCAGTCACATATTTTGAAAGTGCAAGGTTGCTTTGTCGGGTAGCCAAACTACGCATGTAAACCCGAGGCGAATTGATGGCATTCATTCGTATTCGATCTCCCAACAGTGCTCCGCCGGTTTTTCTTTTAGAAGGATCTACTGAAATAATCCCAATAGTCTTATTAGGAAAGTCAATTAAAAACCTTCGCACCAATTCATCAACAAGGGAAGATTTTCCCGCGCCCCCAGTCCCAGTAATACCCAGAACAGGGGTCTTGGCTTTTTTATTGTTAATATGGATTTTATCAAGTGTTTCTTTTGCTACATCTGGAAAGTTTTCAGCTGAAGAAATGATTCTTGCAATAGCGCCGATTTCCTTTTCGGGCAATTTGTTTATTTCCCCATTTAATTTATCGCCTATGGGAAAATCGGATTGTTGAACTAAATCGTTAATCATTCCTTGAAGTCCCATTTCACGACCATCGTCTGGTGCATAAATTCGAGTTATACCATAATCCATCAATTCTTTTATCTCGGAAGGAAGAATAACGCCGCCGCCGCCGCCAAAAATCTTTATATGTCCGGCACCCTTTTCTTGTAAAAGATCATACATATATTTAAAGTACTCGTTATGACCGCCTTGGTATGAAGTAAGCGCAATTGCATTAGCATCTTCCTGTATGGCAGTATTTACAACCTCTTTGACGCTTCTATCATGGCCCAGGTGAATTACCTCTACCCCTGTAGATTGTATTATACGACGCATAATATTGATAGCGGCATCGTGCCCATCGAACAGTGATGCAGCAGTAACAATTCGCACTTTATATTTTGGTTTATAGGGACTTACCTGTTTCATGATTTTTTATTTAGTAAAATAAGAGTTGCAAATTTAGTTAAAACCTAACGAACATAATACTTAAGACTTACTTGATACGATAAAATTTTACTAAAAAAGTTGCATTATTTCAATTATTTTGTATCTTGCAGCATCAATATTAAACAATTAAAAATTTAACATTATGAAAAAAATTTACTTATTGGCTCTTGCTATAGGAGCTTTTACACTTAGTGCGAATGCACAAATAATTGAAGATGACATCGAGAGCTATAGCTTAGGCCCTCTCTTTGAAGATCATTGGTCTAGCTGGTCTGGAGCTCCAGGTCCTGATAACGCTGTAGTAACTGATGCGTTTGCACAATCTGGAAGTCAATCAGTTTTTATCGGTGGTGATGGTGTTCAAGATGCACTTTTACTATTAGGAAATCAAACAATTGGTACATATGAATTAACATTCTTTATGTACATTCCTACTGACAAGACTGGCTACATTAACTTCCAAGGTGCTACAGAAAATGGTGGTGCAGGAGCAGGTGGAAATGGTGTTTTCAACTCAGGAAACATTACTTTTAACCTTGATGGTATGAATCCAGGTATCGTAGAAGATATAGATGCTGACGGAACAGTTTACAATACCTATTCTTATCCACAAAATTTCTGGTTTGAGGTTAAGTTCTTATTTGACTTAAGCGCTCTTACTTATACACTTTCTATTGATGGTGTAGATGGTGCGCCAGTTGCTTTTGGTGCTGACGCTACTGTAGGAGGAATTGATTTCTTCTCAATTGATGCAAACAACGAATATTATGTAGATGATGTACTTTTCGTGGATGCAGCTGCTGGAGTTGATGACTTTTCTGCTAGCAAATTCTCCGTATATCCTAACCCAGTTCAAGATGTATTGAACATTAAATCAGCTTCTTCAGTTGATAATGTGGTTGTGTATGACATCTTAGGCAAAGTTGTTCTTCAAGAGAATCCAGGAAAAATTTCACCTGCAATCAATATGAGCAATCTTCCATCAGGAGCATATATGGTTCAAGTAACTATTGACAATGCTACTAAAACTGTTAAAGTTATTAAATAAGACAAATTAAAGTCTTTTTTAAAAAAAAGCTCTTCAATATTGAAGGGCTTTTTTATTTTTGAGGAATAACAAAAAATTAAAAACCGATGTGGGCTAAAAAAATATTCCTGTGCTGCGCAATTCTTACCTTCTTTTCCTGCGCAGAATTACAGCAAGTGGTCAATACGCTTCCCAATCAAACAGGGAGTGATATGAACCCTACAATGATTGCAAATGGACTAAGACAAGCATTGGATCTTGGAATAGACAAACAAGTAACCAAGCTTACCAAAAAAGATGGGTTTTATAAAAATCCACTGGTAAAAATATTGTTGCCGCCAGAATTACAAAAAGTAGATCAGGGCTTAAGAGACATAGGACTAGGAAGTTTAGCAGACGAAGGTATAAAAGCTTTAAACAGAGCTGCTGAAGATGCCGTCAAAGAAGCCACTCCCATATTTGTATCTGCTGTAAAAGAAATAACTTTTGTAGATGCAAAAAATATTTTGTTGGGCCCCGATAATGCAGCTACCCATTATTTGGAACAACGCACAAGCACAGCTCTTTACTCTAAGTTTGAGCCAGTGATAAAAAATTCTTTTTCAAGAGTAGGTGCAGATCAAATCTGGACAAGCATAATTACCAAATACAATTCCATTCCATTTGTAACTAAGGCAAATCCAAATCTTACAGATTATGTTACAACTGAAGCGCTACAAGGCGTTTATAAAATGATAAGCGTTGAGGAAAAGGATATTCGAAATAATATTTCAGCAAGAACCACCGCACTTCTTCGCCAAGTATTTGCTTTACAGGATTAACGAAAGACTAATTCTATTTATGATACCATTAACCTCTTATTAATAGTATGTTACCAATACCGAAGTTATCTTTGTACTGTTAAATTATAGAGATATGAATAATTGGTTTAAGAAAAAATCAAGAATTGAAATTCTGAAAGAAAAATATAGGGTTTTAATGAAACGATCTTTTGAATTAGCGCCAAATGATCCTGAGAAAAGTGCCAAAGCACACCAACAAGCCGACAAAATTTTTCAAGAAATTAACTACCTATCCTTGAAACAAGCGGACAAATAATAATTCTTCAGCGAAGCGTTTTAAAATAATCAAAAGCGTACATTAAACGAGAGCCATACCAGCTAAAAAACTCCCCATCCACTAATTTTACTTCCGTTTCAAATTCCGCTGCAAGAGCTATAACATCTCCCTTATTAAAAGGATAAGGTTCTGTAGAAAGTAAAATCAAATCAGCCTTCAAAAAATCTTCTGGCTTCACCTTTGGATACCGGCTTGAAACTTCAGTGCAAATATTTTCAAAATTATTTTCAGTTAAAAGACAATCAATGAAAGTCCTCCTGCCCGCAGCCATATAGGGTTTTTTCCAAATTAAATACAGCACTTTCTTTGGCGGAAAATCTTTTATATACTCCTTAAAGTTTTCCCATTTGGACTTAATATTTGATACAATTTCCAAAGCTTTCTCAGCAACTTCAAAAACCTTCCCCAACTGGAATATCATCTGGATACTTTCCGAAATCGTAGCAATATCACTCACCCACACAGGCGCAATACTTTCTAGCTGAAGAACCATTTCCTCAGTATTCTCTTCTTTATTGCAAATGATAATATCTGGCTTAAGTGATTTTATTTTTTCGAAATTAACCTGCTTGGTCCCTCCAACAATCACTTTCTCTTCTCGCAAATCATTGGGATGGACACAGAATTTGGTAATTCCGATAATGTTTTTCTGCAAACCAAGGTCAACCAACAATTCGGTTTGTGAAGGCACCAAAGAAACAATTCGGGTAGGAGTTTTGGTAAAGGTTACAGTTCTATTTAATTGATCAACGAACTCCATCAAGTATGGCTTTCATTTCGAGCTGGATATTCTTTGCTTCAACAGCGGCAGCTTCTGCAAAATCAGTATTATTTGAAGCATAAATAATACCACGGGAAGAATTTACAAGCAACCCAACATTATCCGTCAATCCATATTTGCAGACTTCCTTCAAGTTTCCTCCCTGTGCCCCAATTCCTGGCACCAATATAAAACTGTTTGGTATGATTTTACGAATCTCAGCAAAGTATTCAGCCTTCGTCGCACCTACTACATACATCAAGTTTTCACTATTGCTCCATTCTTTTGAAGTTTTTAAGACCAATTTATACAATTCTTCCTCACCCGTTAGTTTAGTTTGAAAGTCGAAAGCCCCTCCATTGGAAGTCAATGCAAGCAAAATGGTGTGCTTATTTTCAAAAGCAAGAAAAGGCTCTATGGAATCCTTTCCCATATAGGGAGCAACGGTAACCGAATCAAAACCCAGATCCTTAAAAAAAGCTTTTGCATAGCGTGAGGAAGTATTGCCAATATCGCCGCGCTTAGCATCGGCGATAGTAAAAATCTGGGGATAATTTTCGTTTAAATATTTTATCGTCTTTTCCAAGGACTTCCAGCCCTTCAAACCATAAGCTTCATAAAAAGCAGTATTTGGCTTATAGGCCACGGCATATGGATGGGTGGCATCAATAATGGCTTTATTGAATGAAAATATAGGGTCTTCTTCCTTTAGAAGAAATTCGGGAATTTTATCTAAATCAACATCAAGCCCAACACAAAGAAAGGATTGCTTCTTTCTAATTTCTGAAATCAAATTTTCTGTAGTCATTACTTTTTATTTCAGAAGGTTATATAATTAAAAAGTTTCGCCAGTTTCCTTCAATTTCTCTGTATTACTCACCAATTGAAGTTCGTCAATTATTTCCTGAACGTCACCGTTCATTATATTTCCAAGATTGTATAAGGTAAGGTTGATACGATGGTCTGTAACCCGCCCCTGTGGATAGTTATAGGTTCTAATTTTTGCACTTCTGTCACCACTTGTAACCATCGAGCCACGCTTTAGGGCATCTTCCGCCTGCTTTTTGGCTAGTTCAAGGTCGTATAAACGTGAACGCAAAACCCTAAAGGCCTTCTCTTTGTTTTTGTGTTGCGATTTCTGGTCTTGGCACTGAGCCACAATGCCCGTGGGAACGTGCGTCAGCCTTACAGCAGAATAGGTTGTATTCACCGACTGTCCTCCAGGGCCCGAAGAACAAAAGAAATCTACACGAACATCCTTGGGGTTTATTTCAATATCAAATTCCTCAGCTTCCGGAAAAACCATTACCGTGGCGGCGCTTGTGTGCACACGCCCTTGGGTTTCGGTCTGTGGTACCCGCTGCACGCGGTGAACGCCAGCTTCAAATTTAAGAGTTCCGTAAACATCCTCTCCTTCTATTTCAAATTGAACTTCTTTGAAACCGCCACTGGTTCCTTCGTTAAAATCTATCACGTTTGTCTTCCAGCCTTTTCCCTCGCAATATTTGGTGTACATTCTGAAAAGATCGCCCGCAAAAATACTTGCCTCGTCTCCACCCGTTCCGGCTCTTATCTCCATTACTGCATTTTTGGCGTCTTCGGGGTCTTTTGGCACTAAAAGAAACTTGATCTCTTCTTCCAGCTTTGGTAAACGCGTTTTTGCTTCTTCCAGTTGTAGCTTCGCCATATCAACCATTTCGGCATCGCTTCCATCGGCTATAATTTCTTCGGCTTCGTTTATGTTGTCGGTAAGTTCTAAAAATTCTGCGCGTTTGTCCATCAAAATTCGGAGATCCTTATATTCTTTGTTCAACTGAATGTACCGCTTTTGGTCGCTGATTACATCGGGTTGTATTATGAGGTCGCTCACCTCGTCAAAACGTTGTTTTATTATTTGAAGCCTATCTAACATATACATTTTATAATGGCTGCAAATTTACAATTTTTTAGGGGAATGAAAACCATTGCCGGAGGTTTCAATATTGAAAAAAGTTTTAAGAATTACCCGCGTTTCACACCTTTCTCCATTTTAAATCTAAATAAGAAAAGTGTACCAGCGTATAGAGGCTACCTACAAATGAAATTCGTGCCAGATAAACAAAAATATAGCTATGCCCCAAATCATAGTATGCTATACCCCGAAATATTTCGGCAAAAATGATCAAAAAAACCAAAAGTGTAAAGCTCATGGAAAGCGTAGAATTGAAAAAATGATTGTAAAAAAGTGCCATAAAAGCCAATAAAATCCCACATGAGGCACTTAGAATCATAAAGAGGTATTGTATATGGTTTAAGGTCATATCCTTCATCAATTCAATCAAGTTAATGAACAGATAGCCATTCACCAGAACCATAAATACAAAAAGAAGGGTGAACTTTTTTGTTAAATTTTTTAAATTGATCTTAGGCACAATGTAACAAAGCAGCATTAAAAATGCCAAAAAATTTAATATCATAGAAATACTGGCCATCGTACTTTTTTCATACCAAACGGTTGCAATGCTGGATGCCCCATAAAAGAAAAGAAAACCCAGCAACCACTTTTGGATATTTCTTCCGTGGGCTATCAGTAAATAAGCCAATGCTGTGTAGCAAATAATTCCGCGCAGCAACCGGAATAAAAAATAATTATGCAAGGTGTGAATAAGAATACTTACGGCAATAAAAATAATTGCCAAAATCCCCAATCCAATTTTATGATTTTTAAAGAAAATTCTCTCTGGCATTTATTAAGAATAATGGAAACCTTACTGCAATCAACTCAAAATCAGTTGCGAATATAGCGGAAAATATCAATATAAAAATTCGCCCATTGCAGATTTAATAGTAAGCTTCTTAGACGCAGCAGCTTCCACCCTACCCACAATCTGTGCTTTTACATTAAACGATTCAGAAATTTGTATAATAGATGCCGCGATGTCCTCAGAAACGTAAAGTTCCATTCTATGACCCATATTGAATACTTGGTACATCTCTTTCCAATCAGTACCACTTTCAGCCTGAATAAGTTTAAACAGCGGGGGAATTTCAAACAGATTATCCTTTATTATATGAAGGTTTTCCACAAAGTGAAGAATCTTAGTTTGTGCCCCGCCACTGCAATGCACCATTCCGTGAATTTCCTTATTGTTGAATTTTGATAAAATTTCTTTTATTATAGGGGCATAGGTTCGAGTTGGCGAAAGAACTAGTTTTCCAGCATTTAATGGGCTTTCAGGAACAGAATCATTCAATTTTTTCGAACCTGAATAAACAAGCTCACTAGGCACTGATGAATCATAAGTTTCTGGATATTTTTTTGCCAAGTAACTTGCAAAAACATCGTGTCTCGCGGAAGTCAACCCATTGCTCCCCATACCGCCATTATATTCCTTTTCATAAGATGCTTGGCCAAAAGAAGCCAGACCAACAATAACATCGCCGGGTTTAATATTGGCATTGTCTACTACAGCACTGCGCTTCATACGTGCTGTAACTGTGGAATCTACAATTATAGTACGAACCAAATCACCCAAATCTGCCGTCTCCCCTCCCGTTGAATGGATGGTTACGCCGTATTGTTTCATTTCAGAAATCAATTCTTCGGTACCATTTATAATTGCTGAAATGACTTCACCGGGAATCAAGTTTTTATTTCTACCAATAGTTGAAGAGAGCATAATATTATCTACGGCGCCTACACAAAGTAGGTCGTCAATGTTCATTATAAGTGCATCCTGCGCAATTCCTTTCCAAACTGATAGATCGCCAGTTTCTTTCCAATACGCATAAGCAAGTGATGATTTTGTACCTGCGCCATCGGCGTGCATGATCAGGCAATAATCTGCATCGCCAGTTAAATAATCGGGAACAATCTTGCAGAAAGCCTTTGGATAAAGGCCTTTATCCACGTTCTTTATGGCTTTGTGGACATCTTCCTTTCCTGCCGAAACACCTCGTTGTGCGTAACGTTTTGAAATCTCTTTACTCATTGGGTCTAGTTAAGTTGCAAAAGTACGGATTAAAAAAAAGCCCACAAAGGTGGGCTTTTAAGGTTTTCGATTATTTATAGGTTTATTCCCAATCGGGCATATAGGAATTTGTGAATAGCAACTCATCATCCAGTGATTGTTGATCAAAAATAAAGGAATGAATCTCCGGTATTGCCCTAAAGTTATTTTTAACCCTGGTAAATATTACACCCCCTTCGGAAGGCGAAAATCTAGCGTCAAGTTCATTCTCTCCTTCCTGAACATCTGTTTCTAATAGTACTGGAGGATCCGGACTACCTATGGTGAAAAGAAAAATACGGCTGTTAAAAATTCTATAAGAAGAATTTTGAGCTTCATCAATATCCCAAGTATATAAAACCCTATCGGCGTTTGCAGTAATATCAATTCCACTCACTGCTCCATCTAAATTTTCGAAAATTACCGTTTCTTCAAGTCCAGTAGAGAGCCTTGCGGTGTAGATTCGCACGTTATAGCCACTGGAATTATTGGTTTTTAATAATACAAGGTCATCATCAAATTCCGGTACTGCAACTTCTGAGATAAAGGAACCATCGGTTGTGGTATATTCTAACCTATTGCCCGTCCCATCGGGATTTATGGAATATAATTTATCAAAATGCGGATAATATAGTTTGCTATCATTCAGTGCCCATGTAAAGTCTAGATGCTCCGTACGAAATCCAGCTACAGGACGTTGGCTAGTTACCTGTTGTACATCGGTACCATCAAAGTTCATAGTATAAATTTGTGTTGCGCCCCCAGAATTGCGCAGAAAAGCAATTCTATTAAGGATGACGCTTTTTCGAGGCCTAAAACTATTTGTATTTTCACTCGTAAGTTGAAACACACTAAAATCAGGCTCAGTATTTCCAACAGTGGCTGTGTCCTTAGCTCCGGAATATATCACCAAATTTCCATTATTTTCCTTAACAAAAGTATATGGGTTATCTGGAAAAGTGAGAGTTTTAAAATCACTAATTACAGAACTTACTGGATCATTGGAACCATCGGTAACTGTTACTTGCCAAAAATATTTGGTGGACAGTTGCAGGTTGCTTACCGTATATGTTGTGTCTTGGCCCACTTCAAATACCTGCATCTCGTCAGTTGTTCCGTTTCTTAAATCCAATGTATAAGAAAGATCGTCATTTTCAGGATCGGATGCTTGCCAAATAAATTGTACTTCAAGAGGTTGCTCTTCTGCGCCATCTTCCGGAGATACTAAAATTGGAACAGAGGGCGGATTGTTATCTGAATTGGCAAGCGAAAGTTCAAAGGCAACTACAGTGGTCATTGCCTCCGTAACCGTAGTAGATTCAAAACCTGTAGCATATCCATTTAATTCGGCTTGAACTGAATAATCATCTACAGCCACATCATTCAGTTTAAACCTACCAATGGAATCGGTGAAAACAGTGGTAGAGGCCGGATTTGTAGTTATTTTTACATTTTCTAGTGCTGCACCGGTTACTTTATCTGTAACTTTTCCAGAAATATTACCTGTACGCACTACATCTATAGTATCTTCACTGCAACCAATGAGTATTAAGAAGAAACTCACAAAAAACAAAGCTATATATTTTTTCATCATCAGTTTTATTTAAAAAATCATAACTTAAAATAATAATTTAAGCCGACCCCGATATTATAATAAAAATCGTTTCTTTTTCCCTGAACAGCTTTCTCGAGCTTATCCGTAAAAACAAGATTGTGTTCTCCAAAAAGTTTTAATCCAAATTTTTTAGAAATAAAATATTCGAACCCGACTCCATATTGAACTTTAAAAAAAGGTTCTCCAGTATCAAAAGCATTATCATTTCTAGGATCTAAAAGAGCTATTATAACTCCTGGACCCGCATAAATAAAGGGAGTAAATTTATCATTGGGCAACAAGGCAAATTCACCATTTAGATCTGCACTTGCAAAAACATTCCTATATTGTCGACCGTTATCAATGCGAAAGACGGAAGCCTTGAGGTTGGCATTAAAAAAACGGCCAAAATGCTTTTGATATTCCAACCGTGCCAAAAACCCTAAATCTTGGGTTACATAATCATTGTCCGGTAAATTTCCACCCAAGGATATTCCCAAAGAATTTCGCGCTTCTCTGCTAACTTTAAGCCTATCAAACAATAATGTAGATTCGTCTTTCTCTTTTTCGGCTAAATATTCCGCCACCAATTGATCGTTTACTTCCTTTCCCCCTTGTGTACTCCAAAATTGTTTTTGAATTCCTTCAATTATAAGATCGTGAACCGCTTTTTCTATGGCATCTTTCATTGCAAGCTGTACAGGTTCATTTTGCGTAACGCCGGTTTCTGCTTCTAACAATCTTTGAAATTTAACAAAGCGAAAAAAACTGGCATCAATTGCTTGCGAAAGAATGGTTTTTGAAACATATACCGTTTTCAAGATTTCCCCATTACTTGTAGATACTGCTCGCAAATAAACAGTTATTCTATCTTGTCTATATTTTGCAGAGCCTCCCAAACCAAAATATCGAGCACCAATACCGCCAGTGATGATATTAGTATCGTAGGAAATCACCCCACCCTCCAATAAAAGACCAGCATATAAAAGGGGGGGCAAAGGTGGCTCATCGGTATTTAAATTCTTTATATATTCCTGCTTTGTATTTCTAATAATATTTCTTTCTGTAGATAGATTGCTCAAATTTTCCCGTTCAATGGGAATAAACCATCCCGAATCTTCCAAAGCCTTTATCAATATTGTAGTTCCACCCTGCGAAATAGCCGTGCTGAAGGTACTACCGCTTTCAACAGCTTTATACTGTCCTGTTTGGTCACTAAAATTATAGACAGCGACTTCTACGGGTTGAGCGGCAGGTGGCAAATCTAAAAGGGGTTGTGTAGATTTAGAAAATTCTCCGGTACGCGATGCCTCTTGATATAATGGTGGATTAAAGTAAGCTCCACAGGAAGAAAATAATAAAACTCCTATCAAGGAAATTGTTCTGAAAAATATTTTCATGAAATTAGTTTAATTTGGGACAATAACTTGTGTTTCCTCTCCGGTGGCGGTATCTAATATATTTATTACCAATCCTTCGCCAGATTCAAAAATTTCAATATTTAAGCTACCAAAAGTATATGTTCCCTCCTGATTAAAATCAACTCCCCCAAATTGTTGCGAAAGTAGTGCTCGCGATATTTGGCTCAACAACTGCCTATTCAGCTGGTCTCCAAACTGTTCCAACTCAGAGCGCTGATCCGCTGGATTGGCGGGAGCAGTAAGTTTATTTTGGGCAGTGGCTGAACTTTGCAGCCAGTTATAATTAAATGTATCCCCGCCAAAAGCAGGGTTCAACGGTTTATAAGAAAACTGTTGGGCGAAACCCGCCGTTCCACTAAATAGCAATACAGTTATAGAAAGTAATTTAAATAGTTTCATCTCAATATCTTGTTATGGAATTCTCTTTTTGCTTTTGAAGTTGTTGAAGATACGCAATGCATCTGTCTAATGCCGTCTTAGCCATACTTTGTAAAAAAGATTTTTTAGGTTGCGAAAAAAATTGCCATAATAATTGGTCGTCTATTTTTACAGAAATCCTTGTGCTCCGCATTCTTCCTGGAACTTCATCAATCACTATGTTCTTTTTTGTCTGTATTCCACGGTTGTAGTATTCTGAATAAAAATATTTATAAAAATCACGTCCAGCTTTGGTCAAGGTGTTTTCCACCACTAATCCATTCATCATATAACCATCTTGAGGAGCTGCCTGATCTTGACTTACGGCCTCCTCCTGTGGAGATAGTTTGTCCTTAATTATTTCTTGATAACCTTTTTCTGAACTTAACTCAATACGGTCCTGCCCTACGGGTTTATCGTCACTGTCATATAGCATAAGCACCAGGGTAATTTTTCCTTCAGCGTTGTAGTTTACGGTTACTGTGGAGAGCACTTTTTTTTCATTTCCCTTTAAAAAGAAGCGATCGGATTGGTTGCTTCTAGTAACATTATTGTTGGCATCAGTCTGATAAAGGCTGAAATCATATTTAAGATTAACATCTGTCGGAGTAATATTTTCCGCGGTCGCGGTAAAGGTGAAGAATTCACTATCTTTTTTAACAAGAATCTTACCTACATACTCTTTATTGTAGAATTGCGCATTTACACCTACAGTTATTAAAAGGGTAAAAACGGCTACGAAATAATTTTTTATTTTACCAATATGTGCTTGTAAACAGCTCATTAATAAAAACTTCTCACTATTATTGTAGGCGAGGCTTCCGTTTGTCTGAATTTTAACGATTTGGTTAGCTCGTTAACACCTTCGCGCTCAAAGTTTAGATAACTCCCGTCCTGTACAAGATCTAAGGAAATATCCGCATTTGGATTATTTACAAAATCCCTAATACGATTGCTATTACCATTTTGTATAAGATCTGCCACAGCGGTGTTTGCTGTATAATCTAAATTAGTATCGTTATTATTTCCATTTTGGAGAAGGTTAATTTCACTGGCATTTGTGTTGGTTGCAATTCTGGCTGTATTGAAATCCCCTATTTGGCGAACGTATACTGAATTTCCTTCAATAAGTGTATTCTTAGCGTTGGGCGTAGTCACAATTCCGAGGTTTGCTAGCAATTCAGGTGAAACCTTTTCACCTTGTATAATACTTTTGCCACCATCGGCATTACTTCCTTCGGGTTTATAGGTTTGGCCAGAAACCATTGGTATATACAAAGCCGAGACTAAAATACCAAATATTATATTTTTTACTATTGTCTTCATCATTTGCATTTTTTAATTAACACTCCACATAACCGGATGTTCTATATTTTTTTAAAAAAAGTAACCTTTCCTGTGTGGCTGAAACAAATTAATACTAATAGGAGTTTACTCAAGCTTACCCTAAAGATATTAAATTAATTATAAAGGAGGGCAATTTATGCCCTCCTTTATTATTTTAAAAAAGTGTTTTAACCGAGAGCGGTTTAGCAACCTGGACATGGATCATTAATCACAACAGGTGGTAATGGATCTGGGCAGTTTAATGGAACTGGATCTGGGAAGATACAAAGTTCTCCATCAGTTGAGAAATTGCCATTTGGACCTAATTGTAACACATCTGCCATGTTACCAGTACCATTTTGGATAATTCCAGCATTATGACCTGCACCACCTTGAGATTTTTGAACTAACAAAGCATGGTTACTACTACCGGTTTGTGAAGTAGAACCAGTATTACCAATACCTCCTTGATATGTGGCAGCAAGGTTATTACTTCCGCTATATTGACCTGAAAAAATATCGTTATCATCGCCATTTTGTCTTTGGTAAATTTTATTACCAGTACCTGCAGCATATTGATTAACCGTTGCGTCGTTATCATCTCCATTTTGATCCTGACGCACATAACCGCCATTACCATCTTGATCTGAATATGCATAGTTATCATTACCAACTTGTCTTTGGTCAAGATAGTTGTTTACACCAGGACCTGTAACAGCATGCTGTATCCCTATAGCTTCATTTCCGTTTCCAGTCTGACGCTGTCTAGCTTGGTTTCCAGAAGACGATTGACTAACCGATGCATCGTTATCATCTCCAATTTGGTATTGATCAGCTTTGTTGTTAGAACCTGACTGTGTAGCTGATAATTCGTTGTCATTACCATCTTGCCATGCCCAACTTTTGTTATCATTACCTGACTGGGTGATATTAGCAAGATTATTAGAGGATGCATAAAAAGGTAGTTGGTACACCGCCGATTTGTTTGCAGTACCATCCTGATCAACGTTTATAGTACTACTATTATCATCTTGATGCGCATAAGCTTCGTTCAGATTTCCATCTTGATTCATATTAACAGTACTGCCTGTACCCCCATGCTGGTTTACCCTTGCTTTGTTGTCTGCACTAGCATTATTGGTTCCACCTTGAGTAATATTAGCAGTAGCATTTGTAGGAGGAGTAAATTGATTACCTTGTTCTACATAAGCCTCGTTACGCGACCCTCTCTGTCTAATATCAGAATCATTACCGGAGCCTCGTTGCAATACCATAGCACGTTGTGAACCCACACCAGCGCCATTGGCTTGCTGGATATCAGAGTTTAGACTAGTCCCTGCTTGTCTCACATACACTCTCTGGTCATTACCAGATTGAGAAGAATTTGATGTGTTTTGGGCAAATCCGATTGCCGCAAATAGTAGCGCCGCAGCGCCTAAAATTAATTTTTTCATAATTAAAAGATTTAAAGATTAATATTTGGTTAAAAAATATTCAGTTTTTAGCAAGGAATTGCTTCCTTGAATAAATAGTAAACCACAGCAAAGTGATTTATTGATATTAAGGGGATATGTTTTAAAATGTATTTAAAACACATTTTAGAATTAAGGGATACTTTAAGATGAATCAATATGATTTAAAACCTAAAAGATTCTTTTTACTAAGGGGATAGGTTTGTTATTTTAACAAATTTGAGGAGATGGGTTTGTGATATCGCTATCACTTAACCACAACCCAAAGATGCAATAAAAAATAATAATATACAACTAATTAACAGCCAGTTGCACTCAAAAGGGGGATTTCCCCCTTTAAGAAACAGGGTTTTTCCTTATACAAAATCTAATTTATCAGATAAAAAACGCAATATTATCGATGAAGCGCAAAAAAATCGATTTTAACAGATTATGTTAAATTTTTGTTAAAAAAATAAAAGCTACTAATTTGAAATTATTGAGACTTTTATGGAGTTACCTTTTCTAATTAAGCTAATTAAGAAATAAAATGAAAAAAAGTGCGGGAATGTCTTTAAAGACAACCGCACTTTATAAGTTAATACAGCAAACCGAAATTGCACATATTAAATTTAAGTGGAGCAATTACGGATTAATATTTAGAGGTCTATTTAGTAAATAACAACTCTCTGTATTTAGTTAATGGCCAGATTTCATCATCAACTAATAATTCAAGTTTGTCACAGTGATAACGAATTACTTGGAAAAATGGTTTAACATCATCACAATAGGCAACAGCTTTTTCTTCTACATTTTCAATTTTATTTGCTTTTTTACGAGCTTCAATCATATCGGTTATACCCTTGTTTATTTTCGCTATATGTTCGCTTATTTGTTCAATGAGCTGCAGTTGCTCACCTGCTAATTTCTTGAAATCGGTTCCATAGATGTTTTTTAGCCCCTGAACATTTTCAATCAAAATATTTTGATATCGGATTGCAGTAGGTATCACGTGATTTCTTGCTATATCGCCCAAAATACGCCCTTCTATCTGGATTCGCATGGTGTAGTCCTCCATTTCAATCTCGTAACGTGCCTCAAGTTCCACCTTGCTCATAATGCCAAGTTCCTCAAAAAGTGCAATTGCTTTTTTTGATACTTTGGCTTTCAGAGCTTCTGGAGTGGTTTTATGGTTGCTCAAACCTCGTTTTTTAGCTTCTTTCTCCCACGCTTCCCCATAACCATCTCCTTCAAAACGGATACGCTTGGAGTCTTTAATATATTCTTTTAAAACATTGAAGATGGCATCGTCCTTCTTCATTTTCTTCTCCTTAATAAGCTTATCAACCTCTTTCTTAAAATCTATGAGTTGCTTTGCTACAATTGCATTCAGAACAGTCATTGGATTTGCACAGTTGGCTGTAGAACCCACAGCGCGAAACTCGAATTTGTTTCCAGTGAACGCGAAGGGCGAAGTTCTGTTTCTATCAGTATTATCCAAAAGAATCTCGGGTATTTTACCCACAACGTTTAATTTTAAATCCGTTTTTTCTTGTGGAGAAAGCTTACCGCTAGTTACTTTTTCAAGTTCATCCAGTACTTCAGTTAATTGCGAACCAATAAATGCTGAAATGATTGCCGGTGGAGCTTCATTGGCGCCTAGGCGGTGATCATTACTTGCGCTGGCTATAGAGGCACGAAGCAATTCTTCATACTCATTTACCGCTTTTAAGGTATTAATGAAGAAAGTTAAAAACTGAAGGTTTTTCATAGGGGTGCTGCCCGGGCCCAAAAGGTTAACGCCGGTATCGGTAGCCAAAGACCAATTGTTGTGCTTTCCGCTTCCGTTCACGTTTGCAAAAGGCTTCTCGTGAAACAACACCTTAAAATTATGCTTATCAGCAACTTTGTGCATCAAGTCCATTAATAAAGAATTGTGATCCACAGCCAAGTTGGTTTCCTCAAAAATTGGTGCCAACTCAAATTGATTTGGCGCAACTTCATTGTGACGGGTTTTTACAGGAATACCCAAAAGCATACACTCGGTTTCCAAATGACGCATGAAGTTAAGAACGCGCGCAGGAATAGAGCCGAAATAATGGTCATCCAATTGCTGCCCCTTTGCAGAAGAATGTCCTAAAAGTGTTCTTCCCGCTAAAGAAATATCTGGCCTTGACGCCGCCAAAGCACTATCAATAAGAAAATATTCTTGTTCCCAACCTAAGGTGGCATTTACCTTAGTAACGTTTTTATCAAAATATTTTGCTACGGCAGTCGCTGCATTGTCGATAGTCTGCAACGCCCTCAACAAAGGAGTTTTATAATCCAATGCCTCACCGGTATATGCAACAAAAACAGTTGGAATACATAAAGTGGTACCATAAATGAAGGCTGGCGAAGTTGGGTCCCAAGCCGTATAACCACGAGCCTCAAAGGTATTTCTAATTCCGCCATTTGGAAAACTCGACGCATCGGGTTCCTGCTGTACTAATTGTCCACCTCCAAATTTTTCAATTGCCTGACCATTTTCCATCGTTTCAAAAAAGGCATCATGTTTTTCGGCAGTTGCTCCCGTTAATGGTTGAAACCAGTGTGTATAATGTGTGGCTCCTTTTGCAATTGCCCATTCTTTCATTCCTGTAGAAATATGGTCAGCAATATGTCGCTCAATTTTAGAGCCATTTTTAATGGCATCCATTACACTTTTAAAAGAATCTTTGGTAAGATACTGCCGCATGGCAGCTTCATTAAAAACGTTCTTTCCGAATATTTCGGAGCGCCTTGCTGGCTCTTCAACTGATACAGGAGTCCTTTTAAAGGTTTCCTTAATTGCTTCAAATCTCAATGTGGACATTTTGTTGTTTTTAGGGTTTGAAAGCGCAAATGTATTAAAATTGTAGCTATACCCCCTATTTTAAATAGGTAAAATTATCAAAATAAGGAATAAAGTTATAAACACCCCTAGTTTTTAAGCTCCAAATCAAAAAATCTAACTAGTAATAGTTAGACCAATAAAAATTATATATGCAAGAAAAAGGAAAAGTCCCCTTTTTCTACCCAATTCAAATTTCTTGGGCAGAAATGCTAATGGAACCAAAACGGCGGCAAAACCAATCATCCAAAAAATGTCATTGGTTAACACCTCAGGACTTTTTACAGCAATTGGTTGAATAATAGCCGTAAGCCCTAAAACTGAAGAGATATTGAATATGTTTGAACCAATCAGGTTTCCAAGCGAAATTGCTTTCTCCTTCTTTAAAGCAGCCATTACCGAAGCTGCAAGCTCTGGAATACTTGTACCCACTGCAATCATTGTAACAGCGATAACTCTTTCACTTACGCCAAAACCTTCGGCCAGTGATACAGCTCCGCTTACAAGCAGTTCGCTGCCGCCGTAGAGCGCTACACCCCCAATCAATAACCATATTCCAATCTTAAAATTTGAAGCTTTTGACAGGCCTTCGTCTATACTATCGTCTACAGCTTGGGTTCCACGTTGTTTTTTGGCTCTTATTATTAATATATATAGGTAGATAAAAAGAACGAGTAATAGTGCCACCCCTTCAGAACGGGAAATTTGCAAGCCACTCTGCAGAATAAAGTACAGTGCGATGGAAAGAACCATCATAACCGGCCAATTCAATTTATAAAAATCCTTATCGATGCCCAATGGTGAAATGATTGCCGTTATCCCCAACACCAACCCAATATTTGCAATGTTTGAGCCTATTACGTTTCCCAAGGAAATATCAGAAAAACCATTGAGCGCAGCCTGCAGGCTCACCAAAAGCTCCGGCGCAGAAGTAGCAAAAGATACCACGGTAAGCCCAATGACCATTTTTGAAAGGTGAAGTTTAAAAGAGAGTGCCACGGAAGATCGCACCAAAAACTCTCCCCCTACCACTAACAATACTAATCCGAAAAATACCAATAGATAATTCATAGAAAATATAAATGCCACGAAGATAGTAAATGCGAAAAAGAATTAGTTGTATATTTGCTACTATCCCCTCTTAATTACGCCTTACTTAGAAAATCCCCAATTCTAAATTTTAAATTTTAAATTAATTTTTAATAATTATAATTATGGAAACCAATATTAAGAGAGCTGTTCAAAAAATTTCTCTTTTCTCTGTTTTGATATTTTTCACTTTTGTATTTTTTTCGTTCAGTGGGAACAATACAATTTCGCAAACCTCTAAGGAAGATTTAGTTAAGGGCTCACAAAAAACCATTAAAATCACCAAAGACACAACTCTTGAAGAGCTTGAAAAAATCAAAAAACAAATGGCGGATGAAGGCTTGGGCTTTGAGTATTCAAATGTAGAATACAATGATAATTCTGAGATTATTTCTATCACAATTGGCTATAAAGACAAAAACAATAATTCTGGGAAATACAGCGTAAGCAGCAAGAACCCCATAAATGATATAATTATCGTTTCAGAAGATAGTAGCATTTCAGTTAAAAGTGCTGGCAGTTCAAATCAAGCATTTATAAACCAAGGTAGCAGTGGGCAAGATTCAAACAAAAATGAAACCCCCCATGATATTCAACGCGAAGCTATGGAACGAAAGATGGCCCAAATGGAAAAGGAAATGGAAGAAAGAAGGGTCAAAATGAAACTGCGCATGCAGCATCAAAGAGACAGCCTACGAGCTTTAAAAAATCAGTCGACGGGAAAAAGCACCTATACCGGAACATCACATTTGATAACTAAAAATACCACAAATTCAGAATTGCTGGAACTTACAAAAATTTATGATAAGGAAGATATTTCATTTAGTTATAAAGAATTGGAACGGAATGAAAAAAACGAAATAACACAGATTTACATTACCATAGACAATCGAAACGGTTCTATTTCCACTTCATCATTTGGGAATGGCAAAGTTGCTATAAAAGATATTACCGTAGCTGTAGACAAACAGGATACCGTTATTAAAAATGCCGACTAGGTTTTAACATCACTTTAAAAACATTTAATTATTTATTGCCTACATTCATATAACATTTAGATATGTTATGAAGAAGAAGTTTTTCAAATTTCTATCAAAAGTTAATAGCAAACTGCTTCCGAGCTACACAAAAAAAGGTGTAGAATTGGAAAAGGCTTCAAAATTTCAAATGGCGATATTCGCCTATAAATTGTGGGTCACAAAAAACGCTTTGGACTAATATTTTAAAAGTGATTTTACGGGATGACTTCTTAATTTTTTAATTCCATTTAAAAATTCAAGTTCGAGCAGAAAATTGCATTGTACAATTTCTCCACCCAACTGTTCGATTAAATTACAAGCAGCTCGTGCCGTCCCCCCGGTTGCCAAAACATCGTCGTGCAAAAGCACACGCTCCCCGCTTTTAATTGCGTCTTCATGAATTTCGAGGGCATCAAGACCATATTCTAATTGATATGGTTCTTTTAAGGTTTTATAGGGAAGCTTTCCTGGTTTCCTGATGGGCACGAAACCCGCATTGAGTTTTTGGGCTAAAAGGGTTCCGAAGAAAAATCCGCGGGATTCAATAGCCGCAACTTTGTCAATTTTTTGATGATCTATTAATACCAATAATTGTTGAACACAATGTTCAACCGCATCACTGCTTGCAAGTAGTGGAGTTATGTCCTTAAAATTAACTCCAGCTTTTGGAAAATTTTCAATATTTCGAATATATTCAGATAAATTCATTTTTTACAGCATTAATTTGCCTTGCAATTTAAAAAGAAATATATTTGCACCCGCTTAAAGCAAAATATATTACGGCCTCGTGGCGCAACTGAATAGCGCATCTGATTACGGCTCAGAAGGTTCCAGGTTTGAATCCTGGCGAGGTCACAAGTAAAAAAACCACGTTTTTGAAAACGTGGTTTTTTTATGGCTTAATTTTCACAAAAACTTCAGAATTTTTAAGTATTTTGGTTTCCCTAAAAACCACCAAAATGACTAAAATAGTAAAAGACTCCGACAACGAAAAAGAAAGAGACTATATACTTCAGGACAATAAAAAAACCCGCTTTGGCGCAGGTTTCATAATTACCGTATTGATTATTTTAGTAATAGCCGTTATTATTTCCGGGTTTTACTTTGAGTGGTTTTAAATAATCTCCGCGCTCAATCCAGCTTCCAATAGCATAGTGCAGCGCGGTTTTAATTCGTTGAACTCACCTGTTTTTACCGTACATTTTCCTTTATAATGCACAATGATGGAACACTGCTCAGCCTGTTCTGGGGTGTGCTCACAAGCAAAAATCAAACTGTTTATTACATGATCAAAAGTGTTTACATCATCATTGTAAAGCACAATTTCATTGAGGTTGCTCTCCTTTTCTACAACCTCTACATCTTCTTGGATTTTTTCTCTGGTACTCATAATATCTTTGTAAAATTCCTAAAACCAATGAAATTTACTAAATTTTAAACTTAGCCGCAACCCATTTGTTTTTCTCCTTGTTTTCAACGAAAGTAAACCCCAGATTATTGCAAGTTTCTTTAATAATTGGCAAATCTTCTTCGTAAAATCCGCTTAGGTAAAGTTCTCCGCCTTTAGCCAAACATTTTCTGTAAGCCTCCATATCGTTCAAAAGAATGTTTCTGTTGATGTTGGCGATAATGATATCGTATTTTTTTTCAACCAATAAAGAAGCATCCCCTAGAAATACTGAAATATTATCGCAATTGTTTCTTTGAATATTTTCCAAGGAATTCTCAAAACACCACTGGTCAATATCAATGGCATCCAATTTTGAAGCGCCGCGCATTTCGGCCAAAATTGCCAAAACAGCAGTTCCGCAACCCATATCAAGCACAGATTTTCCTTCAAAATTGTTTTCCAAAATAAACTGGAGCATCATAAAAGTAGTCTCGTGGTGGCCCGTTCCAAAAGACATTTTGGGTTCAATTACTATTTCGTACTCAAAATTTTTATTTGGGTGAAATGGCGCGAGGACGGTACATTTTCCGTCAACTTCAATGGGGTTAAAGTTTTTTTCCCATTCAGAATTCCAGTTGATCTGTTCTATTTCTGAAAAAGTATATTCTATTTTGAATTCCTCAGATTTCAAAATATGAATAGCATCCAAAATATTTTGGTTCCATTCTTCCTTTTGAATATAGGCCGTAACGCCTTCCTCGGTTTCAACAAAACTTTCAAAACCTGCATACCCCAATTCGGCAATCAAAATTTCGGTACCGGGTTGGAGCGGCCTCACTTTAAAATCATAACCTATATAAACTTGCGACATTAAAATGAATTTACAATTTTCATAAAACTTTCAACCTTTAGGGAAGCCCCACCAATTAAGCCTCCGTCAACATCATCTTGCCCAAAGATTTCCGAAGCATTGTCCGGTTTTACACTTCCGCCGTAAAGTATTGAAACCTCATCGGCTATTGTTTTTGAATAATTCTCAGCCATGGTCTTTCTTATGAATTCGTGCATTTCCTGAGCCTGTTCGGGACTTGCGGTTTCACCAGTACCAATGGCCCAAACGGGTTCGTAAGCAATAATAATATTTTCCCAAGCTTCGTCAGCAATATGGAAAAGACCCTCGGAAAGTTGCGTTTTTATTAATTCGAAATGGTTTCCATTCTTTCGGTCGTCCAATTCCTCACCGATACAGAAAATAATGGTCATTTGGTTTTCTAGCGCCGTATTTACTTTTTCGGCAAGTATCGCGTTGTCTTCATTAAAATACGCACGTCGCTCGCTGTGGCCCAAAATAACGGTGCTTGCTCCTACACTTTTCAACATTTTTGCGGAAATTTCACCCGTAAACGCGCCTTCGTTGCTCTGGTGCATATTCTGTGCGGCAAGCGCTACAGGATGCTCGCGCAAGGACCGGAAGGTATGGTTCAAACTCGTAAACGGCGGCGCTATCATAATTACTACATCGTCTGGAAATACCTGCTTTTTCAATTCCACCAAAAACATTTCTGTTTCAGCCAAATCGTTGTTCATTTTCCAATTTCCAGCTACTATTTTTTTTCTCATTTCAATGCTTTTAAAAGATTTTCATCATTAGTTTCAATGGCTTTATAAAGGCTGATTTCGCCTTCGGGATTCACAACCATATATCTGGGAATCCAGTCTAAGTCTATGGAAGAACAAAAATCGCCCTTCCATCCTGCTGGGATAAAGTAGTTTTCGCCCACAACGCCGTATTTTTCAATGCCGTGTTTCCAGCTTTCGATTTCTTTGTCCAAGGAAAGGAAAAGAAAAACAACTTCCGGGTTTTCCTCGCGAAGCTTTTGCACCTTCGGCATTCCCACGATACAGTCCTTGCACCAACTGGCCCAAATGTCTATAAAGACGGTTTTCCCTTTGTACTGTTGAAGTATTTCTGAAAAATTTATTTCAACATTATTTTCTGAAAGAAATTTTTCGTTCAAGGCAGCTTCGGAAAAGGATTTTTGCTGTGTCTGCGCGAAAGAAATAAACAATAGGAATATAATTAGTGATTTCATATGGTGAAAATTGATACTGTTGCTACTGTTATAAATTTACTGATTACTGATAATTGATAATTGATAACTGAATTACTGTCTACTGATTTTCGGATCGAGCCAGCCGTAAATTATATCCACAAAAATATTGATTAAAATAAACAATGTGGCAATAACTATAACTGCGCCCATAATTACGGGTAAATCGAGGGTGTTTAATGCATTTACAATTTCCTTTCCCAGTCCGTTCCAACCGAAAATGTATTCTACGAAAACGGCTCCCGCAAGCATTGAGGCAAACCAGCCTGAAATTGCTGTAACTACAGGATTTAAAGAATTTTTTAATGCATGTCTTTTTATAATTTGATAAAAAGAAAGCCCTTTTGCTTTTGCCGTGCGAATGTAATCCTGGTTCAAAACCTCGAGCAATGAATTGCGCATCAATTGGCTCACAACCGCCAACGGCCGGATGCCCAAAACAAGGGCCGGGAGTATTAAATTTTTCCATTGAATGTATTTGCCGTTCCCAAAATCGTCAACTTCGTAAAGGCTTCCTGTCATATTCAAATTTGTGTATTCGTGAAGCAAAAAACCGAAAATCCACGCAAAGATAATCGCACTGAAAAATGAGGGAACGCTCATCCCCAGAGTGCTTACCAATTGAATGGCTTTATCAATAAACCCATCCTTAAAAAGCACGGAAATAATTCCGAGGAAAACCCCAATAATCATTGCAATTACAATTGCTGAAACCGCAAGAATAAAGGTATTGGGAAGTGTTTCAGAAATAACTTCGCTCACCTCTTTTCCGTTTTTTTGAAAGGATTCGCGCAAATAGGGCGTTTTTAAAACCACGTTTGTATTTCCGACAGAGAATAATTTTGCCGCATTGTATTTTCCCTCGGCAAGAAAAGTGTAATCGTCCGGAATTTTACTGTGAAAGGATATGGGCGACAAATCATTTAAATATCTTATATATTGCACCGAAACGGGCTGGTCAAAACCGTATTTCTTTTTTACAACGGCAAGTTGTTCCGCGGTTTCGTTTTGGCCGAGCATCATGCGCGCGGGGTCGCCGGGAAGGATTGTAAACAGCAGAAAAATCACGGTCACAACCCCAAACAATGTAAGTAATGCATAACCTAATTTTTGAAGTATGTAACTCCCCACTTTTCTATTCTTTATTGTTTATTATTATTTTTTATTGCTCGTGGTTTTGGCTATTGCTTAACCTGCTCTATAGTAAGAGGTTTGTATTCAAAATCTTGGCCGAAAAGTATTTTGGCATATTCCTCAACAGTTTCTTCAAAACCTGCTTCTTTTCTTCTTTGGTTTACCGTTTCAGGATTTTCAATGGGCCAGATAAATTTTTCGCCATCTCTTTCCATTCTTCCTTGTGTTCCGTAAATTTGGGGTTTGCCTTCATCCATTAAATATCTATCTTCCATCATTGCTACCAATTTCATAGGAATTTCTCCTTCTTTGCCAGCCTTCTTAATTAAATGTATATACTCACCAATTTTAGTTGAATGTTGCAATACATACCATGCTGCAGTATTCGTGGGCTCACCGACCATAGATTTGCCTGGGTATCCCACAGTGTTAAATATTTTTTCTACATAATTTAAATTCGCACTATCAATAACCACTTGCATTTTCCATAAGTCCCCGCTGTATTCAGCTTCGGAAAGACCCATACTTTCACCCAATTTCTTTCTTTCTACCAAAGATTTTGTCTGCATCAGCGTGCGGTATTTTTGGTCCAGCACTGCAATGCTGTCCAAACGCTGTTTTAAGGAAAGGTCCAATTTGGGTTTTGCGTTTTCGACTACTGGAAGTTGCAATTTTTGGGCATCGTTCCAGTGAAGCTTTTGTTTTATGGTTCCGTTGTCAAGTTCCAAAATCCCCGGATTACTGCGGACGATGGTTTTCAGCGTAGTTTCATCGCAGAAGTAAAATTTGAAATTCAATTTATATTCCTCCGTCAAAGCTTCGGTCATTTCCTGCGAGGATGCCGAAAGGCCAATCACGCTATAACCATTTTTTAAGGCTTTATCGGTCACCTCTTTTATAGGAATGTAACCGTCCTTTTCGGTATTTCCCAAACTATAAGCAATCACAACCACCAGATTTTCTTCATTTAAAAATTGTTCAGTGTAATCCTCGCCATCCCTTTCCATCGTAAAATCATGGATTGGCGGGGTGTAGCCCTCCTGTATCATTTCGGTTTCGGTACTTATCAATTCCCCATCCACCTGCGGATATTCGCCGTTTGTAGTGATAACTTTTTCTTCGCCATTAACGTTGAATTTCCACTTATATTCATAAATAGGGCCTGGTGCACCTTCAGGAACCGTCATTCCTTCCTTAATATTCGCACCTATTTTATACGGACGGAAATCGATTATCGGTAGATGCAACAAAACATAATAAGTAATTCCGAGACAGAAAACGAAGGATGCAAAAATGAGGATGCTCCGTATTCCTTTTGTGAAAAATGGCTGAATATATTTTTGTCCCACAAAAAGTATCAAAATCAAAACCAGTAATACGATATCTTTTGTGAAAGATTCCCAAGGCGTGAGTTTTATGGCATCGCCAAAGCAGCCGCAATCGGTCACCTTGTTGAAATATGCCGAATAAAATGTGAGAAATGTGAAAAACACGATCATCAGCAACAAGGCCCAAAGTGTAAATTTTTTCAGATAACCCAAAAGCAAAGCAACGCCCAGCAGCACTTCAAAAATGACGACGAATATTGCAATCAGCAACGCATAAGGCACCAAAAACCCAAGATCCAAAACTTCGGGGGCGAAATAATCCTTCAGCTTAAATGAAAAACCAACGGGGTCGTTCAGTTTTATCAATCCGCTGATTATAAAAAGTACTCCAACAATTATTCGTGATATTCCTACTAGTATTTTCATCCCTTATAAGTCTTTTTTCTTTATTCTATTTTCTTTCCTTTAAATGAATCAGCGCAAAAACCGCATAATTTATCATATCCTGATAATTCGCATCAATTCCTTCAGAAACCAAGGTTTTCCCGCTATTGTTTTCAATTTGCTTTACGCGCAGTAATTTCTGAAGAATCAAATCCGTCAGCGAACTTACCCGCATATCGCGCCACGCCTCGCCGTAATCGTGGTTTTTGTCCATCATCAACTGTTTGGTTTTCGCCACTTGCTCATCGTAAAGTTGGGTGGCCTCTTCCAAGGACAGGTCGGGCTGCTCCACTACGCCTTTATCCAGTTGGATAAGCGCCATTATGGAATAATTTACAATCCCGATAAACTCGCTGGTTTCGTCCTCTTCAATTTTTCGCTCCGCATTTTGCTGCAAACCACGGATGCGCTGTGCCTTTATAAAAATTTGGTCGGTAAGGGACGGAAGCCTGAGAATGCGCCACGCGCTTCCGTAATCGTGCATTTTCTTGATAAACAGCTCCCTGCATTTTTCAATCTGGTCGTTATATTGATTTGAAGTATCGGCCATTAGTGATGTCTAAGATTTTGCGTAAATTTCGCTTAAATATATCAATTTAAAAAATTGCAGACCCTTAATTGCCGAGGCCAACTCATAGACCTTTCCAAGCCCAAAGTGATGGGCATTATAAATATTACGCCAGATTCGTTTTATGACGGCGGAAAAACTTTTTCAGAAAAGGAAATTTTGAAACAAGCCAAAAAATTGCTTTCGGAAGGCGCTACATTTTTGGATGTAGGCGGTTACAGTACACGCCCGGGTGCTGAGGAAGTTTCAGAAAAAGATGAGATTGAAAGAGCTGCTGGAGCAATTGAAACTATTCTGAAAAGTTTTCCACAAGCGTTGATTTCCGTAGACACTTTCCGAAGCGAAGTTGCAAAAAAAGCCGTGGAAGCTGGAGCAGCGATTGTTAATGATGTTTCCGGTGGAACTTTGGATGCTGAAATGTATAAAGTTGTTGCAAAACTGAAGGTGCCGTATATTTTGATGCACATGCGCGGTAACCCAAAAACGATGGCAAAACTTACCGAATATAAAAATGTAACCATTGATGTATTAAAAGATTTAGCTGAAAAAATAGCGCTTGCTAAATCGGAAGGCATCAACGATATCATTGCCGATCCGGGTTTTGGCTTTGCCAAAACCCGACAACAAAGTTTTCAGCTTTTGAATAATCTGGAGCTTTTTCAAAATTTGGACGTTCCAATTTTAGCGGGTATTTCCCGAAAATCCATGATTTACAAAACGTTGGATACTTCCGCAGAAAATGCATTGAACGGAACCACTTCGCTAAATACAATCGCGCTTTTAAAAGGTGCATCCATCTTAAGGGTGCACGATGTAAAAGAAGCCGTGGAATGTGTAAAATTGTTTGAAAACCTAAAATCTTGACGGCAATCCATTAAAATTTTTAAAGTACTTTTACAAAAAAACGCACACCTTTGGATTTTCTCGACATTCGGATTATAGACATAGTAGATATTTTACTGGTGGCTTTCCTATTGTATTACCTCTATAATTTGGTAAAGGGTACCGTGGCCATCAATATTTTGGTTGGAATAATTATAGTTTATGCCATTTACGTAGTCACCCAACTTTTGGAGATGGAACTTTTGAGCAAGATTCTGGGCGGCTTTTTAGGTGTTGGTATGTTTGCCTTGGTGGTAGTTTTTCAGCCCGAAATCAGGAAGTTTTTGTTGATGCTGGGCTCTACCAATTTCAACGCGCGACGAAGGTTTTTAAAACAGTTTAAATTCTCGGGAAATGATTCCACCCTTAAAACAAATCTGGAAGGAATTATAGCGGCCTGCAAAAAAATGTCTGCTTCACACACCGGAGCTTTGATTGTACTTCAGCGTAACAATAGCCTTGATTTTGTTAAAAACACTGGTGATGAAATGAACTTGGAAGTAAACCAGCCAATTATTGAAAGTATTTTTTTCAAGAACAGTCCGTTGCATGACGGCGCCATAATAATTGAGGAAAACCGAATTACTGCAACGCGCGTTATTTTGCCCGTTTCAAACGACAGAAAAATTCCGTTGCGTTTTGGGCTCCGGCACCGCGCCGCAGTGGGTATTACTGAAAAGACAGATGCGGTGTGCCTTGTTGTGTCGGAAGAAAACGGACAGATTTCGTATTTAAAGGATGGTGATTTTGTACTGTTTGAAAATGTGGATGAACTTATGAAAATTTTGAAAAAAGATTTAAGTTAAAGAGCTTCCTCAGCCATGAATTGTACTTCATAGAGATTTCTATATAAACCTTTTTCGAGTTTCAGCAATTTTTTATGAGTACCTTCTTCCACAATCTTTCCAGCGTCCATTACTATTATTTTATCCGCCTTTTTGATGGTTGCCAATCGGTGCGCGATCACAATCGAGGTTCTTCCTTTGGTAATTTTGTCTGTAGCAGTTTGAATCAATTCCTCGGAATAGGTATCTACGGAAGAAGTGGCCTCGTCCAAAACCAAAATACTGGGTTTGCTCACATAGGCGCGAAGAAAAGCAATCAACTGTCTTTGCCCAGAAGAGAGCATGCTCCCGCGTTCCTTCACATTATAATGATAGCCATCAGGAAGCGATTGTATGAATTTATGGACGCCTATTTCCTTTGCTGCTGCTATTACTTCTTCTTCGGAAATGTTTGGATTATTCAGCGTAATATTGTTTAAAATAGAATCTGCAAAAAGGAACACATCCTGCAAAACAACAGCAATTTGGCTCCTCAGTGACGCCAGTTTATAATCCTTTAAAGAAATTCCGTCTATCAAAATATCGCCGCTATTTATTTCGTAAAAACGATTCAAAAGATTGATAATTGTACTTTTTCCGGCACCGGTCGCGCCCACGATGGCCACGGTTTCACCGGGATTGGCCTTAAACGAAATTCCTTTAATCACTTCTTCATCTTCATTATACCCGAAGTGTACATTTTTGAATTCAATTTCACCGTTGGTACTGGTATAATCAACCGTGCCCGTATCTGCAATGTGCGATTTGGTATCGAGAATCCCGAAAACGCGGTTTGCCGCTACCATCCCCATTTGTAAGGTGTTAAATTTATCAGCTATCTGCCGAAGCGGTCTAAACAGCATTTCGGCATATTGTATAAATGCTGTAATTATTCCCAGTGTTACAAAACCTCCGCCAATAACATTCAAACCACCATACCAAACAACCAAACCCGTGGCTACAGCACCTGCCGTTTCTGCAATGGGAAAGAAAATAGAGTTGTACCAAACAGTTTTTATCCAAGCTTTACGATGGTCTTTGTTTATTTCCTGAAACCGTTCGTACTCGGTTTTTTCACGGGTGAAAATTTGAACTATTTTCATCCCTGTAATTCTTTCTTGAACAAAGGTATTTAGATTTGCCACTTGATTCCGAACGTCTTCAAAAGCTACTTTCATCGCTTTTTGGAACACACGGGTGGCATAGAGAATAAAGGGCAAAACAATAAAAACAATGAGCGACAACCGCCAGCTTTGGTAAAGCATAAACCCCGCGATTACGAGCATTTTCAATAGGTCACTAATAATCATAAACAAACCTTCGCTGAAAATACTTGAGATGGTTTCCACATCGTTCACAGCGCGGGTCGTCAATCTTCCGACGGCGCTCTTATCAAAATATTTCATTTTGAAACTCATCATCAAGCGGAAGAGTTTTTGGCGCATATCCCGGATTACGCTTTGGCCGAGCCAGTTTGTGTAGAATATAAAAGCGAATTGAAATATTACTTCCAGCATAAGTACAACCACCATTAAGATGATGTACTTCATAAACCCCTCTCCGTCTTTGGGAACCATGGAATTGTCTATGGCCAACTCCAAAAGATATGGACGCAGTACCGCCAGACCAGACATTACAATTGCCGCAAAAGCAACAAAATAAAACACCCCGCGATACGGCTTTGTAAAAGCCAGCAATCGCTTAAAAAGCTTAAAATCGAATGCGTTTCCTGTGGTTTCTGCCATTATGCTTTTATGTTATCGGGGTAAATAACTTTCGTTAAATACAATCCGTGTGCGGGTGCGGATGCACCCGCTTCTTCCCTACGTTTACTTTTCAGTATTCTCTTAAATTCTTCCAATGTAGTTTTTCCGTAACCCACATCTAAAAGGGTTCCAACGATTGCGCGGACCATATTCCGAAGAAAGCGGTCTGCGGCAATGGTAAAAATAAGTTTATTATCCGTAGCTTTCCAAAATGCTTTTACGATGGTGCAATTGTACGTTTTTACATCGGTTTTGGAACGTGAAAAGCATTGAAAATCTCTATGGGTAAATAGCATTTCAGCGGCTTGGTTCATTAAATCCAGTGCTGGTTTATTGTTTATCTGAAATGCAAAATCCTGAGAAAACGGGTCTTTTTTAAGCGAAATTAAATATTCATATTCTCTTTCAACCGCATCAAAACGCGCGTGAGCATCTTCCGTTACTTCAAAAATATTTTTTACTGAAATATCCTTCGGAAGAAAGGAATTCATTCTAAAGATAAATTCATCAAAATTTTCAATTTCATCAAAATCGAAATGGGCAAAAAGCTGTTTGGCGTGCACCCCGGTATCCGTTCTGCCAGCGCCCGTGAGCTTTATATCCTTTCGAAGCAAGGTTGAAATGGTTTCCTCCAAAACTTGTTGTACGCTAATCTGTTCGGGCTGGCGCTGCCATCCAAAATAATTTTTCCCGTTATAGGCTATTTCAATAAAATATCGCAATTATTTATTTTTCAGAATTGACAAAATTACAATTTAGAAATAAGCATTCGTATTATTACTTTGAAAAACTTGATACCTTCGCAAAATATTAAATACTCCATTTTGATAAAAATACTTTTGCTAAGTGACACACACAGTTACATTGACGAAAAAATCCTGAAATACGTAAAACAGGCTGATGAAGTATGGCATGCAGGCGATATTGGCGATCTTTCGGTCACAGATGCCATCAAAAAACTAAAACCACTTCGCGCGGTTTACGGAAATATTGATAACACGGAAGCGCGCATGGAGTTTCCGCTGCACAACCGTTTTATGTGCGAAGGGGTTGACGTTTGGATAACGCACATTGGCGGCTATCCGGGAAGGTACAATCCGTCGATCCGGCAAGAAATTTATTCCAATCCACCAAAAATCTTTATTTGTGGCCATTCGCATATTTTGAAGGTCATGCCCGATAAAACCACCGGACTGCTTCATATGAATCCCGGTGCGGTGGGAAAACACGGTTTTCAAAAAGTGAGAACTATGCTTCGGTTTGAGATTGATGGTGAAAAAATCCAGAATCTGGAAGTTATTGAATTTGAGAAATAGTTTTTGGCGAAAAGCGAAAAGGAATTAGGAATTGGAAAAATATTTGAAAACAAAAAACCCCCGAAGTTGGCATACTCCGGGGGTCTTGCACTAATATACCAAGATTGGTTTACCGTAAACGATCAACAGATTTTACGAGGTCCTCATCCCTTTTTATGGCCTTGTTGGCCAGCACTAAAAATACGATAGAAATGATGGGAAGAAGCACCCCAATACCCTTCTCTGAAACCAATGTTTCTCCGGATAAAGTAAGCGATCTGTAAACGAAAACTCCTAGTAATACAAAGTTTGATATGATGTTTAAACGGTTGAGCACAAACTGTAACTGCCGTTTTTTAAAACTTAAAATTGAAATGATAGTAAGCGCAATGGAAATAAATACAAGACCAAAGACCAACGGTTCATCACGCTCCATAACCGCTGCCCCATCTTCACCTAAAATAACGGGAAACCACATATATAAGGCTCCCATAATAAGTGCGGAAACGATTAAGTAAATGGTCTGGATGCGTTGAATCATGTTGCAAAAACTAAAATGTGCAGCAAAAATACTGTTTCTTTTTAAAAAAAATAACGGTACTTTTTAATTTATTGTTGTATTATTGCAGTAACAATTCGTAACCAACTCAACAAGGGTTACTTAGTCTTCGAAAAAATTTTCAACGTACTTACCTTCTCAAAAGGAACATAACAGTATCAACTTTAACAACAGTATTTTCTACATGTTTGAAATTTCAGATTTAAAAAGCAAAAAGCTACCTGAACTCCAGGAAATAGCCAAAGAACTTAATGTGCCGAAATATCGCACCCAAAAAAAATTGGACTTGGTCTATCAAATTCTCGATTATCAAGCTGCTAACCCAAAAGCGGTTAAAGCAGTCATTAAAGCCGAAGAGTCTTCTCCAGATACTAAGAAGGAGGAAAAAACTTCTTCTTCAAGTGACAATGCGGCCAAGGACCAAAAACAACGTCCTCAGAAAAATGAGAATAGGAACAAAAAACCTCAGCCTCAAAAAAAGCATCACGATAAAAAAAGTGATGACGACAAAAAACCTGCAGACGATAAGCGTTCCGGCAATGACAGAAATGAAAAAGACAGGAAGGACAAAAAGGAAAGCGATAAAAAACCGCAGCACCAAAAGTCAAGCAGCAACGACAACCGTCAGAAAAACCAACGTAACGACAATAACAACTCAGACAATCGCCAAAAGCACCAAAGCCACAAACAAAAAGATGGTAACGTGCATGACAATCGAAATAACGGAAATAAAGACTCCCGCAACCGTTATCGCGAACCGGATTATGAATTTGACGGCATTATTGAAAGCGAAGGCGTGTTGGATATTATGCAGGATGGCTACGGCTTTTTGCGTTCCAGCGACTACAACTACCTTTCATCGCCCGATGATATTTATGTATCGCAATCGCAGATTCGTCTTTTCGGATTAAAGACTGGAGATACAGTTCTGGGAGAGGTGCGCCCGCCAAAAGAAGGTGAAAAATATTTCCCTTTAATTAAGGTGAACAAAATAAATGGTCTGAACCCGAACGTGGTTCGCGACCGTGTATCATTTGAGCATTTAACGCCGCTTTTCCCTCAGGAAAAATTCAACCTTGCAGACAAGCAAAGTACCATTTCAACACGAATTATTGATCTTTTTGCACCTATCGGAAAAGGGCAGCGAGGCATGATTGTTTCGCAACCAAAAACGGGTAAAACCATGCTGTTGAAAGATATTGCAAACGCAATAGCAGCAAACCACCCAGAAGTCTATCAAATTATTCTTCTGATTGATGAGCGCCCTGAAGAAGTTACCGATATGCAACGAAATGTACGTGGTGAAGTGGTTGCTTCAACCTTCGACAAAGAGGCCAGTGAGCACGTTCGTGTGGCAAACATTGTAATTGACAAAGCAAAGCGTTTGGTAGAATGTGGCCACGATGTGGTAATTCTTTTGGATTCCATTACACGTTTGGCGCGAGCTTACAACACAGTTCAGCCTGCAAGTGGTAAAATATTGAGTGGTGGTGTAGATGCAAACGCGCTTCACAAACCAAAACGTTTCTTTGGTGCCGCCCGTAATATTGAAAATGGTGGCTCTCTAAGTATCATTGCAACCGCTTTGACTGAAACGGGTTCTAAAATGGACGAGGTGATTTTTGAGGAATTTAAAGGAACCGGTAACATGGAACTTCAGTTGGATAGAAAAATCTCCAACCGAAGAATTTTCCCTGCTATTGACCTTACCTCTTCAAGCACGCGACGTGACGATTTACTGCTTGATGAAAACACCATTCAAAGAATGTGGGTATTGCGCAAATACCTTGCGGATATGAACCCAGTGGAAGCAATGGAATTCATCAACGACCGAGTTAAACAGACACGAAACAACGAAGAATTTTTGATTTCGATGAACGGATAAAGTTTTTTAAAATAACCTAATTGAGCCCCGCAAAGTCTTGTGGGGCTTTTTTTATGACTTATAAATTACCACAGCCCTAAAAATGTTTTTATGCCTTTACTATATTTGTGAATATAATTTTCGATGAAAAAAACACTACTACATTTCAGTCTGCTTTATTTACTGTTTTGTTTCGCACTTCAGAACATTTCGGCACAAAATTTAAATACCACTTTTGAAACTTCAAACGGCCTACAAACTGCACCCTATGAAGAAGTAATTACATATTATTTAGCACTGGAGAAGAAATTTCCCTCCATCACTGTCTTTGAAATGGGCCAGACCGATAGCGGTCTTCCGCTTCATATAATCGTTTTTGATCCCCAAAATAAAAAACATTCAAAAGAAAATTTTTCAAAAAACGGAAGAAATCTATTATTGATAAACAACGGAATACATCCGGGAGAACCCGACGGAATTGACGCAACAATGCTTCTTTTTAGAGATTTTGCGGAAAATAAAATCACCCCTCCCCAGAATACAATCATCGCGGCGATTCCCGTTTACAACATCGGCGGTGCTTTAAATAGAAATAGCACAAGCCGCACCAATCAAAACGGTCCCGAGGAATACGGTTTTCGCGGCAATGCGAGGAACTATGATTTAAACCGTGATTTTATAAAAAATGACACAAAAAATGCTCGGGCTTTCGCTGAAATATATCATTGGTTGAACCCGGAATTGTTTATTGACAACCACGTAAGCAACGGCGCCGACTATCAATACGTGCTCACGCATCTTTTCACACAGCACAACAAATTGGGCGGAGACTTGGGCAACTATCTGCACACATCCCTAATGCCACAATTGGAGGATTCGCTTCAGCAAAAAAAATGGGACATCACGCCCTACGTAAACGTTTTTAACCAAGTGCCGGAAAAGGGTTTCTCGCAGTTTATGGATTCGCCGCGTTACGCCTCGGGCTATACAACGCTTTTCAACACCTTAGGCCTTACGGTAGAAACGCATATGCTAAAACCATACAATCAAAGAGTTGAAGGCACCTACGAATTGATGAAAAGTTTTATAAACATTGCTGACAAAGACGCCGAAACAATAAAAACACTTCGAAAAAATGCTTTGGAGAAATATAAAGTTGGCAGCTACTACCCCCTTTCCTGGGCAGTGGATTCCTCAAAAACCTCGACATTAAAATTTAAAGGTTTTGAAGGAAAAATGGTTCCGAGCAAAATTACAGGGGCAGAAAGGTTAAAATATTTCCGTGACAAACCGTTTACGAAAAACGTTACATATTACAATCATTTTACGGCAACGGATTCCGTTACAATTCCTTCAGCATATATTGTTCCGAAGGGGTATTGGAACGTAATTGAACTTTTGAAATTGAACAATATTAAATATTCCGAAGTTAAAAACGATTCAACCATTACTGCGGAAGTTTATCACATAAAAAGTTTTGAAACCGTTAAAAATCCTTTTGAGGGTCATTACCTTCATTATAAAACGGAAGTATCAAAAAGCACAGAAAATATTTCAGTTAAAAAAGGTAACATTTTAGTAAAAACCCAGCAGCCAGGGGTTCGCTATCTTTTGGAAACCCTCGAACCTACTGCTTCCGACTCTTTTTTCAATTGGAATTTTTTCGATGCAATCCTTCAGCAAAAAGAAAGTTTTTCATCCTATGTTTGGGAAGATATGGCTGAAAAATTTTTAACTGAAAACCCAGCAATTAAAAAAGAATTTGAAACCAAAAAGAAAAACGATCCTGACTTTGCGAATAACTGGTATGCACAGTTGGATTGGATCCACAAGCAATCGCCCAATTACGAGAAATCACACCTTCGTTATCCTATCGTTCGGGTGGGGGGTTAAGTATTCCTTTGGAAAGAGTAGTTTTATGTTTTCATAAGAATCCTGCAAAGCCTTTTGCGATTTTTCAAAATCTTTCCACTTCACTTTTTTGATTCCCTCTTGGGGCTCAGGAATAAGGGGCCCGTCGTAATCGCTGAACATTTCGTACCAATAGGTTATTTTCAGGCGGAATTTATTATTTCGGGTAAAAACGTGGTACGTTGTCATTAAAAATTCGCGAATTTCAAGATCCTTTACCCCTGTTTCCTCAATCACTTCCCGGATGGCAGCCTCACGGTGTGTTTCGCCTTTTTCAATTTTACCTTTCGGCAAATCCCACTTTTTGTTTCGCCGTATAAAAAGAATTTCCTTTTTGCTGTTATAGACCAATCCACCAGCGGCTTCAACCACTTTTATTTTCTTACGAAGAAAGCGTTCAAGTTTCTCCGCATTTTTGTGATATAGGTTCACGTAAAGGAGTTCGCCATTGTTTATTTTTTTTACCAACTTTTTAAAACGAGCCTGTTTTAAAGGAATGGTGGTGTAATGCTCCCCAATATTTTCTTCCGTAGAAAGAATAATGGGAATATCTTTTACAAAAACTTTATACATTTGCAGCATGATATTAAACAAAGAAACGGCGCAAAAAACCGCTGCCTTACTATTGCAAATTAATGCAATAAAATTGCAACCACAAAACCCTTTTACGTGGGCATCGGGATGGAAATCTCCAATTTACTGCGACAATCGCATTACGCTTTCCTATCCGATGATTCGGAATTACATCCGTGAAAACCTTGCAAAACAGATTGAGGAAATCTACGGAAAGCCCGAAATGATTGCCGGCGTAGCCACTGGCGCGATTGGAATTGGAGCTTTGGTTGCCGATTATTTAAACGTTCCTTTTTGCTACGTGCGTCCCGAAGCAAAGGGCCACGGACGCCAAAATAAAATTGAGGGCCATCTGGAAAAAAACACAAACGTTGTTGTTGTTGAAGACCTTATCAGCACCGGAAAAAGCAGTTTGTTGGCCGTAGAAGCTTTAAAAGAGGCCAATGCGAACGTGAAAGGAATGCTTGCCATTTTCAGTTACGGTTTTGATACTGCCGAAGAAAACTTTAAAAAGGCAAATGTTACCCTAAACACATTGAGCAATTATGAAATGTTGCTGGAAGAGGCCGAAAAATCCAAATATATCAATTCTGAAGAAGCTGCGCTGCTTTCTGAATGGCGGGAGAATCCTGCTGTTTGGGGGCAATAGTTTTGTGTTCAGTAGCAGTATTCACTTTTCAACTCATAAACTTCTAAACTCATAGAATGAAACTAAACAGCAAAAAAGTAACCACCCAAAAATCCGCAGCCGAACTTTGTAATTTTTTGGCTGATGTAAAGAATTTTGAAACATTGATGCCCGAAAATATCAGCAAATTTGAAGTTATCAGAGAGAATGCATTTGTGTTTGCACTAAAGGGAATGCCCGAAATTGCGCTGGAAGTAAAGGAAGTTGAAAAGCCAAACAAAATAGTTTTGGGCGCAATCAGCGATAAAATTCCGTTCACGTTAACTGGAAATATTGAAGAGGTTTCCGAAAATTCATCAACAGTGGAGCTTCTTTTTGAAGGTGAATTCAACGCGATGATGGCGATGATGGTAAAAGGGCCTATCTCCAAATTTATTGACACCCTAGCTTCTAATTTAGAACAGGTTTAGTAAATTAATTTAACCTCTTTAAGTTGAAATTTTCGCAATGCTTGGTTTTCGGTTTCAACCAAAAGCTCGCCAATTTCCGAAATGCCTTTTATTATTCCGTTGAATCGTAAACCATCGGGTGCTTCAAAAACCGAAACTTTCTCTTTTTGAAATAATTCATTTTCATACTTCAGTTTTATATCTTCAAAATTCTTTTGTGTCAGGTCTTTTAAATTTTGAAAAACTGAAATTACAATACTTTGAAATACTTCCTCCAAAAAAAAAGTTTTGCCCGTTTCAAGCTTTAGTGAACTTGCTTGCGGTAGCTTCAGGAAGTCAGTTTCATTTACATTGAGCCCAATTCCTATTATTGACTGGTTTACATAGTTGCCTTCCAGTACGTTTTCAATTAAAATCCCCCCAATTTTTTTATTGGCTGACAATATGTCGTTCGGCCATTTTATTGAAATATTTGGAACATTCAAACTTTTAAGCGCTTTCACAATAGCCAAAGAAACTGCCATAGAAATCATAAATTGCCGCTCTATCTGCAGCCTGCCAAAAGCCTTGAACATACTGAATGTAAGGCTTTGCCCTTCTCTTGATAGCCATACATTGCCCATTTGTCCACGCCCAGAAATTTGACGGTTTGTAAGCACAACCGTTTCGTCTTGCAAGCATGTTGCTTTTGCCAATTGCTTTAAGTAAGAATTGGTGGAATCGATGGCATTAAGTTTGATTATCTTCAAAACAATAATTATGTTTAGTATTCGCTTTTATGGCGCTTCAAGAAACAAAAAAGTAATAACTTTGCGAAAAAGAAAAGAAAAATAATTAATGCAGAAAAAACAAGCAGGAACAGATCAACTTATTACCCAAATTATACGAGGGATTGAAGAAGTAAAAGGAAACGATATAGAAATTCTTGACCTAAGGGAAATAGAAAACACCGTTTGTGACTATTTTATAATTTGCAATGGTACATCCAACACTCAGGTTAACGCCATTGTAAACTCCGTTCAAAAATCAGTAAGCAAAGCACTTAAGGAAAAACCATGGCACGTTGAAGGCAGCGACAACGCAGAGTGGATACTTATGGATTACGTTCACGTTGTAGTACACGTTTTCCAAAAGCATATTCGTGAATTTTATGATATTGAAGGTCTTTGGGGCGATGCAAAATCTGTTAAAATAGAAACAACACACTAAAAAGAAAATTGCCATATGGCTGAAGAAAATAAAAATAAAAAGAACGATTCAAAAAGACCCAAACCCACTTATTATTGGATTTACGCGGCAATAATAATGCTGTTCTTTGCAATTCAAATATTCGGTGGAGGCAGTTGGTCTCAGCCTGAAAAAACCAATCAGGCAAAGTTTGAGGAATTTTTGAAAAATGGTGATGTAGAAAAAGTAGATGTCATCAATAAAAAAATTGCACAAGTTTATCTTACCGACGCCGCAAAAGAAAAAGAAGTTCATTCCAAAAAAGGCAATACGCCTTCTTTTTTAGCCCCGGGTCCAAATGATCCCGATTATCAATTTGAATTTGGTGATCTCCAACTATTTCAAAATGATTTCCAAAAGATAAAAGCGGAAAACAATCTGTCCACATCCTTAAATTTCGAAACAGACAATAACGTCTGGGGCGATATTCTGATGGGCATTTTACCATTTGTTATTATTATCGCTATTTGGATTTTCATTATGCGTAGAATGTCCAGTGGCGCAGGTGGCGGTGCCGGCGGGCAACTGTTTAACATTGGAAAATCAAAGGCAAAACTTTTTGATGAAAAAACCGATGTGAAAACTTCTTTCAAGGATGTTGCCGGACTGGAAGGCGCCAAAGAGGAAGTTCAGGAAATTGTAGATTTTCTTAAAAACCCAGACAAGTACACTTCATTGGGAGGTAAAATTCCAAAAGGAGCTTTATTGGTAGGCCCTCCCGGGACAGGTAAAACTCTTTTGGCAAAAGCCGTTGCCGGCGAAGCAAAAGTGCCATTCTTTTCACTTTCAGGCTCAGATTTTGTTGAAATGTTTGTGGGTGTGGGTGCATCCCGTGTGCGTGATCTTTTCAAACAGGCAAAAGACAAATCTCCAGCAATTATTTTTATTGACGAAATTGACGCCATTGGCCGTGCCCGTGGCAAGAACAACTTTTCCGGAAGCAACGATGAGCGGGAGAATACATTGAACCAGCTGCTTACCGAAATGGATGGTTTCGGCACCAATACAAATGTTATTGTACTTGCCGCAACAAACCGTGCAGATGTTCTGGACAAAGCATTGATGCGAGCGGGTCGTTTTGACAGACAAATTTATGTAGACCTTCCAGATGTGCGCGAACGTAAGGAAATATTTGAAGTGCATTTACGCCCCATCAAAAAAGATGAAAACTTAGATACCGATTTTCTGTCGAAACAAACCCCTGGGTTTTCTGGAGCTGACATTGCAAACGTTTGTAACGAAGCAGCTCTTATTGCTGCCCGAAACGGTAAAAAATCTGTTGGCAAACAGGATTTTCTGGACGCCGTAGATAGAATTGTGGGTGGACTGGAAAAGAAAAACAAAATAATGACTATGGACGAAAAGCGCGCCATTGCATTTCACGAAGCTGGCCACGCCACCGTAAGCTGGATGCTCGAGCACGCGGCGCCTTTGGTTAAAGTAACCATTGTTCCGCGTGGACAATCCTTAGGAGCTGCTTGGTATCTGCCCGAAGAAAGGTTAATTATACACCCAGAACAAATGCTGGACGAAATGTGCGCAGCACTGGGAGGCCGGGCAGCAGAAAAAGTGATTTTTAATAGAATTTCAACTGGTGCGCTAAGTGATCTTGAAAAGGTTACAAAACAGGCCCGTGCAATGGTAACCATTTATGGTTTGAATGATAAAATAGGAAATCTTACCTATTACGACAGCAGTGGCCAGTCTGAATATAACTTCTCTAAACCATATAGTGAGAAAACTGCTGAACTGATCGATAAGGAAATTTCAGCACTTATTGAAAGTCAGTACCAACGCGCCGTAAAACTTTTGGAAGAAAACAAAGACAAGTTGACCGAACTGGCAAACGTACTTCTTGAAAAAGAAGTGATATTTAAGGACAATCTTCAAAAAATATTTGGCGATCGTCCGTTCGAAAAGCCAGAAGAAGCACCAAGAGTGGCAACAAGCTAATGTTGCCATTTTTGGCATAGTATTTAAACTTTGTTTTGCACGTAACAATACTTCAGTATAGATTTTATATATTTGAAGTTTAACGTATATATATGAACTCCTCAATTGATTATTAATGAGTCTATTCAAAAGACTTTTAAACCCTAATTATAAAAAATCGGCAGAGAAGGCCAAAAGGGCCGAAAAAGCCGAGCACAGCAGTTATTACCCAGAACAGAAACTTCCCATTGACGAAAAATTCACCTATAATTTCAAGAACAATGGCGGAAAATTTATTTATTGTGAAAACTGGGAAGAGGTAACCGAAGCTTTTGACAATATAATGTTGGAAAACGATTGGTACGAGCAGGATGTGTTTTGTATAAACGAACAGCTGTGCCAAAAATTTGATGGTTTTAATCTCAATTTTGTTAAAAAAACAGATTCAAAATTTTTTCTTTCCAACTGCGAATCGCTTATAGCCACTAACGGTTCCATACTGCTATCCTCCAATCAAATCAAAGAAAAGAAACTAAAAGAGCTCCCTTTCAATGTTGTTATTTTTGCCACTACCAGCCAAATTGTTGACACCATTAGCGAGGGGTTGCGAATTATAAAAAACCAAAGTTCAAATTACATTCCGAGTAACATTACTACTATTCAAGACTTTGAAACCGAAAAAGAAAAGAATTTTATGAGTTATGGAAGTAGCACAAAAAACCTATATTTGTTGCTACTGGAAGACTTATAATATGAAGGAAATTCTCGTACGGACCCTCTCGGGCGTATTATACATTTCGATCATCATTTTTGCAATGTTTACTTCGCGCGAATGGTTTATGGGGCTTTTCTTCGTATTGGCAGTCATTACCTTAAGTGAATACTTAAAGTTGGTGCGCCTCACCAGCTATCTAGCCTATTTTCTACTTGCCGCAGCTTTTTACTTTCTGAGTTATAATGTATTTGCCGACAATGCAGTGTATCTCTTTTTGATATTAAGTGGTTTTGTGAACCTTTATCTTTTAAAGGATGTACTGTGGACCAGCAAAATCCCAATGTTTGAAAAGAAGAAATATATTACCGTAATATTTTATATAATCAGTGGATTTGTGTTTCTTACCCTGATTCCTATAATGAATATTGATGGCAAGTTTATGCCAGAAATAATTGTAGCGGTTTTCATATTGGTTTGGAGCAACGATACCTTTGCATACTTAATAGGCAAAAATTTAGGGAAACATAAACTATTAGAGCGTGTTTCCCCTAAAAAAACTATTGAAGGCTTTGTGGGTGGTTTGCTGGGCGCTCTTTTGGCAGGATTTATTATCTTTAAAGTGTTGGAAAACTATAGCCCGCTAGAGGCTGAAAAGTACCCACTGTGGATTTGGATAGTTATGGCAATAATAGTTTCTGTGTTTGGCACCATTGGTGATTTAATTCAATCAAAGTTTAAAAGGCAGGCAGGTGTTAAAGATAGCGGCATTATCATGCCAGGGCATGGCGGATTATATGATAGACTGGACAGCATCATTTACGCAAGTCCTTTTGTTTATGCGTTTTTATTAATTGTTGACAATGTTTCATAAAGAAGGTTTCAAAATTATATTTACAGCGCTGGTAGTTGTTATCGGCCTTAGTCTTTTGGCAAATGTTTTTGTTGAAAACCCCACCATTCGCGGTGGAATTATCATTGCACTGATTATTCTTTTGCTCTTGGTTTTACAGTTTTTTAGAAATCCTAAACGGAATTTTCTGGTTCATCCTGAACGTGTGCTTTCTTCTGTAGACGGAAAAGTGGTGGTTATTGAGGAAGTTTTTGAAAAGGAATATTTCAACGATAAGCGATTACAGGTTTCAGTTTTTATGAGCCCTATAAATGTACACGTTACACGTTATCCTGTAGGTGGAAAAGTGGTTTACAGCAAATATCATCCAGGGAAATTTTTAGTGGCTTGGCATCCTAAATCTTCTGAAGAAAACGAACGTACTACTGTTGTGGTAAACAACGAGACATTTGGAGATGTACTGTTTAGACAAATTGCTGGCGCCATGGCAAAACGCATCGTGAATTATGCCGAAGCGGGCCAAGAAGTAGCGCAAGCTACCGATAGTGGGTTTATAAAATTCGGATCACGCGTAGATATATTTCTTCCACTTGATGCAAAGATTAAGGTAACCCTTAACCAAAAAGTAAAAGGTGGAATCTCTATAATTGCAGAGAAATAATGACCTCAGAAGAGCTTGACATAGCTTTTAAGAATGCCGTGAAGTGCATAAATGAACACACCGAGCCCTTTCCGGCAGATGTGCTATTGCGCCTGTATGCGTACTATAAACGCGCCACGAACGATGCCGATATTCCTACTGGAGGAAAACCACACATTTCTGCATTTAAAACCAATGCGCTTTTCCAAACACGGGGCTTAACTGAAGATGAGGCCAAACAACTTTATATTGAGGCCGTTAATCAATACTTTTTGTACAGAAAATAATCAGGCCTGTTGTGCCTTGTTGAATTTTATTTCGTACTCCTCAATAGCTTCACGGATTTTGTCAACATTTTCTGACGCCCGCTCATGCGCGCCCTCCATTGCCTTTTCAAGGTCTTTATCGGGATGCTGAAAAAGATCTGTAATTACATGGTTGATTTTATCGATAATACTCTTTTGGCTATTCTTGATGTCTTCCAATTTGTGAAGCATCCCCTCCATTTGTTCATACTTTGCTTGGTCCATAATGGTATTGTTTTGCAACAAGGTACGGGCAAATAGCTTTGAAAAGTGGAAAATTAACCTTGCTTTAGAAGAAATTAAGAAAATTTAACGCCTTTTAATACAATCTTTAAAATTGCAATTGTAAAATCTAACAAAAAATCTATTTTAATCCGGCCAAACTGGCTTTTAGGGTTTCAATCTTTGCAAGGGCATCGGCTTCTTTCTGTTTCTCAAGAGCAACAACCTGTTCGGGCGCGCCGCTTATAAAACGTTCGTTTTTCAATTTGCCTTGTACACTTTTCAGGAAACCTTCGGTATATTTTAATTCTTCCGAAAGCTTGGCAATTTCTTCCTCAACGTTTATAGCACCTGCAATTGGTATGAAATATTCGTTACTTTTTGCACGGAACGTGAGTGCGCCTTCCAGTTTTTCTGAAATGTAATTCAATTCGGAAATGTTCCCCAGCTTTGCAATTACGGCATCAAATCTCTTTGACGCATTGTCTTTATTGAGTACGGAAAGTGTGATGGCATCCTTAAAGGAAATGTTCTTCTCCTTGCGAATGGTACGAATTCCAGAGATTACTTCAGTAGCAAACTCGAAGTCTTTAATTATTTTTTCGTCAAAGGCTTGCTGTTTTGGCCACTGGGCAATGATTAAGGCTTCGAAAATGTCGCGCTGGGTGATGTGCTGCCAGATTTCTTCTGAAATGAAAGGCACGAAGGGGTGCAATATTTTCAAATTATCTTCCAAAACGGATATTACTTCCAAATAGGTTTTTTCTGAAATTTTTTCCCCGAAAGGTGGTTTTATCATTTCTAATAGCCACGAACAGAAATCGTCCCAAACCAATTTATAGGTCGCCATCAAAGCATCACTGATTCGGTATTTTCTGTAATGGTCTTCAATTTCGGCAAGCGTTTTCTGAAATTTGCTTTGGTACCACTGTAGGGCAATGATGTCGCTTTGTGATTGTTCCTTTTCCAAATCAACTTCCCACCCATCAATCAACCGATAGGCGTTCCAGATTTTGTTTACGAAGGCACTCCCCTGTTTGCAAAGATCTTCATCAAACATTAAATCGTTTCCTGCCGGTGAGCTTAAGAGCATTCCCACGCGCACGCCGTCGGCACCGTAGGTATCCATTAAATCTATTGGATCTGGTGAGTTTCCCAACGATTTGCTCATCTTTCTTCGCTGCTTGTCGCGAACAATACCCGTTAGATACACATTTGTGAAAGGTTTTTTGTTTCTGTATTCATAACCGGCAATAATCATTCGGGCTACCCAGAAGAAAAGAATTTCAGGTGCTGTAACAAGATCATTTGTTGGGTAATAGTAATTTATTTCTTTGTTGTCGGGCTCCAAGATTCCGTTAAAAACGTTGATAGGCCACAGCCAGGAAGAGAACCAAGTGTCTAGCGCATCGGGGTCTTGGGTTAGGTTTTCCGCTGTTAGTTGCTTGTTGTTGGTTTTTTCTTTTGCAAGTTTTACCGCTTCTTCAATAGTTTCGGCAACTACGAAATCCTCTTTGCCATCGCCATAAAAATATGCGGGAATTTGCTGCCCCCACCAAAGTTGTCGGGATATGTTCCAGTCGCGAACGTTTTCCATCCAGTGGCGATAGGTATTTATGAACTTTTCGGGAACGAGGTTAACCTCTTTTTGCAGCACGGCATCTAGCGCAGGTTGTGCAAGCTCTTTCATTTTTAGGAACCATTGGTCGCTCAGTTTAGGCTCGATTACGGCGCCCGTACGCTCGCTTGTACCAACTTTGTGCATATGGGTTTCAATCTTTGCAACTACGCCCATTGCTTCCAGTTCTTTTACAATTTCCTTCCGCACCAAAAAACGATCCTTTCCTTCGTAATGCAAGCCGAAGCTATTCAAGGTTCCGTCATCATTCAGAATATCTACTATTTCAAGATTGTGCTTGTCTCCAAGCATTTTATCATTTTCGTCGTGGGCGGGAGTTACTTTTAAACAACCCGTACCGAATTCCACATCTACATATTCATCTTCTATAATCGGAATCACACGATTACAAACAGGAACGACTGCCTTTTTTCCGCGAAGGTGTGCAAAACGTTCATCATTTGGATTGATACAGATTGCTGTATCACCCAAAATGGTTTCGGGGCGCGTTGTAGCAATGGTCAAAGTGTCGTTGCTACCTTCAATTTTATAATTTAGGTAATATAAATTGCCTTGTTTTTCTTCGTAAATAACCTCTTCGTCCGAAAGCGTGGTCTTTGCCTGTGGATCCCAATTTACCATTCTGTAGCCGCGGTAAATGTTTCCTTTTCTGTACAAATCCACAAATACTTTTATTACGGAGGCTGACATATCTTCATCCATAGTGAACTTGGTTCGCTCCCAATCGCAGGATGCACCCAATTTCTTCAACTGTTCCAAAATTATTCCACCGTGTTTGTGGGTCCATTCCCAAGCATGCTCCAAAAATTCTTCGCGGGAAAGTGTTGCTTTATCAATGCCTTCAGCTTTTAATTTTGCCACCACTTTCGCCTCGGTAGCAATAGAAGCGTGGTCTGTACCCGGTACCCAACAAGCGTTGAACCCCTGTAGGCGCGCACGGCGGATCAAAACATCCTGCAAAGTATTGTTGAGCATATGGCCCATGTGCAAAACTCCCGTAACGTTTGGCGGCGGAATAACGATGGTGTATGGCGTCCTGTCATCTACTTCAGAATGGAAATATTTATTCTCTAACCAGTAGCTATACCACTTGTTTTCAATCTGTTTTGCATTATATTTTGCTTCTAAAGCCATACTTTGGTCTGATATTTGAGTAATGAGTTGCAAAAGTAATTATATCCGTAGGATAATAAAAGTGAATAAGTTATTTTGCAGGTTGATTAAAAGTTCTATACTTTAGCATACATTAAAAAAACAAAATCATGAAAAAATTAGCTCTTATAGCTCTTGTTGCCTTAATTGGCTTTGCAGCGCAAGCGCAACAAGCAAAAATCAGTTTCAAGGAAGACACCGTTGACTACGGCACCATTGCAAAAGGCAGTGACGGCGTTCGTGTTTTTGAGTTCACCAATACTGGCGATGCCCCACTTATTATTAGCGATGTAAAATCCAGTTGCGGTTGTACTGTCCCGAAAAAACCAGATGGCCCTATTGCTCCTGGAGCAAGTAGCACTATCCAAGTTAAGTATGACACAAACCGTGTTGGACCAATCAGAAAAACTGTTACCGTTTATTCAAATGCCAGCGAACCAATGGTGGCTTTAAAAATAAAAGGTGAGGTTATGAGCGACTCCAGCAGTGTGTTGGAAAAAAGCTAAATAAACTTTACTATTTAAAAAAATCTGGTTGAAGCATTGATGCTACAACCAGATTTTTTTTTAGAACACACTTCTTAAATAGAATTTTATTTTATTAATATATCCTCCTCTTTTAACTTCGAGGGATATTTTCCTGCCTTCATCAGACGAAAACATTTCTATCAATTCGTATAATTTATATTGATAGCAGGGCTTACCGTTTATGGTAATGATTTCATCACCTTTTATAACTCCGGCTAAAGCTGCCGGGGAGCCCTCACGTACATCTGCAACTACATATTTTGGCACTAAAGATAAATGCACTTCTGTAGTAATGGAGATACTGTTCATGGTTAAACTTTCGTTTGTATTTCCCCTGTTTGAATTTACCACAGCCTGTCTTTCTTCTTTTACGAGTTCCATCCCTTCATGCTCCAGTGTAAGGCCACTCATATTATAGTTAAAAGGATCCTTGAACGTATGATTTTTCTTAAAGCGTACCAATTTCTTGCCATAATCAAATGTTACGGTAAACCTGCTTAAGAAACCTCCACCTACGCTGCCATCACGTTCTTCATAGTAGCGGGCCCTAAGAATGGCATCTTCTTCCGGAAAGGATGTATTCACATTACTTAGATAAAAACTTCCTATTAAAAGACCAGGTATTCTTGTGCGCTTTCCATAGATATTTCCACTAAGACCCAGTCCCAAAAAATCTTGATAATAATTTTTTGTTGGCAACTCCTTTATGAAACCATCATTATCAAAAAGCCACATAACATCGCTGGATCCAGAATCTACCAAAAGTGTTACTTCTTCCTTTTCCTTAGAGGCTTCAGATTCAACCTGCAATGTAACATAGGGTTTACCACTTACAAAGTTCAATGGCAAGTCCTCACACTTTTTACAGGGTTTTAGCTTGTGTTTTTTAGAATTATAGACAGTTATAACTTCCGCTGTGTAATTAATCTTGACGATAAAATTCTGAAAAAATTCATTCCCCAAAATTCCATGAACGGGAATACCCATTCTTGGTGAAAAATTAAGCGTGCTGTCAAAAATTATATATAAATCATGGTCGTTATCGATAACATTGCCCAATCTTAATTTATTGTTCAAACTCCTTAAAGCCTGAACGGCGCCACCCGACCCCAAGCCTTGTAAAAAAACCGGTGTAGTATTGCGGAGTTGTAAACTGTCAGCCTCCTCCAGGCTGAAAAGGATAGTAGATTTTACCCCTGTATCCAGAATAAAGGAAAGCGGGGTACCGTTGATTTCAATTTGGACAATAGGGAGATTGTTTACAAGCTTGAAAGGAATTTTATCCCTTTTTTTATTTGACTGAAGAAAAAAGCCTGTCTGTGCCACCAAGGCAGCAGAAAAACAACAACAGATAAAAAAAACAAAGACTTTTTGCAAAATTTTAATAATTTATTTGTAAACATTTGAAGATATAAAAAAAAGGCGAATGTTGTTTCGGGCAGAGTGGTTTTATAAAATATATTTTGCAACTTTGCCATAAACAAATTTACTATGCCTTCAGTTTCAAACAAGGGAAAGCATATGCCGGAATCACCCATCCGAAAACTGGTTCCCTACGCCGAAAAAGCCTATAAAGCAAATAAAACCGTTTATCACCTTAACATAGGCCAGCCCGATATAAAATCGCCAGAGATTGCTATGGATGCCGTGGCGCACCACCATTTGGAGATTCTTGCCTATACCCGTTCTGAAGGTTCGCAGGAATACCGTGAAAAAATTGCCAATTATTATAAGAATAATAATATTCCAGTTGAAGCTAACGATATTATCGTCACAACGGGCGGAAGCGAAGCACTCCTGTTTGCAATGGGAACCATTGCCGATGCCGATGATGAAATTATTATTCCCGAACCTTTTTACGCTAATTACAATGGTTTTGCAACGGCTTCCGGCGTTAAGATTGTTCCCGTTATTTCAAAAATCGAAGACAACTTCGCCTTACCTCCAATTTCAGAATTTGAAAAACTTATTACCCAAAAAACCAAAGCTATTCTTATCTGTAACCCTGGCAACCCTACCGGATATCTTTATTCAAAAGAAGAAATACAGACCTTGGCCCAAATTGTAAAGAAGCACGATTTATTCTTGGTGGCCGATGAAGTGTACCGTGAATTCACCTATGACGGCTATAAACATTTTTCCATCCTTGAAGAACCAAGTCTGGCAGAAAACGGAATTATTATCGATTCGGTCTCAAAAAGGTATAGCATGTGTGGCGCGCGCATTGGTTGCTTGGTTTCAAAAAACAAACAGGTTATCGCCACCGCTTTAAAGTTTGCCCAAGCACGTTTGAGCCCTCCAACGTTTGCACAGATTGCAAGCGAAGCTGCGCTGCAGACGCCCCAAAGTTATTTTGACGAGGTGATTACCGAATATCAGGATAGAAGAAATACTTTGGTAGCGGCACTTAAAGACATTCCCGGTGTGCAGGTGGGCGAACCAAAAGGCGCCTTTTACTGTATTGTTCAGCTTCCTGTTAAAAATAGTGATGCCTTCGCGCAATGGCTTTTAGAAGAGTTTGATGATAATGGCGAAACGATTATGGTTGCGCCCGCAGCCGGATTCTATTCCAGCGCTGGCGTTGGTTTGAACCAAGTGCGCATTGCCTATGTTTTAAAAAAGGAAAGCCTTATTCGCGCAGTAGAAATCTTAAAACTTGCGCTTCAAAAATATAAGGATTGATGCGCGTTGAAGAAAACAAATCGCTTAAAAACCTCAATACCTTTGGCATAGCCTGCAACGCCCGTTATTTTGTTTCGGTTAAAACTATAACTGAACTGAAACAGGCACTTTCACAAAAACCTTCCGAGGAACTTTTTATTCTGGGAGGTGGCAGTAATATGCTTCTTACAGGCAATCTGGACGCTTTTGTTCTTCACATAAATCTAAAAGGAATTGAAATTCTGAAAGAGACCGAAGCTGAAGTTTTTGTAAAAGCAATGGCCGGCGAAAACTGGCACGAGTTTGTTAAATATTGTATCGAAAAGGGTTTTGGAGGTTTAGAAAACCTTTCCTTAATTCCCGGAAACGTTGGCACGGCCCCCATCCAAAACATTGGTGCTTATGGCGTGGAACTGAAGGATACGTTTGTAAGCTGCAATACGGTTGAAATTCAAACTTTAAAAGAACGAGAATTTACAAAAGATGAATGCGCTTTTGAATACCGAAATTCAATTTTCAAAAATGAGGCAAAGGGGAACTACATCATTACCAGCGTTACCTTTCGGTTGACAAAGAGAGACCATAAAACCAGTGTTTCCTACGGCGATATTAAGAAGGTATTATCTGAAAAAAACATTGAGACACCCACAATTAAGGACATTTCTGAAGCGGTTATCACTATTCGCCAATCGAAACTTCCAGACCCAAAAGTGTTGGGCAACAGCGGTAGTTTCTTTAAAAATCCGGTTGTAGATTCGGAAACGTTTCAAGAGTTCCGAAGAAATTTTCCGGAAGCGCCATTCTATGAGGTTTCGCCTACAGCATTTAAGATACCCGCTGGCTGGCTGATTGAAAAAGCAGGGTTTAAGGGCCAGCGATTTGGCGATGCGGGCGTGCACAAAAACCAAGCCCTGGTTTTAGTGAATTACGGAAAAGCAAGCGGAAAAGAAATTTGGCAACTTGCGATGGACATTCAAAAAAAAGTTAAGGAATTGACTGGAATATTTATTGAAGCAGAAGTAAATGTCTTTTAGTTTAAGTGCAGCAGACCATTCACAACATAAACCGCTCCATTTGAGCTTGCAATACTCCCTTTTATAACTTGAACCTTCACACCTTTATCATCGGTAATACTAATATCTTCGCCAACTTTGGATGCCACGAGCGTACTGCCTTCCAGCGTCTTTAAATTTGCTTTTCCATTCTTATTGATGGTTTGGAGCAATGTTTCCTTCTCCAAATTACCTTCAACTATATAAGATTTCAAAAATTCCTCAAGCTTTGCTTTATTGTCTGGGCTTGAATAGAATTTTCTTTTTTCTACAGTTAAAGATTCCAAAGCTGCATTTGACGGTGCAAAAACGGTAAAAGGCCCTGCATTGTTAGAAAGTAAATCTGTTAAACCAGCACTCACAGTATAACTGGCAAATTTTTTAAGCTCAGGCTCAACAATGATTCGTGCCATAAGGCTGTTTAGCATTTCAATATCCTCTGGAGTCAAATCCTTTTTTTCAGCTCTTTTCACTATTGGTTTTTCTGCAATTTCAGTGGTGTTATTTTTCTCTTCACCATTCTGTGTTTCATTTTTACATGAAACCATCAAACAGAAAATCATCATTAAAGCTAAAAAAGTAAATGGTTTTTGCATCGTTAAATTATTTATAAGTGAGGCTAAAAATACTTAAAATACAAGCACAACAAAAAGAAAGATTGTATTTTTGTAGCCTAATTTACGAGGATGAAACTTTTACTTATCACTTTAGCATTATTACTGCTTGGCGTTGCGGGCATCGCCATAAAAATCTGGGCAAAAAAAGATGGAAAATTTGCCGGAACCTGTGCAAGCCAAAGTCCATTTTTGAATAAAGAAGGTGAAGCTTGTGGTTTTTGCGGAAAAACTCCGGACCAGTTTGACAGCTGCGTAGAAGAAAGCCACAAACTGGAAACATCAAATTCCAAATAAAGTCCTTCTCTTTAATTCTTCAATCTTAAATTGTTAATCAAAAAATCGTAAATCCCTATGGTGCTACTTTACGTTTTCGGCGCAATTGCGTTGATTAACTGTGCATATTACCTGCTCTTTTCAAAATTTTCATTTTTAAAACCTTCTAAAAAAAACACTTCAGAAAAACATTCCGTTTCCGTAATAGTATGTGCCAAAAATGAAGCTGAAAACTTAAAAAAACACATTCCGCTTTGGCAAGAACAGGAATATCCAAATTTTGAGATTATTCTTATAAATGATGCGTCCGTAGATGAAACACTGGACGTTATGGAAGCTTTCGCCGAAAACGACCCTAGAATTCAGATCGTAAACGTAAAAAACAACGAAGCTTTTTGGGCCAATAAAAAGTACGCACTTACCTTAGGAATAAAACGTTCAAAAAACACACGCCTCATTTTTACCGATGCCGATTGCTACCCAGTCTCAAGGGCATGGCTGGCAACGATGGCTTCAAAATTTTCAGAAGAGAAACAATTGATTTTGGGCTACGGCGCTTATGAAAAACAGCCCGGATTATTAAATAAGATAATCCGTTTTGAAACATTGATGACTGCTGTTCAATATTTTTCGTATGCCGAAGCGGGAACCCCATACATGGGCGTGGGGCGCAATCTGGCCTATACCAGTAATCTTTATTATGAAAACAATGGTTTTATGAGCCACATCAAAATCCCCTCGGGTGATGACGACCTATTTGTGAATGAAGCCGCAACCTCAAAAAATGTGGCTCTTTGCATAGAACCAAAAGCCTTTACATATTCACTTCCGAAGCAGAAAAAGAAGAAATGGATTATCCAAAAAAAGAGACATTATTCCACGGCCAAGCTTTATAAGCCAAAGCATCGTCTGCTTTTAGGAGCTTATTATCTAGGCAATCTTTTTTTCTGGTTGCTTGGCATCGCTAACTTGTTCACCGAATTTTGGTATTTCGCATTGGCAATAATTTTTATTAGGCTCCTTCTACAATATATTATAATTGGCACTGCGGCCAAAAAACTAAAAGAGCAGGATCTCGTTTTGCTCATTCCTTTTTACGAATTGTTTTTAGTCTTCACGCAAATAAGTATCTTTATTTCCAACAGCGGCGAAAAAAACGCACAATGGAAATAACTTCGGAAGAAATAACACTTCATATTGAAAGAGCAAAAAAAGGAAAGCAGGGCGCTTTCAAATTTTTGCTGGATTATTATTGGAATGAAGTGTTTGGTTTCCAAATGAAAAGAGTGCGGAACGAGCACGAAGCAGAAGATATTACTATTGAAACCTTTGCGAAGGCTTTTGACAAAATTGAAACTTTTGACGAAAAATATACCTTTTCAACATGGCTAATTACAATTTCAAAAAACATCCAAATAGACAAAACGCGTAAAAAAAACGCCTCCATTTATTCAAACACCACTGATACCTCAAACGAGCAGATACAAAAAATAGCAGACCACTCACCCACTCCCGAGGATAAATTAATACGGGAACAAAACCTGGATGAGTTGCTGCGCTACATAAAACAGCTAAAACCACATTACCAAGAGGTAATCAATCTTCGGTATTTTCAGGAAATGAGCTATAATGATATTTCCGAAACGTTGGAAGAGCCACTTAACAATGTTAAGGTTCGCTTGCTGCGCGCAAGAAAACTTTTGGCTGAAATTATTACCAAAAAAGACTAAAGAGAAAATTTGTAACGAAACTCAAATTCCAAATTACAAGAAAAAAATGGAGTTTTCCTTTTGGGGGTCAGGGTGCTTTTTTTCGTACTTTTGTTTCCCTTATGAGCACAGAAACTTTGGAAATTCAAAAACCAGCGCCAAAACCAAAATGGTTGCGCGTTAAGCTTCCCACCGGAAAAAAATATACCGAATTGCGCGGCTTGGTAGATAAGTACAAACTTAATACAATCTGCACCTCCGGCAGTTGCCCGAATATGGGCGAATGCTGGGGCGAAGGCACAGCCACCTTCATGATTTTGGGAAACATTTGTACCCGTTCTTGCGGTTTTTGCGGCGTAAAAACAGGCCGCCCTGAAACTGTAGATTGGGACGAGCCCGAAAAAGTGGCGCGCTCTATAAAAATCATGAATATCAACCATGCTGTTGTAACTTCCGTAGACCGTGACGATTTAAAAGATATGGGATCCATTATTTGGGCAGAAACCGTTAAGGCAATACGCAGGATGAATCCAGAAACAACCCTGGAAACCTTAATACCCGATTTTCAGGGCAACACGCGAAATATAGACAGAATAATTGCCGTGCAACCTGAAGTGGTGAGCCACAATATGGAAACCGTAAAACGATTGACACGAGAAGTAAGAATTCAAGCAAAATACGAACGAAGCCTTGAAGTTTTAAATTATTTGAAACAATCCGGAATGCCGCGAACCAAAAGTGGCATCATGCTAGGTTTGGGTGAAAAGGAAGACGAAGTTTTACAAACCATGGAGGATTTGAAAAATGTAGGATTGGATATTTTAACTATTGGTCAATATTTGCAACCTTCAAAAAAACACCTTCCGGTCAAAGAATTTATAACACCAGAGCAATTTAAAAAATATGAGAGCATTGGCTTGGAAATGGGTTTCCGACACGTGGAAAGCGGTGCTTTGGTGCGTTCCTCGTATAAAGCGCAAAAACATCTTACTTAATAAATTACCAATTTCTTAAAATGGAAAAGAAAACAACTGTTGGCATTAATGGTTTTGGCCGCATTGGCCGCAATCTTTTTAGATTATTACTGAACCACCCTTCCATTGAGGTTGTTTCGGTAAATGATCTGGCCGACACGAAAACCTTGAGTCATCTATTAAAGTATGACAGTATCCACGGGGTTTTAAAGGAAGAAATTTCGCATACGGTAAACGAAATTAATGTTGCGGGCCATAAAGTAACATTTACTTCGGAAAAAAATCTAGAGGCCTTATCGTGGAAAGATATAGATTTCGTCATTGAATGCACAGGGAAATTTAAGTCCAAAAAACAGCTAGAAACCCATTTGAAGAACGGTGCAAAAAAAGTGATTCTTTCCGTTCCTCCTTTGGAAGATGACATAAAAACGGTTGTAGTAGGCGTAAATGACAGCATCCTGAATGCCAATGATTTGATTATTTCAAATGCTTCCTGCACGACAAACAATGCCGCACCTATGCTTAAAATAATCCATGAGCTTTGCGGTATTGAACAAGCATATATAACCACAGTACACTCCTACACAACAGATCAAAGCTTACACGACCAGCCCCATCGGGATTTAAGAAGAGCTAGGGCTGCCGGCCAATCCATTGTTCCCACAACAACTGGAGCTGCAAAAGCATTGACCAAAATTTTTCCAGAACTTTCAGATGCCATTGGCGGTTGCGGCATCCGCGTTCCCGTGCCAGATGGCTCATTAACAGATATAACCTTAAACGTAAAAAAAGAGGTAACCATTGAAGAAATAAACAATGCCTTCAAAAAGGCTTCAGAAAATTCACTTGCAGGAATTCTTCAATATACTGAAGACCCCATCGTTTCCATAGATATTGTAGGCAATACCCACTCATGCATTTTTGATGCGGGAATGACCTCAGTAATTGGCAAAATGGTAAAAATAATTGGATGGTACGATAACGAAATTGGCTATTCGTCCAGAATTATAGATTTAATTGATAGAATTTCCGTGAAATAACTATATTTATTGCCCTTTAAACTAACCGATGCACCAACTGATTTTAAAATACAAGATTTTCTTGCCCCTTGTTTTGTGTTTGCTGGTTTCAGTTAAATCTTTTCCCATCCAAATCCATGATACCATTGTGGCAATAAAACAGCTGCAATATTCCGCCAGCAAGGCCGTGGAAACCGAAAATTTCATGGAAGCCGTCAAGAATCTAAATGATGCCAACAAGTTGGCAATGCTCCCAAAATATAAAAGCTATAAGCCAGATGTAGAATTAAGCATCGCTGAACTTTTTTATAATCTGGAATATTTTGACAAAGCCATTGAAGAAACCCAAAAAGCTATTGATAATGGCGAAACCTATAAAAATTTTTACAGGCTGGGTAAAGCTTATAACTTATATGCATTAATCCTTGTAGCCCAAGGAAATATAGAAAGCGCTGAAAAATATTTGCGCATGGCCGACTCTATATACACCGATCTTAAGGATGAAAAAAGTCGGGCAAAAGTTCTATATGGAAAAGGACTATTAGAAATTCGCTTGGGCAATTATAAAGAAGCCATTTCACATTTAAAGCCTGCTGCACAAAGTTTTAAAGAGCAGGGAATGCTTTATCAAGAAGTAAACGCATACAGTTATCTGGCCGATGCTCTTTCATTGGTAGATCCCGAAGTATATCCCAATCCTCTGGAAGAAGCAAAAAAATTGTTGAATAAAATTTCGGAAATTTCATATTCGCAAGGCTTCACAAAATTTCTTGTTGAAAATCATCGAATCAATTCTCAAATATTAATTGCTGAAAAAAGAAACGACAAGGCCGAGGAAGAACTCAAATATTACCTTACACAAAAAGATTCATTACGGCAAATCCACCTAAAAGCCATTGAACGTGGCATACAGGCAGAATCTGCCATTGGCGACTTGAACGAAATAATAGCAAGCCAACAGGATGATCTAAGCAAACAGGAAAAATCACTCTTTTTTGGAAAGCTCACCGGATGGCTCAGTATTGCTTTAATATTAATATTATCGCTTTTAACGCTTTCACTCTATAAAAACAACAACTTAAGGGCAAAGGCCAACGAACTTTTACAAGATAAAAACACCGAGCTGCAGGAGGCAAAGGAAAATGCTGAAAAAGCCTCCCAAGCTAAGGCACAGTTTCTTTCAACCATTACACATGAGCTGCGAACGCCCATGTATACAGTTACAGGATTGACGCACCTCCTCCTTGAAGAAGACCCCAAACCGGAACAAAAAGAACACTTGAATTCCCTTAAATTTTCAGGGGAGTATCTACTTTCTTTAATTAACAACATACTTGATCTCAATAAGTTAGAAGCCAATAAAGTGGAGATTGAGAAAGCTCCTTTTAACTTAAAGAAACGTATTGATGGGGTATTGATCGCACTAAAAAAATCCGCAGAGGTAAAGAACAACAATATACATTATGAATATGACCCAACTTTACCACAAGATGTACTTGGAGATTCATTGAAAATATCTCAGATCCTCATTAATTTAATTAGCAATTCTATCAAATTTACTGAGAATGGTGATATCTGGGTTCGGGTTAAAAATGCTGAAAAAAGTGCAAAAAAGGTAGTTGTCCATTTTGAGGTGGAAGATACTGGAGATGGTATTTCGAAAAAGAAACAGAACACTATTTTTGAATCCTTTTCACAAGGCTCCCTTCAAATAAACCGAAAATATGGGGGGACCGGCCTAGGACTTTCTATTGTAAAAAACCTGTTGGAACTTATGGGCAGCAAAATATTTTTGGAGAGTAAGTTAGGAGAGGGTTCCAAATTTTGGTTCAATATAAGTTATGAGATTGCAGAGACTGAAAGCAAACCAACCGATTTTAAAAATCTAGAGGTTGTACTAGAGAACGACATATTTGAGGACAAAGCGGTTATGATAGTTGAGGACAACAAAATCAACCAAATGATCACCAAAAAGATTCTTGAGAAAAAGAAAATGATCTGCACCGTTGTTGATAACGGCCTAGATGCTATAAAACATGCGAGTGAAGAAAATTTTGATGTAATATTGATGGACATCCACATGCCGGGAATAAGTGGAATTGAAGCTACCAAAAAAATTCGGGAATTCAATAAGACAGTACCCATAATAGCTTTGACCGCCATTACCATAGAAGAAAACTTGGAGGATTTTTACAAAGCCGGTTTTAATGAATTTATCCCAAAACCCTTCAATGCAGAAGATTTCTTTGAAAAGATAAACAGGGTGCTGCGCAGCAATGATTTTTTGGTGAAGTAATTATAGTTTCTCGTTTATTGCTTCTTCAATCCTGGCTTTAAACTTTTTTTCCGCATCATTTAAGATTACCGTCTTAATAGGCAGATAAAAGATTTCCGTTACTTTTGAAAGAGCCTGCAATCGCATAAAATCCTTTTCAGTAGTAAGTATTAAAGGATATTTTTTTAATTCTTCAATCTCAGATGAACTAAAGTTATGATGGTCAGGAAATGATTTTTCTTTAAAGTTCAACCTTTCTTTCTGTAAAAAATCTATCAAAGGCTTTGGAATTGCAATACCCGTAACCAAAAGAAATTCTTCGTTTTTTAAAGATGATAGCGGTTTTTTCTCCTTCGGATTTTTAATTTCTGAAGCATAGCCGATTTTTGAAAAATAAATTTCCTGATGTAATTTTGGGCGCAGCTCTCGTTTTATGGATTCAATTGTAGCGTCAGAAATATTTTCGGGACATTTTGTAACAACAATTATATCAGCGCGGTTTGCCCCAAATTTCGGCTCCCGAAGATTTCCCGTGGGAAGCATACAATCGTTCACATACAAATCATCAAAGGAAGTGAGCAAAATATTCAGCGAAGCGGTTACTTTTCTATGCTGAAAGGCATCGTCGAGTAAAATTACATCTGTTTTACTTTGTAGTTTTTCAATTCCCGTTTGGCGATCTTCACAAACAGCAACGGTTATTTCGGGAAATTTCTTTTTGAATTGAAGCGGCTCGTCGCCTACTTCTTCCACAGTACTTTCAGTTAAAACTTCGCGGTAACCCGTCGTTTTCCGTTTATAACCTCGGCTCAAAATAGCAAGCTTTTGATTGTCCCTTAAAAAGGAAACCAACAGTTCAATCATCGGCGATTTTCCGGTTCCTCCCGTGGAAAGATTTCCCACGCATATTACTGGAAAATTATAAGCTTTGCTTTTCAGTAAATTTTTATTGTAAAAAAAATTCCGAAGCGTAGTAATGCCACCGTACAACAGTGAAAAAGGAAATAATAACTTCCGTAGAAAATTCATTTAACGAAAGTACTAATTCCACAGAAAATGATGATTACTTTAAAATAAAAAATAGAAGCGCTAAAAATTCCGCAAACTATTATCTTTACTGAAAATGTAAAAATGAAGGTAAAAGAAGTAATTGCACTACTTGAGGAACTCTCCCCACTCTCCTATTCCGAGGGCTTTGACAATACCGGACTGCTTATAGGCGACGGTGATGCGACTGTCTCGGGAATTTTAGTTACGCTGGATACGCTGGAAAAAGTAGTGGATGAAGCAATTGAAAAAAAATGCAACCTCATCGTTAGCTTTCACCCCATTATTTTTTCGGGATTGAAAAAAATTACCGGAAAAACCTATGTGGAACGGGTGGTTCAAAAGGCTATAAAACACGATATTGCTATATTTTCAAACCACACCGCACTGGACAATTCCTGGAACGGGGTAAATGCAAAGATCTGTGAAAAGCTTGGGTTGAAAAATCGTTCGGTGTTAATGCCACAAAACGAAACCATTAAAAAACTCATTACGTTTGTGCCTTCAAAAGATGCCGAAAAAGTTAGAAACGCCCTTTTTGCAGTTGGTGCAGGCAATATTGGTAATTATGAAAATTGCAGTTTCAATATTGAGGGAAAAGGCAGTTTTAAGGGTAACGAAGACTCCAATCCCGTAATTGGAAAAAAAGGTGAAACTCATTTTGAGGAAGAAACACAGATTGGGATTACTTTCGGCAAACATCTACAAAGCAATATTTTAAAAGCCTTATTTGAAGCACATCCGTATGAGGAAGTTGCTTATGAAATCACCACCCTTGAAAACCAAAACCAACATTTGGGAATGGGAATGGTGGGTGAATTTGAAAAAGCGATGGTTGAAAAGGAATTTCTAAAATTTCTAAAAAAGACAATGAAAACAGATTGCGTTCGCCATTCTGCACTACTAAATAAACCAATAAAAAAAGTTGCCGTGCTTGGCGGAAGCGGAAGTTTTGCCATTGAAGCAGCAAAAAACTCCGGCGCAGATGCTTTTGTTTCTGCAGATTTTAAATACCACGACTTCTTTAGGGCTGAAAACACAATACTTTTGGCAGATATTGGCCATTATGAAAGCGAACAGTACACAAAAGACCTTTTACATTCTTTCCTTAAGAAAAAAATCACTAATTTTGCAGTCCTTTTATCACAAATAAATACCAATCCTATTAGCTATTTATAATTTATGGCAACAAAAACCGAAGTTACTGTTGAAGAGAAGTTAAGAGCACTGTATGATCTGCAACTTATTGATTCCAGAATTGATGAAATAAGAAGCGTTCGTGGCGAACTTCCGCTGGAAGTGGAAGATCTTGAGGACGAGGTGGCAGGAATGAACACCCGTTTGGAAAAGCTTAAGGCAGACCTTGAGGTAATTGAAGACCAAATCAAGGAAAAGAAGAACAACATTGAAGAGTCTAAAGCACTTATCAAAAAATATACTGCGCAACAGGACAACGTTCGCAATAACCGTGAATATAACTCTTTAAGCAAGGAAGTTGAATTCCAAGAGCTTGAAATTCAACTTGCGGAAAAAAACATTAAAGAATATCGTGCGCAAATAGAGCAAAAAAATCAAGTAATTGAAGAAACAAAGGCACGTTTTGACGAGCGCTCTGAGCATTTAAAGCACAAACAGAACGAGCTTGACGAAATTTTGAAAGAAACCGAAAAAGAAGAGCAGACGCTAATCAAGGAATCTGAAAATTTTGAAACTCAAATTGAGCCACGTCTTATAAAAGCTTATAAGCGTATCCGAACTAATGTGAAAAACGGTTTGGCTGTAGTTGCTGTAGAACGTGGTGCTTCGGGAGGTTCTTTCTTCACCATTCCACCACAAGTGCAAATGGAGATTGCAGGTCGAAAAAAAATTATTACTGACGAGCACAGTGGACGAATCTTAGTTGATCCAGATTTAGCTGCCGAAGAGCGTGAAAAAATGGAAGCTAAGTTTGCAAAACTTAAATAAATACAACCCTTAATTATAACAAAGCCTTCACATATTGTGAGGGCTTTTTTTGTACTTTAAATGCAAGGTTTTCTATTTACTGAAGACCAATTCCACAAAATCAAACAATATGAAAAAAATCACATTTATCATTGCAAGTATTTTTCTTTTCTCGCTTCAGGGCGCTTGCAAACCTTCCAATGAAAGTAATAAGCAGGCTGAGGCTATTGCCCAAAAAGAACAAGTTCCAGTTCAAACCGAACCTGTTAACGGCCTAAAGAGAGCGTATTTTGCAAGTGGTTGTTTTTGGTGTGTTGAGGCCATTTACGAAAGTGTAAATGGTGTTAAGGAAGCCATTTCAGGCTATAGTGGCGGCGAAACGAAAAACCCAACTTATCAAAATCATGCAGATCACGCAGAAGCAGTGGAGGTAATTTATGATCCTGAAATTGTAAGTTTTAATCAGTTGGTTGATGTATATTTCGGCTCACAAAATATAACCCAAGTGAATGGTCAAGGCCCTGATCACGGGAAATCGTACCGCTCTATTATTTTTTATCAGAATGATGAAGAAAAGAAAATTATTGATGAAAAAATTAATGCACTGAATAAACAATTAAATGGAGATAAAGTTGCCGCACAAGTTTTGCCATTCCAAAAATTTTGGGATGCAGAGAACTACCACCAAAATTACGAGCGTAACAATCCCGATAATCCGTACATTCAAAATGTGTCCATCCCGCGGTTAAATCGATTTAAGGAGAAGTTTCCGGAGCTTTTGAAAAAAGATACAGCGCATTGAAACATTATTATAATTCAATTTCTGTAATAATTTGGTTATAATTGAATATATTGTATTTCTATTAAATTATAAACATGAGATTTAGTTTTATTACACTTGGATTTTTATTTTTTATTTCCTGTGGGTCTGACGATTCTGTATCAGAGCCAAATTTAGTTTTTAATGTAACGGTTACTGAAGTAGAATATTCCCACGCAGTGCTTAAATGGAATCATCCCAATTCGGAAACTGATTGGCTATATCGCGTTGTTGTTGACAACCAGATACTTGTGGATGGGTTAAGCGGTACTGGTTTTACTATCAATAATTTAGAGGAATCAACAGATTTTTCAGGCAGTGTATTTGCCATCGGTGCTAATGATTCAGATACTTTTGATGAATTTAGCTTTACAACACGTGCCTTTGATTATTGCCTAGATCAAAATATCGTGCGTATAGATTACCAATATCAGATAGATAATTTTAATTGTACCGAGGTTGATGCTTTAATAATCAATCAATACCCTTATGACCCAATTACCGACTTATCGGGTCTGTCTATATTAGAAAAGGCAAACAGCATTAGTATTGGTAGTGTAAATGTTACTTCGCTTCATGGTTTAGAAAATGTGAGAGCAAGAACCGAAAACGGAGTTTATTTTTCAATTGGAGGATCTCCAATGATACAAGATATATCAGCGGCAGAAAATTTTATTGAGGAAGCACACACTTTTTACTTTACTGATATGCCAAATTTCCCGGACCTTTCATTTCTTCAATTTACTGATAAATTAAAAAACATATATATTCGTAGGAATGTTTCAACTTTACCAGATTTTGGAAATCATCCAATGCAAAATGTCGAACTGATAGGTCTTCCAATTAACGATTTCTCTGCATTTCGAAACACCCCAGAAATACAAAAATTTAAGATAGTAGCCTTAAATAATATCACAGGTTTTGCAGGTTTTGACCATATAGAAAAAATGTATCACTTAGAAATACTTGGCTGTAGAAATCTTACCAATTTAAACGACCTCGAAACCTTAACAGGCAGCACAGGACAGGGTGATTGGGCTAATAAAATTTCCTTCTTTGCTAGAGAAAATGATAATTTAACAAATTATTGTGGCTTGACAAATTGGATGCTAAATACCGAAATGAAGATTGGTTGTTTCAACCCTCCTGGTTGCACAGATATGAGGCCCCAATTTAATACCCAAGAAAATGCGTATAATCCTACTGAAACACAAATTGAGTCGCCAGCTGAGTGTAGTTTGTAAAATTTATAATTATGAAAAAGGTTTTAGCACTATTAAGTTTATTTATTGTTATGAGCTGTGGTTCTGATGATGAAAACAATACACCAGAAAATCCATACAATTTCGAAATGGAGGTAGCCGTAAGTGATATCACGCTTCACGAAGCCACTATTTCTTGGAACAAACCTTTGCCTTCAGAATGGAGTTCTGTTACTTATGAAATAGTCCTAAACAATGAAGAAATAGCAAGTGGCATACAAACCAGTGAGTATACTTTTACAAATCTTGAGGAAAATAAAGTTTATACAGGAACCGTATATGCTGCTGGCGATAATGGGCAGGAATCGTCTGCTAACTTTAGCTTTACAACTAAACCATATATTTTTGAAATGGCTGTGGAAATTGATGAAATTGGTATCTACGAAGCCTCAATTTCCTGGAATGCTCCTTTACCATCAGAATGGGGAAGTGTTGTTTATAAAGTGGTTTTAAATAATGAAGTTATTGTAGATGGTTTACAAAATACAAATTATACAATTTCTGATCTTGACGACAACAGAGGATACAACGGGACTGTATTTGCGAAAGGAACAAATGGTGATGAAACTTTTGCTCATTTTAGTTTTACAACGCTACCCTACACAATTACAGGCGGTTCAGTCACTCTTCACAATCAACAGGAAGTGGATGATTTTTTCTATTCTGAAATAGGTTTAAGTCTAACCATAACAGGTTCTGATATAACTGATATCTCAAATTTATCGTCACTTGTGTCATTGGGAGACGATCTTATCATTAAAAATACATCTTTAACAAGTCTAAATGGATTACAAAATATAATACCCGAAACAAGCCATAGAAAATTAGAAATCATTGACAACCCTCAGCTCTCTGATATTGGAGATGTCTCTGGATTCTCGTCCACTATGAAGGAATTAGAAATTAATAAAAATGCTTCCCTTAGCAACATTTCAAACCTTCAAATTTCCTCCACCCTCACCTCAATAAGATTTGGATATACTCCAATAAGCGATTTTTCGATATTCTACATAAATAGCAATTACATGTTTATTGAATTCGACTATATGCCGCCAACAGCAAATATGGCTAATTTATTTTCAGGTATACAGTCTGCAGACAATCTCACCTTAAAAAATTTAGCTGTAACTGATTTATCATTCATATCAAATTTTACTGTCGGTAGTGACCTATATCTTGAAAACATACCAATTACAAATTTTTCGTCCCTTTCATCTTGGACCACCATTTACTACTTCAAATTAAGAGACATGCCACTAATAACTAATATGGAAGGACTTGATAGCTTAGAGAGGGTTCTAACTTTTGATTTTAATAATAATCCAAATCTTGTATCATTTGATGGGTTATTAAGCTTGGACGGTAGCGGTGCTTGGCCTAATGACTCCATTTCTCTATTTTTAGTCAACAATTCGAATCTTAGAGATTATTGTAGCTTACGAGAATTTTTAAACATTGTTCCTTATCGTTATGAAAATGGTATTCCTTTTTACAATGTAACAGGCAATGCCTATAACCCAACAAAAGAAGAAATAAAAACTGAGGCGGGTTGTTCGCTTTAATTTCTAACAGCTTTAACCTCAAAAATCAACGGGTACATTTTGTTTGAAAGCTCAAACATCCCTTTGTCATTCTCAACTAATCCTGGAAATATGTCATAAGGAGAAGCATCATATTCTTTTAGATATTCTATTTGAAGACCAGCTTCGGCAAGCGAAGATATCACTTCACCCAAACTGTGGTTCCAGCCGTATTCCTTACTTATTATTTTTGAATTTTTATCGGCATACGTACCTTGGTATTCCTCATAAATCGCTTCTTTTTGCTGGTAGCCATATTTCATCTCTGGAGGTGAAACGGTATAATCAAACATCCATGCAATGGGATGGAATTCTACAATATAAAAAAATCCGCCGGGCTTTAACCGTTCCGAAATTATCTGCGCCCACGGTTTTAAATCAGGCAACCAACCAATCGTTCCGTAGCTTGTAAAAACAATATCAAATTTTTCTGAAATATATTTCGAAGTGTCCAAAACATTGCAACAAACAAACTTCGCATCAAGTTTCAATTCTGTGTTCAGTTGCTTTGCCAATTTGATTCCTTCATCAGAAATATCTACGCCCGTACACTTGGCACCCATTCTTGAAAAGCTCAGCGTATCTTGACCAAAGTGGCATTGAAGGTGCAAAATACCTTTCTTTGATACATCGCCCAAAGCATCCAACTCATATTTATTTAACGAGGATTTGCCTTTTCTAAAATTACTCAGGCTATAAAAATTACTCTCCGCATGTACAGCAACTTTGGAATTCCAGGTATTTCGGTTGGTTTCAAATTTCTCGAGATGCTCCATAAGATGGATTTTTTTATCAAATATATTCAATTAACGCAAAAAACACAGTTGATAACAATTTTGATATTTTTTTGCGATTTTCGTTAAACAAGGGTTAAAAAAATTGAAAGATGAATGGTTTTGTTGTAGTTTTAAATTATACTAACTTTAAAAACTAATTATTATGGGTGACATCATCTGGTTAATTGTAGTACTCCTTATTATAGGATGGCTCGTAGGCTATTTCGGTTTCGGTGAGGCCGTTGGAAGTCTAATTCACATTTTACTGGTCTTGGCAATTATTGGTATTTTATACCGTTTGGCAACCGGCCGCAGACCATAATCCAATTAAAAACTAATTATTAATTCTTAAACAACAAACTGATATGAAAAAAGTATTTCTAATTTTATTTGCCGCAGGTTTAATGGCCACTAGCTTTACAAGCTGCCGCGAAAAGAAAACAGTTGGAGACGAAATAGAAGACGTAGCAGACGATATAGAAGACGCTGTAGATTAATTTTTTAAATATTAAAAACAAAAGCCCTCTCAACTATTCTTGGGAGGGCTTTTTCTTGTTGGATTTTTCAGCTATTATAGATTTCCATTCGGGATGTTTGTCAATATATTTTTTTATAAATGGGCAAACCGGCACCACTTTTAACCCTCTGAGCTCTATTTGTAGCAAAACCTTTTCTGTCATTTCACTAGCCACACCCTGCCCAGATAGCGCATCAGGAACTTCGGTATGATTTAATGATAAAATACCGGGCTGCACGGAATATGCTATCACAGCTTTATGTCCATCAATATCGGTTTCAAACCGGTTCTCTTCTTTGTTATCGATTACTCGCATTATGATGGTGAGATTAGTGGGTTAAACACATTAAAAATACAAAAAAATTAAAAGCCAAATGTATTCCTTACATTTACAAAAACACATAAGTTATGAAAATCGCTTTTGCCACCCTCTTTTTATTTTTAATGCTTTTGGGCTGTAATAATGGTCAAAATACTTCAGAAAATCCTAATACTGCATCAAAAGTAACTGACTCTCTTGAAAATACAAGCATTAGCTATAAAATTGCAAACGCCAATGGTTTTCAACATTGGAAAAACATTTCCGAAATAAAATTTACCTTCAATGTAGATCGTGGCGATAATCACTTCCAACGCTCGTGGATCTGGAAACCTAAAATTGGCGATGTGACAATGGTTTCTGTAAACGATACCGTGAATTACAATCGTTCAAAAATGGATAGCTTAACTATGAAAACCGATGCTGCATTTATTAATGACAAATATTGGCTTTTGGCTCCCTATCAGATTGTTTGGGACGAGGGTACAACTTTTTCAGAAAAGAAAAACACCGTGGCACCAATTTCAAAAGACACGTTGAACCAGCTTACAATTGTTTACGGTAACGAAGGCGGCTACACTCCAGGCGATGCGTATGATTTTTTTTACGATGAAAATTACAGAATTAAAGAATGGAATTACCGAAACGGAAATGCAAAAAAACCTTCCATATCAACAACTTGGGAGGATTATGAAAATTTCAACGGACTTGAAATTTCAAAAATGCACAAAGACAGCACGGGCGGCTTTAAACTATATTTCACAAAAATTAGTGTAAAAAAAGACAGTATACGCTAATTTTTAAGAAGTTTTTGAGTCCAAAGGATTTTATCACCCTCGTATAAACTGAAAAAATAAAGCCCCGCCCGTAAACCGGAAACATCTAGGACAAACTCATTATTTGTATTAAAACTTGTAGAAGATGAGAGCACTTTTCTCCCTAAAACATCAAAAAGCACTGCTTCAACATTTTTATCTGTTTTATATAGAACCGTAATTTTATTATCTGCGGGATTGGGAAAGAGCACGCCATTTTTGGCAATTTCGCCAGTAAAAAACTTTTCGGCAAACGAAAATGCTTCCTGCCCAATTTCGTAACCAATTTTCCTTCCTGCAATATCGTCCACAGGAGGATGGATACCGCCCCAAATGCGCGACAGGCTACACTGGTCAGACGCATCGCGATAGGTTGCCCATTGCAACTGAAAGCTCTGGCTTGGTCCTTCCTCAAAAACCAAAAATTCGTTTTTCTGAATATCGAAAGTGCCCATTCCTCCCGGAAAATATTCACTTCCGGTTAACATAGTCAAAACCTCAGCTGCAGCTCGAGAAAATGTGGAATGACCTGAAACGTATCCAGCAAAAGGCGGTGTTACAAACGATGGCCGTTGGTACGGCCACCATTCTGAAGATATTATCCATCCAACGCCAGCCTCGTCTGTATTGGGATTGACAATATATTCTGGGCCACGCCAGGTATAAAGTTTAATTTTTCCAACATTTTCATTGAAATTTCCCGCTAAAGAATCTCCTTCCTTAATCACTTCAATTCTTCCAGGAATTAATGGTAGTCCATGGGGGTCATAATTTTGTAAATTAGGATCACTGGACTGTCCATGCTCTCCCATATAGCGTATTGCACTCACAGGACGCACAAAATCATAATAGCCTTTTATTCCCCACGCTGAAATTGCAACATCGTGTAAGGTGCCGCCCAAAATAAAATAACTCTTTACGTCCCATTCCAAATCTGATAATACCGCACCCTTTCCCTTAATTTTTTTTATTGTAAGTGGATTGTCATTAATATAATTTAACAATACAAACCAATGTCCCGGCGGCGTTTCGCTATCTGGGCCATCTGCCCAAAATTCTGCCAAAGCGCGAGCGTAATCACCTCTATAAACCAGCTGGGGCTCGTAAGCCTGTCCTGTAATTGGGTTTAAAACTCTCCCTTCACTTGGGTCTCCGCCACTTTCCAAATCATAAAACTCCTTATATTCCGAAAGGGTCTGAGGGTAGGTATCCATGGATAAATTTCCTAAACTTTTGGGAGATATATCTACCATTACACCATCAGAAGGAGCCAAATGTGCGCCCCAAGCCGCTACAAGTGCGAAATTCCACTTATAAGCATCTTCAGCGCCCAGGCCATCTTGAATATAGCACGGCGGCCCGGGATCGTGATATACCCAATATTCATATCCTGGAACTTGATGAACAGTTTTGTCTTCTTCGGTTAATGAAAACGGTACCACCCTGCCCCACTCTGGCCCTAAAAATGGTGGTTGCCCACCTGGAATGGTGTGACCGCTTTGGTCAACATACGCTTCTATTTTCAAGGGTTGCCAGTGGTTTGGAAACTCCATATCCGGATTTCCCGCAATATCCATATTGAGCGGCTCATTAAGTGGCACATAAAATTGATTTGCATAATTATTGGCCTCATTGGAACCATCTTGAAAGCCAAATTCAATGATTTTTTCAGCTATATAATTACCTAATGCTGCTGGATTTCCATTGCTATAATCTGTATTGGTATAATTTTTATCATACCCTAGGTCATCCATCAATATATCTATAGATTCCATAATTTCTGCTGCTTCAGGGGAATTTGCGAAACGGTGTCTCATCAATCTGTAAACGCCGTAGCTAATGGCTTTTTCACGAGCTTTCAGAGTAGGCTCATTTGATTGAAATCCATCAAAAGGACATTGAAATCCCGCAATGTTTTTTCCCAAAAAATAGGTATCTGCCTGTTTATTGAAAACAGCCCACATATCGTACATTATTACCGAAGAGTGAAATAGATTACGCGCGTGGATGGTGGGCCGGGCATAATCGTTGCGGATTCCATGGAGCATTTCCTCGTTCCATTGCCTTGCGACAGATTGTGAAAACGACTGTGTGCTAAGGGTTAAAAAGAGATATAAAAGTATTTTTCGAAACATTTTAACACATTTTTAGATAGACACAAGACTTTTGAATTGTACAGCAAATTAAACAAATATTAATTCCTATTTTTGTGAAAAGCCGATAAATTTCAACACAGCCAAATGTTCCACAACTCTTTAGAATATGCAAAAAAACAAGATGCAGCTGATGCGCTTGCTTCTTTCAGAAATAAATTCCACATTCCAACAAATGCAAACGGCCAGAAAATAATCTATCTCTGTGGAAATTCCCTTGGATTACAGCCAAAAATTACTTCAGAATATATAAATGAAGAATTGAACGATTGGGCTAATCTGGGCGTGGAAGGGCACGTGGAAGGAAAACATCCATGGCTTCCATATCACGAATTTTTAACTGAAAATATGGCGAAAATCGTGGGAGCGAAACCTTCGGAAGTGGTTATGATGAATACGTTGACGACAAACCTTCACTTAATGATGGTTTCGTTTTACCAGCCTACAAAAACCAAATATAAAATTGTGGTTGAAAGCGATGCTTTCCCAAGTGATAAATATGCTGTTGAAAGTCAACTGAAATTTCACGGAATTGACCCGAAAGAAGGATTGATTCTTTGGAAACCCAGAAAAGGCAAGGAACTTTGCCGTTTTGAGGATTTGGAGGAAATTATGCAAACCCACGGAAGCGAAATCGCTTTGTTGATGATTGGCAGTACCAATTACTACACGGGTCAATCCTTTCCACTTAAAAAAATTACGGAATTGGGACATAAATACGGCTGCATGGTTGGTTTCGATTTGGCACACGGTGCGGGAAACATTCAACCAAACCTGCACGAAACGGGAGCAGATTTCGCCGTTTGGTGTACCTATAAATATTTAAACAGCGGTCCGGGAAGTCTCGGCGGTTGCTTTGTTCACGAACGCCACGCACATAATGAAAACCTCAACCGTTTTGCCGGTTGGTGGGGCCACAATAAAAAAACGCGTTTCAATATGCGCCATGAATTTGACGCATTGCCCGGAGCTGAGGGATGGCAATTAAGCAATCCTCCAATACTTTCAATGGCCGCCATTCGTGCTTCTTTGGATACATTTGCGGAAGCAGGCTTTGAAAACCTTCGGAAGAAATCTGAAAAACTTACTGGATTTTTAGAGTTTCTATTGGATGAAATGAAAAACGATTCAATCAACGTAATCACTCCAAGAAACCCCGAGGAACGCGGCTGCCAACTTTCAATTCAAGTGAAAAATGCCGATAAAAATTTGCACACAAAATTAACTGAAGCCGGAGTAATAAGCGATTGGCGTGAGCCGGATGTAATCCGCGTTGCTCCTGCCCCACTTTACAATAGTTTTGAAGATGTGTTCCGTTTTTCGGAAAAATTAAAAGAAGTTTTAAAAAGTTGACCTAGGACTTTTCGACGTAGGACGTAAGACAAAAACACAACACCACTTGTCTTATATCTTAAGTCCTATCGTCATAAGTCATATATAATTTAAGTATGAATAAGAATATTTTAATCATCGGCGCCGGTCTCTGTGGAAGTCTTCTCGCACTGCGGATGGCTCAGCGGGGTTTCGAGATAACTTTAGTTGAAAAACGTCCCGATTTACGAAAAGTAACCCAAGATGCCGGACGTTCCATAAATCTCGCATTGAGCGATCGAGGTTTACGAGGATTACGACTGGCGGGGGTTGAAGATGAAGCCAAAAAACTCTGTATCCCCATGAACGGGCGGATGATCCACGATACAAAAGGAAATACTTTTTTAAGTCCGTACAGCGGAAGAAAAGATGAATACATCAACTCAATTTCGCGTCCCGGATTGAATATGCTTTTATTGGATGAAGTAGAAAAAATGGCGAACGTAAAAATCATTTTTAATCATTCCTGCGAAAGTGTTGATTTAGAAAATGCTTCCGCAACTTTCAGAAATTACAATTCCAAAGAAGAAACAACAATTTCCGCAGATGCTATTTTTGGAACGGACGGCGCAGGTTCCGCAGTCAGAAAAAATATGTTCGAGAGCCATAAATTTCTTTTTAGTTTTTCGCAGCAATGGCTTAGTCACGGTTATAAAGAACTTGAAATTCCCGCTTCTGAAAATGGCGAATATAGAACGTATAAAAATGCATTGCACATTTGGCCCCGCGGCGAAGATATGTTGATTGCGCTGCCAAATCTTGACGGTAGTTTTACGGTTACATTGTTTCTTCCGTATGAAAACAGTGAGTATTGTTTTGCGAATTTAACTTCGCCGGAGATGGTGCACGAATATTTCAACAAAGAATTTCCCGATGTGGTGGAAATGATTCCGAACCTTGCCGAGGAGTTTTTTGGAAACCCAACAGGACCTTTGGGAACCGTAAAATGTTCACCTTGGAATGCCTTCGGAAAATTACTTTTAATGGGCGATGCCGCGCATGCAATCGTTCCCTTTTATGGACAGGGAATGAACGCTTCCTTTGAGGATGTAGTGGTTTTTGATGAAATTCTGGAGAAATATGCTTCCGAAGAAAAAATCAATTGGAACAATCTTTTTAAGGAATACGAAGCACTTCGAAAAAAAGATACAGACGCGATTGCAGATTTGGCGGTGGACAATTTTCACGAAATGAAAGAACACACCGCAATGGAAATTTTTCAAAAGAAAAGAAAACTGGAAACCGCTTTTGAGGCAGAATTTCCCGAGGAATATTACAGCAAATATTCTTTGGTTACCTTTAAGGAATCAATTACCTATTCCGAAGCAATGAAACGCGGACGGGCACAGGACAAAGCGATTTTAAATCTTTTGGACGATGGAAAAATAAAAGATGAAATGTCGTTAAAGGAAAAACTTGAATTGGTAAAAACTGAAACCGAAGCCATTCTTCACGATGATGAAGTGGCATTTGGATAAAATATAAATTATGAGCAACAAAAGCAGATTGGTTGAAGGAAAAGCAACGCCCCGTGGCGCATATCCACACGTAAAGCGCGTGGGCGATTTTATATTTATCAGCGGAACAAGTTCGCGATTGCCCGATAATACGTTTGCTGGCGTGCATAAAGTGGATGAAATGGGGACAATGCATTTCGACATAAAGGAGCAGACCCGCGCCGTACTTGAAAATATAAAAGATTATTTAGCCACTGAGGGCGCAACAATGGCCGATGTGGTGGACGTAACAAGCTTTTTGGTAAATATGAACGACTTTGCGGGCTATAATCAAGTGTACGCTGAATATTTCAATAAGGAAACTGGCCCAACCCGTACCACCGTTGCCGTACACCAATTGCCGCATCCGCATTTGGTTGTTGAGATTAAGGCGATGGCTTTTTCTCCAGTTAAGAGTTAAGAGTGCTGAGTTATGAGTGAAATGCAAAAAATCCTAAACTACATAAACGGCGAATACGTTGAACCGCTTTCCAAAAGATGGTTGGAGAACTACAATCCTTCCAATGGCGAAGTGTATTCACAAATTGCAAATTCAAATGCCGAGGATATTGAAGCTGCATACCAAGCCGCAAAGGAAGCCTTCCCAAAATGGAGCAATACAACCATTGACGAACGAAGCAGAATTCTTTTAAAAATTGCAGATTTAATTGATGAAAAATTAACTGAGTTGGCCGAAGCCGAAGCAAAGGATAACGGCAAACCCGTGAGTTTGGCTTTGGCAGTAGATATTCCAAGAGCTTCTGCAAACTTTCGTTTTTTCGGAAACGCAATCACCCAATTTGCCAGTGAAGCGCACGAAAGCGTGGGTTTATACACAATGAATTTCACCCTTCGCCAACCTTTGGGCGTTGTGGGTTGCATTTCACCGTGGAACCTTCCGCTGTATTTGTTTACTTGGAAAATCGCTCCCGCAATTGCTGTAGGTAATACGGTTGTCGCAAAACCCAGCGAGGTTACACCGCTGACCGCTTTTCTTTTAGGCGAAATCTGCACCGAAGCCGGTTTGCCGAAAGGCGTTTTGAATATCGTTCACGGTACGGGTCCATCCGCTGGACAAGCGATTGTGGAACATAAAAACATTAAAGCGATTTCCTTTACTGGAGGAACAAAAACAGGCGAAAACATTGCACGAACTGCGGCACCGATGTTTAAAAAGTTGTCATTGGAACTCGGCGGAAAAAACCCAAACCTAATTTTCGCTGACTGCGATTATGAAAAAATGCTGGAAGTAACTGTGCGTTCTTCCTTCGCAAACCAAGGTCAAATCTGCCTTTGCGGAAGTAGGATTTTTGTGGAAAAACCGATTTACGATCAATTCAAAAAGGATTTTGTTGAAAAGGTAAAGCAACTAAAAGTCGGGAATCCCTTTGATTCCGAAACCAATTTAGGGGCTTTGGTTTCAAAACCGCATTTGGAGAAAGTGGAATCCTATATAAGGCTTGCTGAAAAAGAGGGCGGAAAAATTCTTTTCGGCGGAAATAAAGTTACTGTGAAAAATTTCGAAAATGGCTATTATTTGGAACCCACGGTTATCGAGGTTTTTGACGATCAATGTCGCGTAAACCAAGAAGAAATCTTTGGTCCGGTAGTTACGATTATGTCTTTCGAAACCGAAGAAGAAGCTTTATGTATGGCAAATTCCGTGAAATATGGTTTATCTTCCACCCTTTGGACATCAGATTTAAACCGTACGATGCGCGTTTCAAAACAAATTGAAGCCGGAATCATTTGGGTAAATACGTGGCTGAACCGTGATTTACGAACGCCTTTCGGTGGAATGAAAGAAAGTGGTATGGGCCGAGAAGGAGGTTTTGAAGCACTTCGGTTTTTTACGGAGGCGAAGAATGTTTGTATTAAATATGAATAAGTATGTCAGGCTGAGCGCAGTCGAAGCCCGATTGAAATTATAAATTAAAAACCCTTCATCTGCGCTCGGGGTGACAAAATAGATATTATGAATTTAGATTTAACAGATAAAAACGCAATGGTCTGCGGAAGTACCGCCGGCATCGGAAAAGCAACCGCTATTCAATTGGCAAAATTGGGTGCGACCGTAACATTGGTAGCTCGTGATGAAGAAAAATTGAAGGAAACTTTAATCGAACTTTCGTACGAGAAAGGCCAAAAGCACAACTATTTTGTGTCAGATTTCACCAAACCCGATGAAGTAAAAAAGAAAGCAGAATTGGCCGCTTCAAACAAAACATTTCACATTTTGGTAAATAATACGGGCGGTCCAAAAGGCGGCCCCATTTTTTCTGCAGAAACAGACGAGTTCGAAAAAGCATTTTCTATGCACGTGGTCTGCAACCAGATTTTGGTGCAGGCACTCGTTCCGGGGATGAAAGAAGCAGATTACGGTAGAATTATAAATATAATTTCCACCTCAGTAAAACAACCCATTGACGGACTCGGCGTAAGCAACACCATTCGTGGCGCGGTTGCCAATTGGAGCAAAACGCTCGCGAATGAATTGGGACAATTCGGAATAACGGTAAACAACGTTTTACCTGGTTTTACCGCTACTGATAGGCTTGAAGACATTGTAGGAAACGCTGCAAAGAGAATGAACAAAACGGAAAAGGAAGCGAGCGATTTTATGAAAAGCCTCGTGCCCGCGCGTCGTTTTGCCCAGCCAGGCGAGATTGCCAATGCAGTCGCGTTTCTTGCTAGCGAAGCTGCCAGCTACATCAATGGAATAAATCTTCCCGTGGATGGCGGACGCACCAAAAGTTTGTAACTTTAGAATTCTTTAAATTTTCCTATGAAACGAAAACTTCGCATTAACGGCCACTCACATCTGCTTCCCTATCCCGAGGAAATTCCAAAGTTTATGAAGGATAAAGGAATTTTTTGGGTAGATAAAGACCGTAAATTTATGCTTCAAAAAGATTGGAGCAGGCCTGTTACCGATTCCAGTTTCTTTTTGAATGAAAAGCTGGAATGGATGGAGCGTTTCAAAATAGATCACGCCGTGGTTTTAAACCTTTCCCAGCTCTATGGAAACGGACTCCGCGTGGAAGAAATGAAGCAAGCGCTTCGTTTTCAGAATGACTTTAACGCAAAAATACAGCACGAGCATCCTTCAAAATTTACATGTGGATTTGTGGTACACCCCGGATTTGTACGCGGCGCACTTTGGGAAATGGAACGCTGTGTGGAAGAGCTGGGAATGCAGCTTCTTTGTTTGCCTACACATTATATGGACACCATAGGTACATGGCGCTGCATTTTTGATGAAGAAAACGAGCCCATTTTTGAACTGGCTTCAAAGTATAATCTCGCTGTTGAAATTCATCCGTATGATGGAGAAAAATTCATAAAACTTGAAAACACCGCATGGCGCTTCCACCTTATTTGGATGCTGGCACAATGTGCCGATGCCTATCATTTTTTAACATTGAATGGATACGCCGATAAATTTCCCGGAATGCGCACTTGCTTTGCTCACGGCGGCCAATTGGCACAGATAAACCTGGGAAGAAGAATCCAAGGTTTTGATGGCCGTCCCGATCTTTTTAAAGGAAAAGTGCACCCCCGAAAATCTGTTGGCCATAAAAATATTTTCTTCGATACATTGGTCCACGATACCGGTTCATTGGAACTGGTGGTGAAAAACCAGGGCGCAAAACAAGTTTTAGTTGGCTTGGATGACCCGTATCCGCTGGGGGAAATGGAAAGTGCACCACAGTCCTCCTATCCCGGAAAAATTTTGGATTTGGCTTTGGAACGCAAAATTATAACCCAAGAAGAGGCGGATGCCATGTGGGAAGACAACGTAATCCGCTGGCTTTGCGGCGATGATGAAGCTGCAAAACAAAAATTGGTAAACAGAATTCTTGGCGAAAATGACCGAAGTAGCTAAATTCTATATTCTTTCACATATATGTATTTCCTTTTTGGGCGGGGTTTTGCTGTTGGCACTTTGGTACAATATCCGCAACAGATTCAGCCAACTTTTGGAAGAGGACGATTCGCAAAAGAGGGTAGATAAAGCCCTTCTTTACTTAAGTTTTGCAATGTTCATTTGGGTGCTTTCGGGCTGCTGGATTTATGGCGGAACCGTTTTCAACTACACACAAACCCAGGGTTACAATATTGCCGTAAACCTATTCTCCATCGTAAACAATATGTTTTTGTTGCTTGCGCTATTCTACTTTTATTATGCACCGGGTTTTATTTACCACAATAAAAAGAACGTAAAAAAAATTATTGCCGTAATTATTTTTACCTCAATAATTACCTTTTTACTTCCCTATTTGTTGGGCGATGGAAATGTTGACAGAAATATCAGAATCAGCGCAATTCCCGATTTATTGCTTTCCGGCTTTCTCTCTTATTTATTGGCGATTTCTTTTTACAGAACCTTTGCTTATCGAGGTTTGAAAGTGATTGGCGTCATTTCAATTTTGGTGATCGTTTTGATTTTTGTATCCCAGATTTCTGAAGTTTTCTTAACCTTCGGAAATGATTTCAGCAATAATTTCATCAAAATAATTGCGAAAACTTCTTTGATTTCTATCTTTTTGGTGTTGGCGACAACTTGGGTAATTCGGCTTGCAAGCACCCCAAAACCGAATGAAATTACCATTCACTTTTTGGATTGGAGTTTGGTAAAATTGAATATTCCGACGAAAAATATTTACGACCAAACCATCGATTTTGGTTCAAAAACCACACAATATAAAAATCTGCTGAAATTTGCCATCCGTAGAAAATATGCCGAAGGCGATTCGCAGACAATTCCGGTAAACCTCGGCGGCGAAATAAAAAACCAAACGTACCTTACCCGAATTATCGAAAACATCAACGATATTCTTCAACTCGATGATTCGCAAAAACTCGATCGTCGCGATCTTTTTACCTTTATTGGCGAAAGCAAATACCGGTTGCGAATTGTTCCCCATAACATTTCCATCGACAAAAGATTGCTGGAAGAATTCTCGGAAACTATTGAAAACAAAGAATACAAAGCGTTTTTGTAATTCATTGTAACCTTATTTACAATTAATCACATTCAACTATTTTTTAGTATTTTTTAGAACAGCACAAATTTTCGCTAGCAGTCTGTTTTACATTGCTTAAAATTAAAATTTCAATTATGGGCAATGTAATTTCCGAAGGGGATCAACCTCAACTTTTCGGCCATCCAAAAGGTCTTCTTTATCTATTTTTCGCTGAACTGTGGGAACGTTTTTCCTTTTATGGAATGCGCGCCTTGCTCGTTCTCTACATGACCAAACATCTTTTGTATGATGACGATATGGCTTTTGGCGTTTACGCCGCTTATATGTCTTTGGTTTATGTAACGCCCATGATTGGTGGAATTTTAGCCGATAAAATTCTCGGCTATCGAAAAGCAATCATTCTCGGTGGAATATTAATGGTGTTTGGCCACTTTTTTCTTTCAATTGAAATGCCGATATTCTTCTATGGTTCATTGGGATTGATAATTGTTGGGAATGGTTTTTTCAAACCAAACATTTCCTCATTCGTAGGTGAACTTTATGCGCAAGGCGATTCCCGTCGTGACTCAGGTTTTACCATTTTCTATCTCGGAATCAATTTGGGCGCTGCAATAGCACCATTGCTCTGCGCTTGGTTCGCCGTTACTTATGGCTGGCATTACGGTTTCGTCTTAGCAGGAATTGGAATGGTTACGGGGCTTCTGGTTTTTAGAAGTGGTTTAAAAAATAATGTATTCGGAAATAAGGGGCACGTTCCGAATCAGCAGATTTACGATGACAAAAAGTTCGGTATAAATAGCGGAAAACTGATTGTTTTGGCAGCGATTGCCTCGGTTGGCGTTTTTGCGACTTTGGTTCGCTTTAATGAATTTGAAGGCTATTTGGTATGGATTGTTTCCGCTTTTTTGATTTTTTACATTGGGTTTATTCTTACAAAAGTTACATCAAAAGAAAGAAAAAGACTGCTCGTAGCGGTTTACTTTACCATACTTTACACACTGTTTTCGGCAATTTTTGAACAAGCTGGAAGCTCATTAACACTTTTTGCAGACAGAAACGTGAATTTGGTTGGAATGGACGCAGCAGGGACCAATAGTATAAATGCAGGATTTATCATTCTTTTAGCAATTCCGTTTTCCCTGCTTTGGACTTTTTTAAGTCGAAAAAAAATAAATCCGAATTCTACCGTAAAATTTGGTCTCGGTCTTCTATTTCTTGGGCTTGGCTTTATTGTTTTTGCACTTTCGGCACACAGCGTTGATGATTTTGCAAAGACCTCGATGAGTTATTTGGTGATTGGCTACATGGTTTTGACGATTGGGGAATTATTTCTTTCGCCCATCGGGCTTTCAAAAATGACGGAGCTTTCCCCTTTAAAATATGTTGCTTTCATTATGGGCGTTTGGTTTTCGGCAAATTTTTACGGTCATTTTTTCGCGGGAAAAATTGCAAAATTGACTACGGTTTCAGACGGAAATACAAATGTTTTTTCGGAAGGGTTCTTCGGAAAAATTACGGAATATATCACCGGATTATCACCACAAATTGCCTCGGGACAAAGTGATGCCTTTCAACAATTGTTCTCGTACGTTTCGGTATATGCGAGTTTTGGGGTAATTAGCGTGATTGTGGGTATATTTGCAATACTCATTTCGCCAATCATTAAAAAGATGATGGCCGGTATTCACTAAAAATTTTTAAAATGGATTTTCTTCCCGAAAAAATAAACGATTACGTTGAAAAGTACTCGCAAGCCGAACCAAAATTGCTTGCAAAACTAAATCGCGAAACCTGGCAAAAACAGATGCAGCCACGTATGCTGAGCGGGCATTTGCAGGGGCGGGTTTTAAGTATGTTTTCCAAATTGATTCAGCCAAAAAATATTCTTGAAATAGGGACTTACACGGGTTATTCTGCTTTGTGTCTAGCCGAGGGAATGCGGGAAAACGGTGAGCTTCATACCATTGACATCAATGAAGAATTGTTCGATTTTCAACGGAAGTATTTTGACGAATCGCCTTTCGGGAAACAGATTTTCCAACATTTGGGCAATGCTTTGGAAATAATTCCGAAGCTTGAGAAAACTTTCGATTTAGTTTTTATTGATGCAGATAAAAACAATTATCCAAATTATCTGAAAATAATTCTTCCGAAGTTGAATAAAGGCTCAGTTATTTTAAGCGACAACGTACTTTGGAGCGGAAAGGTTGTTGAAACGTTGAAAGAAGGCGATGAAGACACAAAAGCGCTTATTCAGTATAATAAATTATTGAATGAGCATCCAAAACTTGAAACGGTACTTTTGCCAATTCGCGACGGACTTACCATTTCACGGGTTGTGGATTAGCTTTTTGTGTGCCAAAACTTTTTTGCACAGAAAGTAAAAGAAAAAGGCAAATAGGGTTCCAACCAATGCCCCCACAAAAATATCACTTGGGTAATGCACGCCCACATAAATCCGGCTCATTACGAAAACAAGCGGCCAAATATACGCAAGGTATATCCACTTTGTGAATTTCCGCAGAACCAAAACCATAAAAGTGGTTATCGCAAAACTGGAGGAAGCATGACCCGAAAAGAAACTATAATTGGTTGGCTTTTGCAAAATACGGATTAATTCTCCAAAAGCTTCTACATTATTGGGCCGCAAACGTGCCACATAATCTTTTACAAAACCCGTGAAAAATATAGTTATTCCGAAGGTCAACAAAACAAAAAAAGCAACTGTTGCGCCTTTTTTCAATTTATAGTAATAAAATATGAGTAAAAAAAAGAAGATAAATAATGGCGTCCAACTTTCAATTTGTGTAACATACACCCAAAAGCTATCAAAGCGTTCGAAACCTAAACTATTTAGATAAATAAACAGTTCCCGATCCCATTGCTTAAGGGTTTCCAGCATTTAAAACTTTCTTTTTATTGGGCCTGTAATTTCATCGACCTCATCTTTCACTTGGTCTATCTCCTTCCGGACATCTTTGGTAATATCTATATCAATGTCCTGTTTTTCAGCACTTTTGGTGATTTCAGATTTAATATCGTTGGTAGCGTCCTTTACCTGTCGCATCGCTTTGCCCATTCCGCGAGCAATCTCTGGTATTTTGTCAGCACCAAAGACCAAAAGCACGATGAAAAGGATAAAACCTATTTCGGCACCGCTGATAAAAAGAAAAATTGCCTGTGAAATCATGGTGCAAATATACTAATGAGTTATGAGTTATAACAGATGAGTTATGAGTTTTTATAAAAATCGTTTAATACAAAAAACCCTTCTACAAAAGATTTTGAAGAAGGGTTTTCGGCAAACTTTTATCAATTAATCGGGACTTGTTTGGCTTTTGAACTTATCAAAAGCACTTAATTTTTTACGCTTGGGCCAAGTGTTGTTAGTTGTGTCAATGTCAGCAGTTTCCTCATCAGGATCTATCTCAATTTTGGTGATTTCTTTTTCAGATCCAAAAAACTTACCTACAGAATCATCATTTTTTCGCCAAATCTCTGCTGGATAGGTAATTTTTTCCGAAGTTCCATCGCTGTAGGTTAATTCTACAATAATGGGCATTGGAATCCCTCCTGGTTTTTCAAAAATTATCTCGTAGAAATATCTTGGATTTTTTAAATTGGCGCGCTCTTCCACTGGAATATTGTCTGCTATATATTCTTTCAAGGTTTTCACATCTTCAATTTTCACATCGCGCATGCTCTCTTCAAAATCTTCACTATCCTCTTTTACAAAATATACCAAGGGCGGCAGATTGCTCTCTTTTATACCGTTGGCATCCATCATTTGTCTGGCTTCTTTATTTATTTTAGAAGTAACGAAGAATTTTTTAACCTCTTTCACCCCAATATCCACATAATCTGTAGTGTAAAACCACTCTCTCCAGTACCAATCCAAATCTATTGCCGAAGCATCTTCCATTGTTCTGAAAAAATCTTCGGGAGTTGGGTGTTTGAACATCCAGCGGTTTGCATAGGTTTTAAAGGCAAAGTCAAACAATTCCCGCCCCATGATTGTTTCGCGAAGAATGTTAAGGGCCGTTGCAGGTTTTGCATATGCGTTTGCTCCAAAATTATAGGTATTCAATCCTTTGGTCATAATGGGCGCCAACTGGCTTTGGTCGCCAGCCATATAGTCCACAATTTTGTTTGCAGGGCCACGACGTGAAGGATATTTTTTATTAGGTGCTATAGCTTCAGGATATTCCTCTCCAAAATCCTGTTCGGCCACATATTGGGTAAAGGTATTTAACCCCTCGTCCATCCAGGTCCATTGGCGCTCATCACTATTCACGATCATCGGAAAATAATTATGTCCTACCTCATGAATTATCACGCTTATCATTCCATATTTTGTACGGTCGCTAATGGTTCCATCTTTGTCTGGTCTTCCATAATTCCAGCAAATCATGGGGTATTCCATTCCTTGGTTTTTAGCACTTACCGAAATGGCTTTGGAGTACGGATAATCAAAAGTCATACGTGAATAGGTTTTTAATGTACTTGTCACAGCGCGTGTTGACCAATCTTCCCAAAGCGGGTTAGATTCTGGTGGGTACAAAGAAACTGCCATTACAGAACCACTGCCCATTTTAACGGCCATCATATCCCAAATGTATTTTCGGGAAGTTGCAAAGGCATAGTCGCGTACATTTTCTGCTTTAAATTTCCAGGTTCTTTTGGCTGTTGAAAAATTCTTGGAAGCAGCTTCGGCCTCGGCTTGGGTTACAATAACAACAGGCTTGTCAAAAGATTTTTGAGCAGCTTCGTAACGATCCATCATCGTTTTGGTGAAAATTTCCTTTCTGTTTTGAAGCTCTCCTGTGGCATCCATAATATGGTCTGCCGGAACGGTAATATTTACTTCAAAATTACCGAAAGGAAGTGCAAATTCATCTCTTCCCCAGAATTGGCTATTTTGCCAACCTTCCACATCATTGTAAACGGCCATTCGTGGATAGAACTGTGCTATTACATACCCACGATTGCCATCCTCAAAAGTTTCATACCCACTGCGGGCGCGGTCTACTACGTGATCATTGATGTTGTACCACCATTTGATAGAAAATACAAATTTTTCGCCTGGGCTTAATTTCTTCGGCATATCAATTCGCATCATCGTTTGGTTGATAATATACTTTAATGGGGCTCCTTTGGCATCTTTCACCTCCAAAATGTTGAAGCCTCCATCAAAAGGAGTTCCCATATAATTATTTACAAAATTTCCGGCCATATCTCCGGGCAATGCATTAGAAGGTTCAATCAAAGGCGATTTGGAATCTTTTGCCCTTTTATTCTGATCTAATTGCACCCAAAGATATTCCAAAACATCCGGTGAATTGTTTGTATATGTTATAGTCTCAAAACCGGAAAGCTTTTTGTTTTTGTCATCCAGCTCTATGTCCATTACATAATCCGCTTGCTGTTGGTAATATTTGGGCCCTGGCGCTCCACTTGCGGTGCGGAACATGTTTGGTGTAGCAAACTCTTCATAAAGTTGTTTAAAACGATTGGTATTGTAATGGCCAGGCTCACGCTTTTGGGATTCTGTCTCATCTTGCGCAGAAACAGTACCTGCAAAGAGAAAAAGAGCCATACATAAAAGGGAATTAAATAATCGCATACTAATTGGGAAGTTTAAAGTGATTTTATTTTGATAATGTTTTAGTTAAATTTCAGCGTGCCGTTGGGTTCATCCTTATCCAGCATCAAACTTTTACGGGTAGTAGGTGTTTTTAGGTGAATGATATTTTGTTGCTCTGGAAACATTTCAAAGAGTGTTTTATTTTCTATTTCAATAGCATTCAGCGTGGGAAGGTTTGTAACTTCTATATAGGCAACGAGCATATCTGTATCATACTCTTTTCCTATGTAATCAAGTTTTACGGACTTTCCGTTCACCTGTATTTTCAGTTTTGAAAGAATATATCGTTTTACATCTTCATCAGTGGTTTTGGTCTCCTTTTTGGTGCCTAATGAAAGAGAAGAATCGTAGCGCTGCTGCAGTGCATCCTCAATATCATCAATAAATATTTTAGTTATTATTTGAAGTGATTGTTTTTCCTTTACATATTCAATTTTCGTAATGCTCACATAAAATTTGTGCGCCGTAGTGGCTGAAAATAGCGGAAAGATGAGCAAAAAAAGGAGAATTCTAAAATATTTCATATAAAAAATAGGCAAACTAATGGAACATTAGACGGTTTCCAAAAGGCTATGTTACAAAAAATTATTCTTTATTTTCTTCAGAAAGACGATTTTTGTAAATCTTTGCTTTTTCATCCAAAATTAACAGCACACTGCCGTAGTGTTCTTTTTTAAAATCACTTTCAATGGGGGACGTTTCAGCACAGAAAAGTAGAAAATCATATACTCTATTTTCAGGAATTTCATAGGTGGTTTTGAAAAATGGAATTGTATAATAATTTATCATTTTTGCCACGGCATTGTTTTCATATTCCCACTTTCTTCGAATTTTCAAATTTTTATAATACCCCGAAATATGCTTGTACAGAGCCTCAAGGTTTACACTAAGCGGCGTTACCGCAAAGTACATGGGCACAATTTTTTCTTCGGGCTCGCCCTTAAAGCCCGGGATCCCCACATCGTCAAAATTTATAGGTTTTTCTGTCTTTATTTTTTTGAGGTCTGCAGCAATATTTCCCGTGAGATTGGGTTCCAAAAAAACTTCATCCAGTTCGTTCACAAGTTCGGTAAGTTGCACTGTTATTACACCTTTTTCAAAAATAGCTTCCGTAACGGTCACTTTCTCTGGCATATATTTTATAGAAGAAAAAATTAGGGTATCCCTCGGTTTCACTTTTATGGTAAAATGCCCATTTTCATCGGTAATGGTGTTAAACCGTGAAGAAATGTTCAAAACGTGAACTCCATCAATGTCAATGTCGTTGGTGATTTTTCCCTGCAGCGATTTTTCCTGTGCGGCTAGTTGAAATAGCCCTAACATGGAAAGAAGCAAAATATAAAAATTCCTTTTACTCACCCCGTTCTTTATATTCCTTGCTTTTTATAAAAAGAAACTCTATTAACTGCATTTCGTTTTCAGGGTTCAATAAATCTTTTTCCCGTTTGATTTCTTGTGCATAAAAAAGAGAATCAACTGCTCTGTATTCCGAAACATCAAAATTTGCCGCAATAAAATCAGTACTGAAACGCTGTTGAATATTTTTGATTATCGTGCTTTGGGTCTCTTGCGGCCCTAATAATAATAGAAGTAGTCTTTTTGTCATTCACTAAAAATACGGATTTGTTTTGTTAGGGAAAAGGTAAAGTTTTGGATGGTGGGTGTTAAAGTTAGGTATAGCTTATTGTAACTATTTTGGTTAATAATGTTGGAATTTATCCTACTTCTCTTAGCTTTTCAGCTATACCTGTATGTCATTTAGATACACGTGTAAGCCATTTAGATACACGCGTAAGTATTTTAGTTACAGCGGTAAGTAATACATTTACATATTTAAGTTTTTAAGTTAAGGCTGTCCTTAAAAAATTATCCTTTCTTCTTTTTTAAATTATGAATATAGGTATTCAAGAATCCATCGCATTTTAAACCCTCAAAGCCCAAAATTTCTTCCATACTATTACTAAATTTACAGTTCCGAAAAAACCAAAAATGAAAAACCTACTCATAGCAAGTACCAGCACTGTTTACGGCGGCGAATATTTAGACTATTTAACCGAAGAAATAGCCGAGCTTTTTAAGGACTCCGAAGAAGTAATCTTTATTCCCTACGCACGTCCCGGAGGAATCAGCCACGACGAATACACAGAAAAAGCCGCAAAAACATTTCAGAAAATTGGCAAAAAACTAATTGGGCTGCACACTTTTGAAAACCCAGTGGAAGCATTAAAAAACGCAAAAGGTGCCTTTACCGGCGGCGGAAACACCTTTGTTTTGGTAAGCGCGCTCTACCGTTTGGAAATTATGCAACCGCTTCGCGAAGCTATTTTTAATGGGTTACCATATTTAGGCACCAGCGCTGGCAGTAATATTTGCGGGGTTTCTATGCAGACTACTAATGATATGCCCATAGTATATCCGCCTTCTTTTAAAACTTTGGGCGTGATTCCCTTCAACCTCAACCCACATTATTTAGATCTCGACCCAAACAGCAAACACATGGGCGAAACCCGAGAAACCCGTATTGCGGAATTCCATACGCAAAACACAATTCCGGTTATAGGACTGCGCGAAGGAAGTTGGCTTCGAGTAAACGGCGATGAAATTATTTTGAAAGGCAAACTGAAAGCCCGCGTTTTTGAGCAAAACAAAGAACCGTACGAGGTTGAAACTGGAACTGAGTTTTCAAATTTTCAATAATGAGTTCTCGGCTGCACTCAAACTGTCACGCTTTATAATTCCTTCACAAAATGATACCCTTTTGCCACAAAACCTTGGTTGTAAAAAAATTTATGCGAAGGAAAATTGTGCACATAGCTATTTAGCTCTACCCAATTGCAGGATTTTTTGGCGGCGTAATCGCTTACAAAATCAACTAGCATTTTGCCAATTCCGTGACGTCGGTAGGTATGGTCAATAATCACGTGGTCCATTTCCAGACTTCTGCCTGCGTAATGCCGCGTTTGAAACCACAGTCCGCAAATGCCAATTAATTTTTCTTCGTCAAAAATGCCAAGGCATTCGTAATTCTGCTGAACCATTTCCTTTAATCGCTCTTTAATGACAGCTTCTGGCACAGCATTATTCCCCAATATTTGTAAATAAGGAACGATGCTAAAAATTTCTGAAGGAGGAATGACTTTAATAGATATTTCAATTTCCGAAGCCATTATTCAACTACAATCATTTTAAGGGTTTTAGTGTTTCCATTCACTGTCAGTTTGCAAAAATAGCTTCCGTTGGCAAGGTTCATTTCGCTTAAATCCATAGGAATTATATACTTGCCGTAACCTTTAGTTTCATTGTTCATTACAGTATAGACCTTTCTTCCTTGTCCATCAAAAAGATCAATACTAACAGTGGCTTCTTCGTGAAGCTTAAACGAAACATAGCTTATCTCGCTGGCAGGATTTGGGTATTGAACAATATTGTTTACTTGCTGTTCTGCTCCATTTCCAGCAAAAAGAATGGGAGATGGGGTAATGTCTGTCCAAATGCTTAATTGAGAGGTATCAAGCCTTGTCCAAATGGGTCGAACGATATTGTTGTGCGCAACTATGTTTGTGTAATCACCAAAGAAAATTCCAGAATTAGGCGTGAAGGGCGATTCACTTATCCGTTTGTTTACAATAGTATTTCCGCCATCATCTGAATAAGCAATATAAACATCCGTTTGGTTGTCGTTATATTCCCTTCTGTCGTAAAACACAAAAAACAAATTGCCGTTGGTTTGGTCTATGTCCATCCAAGTAAAAAATTGATGTTTCCCGACAGGATCGTCATTTACTCGTGTAGGTGCGCTCCATGTATCACCGCCGTCAATAGACTTGCTCATAAAAACATCAGTATCGTTTGCGCCGTTTCGTTGGTCGCTCCAGTTCACATAGATTGTTCCATGGTTCGGACCCCCACTTAAATCGCATTTAGTTATTGGCAAACCATTTGCACGACTAATGCCCGGAATGGAATAATCCCAGCCTGTTGGCATCGGGTCTATTGCAATTTCTTCATTAAGCCAAGTTTCGCCCTGATCTAATGATTTATTGAAAACAAGGCCGTTCGGGCCCGCCCAGGCCACATAAATTTCGCCATTGGGGCCAACTGCAGGGACTGCGCCCTCAACCGTATCGTCTTCATCAATACAATTTCCATCAACAATGTTAATCTTTTTTGCTTCGGACCATGTTTGTCCGCGATCTGTAGATTTTGAAAAAAGAATGACAGACTTATCATTTGGGTTGCTACTTCCATAATCATCAAACTGAGTCCAGGTTACATAAATGTTATTATTGGTTCTGTCCACAATGCTCCACTGCTTATCCTGCGCCTTTGTACCATTCAAACCCATAAATGTACCATTGCTCCAATTGTTGCCGCTATCTGTAGATTTTTGACAGACTATACGGTCAATCCAGTTACCGCTTGGAGGGTTTGAAAGGTGGAAATAATAGAAATTTCCATCCGTATCCACATCAAAAGTGGGGTCACCCCACACACCGTAGCTCGACGTCATTTGCTGCTCACTCCAGGTAAGACCTCCATCGCTGCTGTTATAAACATTGTTTAAGTTAGCGCCCGCCACAAGAATATCCGTGTTCAGCGGGTTCATCATAATGGAAGGTTCGTTTGGAGAGTTGTTATCAGTTATCATTATATTTTGGGCCGCTACAGAAGCAACCATAAAACCTGAGAGCAATAAAGTAGAAGATAGTTTTTTGGGAGTCATACTATTTCAAATTTTGATACGTGGAGTAAATGTATAAAATACATTCGTTTTCTTCGGAAGAAATACTTCTTCAATTGTGAAAATTGAATTAAAAAAGAAACAATAGGCAATCACTAAATTATTTTTAACGAATTTCGTATTGAAAAAGTTATCACTTTTAAGTTATTCAATACTTTCTTCCAAAAAAGTCAATAGCCTAATAACCCATTAACTTAGTAACATTTAAAATGAGACGAAAAGAATTCATCAAAATTTCAGGTATTGCCGGACTCAGCTTGGCTATTTTTCCGCAGTTCTCTTTCAATAATTTTTCAGGAGAATTTAGCCGAAACCAACTAATTGGAAAAGGCAACCCAGATATTGTGGGCGATAGCTACACTTCAAAAATGCACAAAACTGCAAAGGAAGCATTCCATAAAATGAAAGCTGCGGCTGCCAAGGAAAACATAAATATTGAAGTAGTTTCGGCATTTAGAAGCTTTCAGCGGCAGAAGGAAATATTTGAGGGAAAATACAAGCGCTTTACAAATGAAGGGCTCACTCCCGAAAAAGCCATTGAAAAAATCATAGAATATTCCACCATTCCCGGTACTTCGCGCCACCATTGGGGAACCGATATTGATATTATTGATGCCAATGCCCCACGCCCCGCAAATGTACTGATGCCCGAAAATTTTCACGGAACAGGGCCTTTTTGTAAATTGAAAACATGGCTTAACGAAAATTCTGAAAGTTTTGGCTTTTATGAAGTCTATACCGACAACGGCAACCGAAAAGGCTTTAAATATGAACCGTGGCATTTCAGCTATGCGCCAGTTTCCATTCCAATGCTGAAAGCTTATAAAGAGCAGATTGACGTGAAAAAAATGCTTTCCGAAGAAAAGATTGTAGGAAGTGAGCATTTTTCAGAAGCCTTTGTTACAAAATATGTGAAAGAAAATATTTTCGATATCAATCCAAAATTACTTTAACCATCCAACCTATAAGCTCTGGGTTACAGCCTTAAATTTTCAGCAACACTTTGTACCTTTGCAGAATGAATAAAAAAGTCCTTTTAATGATACTCGACGGTTGGGGCATTACGCAAGATCCTGCCGTTTCGGCCATCGCACAAGCCGATACGCCTTTTATCGATTCACTTTATAAAAAATATGCACACGCACAATTGCTCACCCACGGCATGAACGTAGGGCTTCCCAATGGACAAATGGGCAATAGTGAGGTTGGCCATATGAATCTGGGCGCAGGAAGAATTGTTTATCAAGACCTTGCCAAAATAAATATTGCGGTTGAAAACGGAACGCTGAAAAGTGAACCTGAGCTTGAAAAAGCATTCAATCACGCCATCTTTCACAACAAAAAAGTACATTTTTTGGGTCTTGTTTCCAACGGTGGCGTACATTCGCACATAGACCATTTAAAAGGGTTGTTAACAGCCGCTCAGCAACACGGATTAAAAAACATGTACGTCCATGCCTTTACTGATGGCCGCGATGTGGATCCACATTCAGGCAAAGGTTTTATTGCAGACTTACAAAGTCATTTGGAAAAAACGGGTGGAAGACTGGCCTCTATCATTGGTCGCTATTATGCCATGGATCGCGACAAACGCTGGGAGCGTGTAAAGAAAGCCTATGACTTGTTGCGATTTGGAATAGGGAAACCTTCAACCAACGCCGTAAAAAGTATCGAAGAAAGTTATGCGGAAGGCATTACGGATGAATTCATCGAACCCATTGTAATGACAAATCCTGAAGGAAACCCTGTAGCTACTATCGAGAAAGACGACGTTGTAATTTTCTTCAACTTTAGAACCGATCGCGGCAGGCAACTTACCGAGGTTTTGACGCAAAAAGATTACGAAAAATATGGAATGAAAACGCTTCCGCTTTATTTTGTAACGCTTACCAATTATGATGATTCCTTTGGAAATATCCACGTGGTTTACAATAAGGAAAACCTGCACGATACCTTGGGCGAAGTTTTGGAAAGAAATAAAAAGAAGCAAATACGAATTGCTGAAACCGAAAAATACCCGCACGTAACCTTTTTCTTTTCGGGCGGAAGGGAAATTCCCTTTGAGGGCGAAAAACGAATCCTTTGCCCCTCACCAACCGTTGCCACCTACGATTTAAAACCCGAAATGAGCGCTTATGAACTTCGGGATATGATACTTCCCGAGATTGAAAAAGAGACTGCAGATTTTATTTGCCTAAATTTTGCAAACCCAGATATGGTAGGACATACCGGCGTTTTTGAAGCAGCCGTAAAAGCCTGCGAAACCGTGGATAATTGTGCCCGCGCAATCGTGGAGCAAGCCTTGGAAAGCCATTATGTAACAATCATAATTGCAGATCACGGCAACAGTGAAACCATGCGAAACCCCGACGGCTCGCCTAATACGGCACATACCACCAATCCGGTGCCAATTATCATTGTGGACGATGAAATTAAAACCGTGAAAAATGGTGTTCTGGGAGATATCGCCCCGACAATCTTAAAAATTATGGGCATTGAAAAACCAAAAATAATGACGCAACATTCCTTAATTTAAAACTATGAAAAAACTATTTATAATACTCTCAGCAACACTTTTGGTAGCCTGCAATTCTTCCAAAGAGAAAAACAAAGTAGATGAAAACACTTCAAAAGAAATGATTTCAGAAAACAATAAAGAAAAAATAAATGACACCGTACCCTACGAAGATTCCGTGATGCTTTTGGGAAAGGCCAACCGCAAGGGTTTTCAAATGGATGCTTTTAAGGATTGGTTCAATGCGGGTTATGAAGGTTACAATGTAGACTCCGAAACTGTGGAAAAACTGAAACCGCTTTTGAAAGATGTGGAAATCACTGTTTTTATGGGCACTTGGTGCGAGGACAGCCAGCGCGAAACACCACATTTTTATAAAATTTTGGACGAGGCCAATTTTGATGAATCCAAGCTTACGCTTATTACGGTATCAGACGAAAAAACTACACCCCAAGGTTTTGAGGATGGTAAAAATATCACGAATGTCCCGACCCTCATTTTCTACAAAAACGACAAAGAATTGGGCAGAATTGTGGAATATCCTATTGAGAGCCTCGAAAAAGACATGCTAGCTATTTTGAGTGGAAAGGATTACAAACACGCTTACGCCGAATAAAACTTTAGCAACGGTATAATTCTTTGTAAATTTGCGGCTCGAAAAATGACGATGATTAGAGAAACCCTCACCATAGCCGTAGATTTTGACGGAACCATTGTGGAAGATGAATATCCACGCATTGGCAGGCCCATTATTTTTGCTTTTGATACTTTGAAAAAACTGCAGCATGAAGGCCATAGACTTATTTTATGGACTTACCGAAAAGGACGCGCCTTGGAAGAAGCGGTAAAATTCTGTGAAGAAAACGGTGTTGTTTTTTATGCAGTAAACCAAAGTTTCCCCGAAGAGGAATTCGATGTTTCCTATAGTCGAAAAATTCACGCTGATGTTTTTATTGACGATCGCAATGTTGGCGGACTTAAAAGCTGGGGCGAAATTTACCAGCAACTTGTTGGCGAGCCCGTACCCGCAAAACCAAAAACCCAGAAAAAAGGATTGTTTTCCTTTTTAAAATAGCAGTATGATAATTCAAAAGACAAGAGAAGAAATAGAATTGATGCGCGAAAGCGCCTTGGTGGTTTCCCGCACTTTGGGAATGCTCGCAAAAGAGGTAAAACCGGGCGTTACCACCAACCAACTCAATAAAATGGCCGAAGATTACATTCGCAGTCAGGATGCCATTCCCGGCTTTTTGGGATTGTACGATTGCCCCTCAACGCTACTTACAAGTGTAAATGAAGCGGTAGTTCACGGCCTTCCAACGGACATCCCTTTAAAAGAAGGCGATATTGTGGCCATTGATTGCGGTGCTATAAAAAACGGTTTTTACGGTGACCACGCATATACTTTTGAAGTAGGCGAAGTTGCTGAAGAAACAAAAAAACTGTTGAAAATCACCAAAGAATCACTTTACGTCGGTATCCGTGAATTTAAAGCCGGTAACCGCGTAGGCGATGTTGGTTTCGCCATTCAAAATTATTGTGAAGCACACGGTTACGGTGTGGTACGCGAGCTGGTAGGCCACGGCTTGGGAAGAAAGATGCATGAAGACCCCGAAATGCCAAATTACGGGCGGCGCGGGCGCGGAAAAAAATTCATTGAAGGAATGACCATTGCCTTGGAACCTATGATAAATATGGGCACCCACAAAGTGAAACAATTAAAAGACGGCTGGACCATTGTAACCCAAGACGGACAACCGAGCGCCCACTTTGAACACAATATTGCCTTGGTCAACGGAAAACCTGAATTACTTTCCACCTTTGCGTATGTTTATGAAGCCTTGGGGATTGTAAGTAATGAAGAAAATGAGTTTCGGGAAAAGGAATTCGTGTTGTAACAATTTTAAACTTTGTTCAAAAAAATTCTAAATACGATTCCCCGGCCGCTGCTCATCCGATTGAGTATTATTGGCAGACCTATTCTTGCATTTTTTCTTAGGGGAAATAAATACACAGACCCCATTAACGGTAAATCATACCGAAAATTTCTTCCTTATGGATATGAAAATGTTCGTGAGAATGTGCTTTCCCCTGGTACACTTTCGTTGGAAAGACACCGATTGTTTTGGCTTTATCTTGAAAACGAAACCGGTTTCTTCACTGAAAATTTAAAGGTGCTCCATTTCGCTCCCGAGCAGGCATTTTATAAAAAATTCAGAAAAATGAAGAATCTGGATTATACCACAACCGATCTTAATTCGCCCATTGCAGATGTGAAGGCCGATATCTGTAATTTACCCTTTCCCGATAACGAATTTGATTTTATTATTTGCAACCACGTTTTGGAACACATTCCGAACGATACAAAAGCGATGCAGGAAATTTACCGCGTTTTGGCATCTGGCGGGACGGCGATTCTTCAAGTTCCCTATAAAGAAGATTTGGAAAAAACATTTGAGGACAACAGCATCACAGATCCAAAAGAACGTGCAAAAATATTTGGTCAGTATGACCACGTTCGGGTGTATGGAATGGATTATTTCTCCAAACTTGAAAGTATTGGCTTTAAAGTAGAAGCCGTGGATTATACAAAAATTCTTTCTTCAGAAGAAGTTGAAAAATACAGATTGCCAAAAGGAGAATTAATTCCTATATGTAAAAAATATTGTGTTCTTTTGTCCGAAAATAATTCTTAATGAAATTAACATTACTACTTCTTTTTTTGGGGTTTTCAACACTTGTTATTTCCCAAAATCCTAATGATTGTGTAAATGCAATAATTATCTGTGGTGATTCAAGTTTAGGAGTTGATCCAAGCGGAATCGGTTTTGACGAGTTTTCATTGCTTGGAAATGAGGTTCCGCCTTGTTATGTTTTTGATCAAAATAATATTTGGTTCAAATTTATTATTATTGAATCGGGCACTTTCACATTTGATATTATTCCAGATAATGGTGAAGATGATTATGATTTTGCCATATATGGCCCTACAGTTACTTGCACTTCTTTGGGTTCTTCCATTCGGTGTTCCAGCACAAATCCTTTAGATGCCGGCGTTCAGGTTGCAACTGGATTGAATATGGATGAAACGGACGTCAATGAGGGCCCGGGAGAAGATGGCAATGGTTATTTAATGTATATTGAAGCTTCGGCAGGCGACGTTTATTATTTGCTTGTTGACCGCGCTGTGGGTTCTGGCCCATTAAGCCTTTTTTATACAGGTACGGCGAGATTACCAAATGCGGTTGAAGCCAATCAGCCCGATAATCTTATAACTTGTGATACAGACGGCAACCCAGATGGTCTTGCTGACTTTAATTTAGAATTGCAAACTAATGACATAATTGGCTCACAAACTGATGTAACAGTTACTTACCACGAAACACTAAACGATGCCAGTATAGGCATTAACCCGCTTTCAAGCCCTTACCATAGTACAGCTAACCCACAAACTATTTATGCGCGAATTGAAAGAACAAACGGCTGCAGTGATTTGACCTCTTTTACAATTGAAGTTGGATCTCCTGAATTAATGACCCCGGCAGATGTTGTTTTGTGCAATTATACTTCTACGGTACTTTATCCATTGGATACTATTATTCCTGAGGTGATTGACGATCCACAAGGCTATGTTTTCAGTTATCACTATACTGAAAATGACGCTAATAACAATAGCAATCCAATTGGCAGATATATAAATCTCACTGAAACTCCGCTTACTATATATGTTAGAATGACCGATGAAAATGATCCGCTTTGTTTTGCAATAACATCTTTTCAAGGATATATAAATATTATAAAACGGGCTACACAGCCATCAGGCTTTATTGCTTGTGATGATGATTTTGACGGTCAAATTTCTGTAAATCTCAATGAAAAAGATGAAGAAATACTCAATGGTCTCCCCTCCAGCGATTTTCAAATAACTTACTACACTTCTCTTGATGATAGGTTAAACGAAACCAATCCAGTTTCTGGTACTTTTCGAAATACAGTAAATCCTCAAACCATTTATGTAAAAATGCTGGAAATTGCTACGGGATGTTTTGATTATACCCAATTCAACATAGTTGTAAATTCATTGCCAGTCCCTGTATTTGAACAGGATTCGTATTTATATTGCCTAAATGCCACCGAGCCATTAAGAATTTCGGTGCAAGCAGGTTTTCAGTATTATGTTTGGAGTACGGGAGAAGAAGGAGCCAATCTGAATAAAATTTTTATTGACACTCCGGGAACTTATACGGTTACAGTTACAAATTATTTTGGTTGTGAAAACAACGTAAGCGTTGAAGTTTTACCTTCAAATATTGCAACAATAACAAATATTAAGATTAATGATTTTAATGGAAAACATAATTCCATTGAGATAATTGTGGAAGGCGAAGGAGATTATGAATATGCACTAAACAGTACTTCATCTTACCAAGACAGCAATATTTTTGACGGCTTGGCAAATGGTTATCACACAATCTTCGTTCGTGATAAAAATGGTTGCGGGGTAGTTTCGCAAGAGATTTTAATATTGGACTATCCACGCTATTTTACACCCAATAATGATACTCATAACGATTACTGGCACATCATTGGGATGCATGAATTTCCAGAAGCAAAGATTTATATTTTTGATCGCTTCGGAAAGTTATTGAAGCAGATTCCACCGCGATCAAAAGGTTGGGATGGCACCAATCAAGAAGGAAAAGCAATGCCTTCCAGCGATTATTGGTTTACTATTGACATAAGAGACAGACCTACATATCGAGGACACTTCACCTTAAAAAGGTAACTTATTGTGACATCAATTCTTTGAAGCCATCAGTAATGTAAACCTGATGTTGGTTCAAAGAATCTGTGTACGTTAAATAAGCCTCAACATTTGGAAGGCTTTTTAAAAGTTCTTTAGATTTCTCCAATCCCAGCGCCATAAAGGAAGTTGCATAGGCATCAGCCATAGCACAAGTAGGTGCAATAACCGTAGAACTCGTAACGTCACTCATTTCAGCAGAACCTGTTAATGGATTCAATGTATGCACGTATTTTTTTCCCGTAAGGGAGTCAATTCTGAATTTTCGATAATTTCCCGAAGACGCCATTCCTTCATTTTTCAAGGTAACCATCGCTTCGTAACTTCGGTCTTCCAATTCGGAATCTACGGCTTCAATACCCACTACCCATTTTTGATTTTTATCAAGGTTTTCGCCTTTAGTGAGAATTTCACCGCCCAATTCAATTAAGTAATCGGTTACTCCTTTTGACTCCAAATACCTTCCAAGACAATCTATTCCAAAGCCTTTAGCTACGGCGTTAAAGTCGAAATATATTTGTGGATACTCTTTCGAAACGGTTCCATCTGGGTTCATTCTTACTTTGTGAAAACCTACATATTTCATTAAGGAATCTAAAGTGGCGCTGTCTATATCCTTCAATGGTTTCACATCGCCAAAACCGTATGCATTCCGGAGAACACCTATGGTTGGGTCAAAATAACCATTGGTGGTTTTGTTTACTTCTTCGGAAATTTTAAAAACTTCTTTAAAAATTGAATCCACAACAACGGTGGAATCACCATTATTAATTTTTGAAATATCGCTTTGGGGAATATACGTGCTCACGGAATGATTTACGGCATCGATAACGGAGTCCAGCCCTTTTTTGAAATCGACATCCCTTTCCGAATAAAGCTGAATATTGTAAGTAGTTCCAAAAGCTTCTCCCTGTAATAAATAGTTTGTGTTTTCTCTTTTTTCACAAAAAATGAAAAGTAACAGCACGGGAATAAATATAATTTTTTTCATACTATTTCCTGCAATCCTTTATATACCAAGGTATAATCTTCATCTTTAATAACTGGCTTACCGTAATCTGTTCCATGCCCCAGACCCACGCCTGCATAATAGGTTCTTGCCTCAAACTTTTCGGCATGTGCTTTTATGGTTTCCATAAAAACAGGGTCATAGGCGTGTGCATCCTGAGGATATGTAACGGCACGTACTATTATAAAATGAAGCACTTTGTCTTTTAAGGCAACAAATTGTGGGTCTCGTTTCAATTTTGAATTGACGCCCAAAAATTCGTAGCCTTCAGCTTCTAAATTTTTCCCCACAATGTTCATTGCAAGGTTGTGGAGTTCTTGTTTGTTAAGTTTCTCGCCCATAAGTAGCGTCAAAATTACAAATAATTGTATTATTCCAAGGCATAAAAAAACCGTTTCAAATTATTATGAAACGGTTTTTAGATTTTTAAAAATCTTAATTATCCTCCGAAATCGTCAAAACGAATATTTTCATCAGGAATTCCAAAATCCTCACCCATTTTCTGCACGGCTTGGTTCATCAATGGTGGGCCACAGAAATAAAGCTCTATATCTTCTGGGGATTCGTGGTGGCTTAAATAGTTATCAATTACCACTTGGTGAATGAAGCCCACAAAGCCGTCGCCAGCCTCATCATGTATATCTTTTTTCACTTTCCAGTTATCCTCCTCCATCGGTTCAGAAAGTGCAAGGTAGAATTTGAAATTCGGGAATTCATTCTCCAATTGTTTAAAGTGGTCTAAATAGAATAATTCTCTTTTAGAGCGACCTCCGTACCAATATGTAACTTTTCTACCAGTTTTAAGGGTTTTGAAAAGATGGTATAAATGTGAACGCATAGGTGCCATTCCTGCACCACCACCTACATAAAGCATTTCTGCGTCTGAAGGATTGATAAAGAACTCGCCATAAGGACCAGAAATAACAACCTTATCTCCTTTTTTACAGTTGAAAATATAAGAGGAAGCAATTCCGGGATTCACTTGCATCCACTGGTTTTTTGCGCGATCCCATGGCGGTGTGGCAATACGAACGTTAAGCATAATCTCACGTCCTTCAGCTGGATAAGAGGCCATGGAATAGGCTCTCTCTACAGTTTCGGTATTTTTCATCACCAAAGGCCATAGTCCAAATTTATCCCATTCAGCTTGAAACTTATCTGGCGTATCGTGCTCTTCGGGATGTGCGGTAATATCAATATCAGAATATTTTACTTCGCAGGGCGGAATTTCAATTTGAATGTAACCTCCAGCCTTGTAGTTCATATCTTCTGGAATTTCAACCACAAATTCTTTAATAAAAGAAGCAACGTTATAGTTACGAACCACAGTAGCATCCCATTTCTTAATACCGAAAACTTCTTCGGGAATGTGGATGTTCATGTCCTGCTTTACTTTTACTTGACAAGAAAGACGGGCACCTTCCTTTAACTCTTTGCGGGTAAAGTGTGGAGTCTCAGTAGGTAAGGCTTCACCTCCCCCCGAAAGAACGTGACACTCACATTGAATACAAGTTCCACCCCCACCACAGGCAGAAGGAAGAAATATTTTCTCATTTCCCAAGGTGGACAAAAGCGTTCCACCACTTTCAACTTCAATTACTTTTTCATCATTAATAGTGATTTTTACGGGGCCAGAAGGCGAAAGCTTCTGTTTTGTAAAAAGTAATAATGATACCAACAGCAAGGTCAAGACTAAAAAGGCGATGACCGTTACTACAATAACTCCAAGTGTACTTACTGCTAAAAACATACTATTGCTTCGTTATAGTTGAAACTTCAACTGTTTGTGCGGTTTCTATATTTTCTTGATTGATTTGTTCGGTCTGCATTCCCACATTTTCTGGATTTCCGTCCAAAGAAGGGGTAGATTCATCGCCTCCAGTAAGCATTCCCCCAAAACTCATAAAACCAATTGCCATTAACCCTGTTATGATGAAGGTAATGCCTAGGCCACGTAATGGCGCTGGAACATTTGAGTAACGTATTTTTTCTCTAATCGCTGCAATGGCAAGAATAGCTAAAAACCAACCAATTCCTGAACTTACACCATAATTAAGCGCCAAGCCTAAAGTTGCAATATCTCTGGACTGCATAAAAAGCGAGCCTCCCAAGATTGCACAGTTTACCGCAATTAACGGAAGAAAAATACCTAAAGAGTTATAAAGTGAAGGCGAAAATTTTTCAACCACAATCTCTACTAACTGTACCATCGTGGCGATAGTAGCAATAAAAAGAATAAAGGAAAGGAAGCTCAAATCATAAGAGGCATACTCCTCGCCCAACCATACCAATGCTCCGTCTCTCAATATGTATTGATCCAACAACCAATTAATAGGTACGGTAACTGCAAGTACGAAAATTACTGCGGCACCAAGACCCACTGCAGTTGAAACCTTTTTAGAAACAGCAAGGTACGAACACATTCCGAGGAAGGTTGCAAATACCATGTTGTCTATAAATATTGACTTAAAAAATAACTCTACGTGTTCCATTTTTTTAAAGTATTCATTGAGCAGTAGCAGTTTTTCTGTAGTGATTTCTTACAAAATACTGCGAATGCAACTATTTTTTTATTCCTCTATTAAATCTTTATTCTTTGCGCGTTGCACCCAAATAATCAATCCCACGATAATCAAAGCCATAGGCGATAATAACATAAAGCCATTATTCTCATAACCGATGGCATATAAACCAGTTTTTTGAATTGGATCACCCAATACCTGAAAGCCCAACAATGTTCCTGAACCTAAAAGCTCACGGAAAAAACCAACGATTATAAGTATAAGCCCGTAGCCAGCAGCATTACCGATGCCGTCCAAGAATGAACGCCAAGGCCCATTACCCAAAGCGAATGCTTCAAAACGTCCCATAATAATACAGTTTGTAATAATCAAACCAATGAATACTGATAATTCTTTACTTAACGAGTAAGCAAAGGCCTTCAATACTTGGTCAACTATAATTACCAAGGCCGCTACAACTACCAATTGTACGATAATCCTAATTTTTGAAGGTATGATGTTTCGCATAAGCGAAATAACCACATTGCCAATCCCTAAAACGGCAATAACCGATATGGCCATTACGATCGAAGCCTTTAATTGAGCCGTAATAGCAAGTGCAGAACAAATTCCCAAAACCTGAATGGTAATCGGGTTATTGTCCGCCAATGGGTCTAGTATTAATTTACTGTCCTTTTTTGATAGCAATCCCATAATTTAATTATTTAATGATTTTAAGTATGGCAAATACATTCTAACGTCTTTTTTGATCATTGCGGTAACTCCATTACCGGTAATGGTTGCTCCAGCAATGGCATCAACTTTATTGTCCATTTTGTTTTCGTTAATGGGATCATTGTTGCCTTTTGCAACGGTTATGCCCTTAAAAACATCGTTGTCAAGAATAGCTTCACCTTTAAAGTCGTCCATAAAGTAACGCTGCTTAATTTCAGCACCCAAACCTGGGGTTTCACCTTTGTGGTCAAAAAATACTCCTTGCACAGTAAACGATTTATCCAACGCAACAAAGCCCCAAATGGCATCCCAAAGTCCTTTGCCACGCATTGGTATTACATAAATAGTTTCACCGTCCTTCTCTCCTATGAATAGGGGTAACCTTCTCTTATAGTTAGAGTCCTTAGCTTTGGTCTCTTCTTTTTTAAGATCAATTAAATAAGCTTCATCATTTTCGGTAACATCATCCCCTTGAATCACCAATTGCTGCTTAATGTATTTATGAAAGGTTTCTTCCACTTTATCTGTGGGCACAAATGTTACATCGCCCTCGCCCTCGTTATCGTTCACGCCCATGGCATACAGAATATTCTGCATTTTCTCATAACGCTCATTAAGGGTAATCTTGCTTTTTAAACCTTGTGCAACACCAGCCAAAAGGGAGCCCACAACCACAACCATAACAATTGCAAAGATAATTGTGTATGAATTTTTATCTGTATTCTTTGCCATGATTACGCTGTTTTAACTTTTAAACGTTTCATTCTCTTTTTAATATTTCCTTGAACTACATAGTGATCAATAGTTGGTGCAAATACGTTCATCAAGAGTATAGATAGCATAAAGCCTTCTGGATAGGCAGGATTGAATACACGTATCATAATTCCCATGAACCCAATAAAGAAGCCATAAATCCATTTCCCTTTATTGGTTTGCGAAGCCGTTACAGGGTCTGTAGCCATATAAACGATTGCGAAAGCAGCACTACCTATAATTAAGTGATGCCAGAAAGGCTCACTCATCAATCCATAAAAGTTGCTGCTTTTTTCTATCCAGCCTGCATCTGCAACACCATTAAATATAAGCCCCATAACGATGGCTCCAATTACGGAAGAAAGCATAATTCTCCAACTACCCACTTTCGTGAATATCAAGAATAATGCACCTAAAATTATCAAAAACGTAGAGGTCTCACCTACAGACCCTGGAATAAAGCCCCAGAACATATCCCAAGTACTATATACCGGCTCAGTGTTTGCAGCAAGACTTCCCAAAATTGTTTCTCCAGAAATAGCATCCGGTTGGCCGGCCATTTCTTTTGCACCGTGAACCCAAACCTTATCCCCACTCATCCACGTTGGGTATGCAAAGAATAAGAAAGCACGAATTGTAAGCGCAGGGTTGAGGATATTCATTCCCGTTCCACCAAAAACTTCTTTACCTATAACAACACCAAAGATTACCGCAACGGCGAGCATCCAAAGTGGAATATCTATAGGAACAATAAGTGGCACAAGCATTCCTGTTACCAAATAACCTTCCTCTACTTCGTGTTTTTTAATAATTGCAAAAATGAATTCCACTGCCAGACCTACCCCGTAAGAAACAATTACCAAAGGAAGTACCGTCCAGGCACCCAAAATAAAATTGTCCCAAGTGAAGAAATTAGCAAGTGGATCAAGACGCAAAGTATTGTCTATAGCTGCGTAATGCTGATAACCTGCATTAAATATTCCAAATATTAAGCACGGCACAAGCGCCATGATAACGGTGTTCATAGTACGCTTTAAATCATCTACAGCACGCACATGCGAGCCAGAATGCGTAGTTTCATTGGGAGTATATAAAAAGGTATGCAGCGCATTAAACGCAGGCGCCATTTTTGTACCCTTGTACTTTTCCTTTAGCTTATGTAAATTCTGTTTCAATCCCATAGCGGTTATCCTATTTCTTTATACATTAAATCAAGACCGTTCCTGATAATTTGCTGGTGTGGCTGCTTGCTTACACAAACAAATTCGGTAAGCGCAAAATCCTCAGGAGCCACTTCATACATTCCTAAAGCTTCCATTTCATCCAGATCTTGAACCATACAGGCTTTTAGCATTTGTAATGGATACATATCCAGTGGAAAGACTTCTTCGTAAACCCCAGTTACAACAAAAGCACGGTGCTCTCCATTGGTATTGGTATCGAGGTCGTATTTTTTATTTGGCGTTAACCACGAAAAAGTTAAAGCTCTTGAAGTTGAAATTTTATTGAATACGGGTTTGTTCCAGCCAAATAGTTCGTAATCGTCACCTTCGGGAATAACTGTTACTGTATTACTGTAATAGCCCAAATGCCCTTTTGGGGAAATCTTTTTCCCTGTAAGCACATCGCCACTGATAACGCGAACGTTTTCGTCTTTCAAGCCAGAGTCGTATAAAAAGGTTGCTGCCTCAGAACCAATTCTTGTTTTATAATATTTAGGAGTTTTCACTTCAGAACCAGAAAGTGCGATGATACGCTCTGCGTGGAATTTTCCCGTAAGCAATAATTCACCAATAATAATAAGATCCTGTGGCGCGATGGTCCAAACAATTTCGCCTTTGTTAACGGGTCCAAGTTTGTTTATTTGTGTACCCACATTTCCTGCAGGGTGCGGCCCGGAAACGTTATGAAGCACAATATCCTTCAAACCATTAAAAGGAGAGTCACCGCTTTTGCTTACACCTACGTGCACTTGCCCTGTTGTAAGCTTGCTTAGGGCGGTAACTGCTGCTTGTAATTCTTTTTCTTTTCCTTTTAATGAAAAATCGCAGTCGTTTGCAAGTGGAGCGGTACTGTATGCAGAAACATAGATATCTCTTGGCTCTTGCTCAGTATCAGCAATCACCGCATAGGGACGCTGCATAATAAATGGCCAGCAACCAGCCTCCAGCAAACGGGTTTTGATGGCTTCAGCACTTGAAGAATCTGGGCTCAAAATACCAAAATCCCTAAAAGTATCCTGCTGATCCGCTTCAATGATTATTTCAGTAATAACACGTTTTGCGCCACGCTCTATTTTGGTAAGCGTTCCGCTAACAGGCGAAACAAATTTGACGGCCTCATTACGTTTTGAATAGAAAATGATATCGCCAGCCTGAACTTTTCCACCCTCTTTTACCACCATTTTGGGAGTGATGAGATGAAAATCGGAAGGTCTAATTGCGAAAGTTCTGGATCGCGGGGCGTTGGAAAGTATTTTCTCGGCTTCGCCCTTTAATTTGATGGTAAGACCTTTTTTAATCTTAATGTCTTTGGACATACATATGGATATTAATAATACCTTTTTAACACCCTATCTCCCTTTAAAACAAATGTGCAGGGAATAAGGGCGTGCAAATTTATAAATTAAATATACCATTGCACAACAAATGCATATAATTTTCTGTGTTAAAAAGAAGTGTAGTGAAAGTTTATAATGTTTTTAAATAGTTAAAAAAATTGATTCGGAAAAGAATACTAGATTCTAATGAGGAAGAGATTCTATAACTTATGTACTCTCAATTTTAATATAAATCCTGAAACCATATATTATTCCTGAACCCCCCAATGGAAGAGGCACAAAATTTGTTTATATTAGCTTCTTAAATCCCAGTTATGTCAAAAACATTTGCCACCATCCTTTTTATAATACTTTCAGTCTTTCCTGTATTTTCCCAAATTGTCGAAAAAGTAGAACCTTCATACATCAGCACCATACAATTTCGTGGCGCTACGGACCTTAGCCAGCTACCCGTTATCCGGTTGGGCGGTCAGTTGCAACTATCTTTTGATGCACTTAATGGCGAAGAAGAAGACTATTACTACACCATAACCCACCATAATTTTGACTGGAGCCCCAGCGATCTTTCAAAAAGTGAATATTTGGATGGTTTTGATGATGTGCGTATAGACACCTATCAAAATTCGGTAAATACGCTTCAAATTTTTTCGCATTACGAACTCACCATCCCCAATCGTGATACCCGAGCGATTGAAAAAAGCGGAAATTACCTATTAAGCATTTTTAACAGCGATGGAGAATTGATATTTACACGAAAGTTTTTGGTGATTGAAAACATAGCTTCTGTGAGCGTGGAAATAAAACGCGCTAGGGACTTAAGGGTTATTGAAGAAAAACAAGTAGTTCATTTCACCATAAATTCGCCCAATTTACTATTGGTTAACCCCAAGCAAACTGTAAAAACATTAGTATTGCAAAATAGCAACCTTAAAACCGCAATTACAGACCTGGTGCCACAATATACTATGGGTAATGAACTTATTTATAGATATGATAAGGAAGCTTCTTTCGGTGGCGGCAATGAATTTCTTGCTTTTGATAACAAAGACGAACGGTCTGCTACTAACGGTGTACGCTCCATAGAACTTACGGATGTTTATGAGAATTATCTCTACACAAATATACCCAGGTATAACAGGCCATACACTTATAATCCAGATATTAACGGAAATTTTGTGGTGCGCAATGTAGATGCCAGAGACCAAGACCTTGAAGCCGAATATGTGCGTATGCATTTTAACCTTCAATATTATGACGACCTAGGCGATAAGGAACTTCATCTATATGGCAATTTCAACAACTGGACCATCGATGCCAGCACTTATATGAAATATGATCCTACAACGGATACCTACCGAAATTCACGCCTGTTTAAGCAAGGATTTTATAATTACAAATACGTTGTTGTAAACCGTGATGGAAGTATAGATGAAGGTGCCGTGAGTGGCGATTTTTGGCAAACTGAAAATGATTATGCTGTTATTGTTTATTTCCGCGACCTGGGCGCTAGGTATGACCGTATTATTGGCACAGGTTATGCCAATTCTATAAATATTAACAACAATTAATTTAAATGAAATAAAGCTAAAAATCTAACTTTTCTTTTAGCTATGAAACGCAAAAAAAATGAAATTTTCACCGGAAGAAAATCATTGCAATACCGCGGCAACAAATGCTTAAATTGCGAGCAACCTTTAGACACTAGCGATATTTACTGCCCATACTGCTCCCAACTTAACAGCAACAAACAACTTTCTGCAGTTGATTTTTTTGGGGAATTCATCAATAGTATTGTAGTGTATGATTCGCGCCTTAGAAACACGCTAAAGGACCTGCTTTTTAGGCCCGGTATAATTACCCGAAATTATGTAAATGGACAATACCTAAAGTACGCTAATCCTTTTCGGTTTTTTTTAAGCGTATCCATTATTTATTTCTTGCTGAGCGGCTTTATTAATATATTCCAAGCTGATTCAGAAAATGAAACGGCAAATCTAAAAACAGCAGATACCAACACCTTCAGTCTTGACTCACTGGCCCAAAACTTTTCGTCTACTAATTCGCAAGCCTCTCGTTTTTCAGATTCCATAAATAAGCAACAACAGGGTGCACCCACAAAACAGCTTACGGATAAAGAACTTGACAGCATGTCTTTTATTAAAAGTTATTTTAAAAGATTTGTTCTTTATAATGATTTTTACCGAACCCATAAAATAAAAAATGCCCACGCAGCATTGGACAGCCTCAACCACAGGAACACCTCTTTCAACCGATGGGTCTATTCCAAAAATATAACTGTTGAAAAAATTAGGGAGAATCCACCGGCATTTGTAAATTATATACTTGCCAAAATACCTTTCTTTCTGTTCTTTTTCACGCCCTTTTTCGCACTCTTTTTTTGGCTTATCTATTCGCGGAAAAAATATACTTACGTAGAGCATATGGTTTTTATATTCCATATCTTCAGTTTTATCTTTTTGGGAATGCTCATATCACTAATTCCAGACCTAATTTTGAAGACTCAAGTTTTAGTCGGTATTCTCTTTATGCTCATCGGACCCTTTTATTTTTATAAGGCTTTAAGAAATTTTTACAGACAGGATAGGCTGCTAACTTTAATAAAATTCGTATTTTTAAACATTGTGTTTGGAATAGGATTGAGTTTTTCAGCGATCATTTTTGTAGCGATGAGCGCAGCATTTTATTAAATAATGGTACAACAGGTAACACAGGGAATTAAAATTTCGGTAAAAACGGAATTTGACGGCACATTTTACAAAAACCGTAAAATGCAGTATGCATTTGCCTATACAGTAACCATTGAAAATCAAAGCAAAGACACTGTCCAACTTACCTCGCGTCTTTGGAAAATAAAGGATTCTCTCAACAATACTGAAATTGTGGAAGGCGAAGGAGTAATAGGTCAAAAACCAATACTATTGCCCGGGGACAGACATTCCTATACCAGCGGCTGCCTTCTGTTTTCACCTTTTGGGGCTATGAAGGGTCACTATAATATGGTCAACTTTGCTACCACACGAAAATTTAGAGTCTCAATTCCGCTCTTCAATTTAAGCGCGCCATTTTCTATGAATTAAAGACCCTTTGGGTTATTAATCCAGTTTGCAAATCTTCATAACGCATTTCAACGGTTTCTTTTTGTTTGGAAATCTGTGTAATGCTTTTTGTTTTTATAAACCCACGGTCCATAATTAGATCACTGGACAAATCACCTTCTCCAGCGGTTTTGTGGAATTTGAGCAGTTCTTCTTCCGAAGGTCTTACTGTTTCTAATAAAAACCTTGAAAACCACTGCTCGCGCTTTTTCTTTAAGTCTTCAGGGTACAAGGGCGAAGAAGACCAAATAGTGGGTGCAAGGGGTCTTTCGGAAAAATGATATTCCCTTCCATCCCAAACCAATTGAAATAGTTGTATTTCAGAAATCCATGAAACCAAAACTGCAGTAAAAGGTTCTATATCGTTAAAATCATAAGCTTCTATTTCTTTTTGGAAATCGTCAGTTTTCAACAAGTCTTTTACAACCACCCCCCTACTTTTTTCGTAAAATGGTTTTCGCTCATGGGCCACAAATCCACCATTCATCAAACAAATAATCCTTTTTTTTCCACTCACACCAATCCAAGTTCCACCCGCTACTGCATCTTTTGGATAAAGCAATTTTACGCCATCCTCTTCATATATCTTTGGTGGAAAAGTTTCTCTCTCGGGAGCTTCGTCGCGATTGGATGTGAGAATGAAATCGGTGTTTGATTTTGGTATAAATGTGATGGTGCACATATTTATCAGTGTTCAGTGTTCAGTGTTCAGTGTTCAGTAAAACTAAGGAATTAGGAAATTTTTATTTGTTTAAAACGCAACTATTTTCCTATAATAAAAGGAAAACTGCCAACTGCTACGGGATACTGAACACTAAAAAAATTGTACCTTTGCAATCTTCATAAACAGAAAAAACAAAACAGTTATGGGAAATGGATTTTTTGAAGTACCAATCGCCGTAAATGAACCTGTAAAGAGTTATGCTCCAGGTTCACCGGAACGCAAGGAAGTACTTGAAACCTACAAAAAAATGTACGATTCAAAAGTGGAAGTGCCTTTATTCATTAACGGGAAAGAAGTAAAGACGGGGGATACTGCTACTATGTCACCTCCACACGATCACAAACATGTATTGGGAACGTATCATAAGGCTACCAAAAAAAATGTGGAGGAAGCAATTGAAACTGCTTTGGAAGCCAGAAAAAAATGGGCTGCCATGCCTTGGGAGCAACGCGCAGGAATATTTCTACGCGCAGCAGAATTGATTGCCGGGCCGTATAGAGCCAAGATTAATGCAGCCACTATGCTTGCGCAATCCAAAAATATCTACCAAGCTGAAATAGATGCAGCGTGCGAGTTAATCGATTTTTTACGTTTTAATGTTCAGTTTATGACTGAAATATATGCCGAGCAACCAGAATCAACCTCGGCAAATTGGAACCGAATTGAATATAGACCTTTGGAAGGTTTTATTTATGCAATAACACCTTTTAACTTTACCGCTATAGCTGGAAATCTTCCGGCTAGTGCCGCTTTAATGGGCAATGTGGTTCTTTGGAAACCTAGCGACAGCCAGGTTTATTCCGCAAAAGTCGTGCTGGATGTATTCATAGAAGCTGGCGTTCCTGCGGGAGTTATAAATATGGTAATGGGAGATCCGGTGATGATAACGGATACTGTTCTTGCAAGCCCCGATTTCAGTGGAATCCACTTTACAGGTTCAACGAATGTTTTTAAAGATATTTGGCAAAAAATCGGAACCAATATCCACAACTACAAAACATATCCGCGTATTGTGGGCGAGACTGGTGGAAAAGACTTTATCGTCGCACATAAATCATCAAACCCAAAACAAGTTGCAACCGCTATGAGCCGTGGTGCTTTTGAATTCCAAGGCCAAAAATGTAGCGCCGCAAGTAGATGCTATATTTCAGAAAGCATTTGGAAAGATGTTAAAAATGATGTGGTTGCAGACATAAGCTCATTCAAAATGGGATCTCCAGAAGATATGGGCAATTTTATAACCGCAGTAATCCACGAAGGTTCTTTTGACAAGCTTGTAAAATATATTGATGCGGCCAAAAAAGACAAAAATGCCGAAATAATTGCTGGTGGAAATTATGATAAAAGCACAGGATACTTTATTGAGCCTACAGTAATAGTTGTTAAAGACCCAAAATATACTACCATGTGCACAGAGCTTTTTGGACCGGTTTTAACTGTGTATGTTTTTGAGGACAGCAAGTGGGAAGAAACGCTCCATTTGGTTGATGAAACCAGTGAGTATGGTTTAACAGGCGCCGTTTTTAGCGAAGATAGATATGCTTTGGAACAAGCCGTAAAAATTCTTGAGAATGCTGCTGGTAATTTTTATATAAATGATAAGCCTACTGGAGCTGTAGTTGGCCAGCAACCATTTGGTGGTGCACGCGCAAGCGGCACAAACGATAAAGCTGGAAGTAAGTTAAATCTTTACAGATGGATTTCTCCGCGGATGGTAAAGGAAACTTTTGTATCACCAACGGATTATAGATATCCTTTTTTGGGATAAATAAATCAGTAATCTACAAATAAAAAAATCCCTTCCTGATGTTTAGTTTAGGAAGGGATTTTTCATAAATGAATAATTAATTATTCAAAATCCTTAGTCTCATTTATATGGGCTACTTGCGCATTTTTCGCATTATTTTCAGAATCTACAACCATAACAACAAAGCTCAGGTTATTTCCTACATAGTTTGAAGGAACTGAAAAATTGTAGTTTTTAGTAAATTCCTGGAAGGGCTGTGTTTCTGGTATGTTATCACCGAACAAGGCTGATAATGAATTACGCAAGCCATCATTGTGAATATAATCCTCTATAGGATTCCCCTTTCCTTCAAATGGGTGTCCTGGCGTTTCGTTAAAATAGTTTGCCTGATCTGCCGCTACCCCGCTTTCCAATAAATAAACAACGAGTTTATCTCCGGCCTGTGAACCATTTTCATATTTTACTTTTGCTTCCACGGTAAGGTCTGCGCCACTGAGCTGTGAATTAATTGCAATGGAAACGTTAGTTTCAGAACCAGCCATGGCAAGGATTCCAGTATCTTCAATAATAAATTCAGGACCGGATCGGGCAACCCAAGAGGTCGTTCTATTGATTTGAGCTTTTGGGAAACCGTTCCCTACGCCAAATTCCTGTTGTAAATCTGTGATTCTTGGAAAATCCAAAGGATCTGGATGGCTAGAGGCGGTTTTATGAATTGCAACAACCGCTATATGATCCGTTCTCACTCTTAGGCTATCTATAGCAACAACCAAAGCCGGGCAAAAGCCGCACCATGTTCCGGTGTAATCCTCTATAACTACTTTTCGTTTTGGAATAAAGACAGAAAAGCTTTTTGTGCTAGAAGTTATTGTTTGTCCGTTTTCCATATATTCAGCATACACCTCAAAATTTCCTTCATCGGCAGAAGAGTAGCTGAAACCTGTAATAGGATTATTATTAACGTAAAAAATTGCTTCGGAAGCAGTGTTGTTTCCTTCGCTATCCAATAAGCCGAAGGTAATAGTTTGGTTACGCATTGCCTTGGCCACATCTACAGTAAGCGCACGCTCGTTTTCTGAAAGCACTTGAAAACTCAACATATTGCTGGTAATACCTTGGTAAATTGCCTTTACGGTATATTCACCAATTGTTGAAAATGTATATGACCCTCCTTCTATTTCGGTATCATTAACGTATATTATTGAAGAAGAAGTATAGTCTTCACCATCACTTCCAGTAACTCTGAAAGTAACTGTCTGATCAACGGCCAAAACTTCTACAGTGCCATCTCCGGCATCGCTCGTAAGAACAATAGAGGTGTTTTCATTTCCCGCACCAATAGGATCCTCTTTTTTACTACAAGCCACAATAGCTATAAAGGCAAATAGTAATGAAAATTTTAAAATAAATTGATTTCTCATAATAACGAGTTAAAAAATAATGTGTGCTAATATACGTTTTTTATAAAACAGGTACGGCTTTGTAACGTTAAATACATAATTTAAACGCAGCAAAACGATTTTTTTATTAAAAAAAACTTAATATTGCTATTCTTATAAATTAATAATATTTTCAATTCATGAAAAAGTTTCTTTTCCTCTTTCTTGTAATGGTATCAATTCCTGCCATTTCACAAAACGAACTTCCAAATATTGATATGAAAACCCTTGACGGTGAGCCTTTCAATTCTAAAGAATTATCTACAGATGATAGTGTAGTTGTGGTTTCACTTTGGGCTACCTGGTGCGTTCCCTGCATCAAAGAACTAGATGCTATTAGTGAACTATATTCAGAGTGGCAGGAAGAAACCAATGTTAAGCTTTATGCGGTTTCAATAGATGACAGCCGTGGCGTAAAAAGAGTTAAACCCATGGTAAATGGAAAAGGGTGGGAATACACCGTTATTCTGGACACCAATAATGACTTTAAAAGAGCACTTGGGGCTGCAACCGTTCCATTAACACTCTTAGTGAAAAACAATCAAATCGTCTACAGACACTCTGGGTATAGTCCGGGTGCAGAAATGGAGCTTTATGAAAAAATAAAAGAATACACTAATTAAAACTTTTACCAACCAACTTTTTATAATGAGAAAAATTATTCTGGGCGCCTTTATACTTATGGGCACCATATCCTATTCGCAAGACACTGGCTACTTTTTCGGTGGTTTGGAATCAAACTCACAATGGCTGCTTGACGACGACGATCTTCCTTTTATTGCCCCAGAGGATCAGTTTCGCTCTAACAACTATTTTCAGCTTAATTATACGTATGGAAAATTTACTGCTGGCATTCAATATGAAGCCTATCTGCCCTCAGTACTGCTTGGCTACTCTCCCACCTGGGAAAACCAAAATGGAGTAGGCACCTACTATCTTAATTTTAAAAGTGAATCCCTGGACGTTACCGGCGGATATTTTTACGAACAGTTTGGCAGCGGACTTATTCTTAGAACTTGGGAAGACAGACAATTAGGTATCAATAATGCTATAAAAGGAATTCGAGTAAAATTCAATCCTACCGCAGAAGTTGATGTAACAGGGGTATACGGCCAAGTACGGAATGGTTTCGATGTATCGGAAGGTGTGATACAAGGATTAAATGCAAATCTTGACGTTTCCAGCCTAATGAAAGTAGAGACAATTGACGTTAAACTTGGAGCAAGTTACGTAGGTCGATACCAAGCAAACGGAGCCAATGATTCTATTCCTGCAAATGTGAATGCTTATGGAGGACGATTGGATTTTGTCTTGAAAAATTTTTACGGAGGAGTTGAAGCTATCACCAAAGATCCCGATGTTATTGTTAATGAAGGCACAATATCATCTGCACAACATTTTGACGGTACTGCCCTGCAGGTTAACTTAGGATATGCCCAAAAAGGTCTCGGAATTAATTCTACATTTAGAAGGCTTGAAAATTTTAATTTCTATGCAGACCGCTATGCCGAAGGAAACATTTACAATGAACAAATTGTAAACTACATTCCAGCGCTCACAAAGCAACACGATTATCTACTTTCAAATATATATGTGTATAATGCACAGCCAAGATTACTGTTTAACGATACTGAAAAAAGAGCTGGAGAAGTAGGTACACAGGTAGACCTTTTTTATTCCTTTGACAAGGAAAGTACCTTGGGCAAGTTGGGAACGAAAATAGCTGGTAATTTTTCTTATTGGGCCGGTTTGGACGCCACCTTCAACTCTGAAGACCAAACTTATGACGCTAAGTTTATTGGTGAAGGTGATCGGTATTTTCGCGATCTCAACATTGAAATCAAAAACCGATGGTCATCAAAATGGAGTACCGTTGCCACCTACCAAGACGTTATTATTGATAAAGGTGTTTCCTTGGGCGGTCCGCTTGGGGTTCAGGGAGATATTAGAGCTCAAATTGCTGTAGTGGAAGGAACCCGTCGTTTTGAAGGTGGCAAGGCATTGCGCATGGAATTACAGCACTTATGGACACCAGATGACCGTAAAAACTGGGCAGCGGGTGTTTTGGAATATAATTTTAATCCCGCATTTACATTATATGCTGCAGATTCATGGAATTATGGAGGAGAAGACGAATTGCATTATTACAATTTTGGCGGAAGCTACACCAAAGGCCGCACACGCTTTGCAATGAACTATGGCCGCCAACGAGGTGGTTTAATATGTGTAGGTGGCGTTTGTAGATTTGTTCCTGAGAATACTGGCGTTACAGCAAATTTAGTTGTTACTTTTTAACCCTATCATATCAATATATAAAAAAAAGCCCCGAAGAATCTTCGGGGCTTTTTCATTGTATAATTTAAAATGGCTATTGAACCAAAATCTTAGTTGTTTGTGCAGCTCCTTTTTCGTTTTTAAATTGAACGATATAGGTTTGTGGGTTTAAATCGGAAACATTTACTGTTTGACGGCCAGTAGCCAATTGCATTTGTTTTACAACTCTTCCTTGTATATCATACAGCATCATACTTACAGGCTCATTTATAATTAAAACCAATTCACTATCCACAACAGTAGATTGAACTGTTAGGTTAACTTTTGAGTTACTGTTAACTCCCAATGTTGGATTATAGCGGTATGTAAAAGTTAAGGGAGTACCTATCTCTATGGTCCCGGCCGGATCTTCAAATTGACGGAAACTGAAAACAAAATCAACATTGTCGGATCCATTTCCCGGATCATCATTATAAAAATGATTTCCCATCGGAGTGGTTTCTCCAACTCCAATAGCAAGAGCAGATTCAGTAGATGGAGGCACAGTCTCTCCAACTACCAAATTATTATAGCATAATCCATAACACAATTGCTCAAACTCCCCATTTGTGGAATTAGACTCGTCAACATATTCTATTCTGGTATATATTTCCTCGGATGGATTATCATTGGTCACATAAAATTCATATTCTGCATCCAGAAATTCCACTGACCCAAATTCTTTAACATCGCCATCATTAAGGACATTTCCCGCTCTGTCTGTAACGGTAAATTGAGCATTTGCCAAAGCTACCGAACCGAGCACACTCAAAAAAAGTAATTTAAATTTCATAATTTTTTTAGTTTTTAGGATTATTTGAAATATTTACTAAGCAGAGCAAAAGTAAACATAATAATTAAAAAAACTTTGCTAGGGATACTTTCTATTTCAGACTTTTAACGTTTTTGATTGATTTTTAAAAAAATTCTAGTCCTAACCCACCTTTTTTAGAAAATATGTTTTTTGCACCTTCTTATGCTTTTAATGAAAAAAATCATAAAAAAAATTAATATCTGATCTTTTTTATTATAGTGAATGCCTCATTTTAACAATAAAATCCTATATTTTTATTTTCAAAGATTATTTTAATAATATTTTATCAATTATATTTGTAGCTAAACTTATATCAAACAACTATTTAAAATAAAAAATATGTTTAAAAAACTACCCCTCAGTTTGGTTGTTGCCTTATTTGCTATTTCATCATATGGGCAAACAATTGTTTCAACTTCTCCCGAAAACAAAAATGTTGTTCTTGAAGAATTTACAGGAATAAACTGTGTTTTTTGTCCTCAAGGGCACGCAATTGCAAAAGCAATACAGGATGCCCATCCAGATGATGTATCTTTAATTAATATTCACGTCGGTGGTTTTGCTACTCCCAGCGGAAACCAGCCCGACTTTAGAACCCCTTACGGTTCTGCCATAGTTGGACAAACAGGCTTGACAGGATACCCTGGCGGGACTGTAAACCGCCATGTATTCCCGGGTCGCGGAATGAGCCCAGGAGGTACCGCAATGGGCAGAGGCAGTTGGACAGTATCTTCCAATGAAACACTAGCCTTAGGCTCTGAAGTGAATGTAGCCGTGGAAGCTGAAATAGACGTTAACACCAATGTTATAACAATTCACGTGGAAGCTTATTATACGGGAAATAGTCCCGAACCTACTAACAAGTTAAATGTGGCTTTGCTACAAAACAATACCAAAGGCCCTCAAACCGGAGGTGGTCAAGGCAACAATTACAACCACATGCACCGATTAGTAGAAATGATAACAGGACAATGGGGCGAAGACATTAATACAACAACTTCAGGCACTTTTGTGGATCGCACCTATACCTATACCATTCCGCCAGATTACAACGGAGTACCGACAGATATTGCAGAGATGGAAGTAGTAGCTTACATTGCTAATAACACACAGGAAATACCTAGCGGAAGTCGTGCAAACCCTACCTACGCTGGTATTACAAATGATGATGATGCCAACTTAAGATATATAGTTGAACTCCCAAATACATGTAAAAACACCATAACGCCAGAAGTAAACATCCAAAACATGGGGCAAAACACAATTACTTCTTTAGATATCGAATATGTGATTAATGGGGATGTTCATAACTACACATGGACCGGAAGTCTTGAAACCCTTCAAAATGAAACTATCGAGCTTCCCGAAGTATCATATAACCTACAAGGAAACAATACGCTAGTAGTGAGTCTTCCTAATGATGATGACAACGCCAATAATGAAGCTACGGCATCTTTTAATGAAGCCGTTGAAGGAACCGGAATTGTAAACATGGTCTTAAATACAGATGGATATGGAAGTGAAGTAAGATGGTATTTAAGAGACGGAGCAGGAGATATAGTTGACTTTGGCGGACCTTACGGAAACAACCAAACCATAAATGAAACTTTTACATTAGACGTAGATTGCTATTCTTTTGAAATACGTGATACCTACGGTGACGGCGGTGGCTCAGTAACTTTAACAGATCACCATGGAAACCTTATATATTACACTGATGGAGATTATGGCTCAGGTGAAACTATTCAATTCTCGAGTAATGGTGTTTTAGGAGTAAATGACAATCAAGTAAGCAGCATTGCTTTATATCCAAACCCAGCAAGCACAATCTTAAATCTTAAAAATGCTGAGAATGCAGATATTCAAATATTTGATATCCTTGGAAAACTTATTCTTTCGCAAACTAATATTTCTAGAGATGCGCAAGTAAACGTTTCAAGTCTTGAAAACGGAACTTACTTTATGAAAATCGCTAAGGATAATGCGGTAATTACAAAAAGATTCTTGGTTACCAAATAAATGCATTTTTATTAAACTTCTTGGAAACCCCGACTCGTTCGGGGTTTTTTTATTACTTTAATTGAAAATCATATTATGGAATATTCAATAAAAAATGAAAGAACCGTTTTTGATGACCATTATAAAATGGTCAAAGCCGAAGTGATTTATGACACCTTTGACGGCAATAAAATAAATACCGAAAGATTGGCCTTTGAAAGAGGCGATTCTGTAGCCATTCTAATTTATGAAAAAGAAACAAAGAGTATTTTAGCAACCAATCAATTTCGGTATCCAACCTGCAAACATACCGAAGGGTGGCTGCTTGAAATTCCGGCTGGATCCTTGGAAGAAAATGAAAAACCAGATGACTGCATTCAACGTGAAGTAATGGAAGAGTTAGGATATAAGCTAACTAGCATAAATCTGATATATACATTTTACACTTCTCCCGGTGCTTCAACCGAGCGCATTTTTTTATACTATTCTGAAATATCCATTAAAGACAAAATTGAAAAAGGTGGAGGAAATTCACAGGAAAATGAAGATATTCAATTGGTGAAAATCCCCGTGTCCGAAATACCTTCAAAAATTATGGAAGTAAAGGACGCAAAAACTATCCTTGCGCTCCAATGGTATGTATTAAAAAACTGTTCTTAAGTTATCAGCATCAGGCTCTCATCCCTTAAATTTTAAAGGAAGGTGCACTACGCTTTTTGTCTCAAAAAAATCTTCTTCAAAATAATCGTATAAAGGAAAAACTGTAGATTTTGGATAATACTTTAATTCTTCGGCCAAGTCACCCCCCTTTAAATATAAAATTCCATTTTTTCGTTCGTGCAAGCTTTTTTTTGCGATTTTGCCGGCTACCCAATGTACAAAGGTTTCCATTTGGGCAACGGCACGGCTTACAATAAAATCATATTTCCCGGAAACGGTTTCTACGCGTGCATTTGTTGTTTTTACATTTTGCAGTTGCAAGCCGGAAACTACCTCTTCTACAACCTTTATCTTTTTTCCGATACTATCGACCAAATGAAATTGCACCTCCGGAAATAAAATTGCCAGTGGAATACCCGGAAAACCACCGCCTGTGCCTACATCTAATATTCGCGAACCGGGAAGAAACGGTTGTACCTTTGCAATTCCCAAAGAATGAAGAACGTGCCGAAGGTAAAGTTCCTCAATATCCTTTCTGGAAACTACGTTTATTTTTAAATTCCAGTCCTCATAAAGCTCCTGAAGTTTTTTAAATTGAGCTAACTGTGTATCCGTTATTTCCGGAAAATATTTTAATATGAGTTCCATAATTATATTTAAGAGGCAAAAGTATGTTATCTTTGGGAAAATTATGATTTTGTACCTCGAGATTTCCGCAAAAGATAATTATTTTTGTGGCTTTCATTGTAACAATTTCCCGTTAAAAATTTCATTTTGTCATATACACATTTAAATTTCTCCCGAGTTGATAGCGCTAAATTTTTCAGAACGCTGAACAGGCGCGTTAACGATTATTTTAAGGATAACAACATAGCACGCACCGGAAACTGGAAACTGCACTTGAAAACAATCATTATGTTTTCGCTCTATCTAACACCGTACTTCCTGCTTCTTACACTTGATTTTCCTGGCTGGGCACAATTGCTTTTTACCATTATTATGGGCGTGGGCATGGCTGGCGTGGGCATGAATGTAATGCACGATGCAAACCACGGATCCTATTCATCAAAAAAATGGGTGAATAAAATTATGGGCGGAAGCATGTATATTCTTGCCGGAAACGTATATAACTGGCAGGTACAGCACAATGTACTGCACCACACTTACACCAATATCCACGGCCACGACGAAGATCTGGAAGCAGGAAGAATACTTCGATTTTCAAAACATTCTAAGTGGCACAGATTCCATAAATTCCAACACTGGTACAGTCTCTTTTTCTACGGCCTATTAACTTTTAATTGGGTCTTGACCACCGATTTTTTTCAGACAAAAAGATACTTGGCCCGTAAACTTTCCTATGGAAAACTGCCAAAACCGGTTACACAGTGGAGTATTTTGGTCATTACCAAAATAATTTACGTATCCCTTTGGATCGTTATACCCATTCTCTTTTTTAATATTGTCTGGTGGAAAATTCTTTTGGGATTCTTCATTATGCACTATGTTGCAGGCTTAATATTGAGCATTGTTTTTCAACTCGCACATGTAGTAAATTCTACAGATATAATGTTGCCGGACGAAAGCGGAACGATGAAAAACACTTGGGCGATCCACCAGCTATTTACTACAGTAAACTTTTCAACAAACAATAAAATTGTAAATTGGTACACCGGTGGCTTGAACCATCAAGTAGAGCATCATATTTTTCCGAATATAAGCCACATACATTACAAGAATATTTCTAAAATTGTAAAAAGCACTACCAAAGAGTTCAATTTACCCTACAAAGAATATAAAACCACCCGCAAGGCTATTATTGCACATTTTAGGCATTTAAAAGAAATGGGGCTAAAGCCTGCCGTATCCGTTTAAATATTATGGACAACAGACTTTCAAAACGCGTGAACGAGATGGCCACCTCGGCCACATTGGCAATGGCCGCCAAAACAAGAGAATTAAAAGAACAGGGCATAGATATAATTGGGTTAAGTTTGGGAGAGCCAGATTTTCCTGTGCCAGATTTTATTAAGGATGCAGCTATTCAAGCCATTCAAGACAATTACCATTCCTATACACCCGTTGATGGTTATGGCGATCTAAAAAAGGCTATCATTACCAAGTTTAAAAGAGACAATCATTTAGAATATAAGCCATCACAAATTGTGGTTTCCTCTGGAGCCAAGCAGTCATTGGCAAATTTGACAATGGTTTTATTGGATGATGGCGATGAGGTTTTGTTACCAGCACCATATTGGGTAAGCTATGCAGACCAATGTAAAGTTGCCGGTGGTATTCCAAAAGAAATACCTACTTCTATTGAAACCGATTTCAAGGTAACTGCCGAGGCTTTGGAAGCCGCCATTACACCAAAAACAAAACTTATTATTTATAGTTCCCCATGCAATCCAAGTGGCTCTGTTTACAGCAAAAAAGAGCTACGCAAATTGGCCGATGTTTTGGTAAAATATCCAGATGTTATCGTTATCAGTGATGAAATTTATGAACACATAAACTTCAGTGGGGGCCATGCCTCGATGGCAGAATTTGATGATATGTATGACCGTACCGTAGTTGTAAACGGTGTTTCCAAAGCATTTTCCATGACAGGTTGGCGCATTGGCTACATCGGTGGGCCAGAGTGGATCGCAAAAGCCTGCAATAAGATGCAAGGACAAGTTACCAGCGGTGCCAATTGTATTGCACAAAGAGCCACAATCACAGCCTTGGAAAATCCACCAAGCAAGATTCAATTTATGGTAGACGCCTTTAAGGAAAGAAGAAAATTAATTTTGAATTTGCTTTCTGAAATTGAAGGCTTTAAAACAAACCAGCCTGAGGGTGCTTTTTATGTGTTTCCCGATATTTCCTATTTCTTTGGAAAAACCCTGCGCGGAAAAAACATAAACACGGCTTCTGATTTTTCTCTTTATCTTTTGGAGGAGGCCAAAGTAGCAACCGTAACAGGCGAAGCCTTTGGCGACCCAAATTGCATACGTCTTTCTTATGCAGCTTCTGAAACGGAAATAAAAGAAGCCATGCGACGGATTAAGGAAGCCTTAGCGTAACTTGTAGTAGAAACGGGATTGATAAAAATTAATCAATCCCTTTTTTATTTTCAATTTATCAGTACTTTAGACTATTATTTTTTTTAATTTAATCCCAATCATTAACAATGAAAACTAAAATTACCTTAATTCTATTTTTCTTAGTAATTGTCTTTCAAGTACAAGCTCAGGAAAAAACAAATGCTACATACGTTGGTACTATAGGATCGATGGTACATGTACCATCAATAGCTTCCCAAACAAATTTACCGCCTGCGAGGGTAAAAGAACAAGTGATGCAAGATGGAAGAGCTTCAAAAAACTTGATTGTTCCTGGAAAAGACCCCCAGATAGAAGATGATTATTTCAAGAGAAATCCAGACAAGATGGAGCAAGTACTTAGTGGAAGAGCCCCTACCTTGGTTTTTGATGCTGCAGAGTCAAGCTCACAGCCTACCGACCCCTCGATTGGTGTTGGCCCAAATCATGCGGTGGTAGTATTCAATACCGGTTTCAGAATATTTGACAAAAGTGGAAATCCGCTTACAGGACAAATCTCTCCAAATCCAACAATTTTTCCAAACGGAGGTTGCTGCGACCTTACCATTTCATATGATAATGCTGCTGATAGATTTGTAATGACCTTTTTAGGCAATGGTGCACAAATTGCTGTTTCTGATGGTCCAGATCCAGTGAATGACGGCTGGTATGTTTATACTATTCCTCAAATTAATGATTACCAAAAACTTTCTGTATGGAGCGATGGGTATTATATGACTGACAATACTACGGCAACCAATAGAATTTATGCAATGGAACGCACAAAAATGATTGCGGGCGACCCTTCTGCCCAAATAATTGGTTTTCCATTGCCGGGTATTGTAACCAGTGGTTTCTATAGCCCCCAAGCTTTAAATGTAAGCAATAATAATCTTCCTGCCGCTGGAGGCTTACCTATTATATATTTACAAGATGATGCTTGGTCGGGAGTTTCCCAAGATCACATAAAAATATGGACTGTAGACGTAAATTGGGCCAGCCCAGGAAGTTCAACAATATCTGCCCCTGTAGAGCTAACCACTACTCCATTTATTTCAGTTTTTGATGGCGGAAGTTTTTCAAACTTGACCCAGCCAGGTGGTGGCTCTGATATAGATGCATTACAAGCCACCATAATGAATCAGGCCCAATTCAGAAAATTTTCAGACCACAATTCCGCTTTATTCAACTTTGTGGTTGATACGGATGCTTCCGGAGGTGAACTTGCAGGCGTTCGTTGGTTTGAGCTTCGCCAATCTGCAGATGGACAGCCTTGGTCTATTTATCAAGAAGGTACATATACATCACCTGAAGGAAAACACGCTTGGCATGCAAGTATGATAATGGATGTTCAAGGGAATATTGGTATGGGTTATACCGCAATGGCAGGCCCTACGACCCCAAATCCTAATTCAAAGAGAGTTAGTTCCTACTATACAGGACGTTATGCAAACGACCCATTAAATACAATGACTATTGCTGAAGAATTGATCGCTGCAGGAAACCAAAATATTCCTAGCTTTCGCTATGGTGACTATAGTAAAATCGATTTGGACCCTGCTAATGACAAACAATTTTGGTTCATTAATGAATATATGAACAATGGAAGAAAAGATGTGGTAGGTGTATTCCAAATTGCCCCAAACTTCAATAACGATGTTGGAGTTGTTAGTATTGACTCACCAATAACCGGAACCCTTTCAAACAGTGAAACAGTTACCGTTACCATTTTTAACTACGGGCAAAACAGTGCTTCAAACTTTCCTGTAACCTTCCAGGTAGATGGAGGGGCTGTAATTTCAGAAAATTTTACCGGAACAATAGCTTCTGCTGCAACAGCTCAATATACCTTTACAGCTACTGCAAACCTAGGTACTGTAGGGCAAACCTATTCCATTACTTCTGAAACCAACTTGAGTGGTGATCAAGACACATCTAACGATGGTCGCACAAAAATGGTTACTTATCTGCAACCAAATGATATTGGCGTAAGCGCAATTACAGCACCAGTTTCAGGAACTGACTTAACAGCTGCAGAAAATATTGTAGTTACCATTAATAACTTTGGAGGCGAGCCAAAATCAAATTTTGATGTATCGTACAACTTAGACGGAACTATAGTTACAGAAGTAGTTGCCGGTCCTTTAGCAGGAAATTCATCAACCTCATATACTTTTACTCAAACTGGAGATTTTTCTGCACTCGGCACTTATAATCTTAGCGCTTATACTTCCTTACCCGGTGACAGCGATACTTCAAATGATGAAACTTCAGTTGTTATAACAAAGCAAAACTGTCAACCAACAGCCGATTGTACCTTGGGAGATGGCTTTCGATTATTCAGCGTAACCGATATAAACAATCCATCTGCGTGCGAAGGCTATGGTGATTTCACAAATCTTGTTGCCCAAATGGAAGTGGACTCTACCAACGAGCTTACCGTTACTACCGGATATGGTAACCAGTATATTGTAGTTTGGGTAGATTTTAACGATGATTTTGTTTTCACTCCTAATGAAAAAGTAGTTAATAATTACGTAGTAGCTCCCGGTCAAGGTAGCGGAACCTATACAGAAACCATGGATTTGATAATTCCAGCTGGAGCTACAGAAGGACAACACCTTATGCGCGCCAAATCCAATTGGAATAATCCCGTTCCAGAAGATGCTTGTGAGGAAACAACGTACGGTGAAACCGAAGATTATACTGCACAGATTGGAAACTTAGTAGGCATAGATGAAAATATTTTTGACGAAAATGGCTTAACCGTTTTATCGTTGGATAATAACAATTTCGACATAACATTGAAAACAGTAAATTATTCAGGGGCTTTGAACCTCTCTGTTCACAATACGCTGGGGCAAAGATTACTATTCAAAAAACTTGAAAACGACGGTAACGGTTACAGTTATAAATTGGATATGAGCTATGTCGCAAAAGGTATTTATCTAATTCGTGTTGGAAACAAAAAAGACGGAAGAGTTAAACGAATTATCGTAAAATAATTTTAACACATTTTAAATCTTAAAGAACCCAAAGCACAAATTCTGCTTTGGGTTTTTTCATGCTTCCAATTGCTGTATTTTTACAAAAAAACTTACAATGGCTAAAATTTTATTATTGGGAAGCGGAGAACTGGGTAAAGAATTTACCATTGCCGCAAAAAGAATCGGACAAACGGTAATAGCGGTTGATAGCTATGAGAATGCCCCCGCCGCCCAAATAGCAGATATGACAGAAGTAATAAATATGCTCGACGGGCATGCCTTGGATGCAATCGTGGAAAAATACAAACCAGACTACATTGTTCCAGAAATTGAAGCCATACGCACCGAACGCTTCTACGAATATGAAAAACAGGGCTACACCGTAATCCCTTCCGCAAAAGCGGCAAATTTTACTATGAACCGTAAAGCCATTCGTGATTTGGCTGCAAAAGAGTTGGGCTTAAAAACCGCCGAATACCGTTACGCAACCTCTGTTGAAAGCCTTAAGAAAGCAGTTTTGGAAATTGGTATTCCCTGCGTTATAAAACCATTGATGTCTTCCAGCGGAAAAGGCCAAAGCATCATAAAAACTGAGGCAGACGTTAAAAATGCTTGGAACTATTCACAAGCTGGTTCCCGCGGCGATGTTGCTGAAGTAATCGTGGAAGCCTTTATAAATTTCAATTACGAAATCACACTTTTAACCGTTACCCAACAAAATGGAAAAACACTTTTTTGTCCACCTATAGGCCATCGGCAGGAACGGGGGGATTATATGGAAAGCTGGCAACCCGCAACTATGGAAAATTCAGCTTTAAATGAAGCACAACAAATGGCCGAAAAGGTTACCACTGCCCTAAGCGGTTGCGGTATTTGGGGCGTGGAGTTTTTTGTTGCAGATGATGGGGTGTATTTTTCAGAACTTTCACCACGACCGCACGATACAGGGATGGTAACTTTAGCCAAAACCCAAAACTTCAATGAATTTGAACTGCATCTTCGCGCAGTTTTGGGACTTCCAATTACTGAAATTACACAGGAGCGCATTGGGGCAAGTGCGGTTATTTTAGCTTCGGAAAATTCACAAAATCCAACATTTGAAGGTTTGGAAACTGTGGCTGCTTCCCCGAAAACGGATTTCAGAATATTCGGAAAACCCACCTCGCGACCCTACAGGAGAATGGGAGTGGTTTTAACCTATGACGCGCTTAACGGAAATATTTCAGAAGTAACGGAAAAGGCAAAAAAGCTAGCGAGTGAAGTAAAAGTAATTTCAAAATAAACCGAAACAATAATTCTTAACTCAAATTATCTGTTTCTCCAGAAAAAGGGAGTTAACAGAATTAGCACGGTAAACAGTTCCAATCTACCAATAAGCATCAAAAAACTGGACCACCACTTTGCCGCATCGGGCAGATATGCATAATTATCTACCGGTCCAAGATCGCCAAGTGCTGGACCTACATTTCCTAAGGTTGAAGCGGCTCCTCCGAGTGCGGTTTTGAAATCCAATCCTATCCAAGAAAAAACCAAGGTTCCTATAATAAATGAAAGCATATATAAAATAAAGAAGCCAAGAATGTTAAATACAATAGGTTGCGGGACAGCTTTTCTGTTATACCGAACAGGTAAAATGGCGTGTGGGTGCAACGTTCTTTTAAATTCAAGAACGCCATTTTTGATCATTATTAGATGGCGCATTACCTTTATTCCTCCGGCGGTGGAACCCGCACAGCCTCCCAAAAACATCATCCCGAAAAAGAAAATTGTCAAAAATGGTGTCCACATGGTATAATCAGCGCTTACAAAACCTGTGGTTGTAATAATTGTAAGTACTTGGAAAAGTGCATGCCGAAAAGCACTCTCAAATTGCCCCCAAACCATTGGGTGTGCAATTCCTGAAAGCGTCACGTCTGCTTCAAAATAAATTAATAAAGCTGCCACAATGGTAAGCCCAATTATAAAGGCTGAATACATTTTAAACTCTTCATCCTGAAAAATCTTCTGAAATTTCCTTTTAAAGGCAAAATAACTTAATACAAAATTGCTTCCCGCCAAAAACATGAATACAATGATAATATATTGAACCACAGGATTGTCATTCCAATAAGCCACACTCGCATTTTTGGTGGAAAACCCCCCTGTGCTCAATGTTGCCAATGAATGATTTATAGCATCAAAAAAGCTCATTCCGGCAATTTTCAACAAAATTGTTTCGGCTAACGTGTAGCCTACATATATAAGCCATAATCTTTTTGCTGTATCTGTAATCCTAGGATGGAGTTTATCGCCTCCCGGTCCTGGAGCTTCAGCTGCGAAAAGCTGCATACCTCCTATTCCCAGTAAGGGCAATATGGCAATAGCCAAAACAATTATACCCATACCCCCAATCCAATGGGTTATACTTCGCCAAAAGAGTACCCCGCGGGGAATGATTTCTATATCGGTTAAAATGGAAGCGCCTGTGGTGGTATAGCCGCTCATTGTCTCAAAAAAAGCATTGGTAAAACTGGGGATTGCCCCCGTAAATATATACGGCAAAGTACCAATGAGCGCCATAAATATCCACCCAAAAGTAACTATTATGTATCCTTCCCGCTTTTGGATTTCTTTCCGGTGGTTTTTTGTAAAGATCATTCCAATTCCACCTATTCCCAAAGCAACCGTACCCGCTAAAAGCATTTGTGTGAGGACACCATCTTCATAATACCAACTAACTATGGAAGACAACAACATAAAACCCCCATTAACTATGAGCAAAAGGCCCATGAGGTGTAAAATGATTCTATAGTTAAGTTTTGTAAGTGAATTCATTATATGAAAAGTTTTTCCACTTTTCCAATGGATTGCGGAAGACAGCAAACCACTACTCTATCGCCACTTTTAATTTCAAAATCGCCCAATGCAATAATTCCTTCTCCATTTCTTACTACCCCGCCAATGATTGCAGAAGCAGGAAAATCAAGATCCTTTATCTTTTTATTGCAAACTTTGGAATGCGAGTAAACCACAAACTCCAAAAGTTCGGCATTCATGTTGTTCAACTTTGTAATTGCCACAACTTCTCCTTTGCGTACGTAGCGGAATATATTATTTGCCGCGAGAAGCTTTTTGTTAATAAGCGTATCAATGCCAATAGAATGGGATAGCTGAAAATAATCCATATTTTCAACCAAGGCGATGGCTTTTTTTACGCCTTTGGATTTGGCAACCAAACAGGACATAATATTGGTTTCGCTATTCCCGGTTACCGAAATAAATGCGTCCATATCTTCAATAGATTCTTCCTGAAGCAGATCTACATTTCTACCATCCCCATTAATTACCAGACAGCCCGGAATATCATCGGCTATTTCAAAAGCTTTGTCCTTACTGCTTTCTATAAGTTTTACCCTAAAACTGCTTTTGCAAAGGTCTTTTGCTGTTTTGTAACCAATTTTACTTCCGCCGAGAATCATTACATTTTTAATTTCCTGCCGGACTTTTCCGGTAAGTTTAAAAATTTGTTCCAAGCCATTTTTACAAGTGGTAAAATATACTTGGTCGCCCTCCTTAAACTGTGTATCGCCTCTGGGAATCAATGTATATTGTGTTCCGAAACGCTGCAAAGCAATGGGCACATACCGCAGCTCGGGATGCAACTTTGCAACTTCCTTCACAGATTTACCTACAAAAGCAGACGTACGTGAAAGATTTAGACCAATCATCGTCAATGCACCATCTTCAAATTCATAGGTGTCGTTGAAAGCGCTTTGGTTTAACAGCAACTCTATTTCATTTGCAGCCAATGATTCTGGTGAAATAAGTTCGTCAATACCAAACTTCGTAAACCCTACCTCATCTTTTCTATCTATAAATTCGGTGTTGGAAATACGGGCAATGGTCCTTTTTGCGCCCAATTGTTTAGCTAGTACACAAACAGTAATGTTTGTGGTTTCGCTGGAAGTTACAGCTATTACAAGATCGGTATCATTCACCCGGGAATCCTGAAGCACAGAAATGGAAGTGGCATCGCCCCTTACTACGCGAATGTCCAAATGCGTATCCGCATTAGCTAATGAGTCGCGATTGGTATCAATAAGGGTAATGTCCTGTGATTCAAAAGACAATAGCTTCGCCAAGTGAAATCCCACCTCGCCGGCACCAGCAATGATAATCTTCATTAAGATTGAATTTAATTTTTAAAATAGGCTTACCGAAGTTTTTCCAAATAAGGCTATTTTAATATATATGTGTGTGCAAAGATATAGAAATAAAAGCCATGGATTAAGATATTGTATTTCAAGAAGAAATATGGATAAATAGGTTGAAACTTTAACAAAGTTACCAGCGCCTCTCAAAAAATATGTAGTTTTGCAAGCGCAATTTTATGGAAAAGAAAATAACCCCCTATAAAGATTCTTCGGAAGGAAAAAAGAAGCAGGTTGAACAGATGTTCGATACTATCTCTGAAAATTATGACGGCCTAAACCGTGTAATTTCTTTGGGTTCCGATGTCAAGTGGCGAAAAAAGGTAATCAAAATGGTTGCCGCAGTAAAACCTGAAACCATTTTGGACATTGCTACGGGCACCGGCGATCTGGCCATTCAGTTTGCCGAAAAAACTTCCTCGGAAAAAATTGTGGGCTTGGATATTTCCGAAGGAATGTTATCCGTTGCCCGTAAAAAGGTTACTGGAAAGAAAATTTCAGAAAAGATCGAGTTTGTGCAGGCAGATTCTGAAGCTTTGCCTTTTGAAGACAATACTTTTGATGCCATTACTGTTTCCTTTGGAATCCGGAATTTTGAAAATCTTGAAAAAGGCCTTTCTGAAATTCTCCGTGTCTTAAAGAAAGGGGGCTTGTTTGTAATCTTGGAAACTTCGGTACCCTCAAAATTTCCTTTTAAGCAAGGGTATTATTTTTATTCAAAAAATATTTTGCCCTTGGTGGGAAAGCTCTTTTCCAAAGACAAAGTTGCGTACAGATATTTGAGCGAAAGTGCCTCCGTATTTCCGCACGGGGAAAAGCTCAACAATATTTTGCGCAAAATTGGGTTTAATGAAGTGAAAAATAAACCACAGACTTTCGGTGTGGCAACTATCTATAATGCTACTAAATAATTTATGAAGAAGCTATTTTTTGTACTGGCCCTTTTATGTATTGCAAACAGCGCAAATGCGCAGTGGTTTTTTAATAAGGAGCGCCTGGCTAATTTGGAAAATTTCGACAAAAAACGTTTTTCGTGGGGCTACTTTTTAGGTTTTAACAGTTACGATTTCAAAATTGATTATAAAGACCAATATGCAGATACCAATACTGACATTTTGGTAGAGCGATCGGCAGGTTTTAATGTAGGACTTATTGGCGATATGCGGATTAACGAGTATTTCAACCTACGTCTTGAGCCTGGGCTTTATTTTACACAGCGTAACTTAACTTTCCCCGGTTTTGAAGAACCCAAGGATTATCTGCGCGAAGTGAAATCAACCTATATTCATGTACCGTTACTGCTAAAAGTCTCTACAAAACGCTTGAACAATATTAAACCGTTTATTATTGGCGGTGTTTCAACCTCGCTCAATCTTTCCAGCAATCAAGACAATCCCGAGGACAACGAGCAGGGAAAATTCCGTATGACCAAGAGCACCAATTATTATGAATTAGGGTTTGGGATTGATTTCTACTTATATTATTTCAAATTTACACCTTCCATCCGCGGTGTTTTTGCAATGAATGACGAATTGGTTCGCGACGATGACCCAAACAGTCCGTGGACCGGAAATATAGAGAAGCTATCCACCCGTGGAATTTTCGTGAACTTTACATTTCAGTAGCCCTTCTAAATTCGCTTAAAAGAATTGCCGCGGCCGTTGCCACGTTGAGACTTTCTGTTTTTTGGGTTTTTCCGAAACGCGGAATGGCGACTTTATGGTTTATTTTTTTGATTATTTCTTCGGAAATACCATTTGCCTCATTTCCCATTACAATTATACCTTCCTTCGGAAGTTTTTCGGAATAGATATTTTTTCCATCCATAAAACCTCCAAAAATAGGAAGTTTGGTTTCTTCCAAATATTCTGAAAGAGACAGATAATGAACCTGAACCCTTGCCAAGGAGCCCATCGTGGCCTGTACTACCTTCGGATTGTAACTGTCTACCGTGTCTTCGGAACAAATTAATTGCTGCACCCCAAACCAATCGCAAAGCCGAATAATGGTACCCAAATTTCCAGGATCGCGTACGGCATCCAAGGCTACAATCAAACCCGAATCCTGCAATGGCTTTGGTTTCGGAATTTCAAAAAGTGCCAAGGAAGTGTTTGCGGTTTTCAGAAAACTGATTTTTTTTAGCTCTGCTTCGGTAACCTGAAAATGATTTTTTTCGGTAATTTGAGCAGCATCGGTTGAAAAAAACGAGTGGAGATGCAAGCCCTCCTCCAACAATTCATCAATAACTTTTGAGCCTTCCGCCACAAAAAGTCTGCTTTGGTTACGGTACTTTTTTTGTTGCAGGCTCGTTATTAATTTTGTTTGACTTTTGCTGACCAAAATATAGTATTTTTGAAATTGAATAATAACGTACACTTGAAGCGCGACCTCACAAAAATATCACTATTTATAGTATTAATAAGTTTATTTTTATCCTGTAATGCTGTAAAGAGGGTTCCGGAAGACAAATATTTGCTCACAGAAAATATTATTTTGGTGGATAGCGTGAAAATTAAAGAAACTGGCGTTTACAGCCAGTTAGCGCAAAAACCAAATACTTCTATTCCTTTAATTGGCCTGCCATTGGGCCTGCATATTTACAATCTTGCAGACCCACAGCCCGACTCAACTTTTAACAGATGGCTCCATAAAAACCCCAAACGCGAGGAACGACTTATTCGCCTTTTATCAAAAAAACAGGTAAACCAATTGGACAGTAGTTATGTTAACTTCAACCAATGGCTTCAAAAATCTGGAGACGCTCCGGCTATAATCGATAAACAAAAAATAGAGAAATCATTGGTCAGGTTAAAACGCTGGTATGCCAGTTACGGCTATTTTAATGATGAAGTGGACTATAAAATTGAGCCGAGCGAAAAAAAGAAAAAACGCGCAAAAGTCACTTATTTTGTAAAAAAACACCAACCTTATTTTGTGGGCGATTCCATTATTGAAAAGATTAGCTCGCCAGTGGTAGATTCCCTTTTTCAACGCACCAAAGGCAAATCATTTATAACTCCTGGAAAACAATATGCTGCCAATGATTTTGTGAACGAACGCGATAGGCTCACCATTCAATTCAGGAACTCTGGGCTATACCACTTTGAACAGGAATACGTAGGTTTTGAAGCCGATACGGTAAACACAAACCACAAAGCAAATATTACCTACATTATTCCAGACCGAAAAATAACGGAGGGCGACAGCACCTACACGGTTCCTTTTAAAGTGCACAATATTAATGAGGTGAGAATCGTGACCGATTATTCCTATGAAAATCGTGACAAAATTTTTCAAGATTCCATAAGTTACAAAGGGTATAAGCTTTTCAGTTATGGCAAGATGCGATTTCGCCCCAAAGCCATTACAGATGCAATTTCCATCATCCCAGGAAATATTTATAAAGACATAGACCGCACGTTGACCTATAATCAGATTAGCGATCTTCGAATTTTTAAATATCCAAATATCAATTATTCTGAGGTTGCCTCAGATACCACGGGCGGCTTGCTAAACTCCACTATTCTTTTAAGTCCCCGCGATCGGTTTACCCTAGGTGTAGACTTTGATGCCTACACGTCCACCATTCAGCAATTCGGAATTAGTTTCAGTGGAAACATGATTTTCAGAAATATATTTCGCGGGGCGGAAATACTTGAAATTTCAGGTCGTGGTAGTCTTGGTTCTTCAAAAGATGCGGCAGACAGCGAAAGCAAATTTTTTAATATTTCAGAATTTGGAGGCGATGCAAAACTTACATTTCCGCGCATAATTTTTCCCATAAATACCGAAAAACTTATTCCCAAGTATATGTCGCCTTCTACTAGCCTCAGTCTTGGCGCAAGTTTACAGAACAACATAGGCCTGGACAGGCAAACCATAAATGGGGTTTATAACTACCGATGGAAACCCTCAAAAATACTAACCTATCAAGTAAACTTATTAAATTTACAATATGTAAGAAACTTAAATGTCGAGAATTACTACAACGTTTATAAAAGCTCTTATAACAGGCTGAATGAAATAGCACAGGAATTAAATTATGATTTCAACAATCCAGCAAGCAACCCGAACCTTGAAATTCCCAATGAGACCCAACAATTCATCTCAGATGTTTTAACCGAAACCATCCCAGCCAATACAGATAATTATGCCGAGGTTTTAAGTATTTCTGAACGTCAGGCCAGATTAACGGAGAACAACTTAATTTTTGCGTCAAATGTAACCCTAACAAGAGATACTAGAGAAAATTTAAATGACAATAATTTTTCGCGCCTACGCCTGAAAATTGAATCTGCAGGAAACCTGCTTTCAGGAATATCAAGCCTTATCAGCTCACAAAAAAATGAGGATGGAAATTACAGGGCATTAGGAGTGGTTTATTCACAATATATTAAACCAGAAGTCGAGTACATCAAACACTGGGATATAGACAGTAAAAATATAATAGCCGTACGCGCTTTTGGCGGAATTGCAATACCATACGGAAACAGTAACAGCATACCCTTTACTCGAAGTTATTTTGCCGGGGGAGCAAATGATAATAGGGGCTGGAAAGCTTATGACGTAGGCCCGGGAAGCAGCGGCAGTATTCTGGATTTTAACGATGCAAACTTCAAGCTTGCCTTTAATGCCGAATATCGTTTTACAATACTGGGCGATTTTAAGGGAGGTTTGTTTGTAGATGCAGGCAATATCTGGAACGTCCTAGATAACATTGATGACGAAGCTTCTGTTTTTAATGGCATTGCAGATTTAAAGGAAATTGCCGTTGCGACCGGTATTGGGCTTCGGTACGATTTCGGCTTTTTTGTATTTCGATTTGATGTAGGTTTTAAAACCCACAACCCCGGAAAACCTGTTGGCGAGAGGTGGTTTACAGACTATAGTTTCCGCGAGGCAGTTTACAATATAGGCATCAACTATCCCTTCTAAACCATATAAATTTGTTATTTTTGCTTGCTAAACACATTTAATTATGAGCCACGGAATTGTACCCGGTGTAGCAACCGGAAAAGAAGTTCAAAAAATACATAAATACGCAAAAGAGAAAGGTTTTGCTATGCCAGCAGTAAATGTTGTGGGTTCTGATAGCGTTAATGCCGTTATGGAAACTGCTGCCGCACTAAATTCCCCCGTTATTATTCAGTTTTCAAACGGCGGAGCACATTTTAATGCAGGTAAAGGACTTTCGAATGAAAACGAAAGAGCTGCAATAGCGGGAGGTGTTGCCGGGGCAAAACACATTCATGAACTTGCAAAGCTCTATGGCGCCACGGTAATACTTCACACAGATCATTGTGCAAAAAAATTACTTCCTTGGATTGACGGCTTGCTGGATGCAGGTGAAAAATTTTACAAAGAAACCGGAAAACCCCTATACAGTTCGCATATGATAGATCTTTCCGAAGAACCTATCGAAGAAAATATTGAAATCTGCAAACGTTATTTGGAACGCATGAGCAAAATAGGGATGACACTAGAAATAGAGCTTGGAATCACAGGTGGTGAAGAGGACGGCGTGGATAATACCGATGTAGATTCATCAAAACTATACACCCAACCCGAAGAGGTTGCTTATGCTTACGAAGAGCTTTCAAAAATAAGCGACCAATTTACCATAGCTGCGGCCTTTGGGAATGTGCATGGGGTGTACAAACCCGGAAACGTAAAGCTGACTCCCGTTATTCTTAAAAATTCTCAGGAATATGTTCAGAAAAAATTCAATACTGGCCATAACCCGATAGATTTTGTTTTCCACGGCGGAAGTGGTTCTACTTTGGAAGAAATTCGCGAAGCCATTAGCTACGGCGTAATAAAAATGAATATTGACACCGATATGCAATTTGCTTTTACAGAAGGTGTACGCAACTATATGGTGAATAATCTGGAGTATTTAAAAACTCAGATCGGGAATCCCGAAGGCGATGACCTTCCAAATAAAAAATATTACGATCCACGAAAATGGCTTCGCGAAGGCGAAATCACATTCAGAAAAAGACTTGAAAAAGCTTTTGAAGATTTGAACAACGTCAATACGCTATAAACCTTCATTGATAATATAAACATTAAATAAACAGTAGTTTATGCCTTGGTTTAAAAGAACAAAAAAGGGAATTCAAACCCCAACCGAAGAAAAAAAGGACGTACCAAAAGGATTATGGTACAAATCGCCCACCGGAAAAATTGTTGATAGCGAAGAGCTTGAAAAGAATTTTTACGTAAGTCCCGAAGATGGGTATCACGTACGCATAGGAAGTAAAGAATACTTTGAAATCCTTTTTGACGATAACAAATTTAAGGAGCTTGATAAAAACCTTACGTCCCAAGACACCTTAAGGTTTGAGGACAAAAAGAAATATACCGATAGGCTTAAGGAAGCCCAAGATAAAACTGGACTTAAAGATGCTATTCGGTGTGCCGTTGGAAAATCCATGGGAGCAGATTTGGTAGTTGCCTGTATGGACTTTAGCTTTATTGGAGGTTCTATGGGAAGCGTTGTAGGCGAAAAAATTGCACGTGCTGCTGACTATTCTCTTCAAAAGAAAATACCTTTGCTAATAATTTCAAAAAGCGGCGGCGCCAGAATGATGGAAGCTGCCCTTTCACTGATGCAACTTGCCAAAACAAGTGTAAAACTTGCTCAGTTAAGCGATGCTAGAATTCCTTACATTTCATTGTGCACAGACCCAACCACAGGAGGAACGACCGCATCATTTGCTATGTTAGGAGATATAAATATTAGCGAGCCTGGAGCCTTAATAGGTTTTGCAGGACCACGCGTAGTTCGTGATACTACAGGAAAAGAACTACCTGAAGGTTTCCAAACTGCTGAATTTTTATTAGAGCACGGCTTCCTCGATTTTATTACCCACCGCCGCGATCTCAAAAGAAAAATAAATCTTTATCTCGATTTGGTTTTGAATAGACCACTTCGTGAAAAAACCGCATAAAAAAAGCTGCTCTATTCGAGCAGCTTTTTTTCATTTTTTTAATCTCAATTCATTATAAATGGATATTCTTCTCCATTAAAAATAAAAATTGCTTGGTTATCGCATGTACCATCACCAAAATCAATAGCTGCCGTTACGCCGTCTTGGGTTACTTCCAGTACTCCACTAACCAGATATCTACAAGCTAATTTACGCACCAAAGTATCAGTCACCGCTCCGCTTCTTTCAAAACCATTGGTGAATTCGGTTTGCCAATTTCCGGTTACATGATACACATTATCCAACCAAGTGCCGGAGCCAACACCTTCAACCCATTCAGAAACACGTAGGCCGTTACGGGTTCCTGTTATGGTTGAGTTAGGAAAACTAACAGTTATACTTTCATTCAAAGTTGATTGTGGGTTTCCATTTTGATTGGCAATTTCATATAAAAATTCACCGCCGCCGCTCACGCCATTATCATTGAAAATAAAATCATTATATATGTAAGTTACCGTATAAGTGCCCCCCACCAAAGGACCATAATCCAAAATAATACTTCCAGAAACAACGTTTCCATTGTTTAATGTACAGGAATCGCCAAAATCTATCAAAACCAAGACACTATTACCTTGAACACTCACAGTAATCTCTGTACATTCTGGAAATAAAGATAGCTGATTCATGCCACGGCCCTCTACTTCTATTTCAACAAACGCCTGCTCCATTATATTAAAGGTTCCTTCAGCAACATTATCCATTTTTGCAGCTCTAGCCGAATTATCCGAATTAAAATTCACTTCTTCTTTAGGATCGTTATCTTCTTTATCGCAACTTGTAAAAAGAAAAAATCCTCCAAAAAGCAAGGTAAAAAAAAGTTTAAAAATGATGTTTTTCATACATTAAGGTTTAGGGGTTAGGTGTCTATAACGCTGAAAACCTCATTTCAATATATTTGAATTAATTTTTATTTGAAACACAGCTATTTCAAAATCGATTTTGTACTTTTGCAACCTTGATTATCAAAATGGTAATCAGTACATAAAAATCATTTTAATAATATTGGCATGTATTTATCCACAGAAGAAAAAGGTAAAATTTTCGAAAAACACGGAAAGTCTAAAACTGATACTGGTTCAGCAGAAGGACAGATTGCGCTATTCACATATCGCATCGAGCATTTAACAAAGCATCTTAAAACAAACCACAAAGACTATAACACTGAGCGTTCTTTGGTAATGTTGGTAGGTAAAAGACGTTCGCTACTAGATTATCTTATGAAAAAAGATATTCTTCGTTACCGTGCAATCGTTAAAGAATTAGGATTACGTAAGTAATATTTTAAAGGGCTCTTACGAGCCCTTCATTTTTAATTTTTCAGAACTTACTTCTGAAACACACAGAAAAGCTACCCTTAGGTTTTTCATTGGTCAACCACAACAACACAACAACACGCGACTGATAAACAGTCGTTGACCATTTTTAACCGTCCGTTTTAAGGACAAAATGAAAAACAAATGATACCTAAAGTATTTAGAGAGGTCATAGACCTTGGTGATGGACGTGAAATCTCCATCGAAACCGGAAAATTGGCAAAACAGGCACACGGTTCTGTAGTTGTGCAATCCGGAAAATGTATGCTGCTTTGTACCGTAGTTTCAAACTACAAACAGAGCGATGTTGATTTTCTACCATTAACCGTAGATTATCGTGAAAAATTTGCTGCTTCGGGTCGTTACCCTGGCGGTTTCTTCAAAAGGGAAGCAAGACCAAGCGATGGCGAAGTACTTACAATGCGCCTTGTGGACCGCGTACTGCGTCCACTTTTCCCAAAAGATTATCACGCCGAAACCCAAGTGATGATCCAATTGATGAGCCACGATGAGGATGTAATGCCAGATGCAATGGCAGGTTTGGCCGCTTCCGCAGCTATCCAGCTATCCGACTTCCCTTTTGAATGTGCAATTTCTGAAGCGCGTGTGGGAAGAATAGATGGTAAATTCATCATTAACCCAACTCGTGCTCAATTGGAGGAATCTGACATCGATATGGTTATTGGCGCATCTGCAGATTCTGTGATGATGGTTGAAGGCGAGATGAAAGAAATTTCAGAAGAAGAAATGGTAGAGGCGATTAAATTTGCCCACGAAGCCATTAAAAAACAAATTGATGCCCAAATAAGGTTGGCTGAGGCTGTTGGAAGAAAAGAAGTTCGTGAATATGAACCAGAGCGCGAAGATGATGATTTGAAAAAGAAAATACACGAGTTGGCCTACGATAAAGTGTATGCCGTAGCAAAATCTGCTTCCGCAAAACACGAACGTAGTGCTTCTTTTGATGCAATTAAGGAGGAAATTAAAGCAACTTTTTCTGAAGAGGAATTGGAAGATTTTGGAGATTTAATTTCAAAATATTATTACAAAGCAGAAAAAGCTGCCGTTCGCGATCTTACCTTAAACGAAGGTTTGCGCTTGGACGGAAGAAAAACAGACGAGATTCGCCCAATATGGTGTGAGGTTGATTACCTTCCTTCAACCCACGGTTCGGCTATTTTTACACGTGGTGAAACACAAGCTTTGGCAACCGTTACTTTGGGAACTTCTCGCGAAGCAAACCAAATTGACATGCCATCTTTTGAAGGCGAAGAGACCTTCTATCTTCACTACAACTTCCCTCCTTTCTCAACTGGTGAGGCCCGCCCAATCCGCGGTACTTCCCGTAGAGAGGTTGGTCACGGAAACTTGGCGCAACGCGCATTGAAAGGAATGATTCCTGCAGATTGCCCTTATACCGTTCGTGTGGTTTCAGAGGTTTTGGAATCTAATGGTTCTTCTTCTATGGCAACGGTTTGCAGCGGAACAATGGCGTTGATGGATGCTGGGGTTCAATTGAAAAAACCAGTTTCAGGGATTGCAATGGGATTGATTTCTGATGGTGAAACTGGAAAATACGCAGTACTTTCAGATATTTTGGGTGATGAAGATCACTTGGGAGATATGGACTTTAAAGTTACCGGAACGGCTGACGGAATTACCGCTTGCCAAATGGACATTAAAGTGAAAGGCCTTTCCTATGAAATTTTGGTAAATGCGCTGAAACAAGCTGCTGCCGGTAGACTTCATATTCTTGAAAAATTGACGGATACCATTGCAACACCAAATGCAGATGTGAAGCCTCACGCTCCAAAAATGGTTACCGTTACTATTCCAAACGAATATATTGGTGCTTTAATTGGACCTGGCGGAAAAGTAATTCAAGAGCTTCAAAAAGCTACAAAGACTACAATTGTAATCAACGAAGATCCTGTTACCGAAGAAGGTATCGTGGAAATTCTTGGAACAAACCAAGAAGGAATTGATGCCGTATTGGCGAAGATTGATTCGCTTACATTCAAGCCAGAAGTGGGTAGTGTTTACGAAGTGAAAGTTATTAAGATGCTTGATTTTGGGGCTGTTGTGGAGTACACAGACGCTCCTGGAAACGAGACCTTGCTTCACGTGAGCGAACTTGCTTGGGAACGTACAGAAAATGTATCCGATGTTGTAAATATGGGTGATGTGTTTGATGTGAAATTCCTTGGTTTCGATCCTAGAACCAAAAAAGATAAAGTTTCAAGAAAAGCATTGTTGCCAAAACCGGAAGGCTACAAAGAACGCCCACCACGCGACGACAACCGAAGCGGCGGACGTGATAATCGTGGACGCGACAACCGTGGCCGTGACAATCGCGATAGAGATAGAAAGAGAGATTAATTCTTTTTTAGTAAATAAAAAGCCTTCAGAAATGAGGGCTTTTTTTATTTAGCACGCAACCTTTTAAAAATTGTCAGACTATAGGGAAACACCGCAATAAAACGATTATGAAAAATTTTTGGTTTTTGCCCTTAATACTTCTATTTATAACTTTTAATTCCTGTGAAGACGAACCCATCAGCAAAGCGGATCCCTCAAAAGTGATTCAGGTAAACTCTGAACTTTACAACCTGATAGAAAGAGCTGCAGGAAAAGATTTTGACAACGAAATTACCTGTATAGACTTCAACTACGCTTTTACACTTGTTATTTATGATGAGAACATGGACATCTTCGGCTACCAACTTATAAATAGCGATATTGAATTCAGTGATTTTTTAGGCACTTTGGAAGAAGGAAAATCCATCAGTCTAAGTTATCCAATAAGCAGTATTCTAAACAACGGTCAGCCCTATGTAATAAATAACAACGACGAACTGAAAGAAGCAATAGACCAATGTTTGGACGCAGATACAATTATAACTTGCAACAATATTCTAACGGAAACTTTTTGTATATGGCAAATAGATCATCTGGATGGCCCCAATAGTCAGTATGACAATTCCTATTTTGAAGTTAGTAATTTCGGAAATGCAGGACTTTACTTCCAAGAGCATGCTTTTGGAGGAACTTGGGTCAACTATTTTATTGAGGATGAATTGCACCTCAATATTTTTATCACAGGCGATGAAAATGTAAGCGATGACTGGAATTTTGATTGGAAAGTGGTCAGTTTTGACGAAACACAATTAGAAATATCAAATGGAACGGATAGCTATCGTTTCATAAAGGACTGCTATGAGCCCTGCCGAAAATTTCTTTTTGAGGAATGCGAAATTGACCCCGGTTCCCAAAGGGCAATGTTTGATCTGGAAAGTTATTTTGAATGTTTCTTTCCTCTTACCGGAATAAATAATCCAGAAACGGTAATTGCAACATATTTTGAAACTTATGAAGATATGCTTGCCAGGGCCAACCCAATTGGAAATTTGCTATACGAAAACAGCATCAACCCACAAGTAATCTATATTAGATTTGACGATGCAAATACTGGCGAATATGTTACATTTTTACCTATAATTTTAAAAGCAGTTCAATGTTAATAATTAAATCATTCAATATGAAAAAACAGTATCTTTTTTTCGCTTTTTCAATAATACTCTTAAGTGTATTTTCAGCTTGCAGCAGCAGTGATGAAATCCCTGAAGAAGAATTAATTCTAGAAATTGGGCAGGAATACCAAGGAGGAAAAATCTTTTATATAGATGAAACTGGTCAACACGGATTAATTGCGCATACGGCAGATTTAGGATTGGGAGATTGGGGCTGTTTTTACAATGACGGTTCCGTCCCAGACTTTGAACCGCCCACGGAACCCATAGCACAGAATAACGGTATTGGTTTCGGCATGCAAAATACGACGGCTATTTTAAATTTTTGCGGAGATCCGGATATTGCAGCTAGATTGGCATCAAACCTAGATGTCAATGGCTTTAATGATTGGTATTTGCCTTCTATTGATGAATTGGAATTAGTATATCAGCACAGAGATTTAATTGGAGGATTTCCAGATTTAGACAATGATCCTATTGAAGATGGATTCATAATTTACGCAAGTTCTTCTGAAGGTTGGGCAACAAACGATGGCAATGGTGGATTTATATATTTGAATTATCAGGTGTATGATTTTTCCATAACCACGGCATTACCAAATACCCGAAATCTTTATACTAGCAAAAGTAGTGAGGCGCTGGTGAGACCTATACGTTCGTTCTAAAAAACCAATATTTTATTTGAAAATAGAAGAATTAATAAAACAATGCATTAAAAATGACCGGGCAGCACAAAACGAGCTGTTCCGGAAGTATAAAGACACCCTTTATTTTACCTCTCTGAAATATTGCAGAAACGAAGCCGATGCCGAAGACAACCTACACGATGCTTTTATAACCATATTTCAGAATATAAAAACATACAAAAACAAGGGTTCTTTTGAAGGTTGGATGAAGCGGATAACCATTTATAAAGCGATTGACAAATACAAAACCAAAAAGCTGCTAAATGTTGAAATTAAAGATGATATACTGGAAGATGAAGTGATAGTTGAATATGAAGAAAATCTCTCACTGGACCAACTTTTGACGCTTATCCAGAATTTGCCGGATCAGTACAGGCTCGTGTTCAACCTTTATCAAATGGATGGATTTTCACACAAAGAAATTGCTTCACTTTTAAATATTTCTGAAGGGACTTCAAAATCAAACTATCATCGGGCAAAACTTATTTTACGTGATAAAATCATTGCTTTAAGCGAGGCTATTAACCCAAAAATATTTTGAAATGGGAGAGAAAAAAGACATAGGAAAGCTTTTTGAAAATAAGCTGAAGAAAGGAAAGAAAACTCCCGAAAACAGGCTTTGGGAGAAGATAAACACTTCGCTTAACAAAGAAAAACGCCGTAGAAAAAGAATCTTTTACTATTGGATTTCAGGAGGGCTAATTTTAAGTTTATCGGGAGCATTTTTGTTTTTTGGTAACAGCGATTTTTTAAAAATAAATTCAACGGCAACAAAAAATATTAATGAAAAATTGGAGAATAACGCTTCTTCGGAAAAAATAGATGATGCGAAATCTTTTAAAATTGTACCTATTGATTCACTTTCCACGCAAGTCCAAGATGAAAAGCTGCGTAAAATAACCAGTGCCAAAGAAAATCAGCCTGCTCATTTCCCACAGAAATTAGAAGAAAAAAAATCAAAAAAGAATTCTGAAAAAAAGGCTTCAAAAAACACAAGCTTAGATGAAAGTTTTAAAGTTTCAGAAAAATATTATTACTACAACAGCCGTGACGGTAAGCAAATTGTAACCCAAGACAAGAGCGAAATTGACAGTTTAATATTAAAAAATAATAGAGAGCTTGATTCTTCAAATATTAATAAAAACGATACTTTAAGGCAATAATTAAATAGCTCCTGTAGTTAAATTTTAAAAAAAATAAAACTTTTGTAACCTTTTCCGTATTTGTTACGTATAATCCAATACACAAGTTTAAACCTTAATCTACAGGACAAACCTTAATGAGACAACTTAAAATTACAAAGCAGGTAACCAATAGGGAAACTGCTTCATTAGACAAGTATCTTCAAGAAATTGGAAAAGTTGACTTAATCACCGCAGACGAAGAAGTAGAATTGGCACAGCGCATAAAAGCGGGTGACCAGCGCGCTTTGGAAAAATTGACCAAAGCAAACCTTCGTTTCGTAGTTTCGGTGGCAAAGCAATACCAAAACCAAGGACTTACCCTTCCAGACCTTATTAATGAAGGAAATCTTGGCCTTATTAAAGCCGCACAACGTTTTGATGAAACCCGTGGTTTTAAATTTATTTCATATGCCGTATGGTGGATTCGTCAATCTATTTTACAGGCATTGGCAGAGCAATCGCGTATTGTGCGATTGCCGTTGAACAAAATTGGAAGCATCAACAAGATAAACAAAATGTATGCTTATCTTGAACAAGCCAATGAGCGCCCACCTTCCGCTGAGGAAATCGCGAAAGAGCTGGATATGACCATAAACGATGTAAAAGAGTCCATGAAAAACTCCGGCCGTCACGTATCCATGGACGCACCACTCGTTGAAGGAGAAGACAGTAACCTTTACGACGTTTTGCGTAGCGGTGAGAGTCCAAACCCAGATCGTTCCTTATTGCACGAATCACTTCGAACCGAAATTGAACGTGCTTTGGAAACGTTAACTCCCAGAGAGGCTGATGTTATAAGATTATATTTTGGGCTTGGTGATCAGCACCCAATGACTTTGGAAGAAATAGGCGAAACCTTTGATCTTACCCGTGAACGTGTACGCCAAATTAAAGAAAAAGCGATTCGCAGATTGAAGCACACTTCACGCAGCAAAATATTGATGACTTATTTGGGATAATTCCCGTAACGATAACTTACAGTATCAGTTTCTCAGTCTTACTGAGAAAATACTGTTCGTTTTTTGATTGATGAATGACCTCCGGCTGATTACCGGAGGTTTTTTCTATCTTTACAGCAGCATGGAACATACAATCTGTTATTTGAGCAAGCAAGCCGAAACCCTGGAAAATCCAGAGTTAGAAAAATTGTTTGAATTTATTGTAAATATGAATCCATCGTTGGATATAACTGGAGCGCTTCTTTACAACAATAATTTCTTTCTTCAAGTATTGGAAGGCAGTAAAAACACCGTGAAAGAATTATTTTCAAAAATCAGAAAGGACAAAAGGCACACAGATGTTCTGATGATATTTGATCAACAAATTGAAAATAGAATTTTTCAAAATTACGAAGCAAACTTCAGCATACTAAAAACCGAATCAGACATTAAAAGTTTGAATACTTATCTTTCCAATTATGATTTTGAAAACAAATATCCCAAAAACATAAAATCACTTATCGAACCTTTTTTACTTTAAACATAATGAAACATACAATTATAGCCCCATCCATACTTGCGGCAGATTTTGCAAATCTTCAGCGCGATATTGAAATGGTTAATAACAGTGAAGCGGACTGGTTTCACCTTGACGTAATGGATGGTGTTTTTGTGCCGAATATTTCCTTCGGAATGCCCGTTATAAAAAGTATTGCCGCACACGCTAAAAAACCATTGGATGTTCACCTAATGATTATTGATCCTGATCGTTACATAAAGACTTTTGCAGACTTGGGTGCTAACACCCTTACCGTCCATTATGAAGCCTGCACGCACCTCCACCGTTCGCTACAGGCTATAAAATCTGAAGGTATGCAAGCTGGAGTTGCCATTAATCCCCACACCAATGTCTCATTTTTAGAAGACACCATCAAGGACATTGATTTGGTGTGTATGATGAGCGTGAATCCTGGTTTTGGGGGACAGAGCTTTATTGAAAACACCTATAAAAAAATAAAGCAACTCCGAAAAATTATTGACGCCAATGACGCTTCAACCAAAATTGAAATAGACGGGGGCGTAACTAATAAAAATGCAAAACAATTGGTTGATGAAGGCGCAGATGTTTTGGTAGCAGGCAGTTATGTATTTGGCGCGAGCAATCCTTCACAAACTATTTCTGAGTTAAAGGATCTCTTAAAATAATTTTGAATGTCTATTGATAAATCTGCAAAAGATGTTCTAATTATTGGCGCGGGGCCCATAGGCATTGCATGTGCCCTTGCATGCAAAAAGAAAGGCTTGGACTATGTTGTGGTAGAGAAAGGCGCGCTAACCAATTCAATTTTTAATTATCCTTTAAATATGACTTTTTTTTCCACTTCGGAAAAATTAGAAATTGACAACATCCCTTTTATAAGCAACAACCCAAAGCCTAACAGAAATGAGGCTCTGGAATATTATCGAAGAGTTGCTACTTCAAACAACCTTAACATAAACCTGTACGAAGAAGTTATTTCTCCCAAAAAGGAAGATGAATATTTCAAAATTATTTCTGCTAAAAACACATATATTGCTAAAAACGTTATCATTAGCACTGGTTTTTATGATATTCCAAAAACGATAAATGTTCCGGGAGAAGAATTGCCAAAACTGATGCATTACTACAAAGAAGCACATCCTTTTGTAATGCAAAAAGTAGTGGTGGTAGGGGCTAGCAACTCTGCTGTTGATGCGGCTTTGGAAATATGGCGAAAAGGTGGCGAGGTAACAATGGTGGTAAGAGGTGATGGAATAGGCGAACGTGTAAAATATTGGGTGAAACCCGATATTGAAAATCGTATTAAAGAAGGTAGCATTAAAGCATATTTTAATGCTGAAATTGAAAAAATTACAAAATCAGAAGTTTTTATAAAGACTTCAAAAGGCTCAATCAGATTAGAAAATGACTTCGTATTGGCCCTAACAGGTTATAAACCAAATTTTTCCTTTTTAAAACAATTGGGCATTAAGCTTTCTGATGATGGAAACTACTTTCCATCTTACAATCCTGAAACAATGGAAAGTAATATACCAGGACTTTATCTGGCTGGAGTAATTTGCGGTGGAATGGAAACCCACAAATGGTTTATTGAGAATTCCAGAATACACGCTAAAATAATTCTTAAGGATATTTCTAAAAAACTTAATAGTTCGCAAAATTAAAATTGAGCAGTTTTTTTGTATAGCTATATATTTTTGGGAAAATATGTTTAAAATCTTCGGGTGACTCAAAAAAATATTCGGCCAGGACGGCCATAAATTCATATTGATTGGTAAAAGCATAGGTGCGAAAGTATTCTGTCTTGTCTAATTGGTCTTTTACCTCTTGCCGGGTTAATTGTTTCAATATATTTTGAAATTGTTTCGTAAACCGTATAGAATCCAAATCACGACTTCTTTTGGCCTCTAGTTGCATAGCATGCATAAATTCATGAATTCCCACATTCAAATTATCATTACTTATTGCAAAACCCTGCTCAAAATCTTTCCATGAGAGTACCAAAGCCTTTTCTCTAGGGTTAAATTCTCCTTTGTGGTAGTTTTTATTTACTGTACTGAAAAATTCAGCGGGATAGATAAGGATGAAATCAATTAAAGAATAAGAATAATTTTTCCTTCCGAAACTGAGCATGCAACCTACTGCAGCAATCAAAACTTTCATTTGTTCAGTAATAATCAAATCACTTCTTCCAACGAATTTTTTTTCAGAAATGAATTGTGCTACTCTGTGTTGGAATTGCTTTTTGTGTTTTTCTGAGAGCTTTCCGTAAAAAGCAAATTCATTTTTAAGTATTGTCAATTGTGAATTTGAAAGTTTTTTAAAGACAAAATAGTGTCTGAAAAGCGGTTTGTCAAAATGGGCTGCAAACCAATTCTCAAAAACTCTAAATAGAAAAAAGGTAAATCCCAGTATTACTATTGCATATGCATAAGGGGCTAGCCAAGGAGCGTAAGCTTCAGGTTTAAGAAAATGCAACATATTTTAAAAAGAAGCTTAGGTTTAAGTAGTTATAACGCTTCAAGGGTATAATTATTTTTTAAGATGGAATATAATAAAAAAGCCCCGACAAAATTGTCAGGGCTTTCAAAATATAATATCTCTATTTTTTAGAAATCAAAAGTGTAAAATTTGTCCCAGAAAAGTTGAGTCTCTGGAGCATCTCCACCAATTGCGCTAGAAGCAGCCTCGTAGTTAGCACCATTTAGTGTTTGTTCAACAACTGGATAGGTGTAACGTGTAGGGAAACCAGAAACAGCATCAGTTGGTTGTGCTAAGATTGGATAGTCCAAACGACGTATTGATAAGTAGCTTGCAAAGGTTCTGTTATAAAGTCCTAAATAAGCTTGAACACCAATTACTTGTTTCCATGCTGGAGAGGAAATACTACTTGCCAAAGCAGATGTATAATCAACTTGAGGCATAGCTAAATAATCTGCTACGTTAGGAGCATTCCAATAATCGAAAGAAGCTGTAATGGCAGCGTTATAATGCGTTTCGGCATCACCACCTACTGAATATCCTCTTGCGGCAGCTTCAGCTAATAAGAATCTAACTTCTACATATGAAAGCAAAACACCTGGAGCGGAAGGATCCACCAAACGGTCAGCAACATGTGAAAAATCAGGATAAGAAGATATTTCTCCTATTTGGCCACCAATATATTCACCATCAACATCGGTAAAATAAGAGGCTCTCCTTGGATCCTCTAAATCATTCATAATGTCAATTATCGTAACCGCAGCAACATAATCGTTACGACCACTAAGAACTAAATTATCGTTCATTGGGTTATTGTTCGGAGCGGCACCAGAATATTGGTAACTACCATTATCGGCATTACTAGTAAATACGCCACTAGAAAAAGCAGATTGTACAGTAGATTGGGATAAACCTGCATCCACATCGGCAAGTGTGATACCCATTCTCAATTTTAACGAATTAGCAAATTTCTTCCAATGTGCAACATCTCCACCATAAATAAGATCTGTTGAACTGTCAAAGCTACCTACTGATGTATTCATGTTGCCAATAGCAGCATTTAAACGAGAAAGTAAATCTTTATAAACAGTTAAACCATCATCATAGGCTGGCAATAAGTTGTCAATATCCAATGCTTCAGAGTAAGGAATATCCCCATAAGTTTCAACCAAATTACTATAAGCATAAACTGACAGCACTTCTATAATTGCTAATTTGTTAGGCTTTAGGTTATTGGTAAGATCATTGTCTGTATCCTCAATAACTCTTGCTGCTTCTTTAAGATCTTTTAGAACATCTCTATACATCTCTCTCCAGTGGTTATCAGGAATTGCACGGGTAATTTGATCATACTGACTTTCATCAGTATAAGTAGTTTCCTGCAATTGCTGGGTCCATAAACGTAAGTTATTAAGGTTTACGTTCGGAGTAACAATTTGATCCGCAAGTTGCTTTTGTGCAGAAGCGAACAAACTCTCACCGCTAACCGCAGTAGGGTCTTTTATATTTTGGTTCAGGTCCTCAAGGTTATCTGAACACGACACGGCAAATACGGCCGCTGTTAAAATTAAAATCAGTTTCTTCATTTTTCTATGTATTAAAATTGTGCTTTAATGTTAAACCCGTAATCTTGGGTAGTTGGCAATGAACCTGTAACATATCCTTGTAAGTTACCAGAACTTAAACCTGCTTCTGGGTCTGCATAAGGCAAGTTTTTGTCAATAATCCACAAGTTAGATCCAGTAACACTAAACGACAAACCTGTCATAAAAGTATTATCAAGGAATCTTGAAGGCATATTATAGGTAAGTGATACTTGGCGCAGTTTTATATAGCTTGCATCATATACAAACTCCGCAGCGGGAAGTGCAGCGTAACCAAATCCACTAAAGTTATTGGCATCTCTTCTAGTGGTATTTACAGAACCATCAGGGTTAACACCTGGGTTAATATATCCACCACCTTCATCTAAAGGATTTCTTACTGGATTACCAAGATCGTTAGTATAAACAGTATTAGCATAGATACCAGTTGCCTGTCCATAATATTGATCAAGAGAGAAAAGGCTACCCCCTTCTTGAATATCTATCAAAAAGCTGAAAGAAAGATCTTTATACGTTAATGTATTTGAAATCCCCATTAACCAATCAGGGTTAGTATCTCCAAGGATATTGTTAGATGTTGGAGTTTTAAGGTAACTTCCTGTTTCAGGGTTCACCACTCTTTGACCATTTAGGTAAACATAGTCTTGTCCGTAGATTACACCATAAGGTTCACCTTTTACAGCGTTAATAGTAACACCTCCTTGGAAGCTTCCTAACTGCAAAGTCTCGATACCTTCTGGCAATTCTATAACCTCATTTTTGTTTTGAGACCAGTTAACATTCAAGCCCCAGCTAAAGTTATCATTTTTAACAGGCATAGCATTTAAGGAAACCTCAATACCTTTGTTTTCAATTTCACCGGCATTCAATAATTTCCCAGTATAACCTGTAGCAGCTGAAATTGGAACTGTTACAATTTGGTCTATAGAGTTAGATTTGTAATAAGCAACATCAAAACCTAAACGGTTGTTTGCAAAACGCATTTCAAGACCCGCTTCGTAACTTTTAGTAGTTTCAGGTTTCAAATTTGGATTATTTGAAACATTTGGAATAGAAGTTCCTATGTCGTTATTAATAACATAGGTATCAACCAATCTGTCAAACGGAGCTCCGTTACCTACCTCAGCATAGTTTAAACGTAATTTACCAAATGATATGGCATTCACATTCAGTAATTTGCTGAATACAAAACTGGTTGAAACCGATGGGTAATAAAAGGAGCTTTCATCTTTTGGAAGGGTAGAGAAATGGTCTCTTCTAATAGTACCATCCAAGAAAACAACATTGCCAAAGCCAAAAGATGCACTTGCGTATACACCATCAACTCCAATTTTTTCAGCCTGTTCAACTGGATTTGGAAGCGGTGAAGCACTATTTTGTAAAGAGTATAGCCCAGGAACTACTAATCCGCCAGCTGTAGAAGATGTTATTGAATTAAATTCATTTCTACGAATATTTGTCCCTAAGATACCTGCAAAGCTGATACTTTCAGAAAAATCTGCATCAAAATTAAACATCAAATCATAGTTTGTTTCTGAAGCAGTAATATCTCTTCTTAAATAACCTGAATCCACATTTCCACGGGCTACACCAAAAGGAGTCGCAACAGATCCAACTGCTCTTCGCTCTTCTTGGTTTTCGTTATAGGTATCAGTAGAAACTCTACCTGTTACATTAACCCATTCAGCCAATTCATAGTTTAACTCAAAGTTACCGATAAAACGGTTTCTTCCGTCATTCTGATAGTTTTCGTAACGTGTCCAATAAGGGTTATCCCAATAGATAGGAGCTGAACCGGGTTCAGAAGTTGCTGGGTTCCAGCTCACGTTTCTATGAGTTGCAAAATAAATATCTCTTTGTTCTTTAATATCTGTACTTACTGCCCACCATTGCTTAAAGTTACCTACAACGTTGTCATTATAACCTGTAGAGTTACGTCCTAATGCATCAGTCTTAATATAGTTTGCGAAACCGCTAGCGGTTAAATTTTCACTAACATTATATGTTCCGCTAAAGATAAAGTTGTGTCTGTCCAAGGTACTATTAGGCAACAAACCGGATTGATCCAATTTAGTGTAAGACAAACGGTACGAACCATTCTCAAGGCCATTTGATATAGAAATGGAGTTTGTTAGGGTAATGGGAGTTTCAAAGAAGGTAATAGGACCGTTCTCTGCCGCAACGTAAGGTTTTCTTTGTAAATAGCTTGGTGAAGATGGATCAAAAGAATCCCATTGATAGATGAATAGATTCGGGTCAAATGCAGGCCCGTATGAAGCATCATCTACATAGTTTTCCACTTGATCATCAATACCATCACCATTGATATCTTCAAATGTGAAGTAATCACCGTAACCTGGTCCATATTGGTTCTGATATTCAGCAAAAGTACTCTTATCAATAAAACCAACCTGAGCATTAGAGTTGATTGTTACTCCCAGCCCCTTAGCTTTTTTACCTTTTTTGGTAGTAATGATTATTACCCCGTTTGCGGCACGTGAACCATAAAGTGCAGAAGCAGCAGCTCCTTTTAGCACGTTAATTGACTCGATATCATCTGGATTAATATCTGCAGCGGCATTACCATAATCATAGTAGTTACCTCTAGCCTGAGTTTGCGCAGCGTCATTTGTGTTTCTGTTACTGATAGGAACACCATCAACAACAAACAATGCTTGGTTATCACCAGTTAAAGAGGTATTACCCCTTATAACCACATTGGTAGAACCCCCAAGGTTATTGTTTCTTCTAATGCTAAGACCTGAAACTCTACCAGAAAGCGCATTGGTAAAGTTGTTAGTTGCTGTCGTGGAGATTTCCTCTCCGCCTACTTGCTGCGTGGAATAACCTAGTGATTGTTTTTCACGAGATACCCCAAGTGCAGTTACCACCACCTCGTCCAGAACTGAACCAGCCTGCATTGTAACGTCAATTTTATTTGAGGCCCCAACAGTAATCTCTTGGGTCTCAAAACCTACATAACTATAAACAAGTGTTTGGCCCACTGCAGCGTCAATGGTATAGTTACCATCAAAGTCAGACTGTGTTCCAGTGCTTGTACCTTTAATAATTATGTTAACTCCTGGAAGCGGCAGACCCGTGTCATCGGTCACCATTCCGGAAATTGTTTTTTCCTGTGCAAAAGCGAGCTGCACAATCAACACTAATAATAGTGTCAAAATTCCACTAAACTTTGTTTTCATTTTTTTGTTTGTTTGAATTAGCACCTCAAAAGTGCCAATAAAATCTTACAATTCCAACTTTTATAGGTAGTAGATTATGAAAATTTTATCAAAAAGTTAATTTAAAAAATCTCTTTCGGTTTAAAACTTTAAACAAAACTCTATAAAACCTTGATTTTCTAAGGCATTGAGAGGGACGCCCAAATTTGTTAGTAATAAATAAGTCGCGAAGAATATTTAAAAAAATTTCAAACACTTTATGAACAATTGCCCCAACAATACAAATAATGGCGTTTTAAGGCGTTTGTGAACTTTTTGACCAACGGGAGCTTTTGGTATTATTCAACGGCATAGTAGGTTAAAAAAAATCACTTGAATTAACATAAAATATGTTAATGAATATAGTTAGCGATTGAGGACTTATTTTGAAGTTGATTCGCCTTTAAAATGCTGGGAATTATTTTTAAATAAAACATTGAAGGTAGTCAAGCTTCCATAGCAACGCGTAATATATTGCTGCAAATCTATCTTATCTTGTTCGGCCAATTCTTTACTGGAATTGATTTTTTGCTCCATCACCCGCAGCCTATCGCGTAACATTACTATTTTATGAAAAAAAGTATCGATAGGAATTTCTTTTGAAGCTAAATTTGAATCAGCGGGCTTTAGGATTATAACTCCGCCTTTCCATTTGTCGGCCATTGGGACAACCTCACTAAAACCGCTCCATTTTTTTAAAATATCGCGAAGGCTTTTTTCAACTTCGTAAAAACTTACAGTGTCCACCTCATCTTCTGCCGCATCTATTATTTCAAAATCATCATCAGTAGCAATTGTTTCAAGACCGTTTTCGATAAAGGTTACCCAATACAATTTTGCCGTAACGTTAGTTACAACTCCTTTTCCGTATTCGGGATGGTTAATTCGGGAACCTATTCCTAAAATTTGTTTCATTATAATTCTAATTTAGCCAGTAAAAATAATTAAAATGATCTTATGCATTAGCCTACAAAATGTACTTCACAAAAAAAACCATCCAAATTATAAATCTGGATGGTTCCTCGGGTCCAAATGTGACCGGTCAAAAACTACTTCTTCTTAGAAGCAGTTGGCGAAGCCTTTTTGTTATCCTGCTTTTTGGCTTGTGGGCCTTTTGCAGGTTGCGGCTTTTTGTTTTGCTGTTGTTGTGGCATAGCAATTACTTTTTTTGGATTAATAATATAAAGGTAAAAGAAGCCACTGTTAAATTATTCTTTTCTTAGCTAAACTTTAACAGCCCGTTTAAGCTAAGTAATTACGGCACTCTTCGGCACATTTTCTACAGGCCTCTGCACAATCTTGGCAATGTTTGGCTTCGTGTTGAGAACATTCATCTGCGCAGGTGTCACATATCTTTGCACAATATCTTACTAAATCATCTACGTCTTTAAAACCGGTTGCCAGTAATTGGTTAAGCGTACTGCAAACTTCTGCACAAACCCTATCGGTTCGGATGCAATTTACCATCATTTTTACATTTTCTTCGTCTAAACAGGCATCTGCACAATAATTACAGTGATTGATACAATTGCCCAAGGCGTGAATAAGTTTTTCGTTTTTCATAATTTAAATTTTTATAAAATCAATTTACTAAATTCACTCAATCTTAGCTATTAAGAAAATTATAAAATCATGATAAAATTATTCACCGTCCTGCTTATGATCATCAATTACCTGTTGGTCGCGATATCTGCAGCAAGGATCTATTTGTTCATAAACTTCATCTTTTGCTTTTATATCTTGGGTATCGTGACCACTGTCGGCAATACTTTGCTGGATTTTGGTCAAATCAGTCTTTCCCTCATTATAAATCAAATTCAACTGATGGGTTTGAACATCCCAAGTAGCGGACTTCACTCCTTTTGCTTGAATGGAGGCTTTTTCAATTCGCTCCTTGCACATTCCACAAACACCATCCACTTCAATGGTGGCTTTGGCATTTTTGTTTTGGGAAAAACCGGAAACTCCGACTACTAACATTCCTAAAATTAAAATTACATTTTTCATACATTACATTTTAATAGTTGATTTTCATTTTTTAATTAAGTCTAAATCTTAAACCCGCATAGTACGAACTGCCAAAAATGGGCCCGTACACATAGGTTGTGTCAAAAGTTGTTCCAAAAGGATTATCGCTTCCCACAATGGGGTTTGATTGTGTAACATTCGTGATATTTTCACCACCCACATAAATTTCAAAATTAGCAGAAAAAACTTTAGTAATCTGTGCATTCACCGTGGAAACCGATGGCGAAAATTCTGAAAGCCCAATGGTATTCAAATAGGTTTCGGTTGAAGCAAAGCGCTGCTCACCTAAATAGTTGAAGGTAGCATCAAACTTCCAATTTCCTCCTTTTGCAGTTTGATTTGTTTCGTAGGAAGCATTTGCAAAAAACCGATGGTTCGGCGTTAACGGCGTTTGTTTCTTTCCGCTTAAATAAGTGGTCTCAACATCATAATATTTGTACGCCAAGCGCATATCAAAATGCTCAAAAGGATTATAGTTGAATTCTGCCTGAAAATTATTTGAAAAACTTTCTCCTTCTAAATTATAAAAATTCACTTCGGAAGGGTTTTCCATATCCACCACAATTTGGTTTACAAAATCTGTTCTATAAAAATCAAAAGTAACATCCGCTTTTCTGTTGAAAAGATTAAAACCTTGCATATACGAAACTCCGTAGTTCCAAGCAATTTCTGGGTCCAGCCCATAAATTTCCCCACCGTTGCCCAAAATATTCAAGCTGCGCGAAGTGGCAAAAATCTGTTGGTTTTCGGTGAAAATATTCGCACTTCGTTTTCCCCTTCCCGCAGAAATTCTAAATGCAGATTTATCCCACGGCGAGTATCGCAAATGGAATCGTGGCGTCAAGAAAGTCCCCAATCTATTGTGAACATCCGCCCGAATTCCGGCACTAAAATTAAGATCTCCCAAATTGTCAAAATTATATTCAAAAAAGGCTCCAACTGAATTTTCAACCCGATTGAAATTTTCGGTCAAAACCAATTCGTCATACCCATCATAAGTCGCGCTCAAACCAGTTTTTATCTTGTGGCGCGAATCGCTTATTATAGAGTTATAAAGCAAATTAGCATACAAGCTATTGTGCTGAATGTTATAATTGTTAAGCCCAAAATAAGATTCTTGGTCGTGATGGCTGTATGCAAGCTGCAAGCCGCCTGTACGCCAAGGAATTTCCGGGTTTACAAAACCGAATTTTCCAGAAACGTCAAACCGCTGGGTTTTTATTTCACTTCCCCAAGCGTTGGTTGTTCCGCGATCATTATCGGGATTAAAAAATGTTTGGCCAGTCTGTTTTTCATCATTCAAATACCTAAAATTGATAAACCCAACATAGCCGTTTTCTGTGTCTGTATATTGCCAGCGGTTCATTACATTCACTTGTTGCATCAATGGCGCATCGAGAAAAGAATCATCATTTTTATCAAATTCCGTTTCGCGCATATTTCCGTGAATATATAAACCTGTACTCCAACGCTCACTTAGCTTGGTGTTTAAATGAGTATTTAACTCGAAACGGCCATTGCCCGCTCCATAAGCGTTCACAAAAAGTTTATCGTCCATCATGGGTTTTTGAAGTTCGGCATTTATTTGTCCGGCAATACTTTCATAACCATTAACTACACTTCCAGCACCTTTGGTAATTTGAATGCTTTCCACCCACGTTCCAGGAATAAAACTCAGTCCATAAGCCTGCGAAGCCCCTCGAATGCTCGGCACGTTTTCGGTAGTAATCAAAATATACGGACTGGTAAGCCCAAGCATTTTAATTTGGCGCGTTCCCGAAATGGCATCGGCAAAATTCACGTCTATGGAAGGATTGGTTTCAAAACTTTCCGCCAAATTACAGCAAGCAGCCTTCAAAAGCTCGGCGCTGCTTACGTTCAATACATTCGTGGCTTGAATGAAAGACCGCGAAGTAGCTTTCTGCCGGGCGGTAACGGTAACCTCATCCAGATTGGCGGTGGAAGTAAGTGAATGTGTTATCTTTTTAGGCGCATTAACTGAAAGGGTATCGGTTTTATAACCCACAAAACTGATGACCAATTTTTTGTATTCTGGTTTATAATTTAATTCAAAATTACCATCAAAATCGGTAACGGTTCCCACTTGGGTATTCAGCCAATAAACATTTGCCCCACTAAGCGGAATTTCTTTGTTATCGATATTTTCAGTAATGGTTCCCGTTATTTTTTCTTGTGAAAAAACGCAGAATGGAAGTATAAAAAATAAGTATAATAGATTTTTCATTTTTTTAAATTTTTGCACCACGCAACCGCAAGGCGTTGGTTATAACTGAAACTGAGCTGAAACTCATAGCCAGCGCAGCAATCATTGGTGATAATAATATTCCAAAAACTGGATAGAGCACTCCGGCGGCAATCGGGACGCCGAGTGTATTGTAAATTAAAGCGAAAAAGAGGTTTTGCTGAATGTTTTGCATCACTTTTTCACTTAAATGAAACGCTTTTACTATGCCGTGCAGATCGCCTTTTACCAAGGTAATTCCAGCACTTTCAATGGCAACATCGGTTCCGGTTCCCATTGCAATGCCTACATCACTTTTTGCCAAAGCAGGCGCATCGTTTATACCATCGCCGGCCATTGCAACTTTTTTTCCTTCGGCGTGCAATTTTTCAACTACCTCCAGTTTGTCCTGCGGAAGCATTTCAGCTTTAAAATCGGCGAGATTTAATTCAGCGGCTACGGCTTTTGCGGTGTCGTGGTTATCGCCCGTCAGCATAATAACTTCAATTCCTTTTTGCTGAAGTTCATTTATTGCTTTTTTGCTGGTTTCCTTTATTTTATCGGCAATCACAACGTAGCCCCCTACTTTTCCATCAACGGAAAGCATCGGCACCGTTTTGCCTTTTTTCTGTTCTTCGGAAATTTCTTTTTGAAGTGCTTCGGAAATATCCGCGCCCGCTTCCTGCATCATCTTTTCGTTCCCCAGTGCAACTTTTTTTCCATTGATATTTCCCGTAACCCCTTTTCCGGTAACGGAATTGAAATCGGTAGTTTTTAACCCCGAAGCTTCGGGGTCGGAATTTTTCTCCATTCCATATCTTACGGTGGCATCAGCTAAAGGATGTTCGCTGTTTTGATTGAGCGAAACGATATATTGCAGCACTTCCTCTTCCGAAAAATCTTCCGAACAACCTACTTTTTCAACAGACGGTTTTCCTTCGGTAATCGTTCCGGTTTTGTCAATAATCAAAGCATCAATTTTATTTAGCGTTTCCAGCGCTTCGGCGTTTTTGATCAACACACCGTTTTGGGCGCCCTTTCCTACTCCAACCATTACAGACATTGGCGTGGCAAGCCCAAGCGCGCACGGACAGGCGATTATCAAAACCGCAATTGCGTTTACCAAGGCATAAACGTATCTGGGTTCGGGCCCGAAAATTGCCCAAACAATAAAAGTTATAACCGAAATTAAAACCACAATCGGCACAAACCAGCCCGAAATTTTATCGGCCAGTTTTTGGATGGGCGCACGGCTTCGGCTGGCTTTGTTTACCATTTCGATTATTTGCGAAAGCAGGGTGTCGCTGCCCACTTTTTCGGCTTTCATCACGAAGGTTTGTTTTCCGTTAATGGTGCCCGAACTTACTTTGTCGCCCTCAGCTTTTGAAACGGGCACGGGTTCGCCAGTAATCATAGACTCGTCAATGGAACTTTCGCCTTCGAGAATGCTGCCGTCCACGGGGATTTTCTCGCCCGGTTTTACACGGAGTTTGTCGCCAACCTTAATTTTGTCGATGGCGATGGTTTCCTCCTTTCCGTCGACAATTCTAATGGCTTTGTTTGGCGCCAATTTCAGCAATTCCTTTACTGCGGAATTGGTGCGGTTGTGTGCGCGTGCTTCCAAAACCTGTCCCATTAAAACCAAGGTGAGAATTACCGTTGCCGCTTCAAAATATACATGCACCGTCCCCATTTCGGTTTTGAATTGGTCTGGAAAAAAATCTGGAAACAACATCCCGAAAACACTGAAAAGCCAAGCCACGCCAGCACCTATACCGATGAGGGTGAACATATTGAGATTCCAAGTTTTGATGGAGCGATAGGCACGTTCAAAAAACATCCAAGTGGCATAAAAAACCACGGAAATTGAAAGACCGAATTGAACCCAATTCCATGTGCCCATTGGCATCCAATCATACAATGGATTGTTGGGAATCATTTCGGACATCGCGATTATGAATATGGGAAGCGTAAAGGCTACGGCAATCCAAAACTTTTTCAGCAACTTTTTATAGGATTTGTTTTCGGCAGATTCGTCGGCTTCCTTTGGCACCAAATCCATTCCGCAGATTGGGCAAGAACCCGGTTCGTCGCGAATTACTTCCGGATGCATTGGGCAGGTATATTCCGTTGCCGAACTTGTTGAAGTTTTTGCCTCTTCCACTAAATCCATTCCGCAGACTGGACAATCGCCGGGCTTGTCGTAGGTTTTATCGCCTTCGCAATGCATTGGGCAATAAAAGGTGCCTGAACTGCTTTGCTTGGCTCGTTTCTCTTCCTTTTTCTCTTTGTGCTTTTGCGCGGCTTCGGCGTCGTCGGGAAGGGAAATACTGTACCTTCCACCGTCGTCTTCCAAAGCTTTTTCAAAAATTTTCAATGGAATATGTTTTTCCATTTCAATAACAGCTTCGGCTTTTTCGAGGTTTACTGATGCGTTGGTAACGCCTTCAACCTCACTCAATGTCTGCTCTACGTGGCCTCGGCAGCCGTTGCAGGTCATTCCATATATGTGATAAGTATGTTTCATTTTAATGTGTACTAAATTTTAATTTCATTTCTGTTGAAAGTCCTTCAGCATTTAGTCCATATGCATCTACTAAAAGACCTTTTACGCCTTTTGCTTACAAATCGTTTATAGCTTCTGAAAGGGTATCGTAGTTTTTCATTTATTGTGAATTTAGAGAATAAAAAACTTAACAATTAATCCGCCAGCAAGCCAGACATAACAACTCAATGCAGCGTATTTAAGAATGTTTTCCAAAAGTTGACTTTTTGGTGCCATTTCTTTCATTTGTTTTACATCCTTCCTCTTAAAAAATCCGAGGTAGATTAAAAACCCTGAAACCAGTAAAAAGGCTATGTTTAAAAAAAATGTATAATCAATTTTAAAATATTCACTATCCTGAATTTTTACTTGTGAAGGATCTGGCAAAATACCCAACAAATCAAATGAGTAATGCAAAATCAAGGACGCGCCAATAAGTGACATAAACAATAAGAACAGTATGAATAAGGACATTTTCCAACCGTAATATTTTGCATTGATACGAAGGATTGGAAACACCACTAAATCGCTAAAAATAAAAGCCATAACTCCTGCAAAACTCACGCCCTTGCCAAATAAAAGTGCTGCCAAAGGAATATTTCCCATGGAGCCAATGAAGGTCAAAAATGCAGCAACAGGGCCAACGATTATGTGCTCTAGGATTTCAAAAAATGTAAAGTCGGTATTTCCATTACCACTATTGATAAACAGGGTTTGGAAAAAAGAATCTGGCACAAAAGCCGCAACAATTCCAGCAATGGTAAAGCCTACTGTTACATCTTTCCATACCATTTTCCATTCCATCCCATACTGCTTGGAAACTTTTGCCCAACCTTTTTCAGATTGCATTTTCTTTTTCCATGATTTGGATTCGTCGCCTTCGTCATCGTCCTTCTCCTTTAGGTTTTTTCGGGCGTTTTTGATAAGCTTTTTTGGATTAATTAGCCGTATTAGCAGCCACGAAATAAGTATCAATAAAACACCCCCCACATATTCACCAACCACAAACTGCCATCCCAGGAAAATTGAAATGATAATTCCAAGCTCAATAACCAAATTGGTAGATGCCAACAAAAAGGCTATGGAAGAAACAAAGCTCGCTCCTTTTTTAAAAAGGGATTTGGTAGATGCCAAGGCCGCAAAACTGCACGAACTGCTGATAAAACCAAAAAATGTTCCCAGTAAAACACCTTTACCTTCGGTATCTCCCATTGTTTTTTGCATCCGTTTTTCGGTCACAAAAACCTGAATCATACTACTAATGACATAACCAAGGGCAAATGCCCACAGCGCCATCCAAAAAAATCCAGCGGTAGTGTAAGCCGCTTCTGACCATTGTTTTAGAAAGTTGTTCATAGGTTATCGAATTAAATAATTAATAATTGACTGTTGCAAATAGTATTGCTGCACAGCTTCTATACGGTTAACTTGAAACTTCAATTGCAGCTCTTGGATGTCCAGTACATCATTGAAATCAATAGTTCCAGTTTCGTAATTTTTGATTAATATTTCTTCTGCATCTTTCGCCTGTTCGAGATTCTTCTGTTGTGTATTAAATTTTATCCGTGCCTGGTTTCGTTCTGATATAGCTCGGGCCAAATTAGATTCCAACACATTCAACCGTTCATTCTTTTCGGACTGAATTTCCTGTTGGCGCAATTCATTCTGTTTTGAAACGGACTTGTATCGATTATTGAAAATAGGAATTGAAATTGAAACCATTGGCATCAAAATATCTTTACCATTGTCTATCATATTCATATCCGTTCGTTCGGAAACGGGGATGTAATCCAATCCTAAACCAAACATCGGTTGGCCTTCTCTTTTATTAAGTGTTTCAGATTGCGCTACCGATTCGTAGAGCTTATCATATTTCAACAATTCTGGATTTAGCGAAAGTGCATCAAATGAAAACTGAATATCTTCCATTGGCATCTCCAAAGTTTCAATAACCGTTATATCTCTTTGATAATCGCGATTCAACAAACTGTTCAGAGCTGCTTGAATCCCCCTTGACTGTTGTGTAAGAACTTCCTTTTCCTGTTGCAGTTCATTTTGCCTAATCTGTAACCTCAATACGTCCACAGCAGATGCCTTACCTACTTCTACAGACGTGAGAGCAAGCTTTTCGTATGTTTGCAGCAACTCAATGTTTTCGTCAAGTACAAGCTGTTTTGCCTTAATCTCATAAAGTTGATAGTACAGTTTCGAAACCGAAAGGGCAAGTTTTCGCTTTGCGATAGTGACTTCCACATAATCGGCATCAGCCATTGAAGACGCATAGTTTTCCCTTGCCGTAATGGTACCAAACCAAGGCAACATTTGTTTTACCGAAAAACGGGCACGTTGCGCTCCCACCCGTGTTTCAGGTTCGCTCACAAAATAGCCTGCGCTTACTTTGGTATTTGGCAACCAGTTTGCTTCGTTAACCTTTTCAGAAGCTATATCATATCGCAATTGAAACTTTTCGATTTCGGGACTACTTATAAATGCTTCTTTGATGAGCAAGTCCAATTGTTGCGCATTTCCCTTGAGAATAAAAAGAAAAGAACAAAGAACAAGGGCTTTAACCCTAAAGATATGGTGGTATTTTAAAGTCATGATATTGATGTGTTAAGACTATTTTCATGATACATATTTCGTTTTTTTGCGGAAATTTCTTGTTTCCAACTAAACAAAACAGGAACAACAAATAATGTGATTAAGGCTATGAGCATCCCACCAAAACTAGGTATCGCCATCGGAATCATGATATCGCTTCCTCGACCGGTGGATGTTAGAACTGGCAATAGTGCCAAAATAGTGGTTGCAGTGGTCATTAAGCAAGGGCGAATACGTTTTTCTCCAGCTTCAACTACGGAGGCTCTTATTTCCTGCTTTGTTTCAGGTGTATTTTTGTCAAAAGTTTGTGTCAGATAGGTTGCCATTACTACGCCATCATCTGTAGCAATACCAAACAAAGCAATAAAACCGACCCAAACGGCAACGCTCAAATTAATGGTGTGCATTTGGAACAAGTCTCGTAAATTTTCTCCAAAAAAATTGAAGTTTAAAAACCAACCTTGTCCATACAGCCAAATCATTACAAAACCACCTGCAAATGCTACTGCAATTCCTGTAAAAACCATTAAGGATGTGGCTACCGACCTAAATTGGAAATACAAAATTAAGAAGATAATGACTAATGCTAAAGGCACTACTACCGATAAGGTTTTTTCTGCTCTTAATTGATTTTCATAGGTTCCTGTGAAGGCATAATTAATGCCTTTTGGCACTATTAATTCACCAGAATCTATCTTTTCTTGAATAAGAGCTTGGGCATTTTCAACAACATTTACTTCTGCAAATCCATCCAGTTTATCGAACAGCACATAGCCCACTAAAAAAGTATCTTCACTTTTAATTACCTGTGGACCCTGTTCGTAACGAATGGTTGCCAATTCGCCCAATGGAATGGGGCTACCATTCTCAACAGGCACATATATCTGCTTTAAATCGTTTGGATTTTCTCGTAATTCTCTTGGATAGCGAACACGAACCCCATAACGTTCACGACCTTCAACGGTTTGGGTCAATGACATTCCACCTACGGCTACTTTGAGAACATTTTGCACTTCTTCAATTGTTACGCCATACCGTGCCAGTTTCTCCCTATCGATATCAATTAATAGATAAGGTTTTCCTACTATTCTATCTGCAAAAACTGCTTCGGTTTTAACACCTTCGGCTTGTTTCAAGATATTTTCCAATTGAATTCCAAAAGCTTCAATCTGTTTTAAATCTTGCCCCTTTACTTTAATTCCCATTGGTGCTCGCATTCCTGTTTGAAGCATTACCAATCTGGTTTCAATGGGTTGCAATTTAGGTGCGGATGTAACCCCTGGCAGTTTGGTTACTTTTACGATTTCTTTCCAGATATCATCGGGGGATTTTATTTCAGGTCGCCAGTTTCTGAAAAATTCGCCATCATCATCAGGAATTAGATTACTGGAAGATTCATCAACGGTTATCAAAACTTTTTTGCCCTCTTTTCGGGTATTTTCAATTTTTTCAGAACCAAGTGGATAATTTGGGTTTTCAACCAAACTACCATCTTTTCGTATAAAAAAACCATCATCGTTCACTTTATAGCGTTGTCGATTTCCTTTCTTATTCAATATGTATTCTGATTTATACTGAATGACATTTTCGTACATCGACAAAGGTGCTGGGTCTAAAGCAGATTCTGTCCTACCTGATTTCCCCACAACCGTTTTGATTTCTGGAATACTGGCCACGGCCATATCTAATTGTTGTAAAACCCGTTTGTTTTCTTCCACTCCTGCGTGTGGCATAGAAGTTGGCATCAATAGGAAAGAACCTTCGTTTAATGACGGCATAAATTCCTTTCCAGTATTTTTCATAATGAAAAAACCAGCAATGACAATTAAGGTTGGAATGGATAGGAACAGTATTTTATTGGCTAAAGCCCATCTTAAAATACGTGTATAGTATTGTCTGAATAAGGTAAAGATACCTAATAGTCCAAAGCAGATTAGTCCAACAAAAATAAGATTCCAAAAGATGCTTCTATCTACGCCTAAAGGTCTCCAGTATTCGGCTAACATGGATACTATAGCAAAGGCGGAAATGTATATATTGAAAAGATTCGCACGTTTTTCGGTTACTCTACCTTGTAGTTTTAATAGCCTAATAACACCGAACGCAATTAGGATCAACCCTAACCAATAACCAAAAAATATTGCTACGATACCGAGAACTATTAAAACGCTGTTAATTAGATATCCCGATGTCTTTTTTATGCTTTTCTTTCTGAATAAGAATGCTGCAAATGGTGGAATTAAAAATAATGCCACAATTATGGATGCCGTTAATGCAAATGTTTTTGTAAATGCCAATGGTCTAAACAATTTACCTTCTGCACCAATCATTGTAAATACAGGAAGGAAACTAATAATGGTGGTCATTACTGCCGTTACGATTGCCCCAGAAACCTCAGCAGTAGCGTTATAAACAACTTTATTTATGGTTAATGTTCCGTCGTCTTCATCAAGATGTCTGATAATATTTTCTGAAAGTATAACCCCCACATCCACCATTGTACCAATCGCGATAGCGATACCTGACAACGCCACAATATTAGCGTCCACGCCAAAGAGTTTCATTGCTATAAATACCATTAAAACTGCGACTGGTAGAAGTCCAGAAATGAGTACCGAAGCTCGAAGGTTGAATACCATAATAATGATGACCAAAATGGTAATGAGTATTTCCAAGGTCAATGCTTCGTTAAGTGTTCCTAAAGTTTCTTGAATGAGTTCCGTCCTGTCATAAAAAGGAACAATGGTTACTTGGGAGGTTCTTCCATCACTCAATACTTTCGATGGCAATCCTGCACTTAATTCATTTATTTCCTTCTTGACATTGTTGATTACCTCCATTGGGTTTGCACCATATCGTGCAACTACAACCGCTCCCACAACTTCTGCACCTTCTTTGTCCAAAATTCCTCTACGGGTTGCTGGGCCTATAGACACTTTGCCAATATCCTTGATTTTGATTGACGTATAATTTTCAGAAGTGACTACGGCATTTTCTATATCTTCAATAGACTTAACATAGCCCAAACCACGTACCAAATATTCAGCTTTATTTATTTCTAATGCCTGTGCACCAATATCTTTATTGCTCTCCTTTACCGCTTTTACAACTTGGTTCAACGCAATATTGTATTGACGCATCAATTCGGGATTTACATCAATTTGATATTCCTGAACATAGCCACCAATAGAGGCTACTTCTGAAACACCACTTGCAGATGACAAAGCGTATTTTACATAGTAATCCTGAATGCTCCGTAATTCGTGCAAATCCCATCCCCCGGTAACGTTGCCTTTTTCATCACGACCTTCCAAGGTGTACCAAAATATTTGCCCCAATCCAGTAGCATCAGGACCCAAAGCTGGATTTACACCTTCGGGAAGCAATCCATTTGGCAATGAGTTTAGTTTTTCGAGAATACGACTACGGCTCCAATAAAATTCGATATCCTCTTCAAAAATGATATAAATGCTCGAAAACCCAAACATAGAAGAACTACGAATTGTTTTAACACCTGGAATTCCGAGAAGGGAGGTGGTTAGTGGATAAGTGATTTGGTCTTCTATATCTTGTGGGGAACGACCATCCCATTTGGTAAAGACGATCTGCTGATTTTCGCCAATATCTGGTATGGCATCAACAGCTACAGGGTTACTTGGCAAAAAACCTGTGTCCCAATTGAAGGGGGCATTTACTACTCCCCAAGTTATAAAAAGAACCAACAGGAGAACGGCAACCAATTTGTTTTCAATCAAAAATTTAATACTTCTGTTCAGCATGGCTCCTTATTTAATGGTATCTATTACACTTCCGCAGTTCAGCATAGCATCACCATAATAGGGATTGTGGATTTCTGGAGAATGACTCAGCCAAACCGCACCCCGGTTGCTATTTGCCATTGGGCATTCAGCCACGTAAATGGCTTTTGGCAACATTTTTATATTATTTGTAATGGCCACCATATTTTCTGAAAGAATGATAAAATGGTCCCGCTGATTTTCAATGTCCGCGCTCTCCGTTATGGCCACGAGCATATCCTTTATCTTGAAAAGGTGCCCTTTCTCCATTTTGTGCAAGCCTTCGGTTTTGATACTTTTTAGTTGATGGAGCATTGCTTCTGCTTTCGGTTTTACCACCTTAAAATTAGAAGTTACAAAGGCCTCCTTTAAGGTGATATAGGAGTCAATAACGGGTAAAAAATCTTTTTGAAAATTTTCCGGTAGCTCCATTTTCATTTGTACGGTTTTCAGTGTGCCACTGGCTTTTTTCTTCTCCAATGGGCCTTGGTGGTTCATCATTGAGGTTTTACCCTGCAATTGGGCGGCAGCATCCACGGTAAAAGTTCCGTTGGTAACAACCTCCTCTCCAGGACGCAAACCGCTGATAATCTCATAGCTGTCGTTCATTGTGGCACCCAAAGAAACCTCACGCATTTCAAAAATCGGTTCTTCGGGGTTGGATTTCACATAGACTACCGAGCGTTTTCCAGTCCAAAGCACTGCTGTTTTAGGGATTGATATTTTGTTATTATTGCTTGGGGCAGCATCGGTAATTATACCCTCAACGAACATCCCGGGTTTTAGTATTCCGTTTTCATTATTTAGTTCCGCGCGAACATTTACGGTTCTTGTGGTTGTGGTCAATGTAGGTTCTATAAATGAAATTTTTGCATGGAATTCTTTATTGGGATATGCATTGGTAGTCACTTTAATCTCCTGCCCAACTTGTAGGCTGGAGAGTTGATTTTCGTATGCATCGAACATCGCCCAAACGCTGTTGAGGTCAGCTATTTTGAGAAGAGGCTGTCCCTGTTTCACATAATCTCCCTCGTTGACCAATTTTTCGGAAACCGTTCCAGAAACAGTGGCGTAAACGGGAAAATTTTCGCGTACTTTACCTGAAGCCTCAATGGCGTTTATCTGCTTTTCCGAAAGTTTCCATAATTTCAGTTTGTTGCGCACCGCTTGATAAAGATTGGGTTGCGACTCTTTTAATGAAGCAGCAGTAATAAGTTCCTGTTGTGCCGCAACCAGTTCGGGTGCATAGATAGTGGCCAACAATTGTCCACGTTTTACTTTTTCGCCTGTAAAATTGACGTCTAACTTTTCAATCCGACCTGAAAAATAAGAAGCTTGAATAACATTGCCTTCCTGGTTTTCCTGAATTTTGCCCGAAAGCTTCAGTGTTCCATCGGCACCTTCACTTCCTCCCACGACGGTAGTCTGGATATTGGCTAGGGCCATAGCATTTTTAGAAAGTTTTATTTGGTGCAGTCCCAGTCCATCGCCATCAGATGTGGCAGGGATAAGTTCCATACCACAGATGGGACAGTCGCCTGGTTCGGGCTGGAGGATCTGTGGGTGCATGGAGCAGGTCCACATTTGGGTTTCACTTTCGTGGTTCCTGTCCTTTTCGGAAATGTTTTTAGTGTTTGAAGAACCTTCCAAGGAAGTTCCAAAGAACACATAGCCCAGAACAAGTCCTAATGCTAAAATGGCGATGTAAATAATGTATTTTTTCATATTATTTTATTTTCCTACAAGGTATCATTGCGATTCCCACGGCTATTGGGAGAAACTATCTTATTGTAGGTATTATTTTTATTTTTTCGCTTCCAGACGCTTTATATATCCTTTCATTTCTTCAATTTCTCTTTCTTGTGCTTTAATGATTTCTTCTGCCAACAGTTTAACCTCTGGGTCTTCAATGTCTGCTCTTTTACTGGTCAAAATTGCAATTGAGTGATGTGGAATCATGGCTTTCATCCATAAAATATCGCCAATGGGTTGTTGTTGGCGAACTAATAAAGTAGCACTTATAAAAAGTAAAATACTGCCAATAACTATAGCTCTGTTTTTTTTCTTATTCTTATAGATTTTCAGCATAAATAGCAGCATTATTATAGCCATTGCTGAAATACCGATACAGGCCATATAAAACCTAGTTAGGCTAAAATAAACGTGGTCTATTTCATAAGTGTTCAAATACATTGTGATATACATTGCGACAAAGGATGTTGCAAGCATCAATATGAATTTTGTATAATTTGATTTTTTCATAATGGTATTTTTTGTTTTCTGCTTTATATTTTAAACTCTCTTTTATTAATGGGGCTTTTATTGCACAGCGCATTGGACGGATACTCATTAAAGACGAAATAAATGCAGCCTTATAATAAATCTGGGGATTAAACCCCTCGTCTTAAATTGGTTTTGAATCCTTTATTTTTATATATTGATATTTTCATAGATTTCGGTTCACAAAAAATTTAGTTGAAGCCAATAAGAAAGCAATTGTACACACAGAGGCCGTCTTCTTAAAAGCGAAAATGAATCAGATTTGAATTCATCCATCGTCACGCTTGGCGGCGAATAGGTAGTCAAACCATGGTTTTAGAAAGTTTTGCATTAGCGAAAGTTTGATTAATATGATGATTTGCCTCCAAAGTTAAATGGAGGTATGCCATGGGATACCCGCTGGCGCGGGCATTAATCAAATTAGGAAAGACTCGTACAGAATATTTAAATCCTGTTCGAGTGGTGGCGGACTATAATCCGCAAAGAAGATTTTTTCAGCGGAAGTTATTTCTACTTCCTGCAGCACAAATACCGAAACGAAGGTAGCCGCAAAGGTTTTGTTCAATTTCAAATCAAACGAAGCTTTTGCAAAATTGTCGTCGGTTTGTATCTTAGTAATATGATTTTTGCAACAATTATGGGCTTCGGGAGCAACGCTCTCATCACCACAATCAGATGCTGGGGCATCTTTCTCCATTCCGCAGAAAAGATGTTTTTCGCCCAAAGTAACCTCAGCCATCATTTCCATCCCGCTGCAAAAGTGCTGCGCATAGGCTATCCCTGAACTGCTTGCGAGCATCAGTATGGATAAGAATATGGAAATGGTTTTTTTCATGCTTTCGCAAAAATACAAAAAAAAAGCCTCCCATTGAAATGGAAGGCTTTGTAAAATTATTTTACCTCGGAATCTACTCTTCCGCATTTCAGCATTTTATCGCCAAAATATGGATTTAAAATATCTTTGCTGCTGCTTATCCAATAGGCTCCTTTATTGTTGAAAGCCATCGGGCAATATTGCTTGTAAAGTGTTCCGGATTTTAAGCTTCCCTGTAGCATCTTTTCAATGCTGCTGCTCAAGGTTTCGAAGTTTTGGCGCTGAACACTGATATCTTCGGAAGTTGCCATTGCTGCAACTGCCGTTTGAGTAGCCTCATCTGCATTTACATCTTTAAGAAGCGCCTCAAGTTTTGATGATTCGGTGGCTGTTTTACCGGCATCGGTATTAATTAATGCTGCTTCAACCTGTAAATATTGATCAAAAATAGCCTCCATCTTGGGGTCGTTGAATTCTACTTCGGCTTCTGGAAGTTCGTAGGCTTTGGCTGTGGCTTCAGTATTGTCAACCGTTACAACTTCTGGCTCGTTTTCCTTTGTGTTGTCTTTACAGGAAATAACTGTAAACGACATAAAAGCGAAGAAAATCAGGATTACATTTTTCATAGGATAAATAGAATTTTTAGAGATGCAAAGGTATTAAAAAATCAGCTCGATTTGTATTTCTGAAAGTAAAAAGCGGGAAGCAAAATAAGTAATAACAAAGGCTGAATTAGAAATCTTCTAACATAAAACAGCACAAAATGCCCGCTAGATTCTTCCGAAGTGAAAATAATAAAACTGAAAGCCATAAAAAGTATTGCAAAAAGTATACTGTAAAGTATGAGGGAAAGCTTAATGATTTCCCTGTCCTTAAAGACCAGCCAAAGAATGGCCAAGGAAATAATGGTGTTCAACAAAAATCGTAATGCAATACCCGTTTGTAGCGCAAAGGTGTCCATTTTTGGCAACGGCATTGATTTGTAATCCATTTCAAAAAAAAGAAGCAATGGGTCGTAAAACAGGGAGTTTTCAAAAGTGCGAATCAAGACCAGCAAACCTGCGAGAATTATAAAGCCAAATATTTTTAGAGTCCTTTTCATTTAGCTGAATTTGGTTTCAGCATCCGCACCCAAATCATCCAGAGTATAAATACCAGACTATAAATTATACCAGGAAATACTACGGAATGGAGCACATTTTCATATTGTGGATATTTGTAAAGCGCAACTACCAAAATTGCAATACGCAGTAAGTTTACTATATAAATTAATACTGCTCCCGCAAGAATAAACAATACCGTTTTTTTAAAATTTTCAGCAAAGGCAATAACAAAAGCTACAAATAAAATAATCACACTGATTGAATTACAGCCCTCCACGATACTTACAGTATAACTGTTATCAATGGTCAACAACATTGATTTTTCCATTAAATCAGGTGTCAAACCTGAGGTAAAACCGACACTTTCCAGAATGGTCGCACTTTGCAAGGCAACGAGATTAGTTACAAAATCAGGAAAATAATTTCCATCCCCCGATATGGTTAAATAAAACGAATATCCTACGCTCAACAAAAGATATGTGCCCATAAAAAGCAACACAAAGCGAATTACGGTTTTGTATTTCTCAAAAAGTTTATTCAACTAAAGTGGGTTTAAAATTTGGCCTTCATGCAGTAAAAATTATATTTTCCTGCTTTTATATTTAACAAAAATACAGGATTTGTTTTTGGTGTTTGTAACCGTTTTGAAATACTTTTGCCAAAGCAATCAACATATACAAACCTAATGCCTTTTACACACTTAAAACCAAAAGTAACTACAATTCTTGCAAACGATAACGAAAGTGCCGAACAACGTTTAAAAGAAGTTTGCGAACTGCTTCAATCTTCCATAGGGTATTACGATTGGGTTGGTTTCTATTTTGCAAATGAAGCAGAAAAAACGCTACACCTAAAAGCTTTTGCGGGCGAACCAACGGACCATACGGTTATACCCTTCGGAAAAGGAATTTGCGGACAAGTGGCAGTGAGCAATAAAAACTTTGTGGTGCCTGATGTAAAAGCTCAGGACAATTACATTGCGTGCAGCATCACTGTAAAATCCGAGATTGTAATTCCGCTTTTTAAGGATGGAAAAAACATTGGGCAGATCGATATCGATTCGCACGTAGAAGACCCTTTTTCACCAGAAGACGAGCGCTTTTTGGAATGGGTCAATGAAGAAGTTGCGAAAATTCTTTAACTACATTCCCGTTCTGATTGCTTCAACAGGATCTAATTTTGAAGCTGAAATAGCAGGCAGAATTCCCGAAATTAAACCGATTGCGGCAGAAATTGCCGTTCCAACGAACATATTCCAAGGCGAGAGAATAAATTCAAAATCGCCCGTAAAACTAGAAGCGATTATTGAAACGATAAAAACCAAAAACAGCCCGATCAATCCGCCGATTACAGAAAGAATAACAGCTTCAAACAAAAATTGAAATAGTATAAATTTATTCTTTGCACCCAAAGATTTTTGAATACCGATTAAATTAGTTCTTTCCTTCACACTCACAAACATAATATTGGCAATCCCAAAACCGCCCACAAGCAGTGAAAATCCACTGATTATCAAACCAATTATATTCATACTTGTCGTAATTTCATCTATAAAATCAGTAAAACCCTGCAATTGATTTATAAAAAAGTTACTTATTTCATCTGGTTTTAATCCTCTTTTGGTTCGAAGTTGTTGGGTGAGCATTGCTTTAAATTCGGCAATATCCACATCTTTTTCGGGTTTTATTACAATCTGCGGAAAGGTGTTTTTATTATTATCACCATAAATTCTTCGCACAACATTCACTGGCATCCAAATGGAAGTATCCTTAGAATTCCCGAAAAGACCCGCGCCCTCTTTTTCCAACACGCCAATAACGTTAAATTTTCTACCATACACGCGCACTTCCTTGCCTATGGCAGATGCCGCATCGCCAAAAAGCTGATTGGCAATTTCCTCGCCCAAAACAATGACCATAGAACCACTGTTTGACTCTGAACCATTAAAAAATCGTCCTTCGGAAAGCTGCAGCGATTCTATGTAGTAATAACTATCTGTTACCGCGCCAATAGGTACATTATCTACTTGCCTATCTTCGTATTTTACGCTTTCATTTGGCACATTTAACGTAAAAGTTGCGGCTTCAATATTCGGTGTATTTCTTTCCAGATATTGATATTCATCAAAAGTAACATCGGGAAATTGTTGCCACTTCCAACGCGGAATATCCGTTGGTCCAAAGTTGAAACGCATAATAATTATGGTACTATTGTCTAGCCCGCTGATGCTGCCCTCAATTTCACGTTTTAAAGAATCAACCGCCGCCAATACCGCGATAATGGAAAAAATACCGATTGTAACGCCCACCAACGAAAGAAAAGTCCGTAATTTATTGTTTCGAAGCGCATTGAGCGCAAAATTGAAACTTTCCTTTAAAACGCGAAGGTATATTAGCATTTATAACTTTAGATTAATGATTGGGAGTTTTCAACTTCCAACTCTCAAAGGGTTGATAAAATTATGAAAAGTAAGACGTTTTCTCTGCTGTTATGTTACAAATTTACTATGCAATTATGTACTTTTGCTCCTTAATTTTCGATAATGAACAGTTCCAAAAAGATTACATCCGCTTTAATTTCCGTATTCAGCAAAGAAGGCCTGGCCCCCATTGTTAAAAAACTACACGAACAAAACGTAAAAATCTACTCTACTGGAGGCACCGAAAAGTTTATAAATGACCTTGGCATTGAAGTAATTGCGGTAGAAGACATTACAGATTATCCTTCCATTTTGGGCGGGCGCGTAAAGACTCTTCATCCAAAGGTTTTTGGTGGAATTTTAAACCGTCAGGACCACGAAGGCGATGTTGCAGAAATGGAGCAATACAACATTCCGCAGATTGATGCCGTAATCGTTGATTTGTATCCTTTTGAAAAGACCGTTGCTTCGGGCGCTTCGGAAGCAGATATTATTGAAAAAATAGACATTGGCGGAATTTCCTTGATTCGAGCCGCAGCGAAGAATTTTAAAGATACCATTTGTGTTTCCTCAGTGGACGATTACGCAGAGTTTGTGGAATTGATTTCAGCAAACAATGGCGAAATTTCCTTAAAAGATCGCAAACGTTTTGCTGCAAAATCTTTTAACGTTTCATCAAATTATGACACCGCAATTTTCAATTATTTCAACCAAGAAGAAAAGTTGCCGGCTTTTAAACTGAGTGAAACCAACGGACAGGAATTGCGTTACGGTGAAAACCCACACCAAAAAGGATATTTCTTCGGAAATTTTAATGAAATGTTCACCAAACTTCACGGAAAGGAACTGAGCTACAACAACCTTTTGGACGTTGATGCAGCTGTAAATTTGATGAACGAGTTTAAGGGCGAAGCGCCAACTTTCGCAATTTTAAAACACAACAACGCCTGCGGAATTGCACAACGCGAAACCGCACAACAAGCCTATATGGCTGCTTTGGCGGGCGATCCAGTTTCAGCTTTCGGAGGAATTTTAATCAGCAATGTTGAAATTGACGAAGCAACCGCAAACGATATCCACGAACTTTTCTGCGAAGTGGTAATTGCACCTTCTTTTTCTACAAAAGCACAGGAAATTTTAGAAGGAAAAAAGAATCGAATTTTGTTGGTTCAAAAAGAAATTGAACTACCTTCAACAACCGTTAGAACTTGTTTGAACGGCGTTTTGGTACAGGATAAAGACAATATTACAGACAGTGCTGAAATTGTAACGCACGCCACAAACAATAAACCCAATTCCGAAGAGTTAGAAGACTTGTTGTTCGCTTCAAAAATTTGCAAGCACACAAAATCAAACACTATCGTTTTGGCAAAGGGAAAACAACTTTGCGCCAGCGGAACCGGCCAAACCAGCCGCGTTGATGCATTACGGCAAGCCATAGAAAAAGCAAAAGCCTTTAATTTTAACCTTGAAGGTGCCGTAATGGCGAGCGATGCTTTTTTTCCGTTTCCCGATTGTGTAGAAATTGCGGACAATGCAGGAATAACTGCTGTAATTCAGCCAGGTGGCTCTATTAAAGACGAACTGAGCATAGATTATTGCAACGCACACGAAATGGCGATGGTATTTACAGGAACCCGTCATTTTAAGCATTAAATTTTATTACATTTGTTAAAAACAAACCTTACACGTTAACCTTCAATACCACCAATTTAAACTATGGGATTTTTTGACTTCCTGACTGAAGAAATAGCCATTGACCTTGGTACCGCAAATACCCTGATCATCCACAACGATAAAGTTGTGGTTGATGCGCCGTCAATTGTTGCGCGCGACCGAACTACCGGAAAAATAATCGCCGTAGGCCGCGAAGCCGCGATGATGCAGGGAAAGACCCACGAGAACATTAAAACAATACGCCCTTTAAAAGACGGTGTAATTGCAGATTTTGACGCGAGTGAAAAGATGATAAATATGTTTATCAGCGATATTCCTGCATTAAAAAAGAAATGGCTGAAACCTTCGTTGCGAATGGTGGTTTGTATTCCCAGTGGAATTACCGAAGTAGAAATGCGCGCGGTTAAGGAAAGTGCAGAACGCGTTAACGGAAAAGAAGTTTATTTGATCCACGAACCAATGGCGGCCGCCATAGGTATTGGTGTTGACATTATGCAACCAAAAGGAAATATGGTTGTAGACATTGGAGGCGGAACTACCGAAATTGCCGTAATCGCCCTTGGTGGTATTGTTTGCGACAAATCCATAAAAATTGCAGGCGACGTTTTCACAAACGATATTGTTTATTACATGCGCACCCAACATAATCTTTATGTGGGTGAAAGAACTGCTGAAAAAATAAAAATCCAGATTGGGGCGGCCACCGAAGATCTTGAGCTTCCACCAGATGAAATGGACGTACAAGGCCGAGATTTGCTAACCGGAAAACCCAAACAGGTTCAAACTTCTTATAGGGAAATTGCAAAAGCTTTGGATAAATCCATTCTTCGCATTGAGGATGCTGTAATGGAAACCCTTTCGCAAACGCCTCCGGAACTCGCCGCAGATATATACAACACCGGGATTTATCTTGCAGGTGGTGGTTCGATGCTTCGCGGATTGGATAAAAGGCTCTCGCAAAAAACCGATCTTCCGGTTTATATTGCTGAAGACCCATTACGCGCTGTAGTTCGTGGAACTGGTATTTGCTTAAAAAACCTGAACAAATATAAAAGCGTGCTGATTAAATAGTTTTCAGAAAAATCATTTCACTGAAAAACTTAAATAGAATAATTGCCCATTTATGGCGTTGCTCCCATTAGAAAGCAGAATATTTTAACCCCACAAAGCAATGCAGCAGATTATATTTTTCTTCATTCGGAATAAAAATTTCCTGTTGTTTGCCGTGCTTTTTACAATTTCCGTAGGGCTCACTATCCAAACGCACAATTATCACAACGACAAATATATAAGCTCTGCCAATTTTATAACGGGAGGAATATTTACTTTCAGAAATAATATTGCTGATTACCTGAATCTCGGCAAGGAAAATGAACAATTACTGCAGGAAAATTTAATGCTTCGGAAGAAATTGGATCAATTTAAGGAAGTAGTAAATGTTGAAAAACTGGACAGCACCGTGCTTCCCAATAAATTCAACTATTTTACTGCGCGGGTAATCAACAATAACTATTCAAAAACCAAAAATCAGCTTACCCTTGATAAAGGCCGAAGCGATAGCTTAAAAATTGATTTGGGCGTAATTTCTTCAAAAGGAATTGTTGGTATTGTGAGCGATGTTTCGGAAAATTACGCAACCGTGCAATCTATTTTGAACACCGAAAGTAGAATAAATGCAAAGCATAAAAATTCGGGACATTTCGGCTCCCTAAAATGGGACACAAAAAAACCAAACGTAATTCAATTAGTAGACATCCCGAGAATTGCACCGCTTGCAAAAGGTGACACTATTGTAACCAGTGGGCGCTCTACCATTTTTCCAGAGGGCATTTTAATAGGCACTATAAAAGATTTTCAACTTGATAAAGATAACAATTATTATTATGTGAACATTGAACTTTTCAATGATATGACAAGCCTTGAACACGTATATTTAATAGAAAACAGCGAAGCAAAAGAAATTTTGGAACTGGAAAAAGGAGTGAAAGATGTCGAACAGTGATATCCTTATAAATATTGTCCGTTTTGTACTGTTGGTTTTCCTTCAGGTACTACTGCTCAACAATGTGAATCTTGCAGGCTACATCAATCCATATCTTTATATCTTATTCATACTTCTTTACCCTTTAGACGGGAATAAAGGACTTTTAATTTTTCTCAGTTTTCTTTTGGGGCTTTCCATAGATATTTTTGAGGATTCCGGTGGTGTGCATGCCGCTGCATGCGCATTTATAGCGTACATACGCCCCGTGGTTTTAAAATACTCTTTTGGTGTAAGTTATGAATACAATAGCGTCAAAATCAAGAAAGCCGACCCTATGGAAAGGCTCACTTATATCGCTTCATTAGTCTTTATGCATCATTTTGTAATGTTTTCTTTGGAAATTTTCAGCTTTAAGCATATACTGTTACTGTTGAAATCTACGTTTTTTTCAGCCTTGTTCACCATTATTGTTGTAATGTGCACAATGATACTTTTCAATAGAAAGTCCTCATGAGAAAAATAGTATTGATAGCATTGGTTTTGTTGAGCGGTGTGCTTTTTACCGCAAGACTTTTCTATCTGCAGGTTTATGATGCTTCTTCCGATTCGCTTTCACAAAATAGCGCTATAAAGGTAATGTATGATTATCCGCAGCGCGGCTATATGTTTGACAGAAATATGAAACTCTTGGTTTCCAACCAACCTTCATATGATGTGATGGTGATACCGCGCGACGTTAAACCGCTTGACACTTTGGAATTTTGCGGTCTGTTGAAAATTACAAAGGAAGAATTCAAGGAAATTCTTCATAAAGCACGAGTGTATTCGCCAAGATTGCCCTCGGTTGTAATTCCCCAACTCAACAAGGCAGATTATGCTTCCCTTTCAGAAAAAATGTACAAATACGAAGGGTTTTACATTCAGCGGCGTTCCCTTCGCGAATATCAAGTGGACCATTCGGCAAACGTAATGGGTTACATTGCCGAGGTAAACAACGCCATTATTGAAAAAAATCCGTATTACCAAATGGGAGAACTTATTGGTACCGCCGGTGTGGAAAAGGAATACGAAGAAGTGTTGCGCGGCGTAAAAGGCGTGAAATATATTCAGAAAGATCGCTTCAACAGAGACATTGGACCCTACAAAGAAGGAATTTTTGACACTTTGCCCGAGCGTGGCCACGATGTACAATTGACCATTGATGCGGTGCTTCAAAAATATGGTGAAGAATTAATGATTCACAAACGGGGCGGTATTGTTGCTATTGAACCTGAAAGTGGTGAAATACTCGCTTTGGTAACTGCACCAAGTTATGACCCCTCACTATTGGTGGGGCGAGATAGGTCAAAGAATTTTACAAAATTGTGGTATGATACTATTAGCAAGCCACTTTACGACCGGGTTTTGATGGGTGAATATCCGCCAGGATCACCTTTTAAAACCTTAACGGCATTGATCGGTCTCCACGAAAACGTTGTGGATACACTTGATACCTTTGCCTGTTATCATGGTTATCGCTATGGCAACCGAACTTTAGGCTGTCACTCCCACCCTAGCCCCCTTGCAATGGTGGGCGGAATTGCAAATAGTTGCAATGCTTATTTCTGTAATGTCTACAAGCGTATTATCGATAAATATCCCAATCCACGTGAAGGTATTGATCATTGGCGCGAAGGGCTTTTGAGTTTTGGCTTAGGCGATTTTTTGGGTTACGATCTCCCAAGTGGGAAACGAGGTAATATCCCAACCTCAAAATATTATAACAAAATTCACGATTTCCCAACCCACAACTGGTCTTCATTGGCAACAATCTCTAACGCTATCGGGCAGGGTGAGGTTTTATTGACGCCAATGCAAATGGCAAACTTTACCGCAGCCATAGCAAATAGAGGTTATTATTACACGCCTCACGTAATCAAAAATGTTATTGGTCCGGACACCATTCCGCAGAAATTTAAAGAAAAGCATTACACTACTGTAGAACCCGAACACTTCAAGCCAGTTGTGGAAGGAATGTTTCAGGTATATCAACGAGGTACCGCCTCTTCCATTCAAGTTCCGGGAATAGAAATTTGTGGAAAAACTGGGACGGCAGAAAATTTTACAAAAATTAATGGCAAACGGGTTCAACTTACCGATCACTCCATTTTTGTAGCCTTTGCGCCAAAAGACAATCCAAAAATCGCCATTGCGGTTTTTGTGGAAAACGGCTATTGGGGTTCGCGATGGGCGGGACGGATTGCAGGCCTTATGATTGAAAAATATCTTAAAGGTGAAATAACCCGGACCGATATGGAAAAATATGTGCTGGAAGGCAGTTTGGAAGCAGAATACGCCAAACCCTACAGCGGACAACCTTTTTCAATTAACCGCTAATGGCAGGAGGCAGAACTTATGTACGCTTTGATTGGCTGATGATTTTTATGTACATCGCCCTTGTAATTATGGGGTGGGTCAACATCTACTCAGCATCCTTGAGTGACACTGCAAAAGGCTTTTGGGATTTTGACCAAATCTACGCCCGACAATTTATGTTTATTGGGTTTAGCATACTTCTGATTATATTTTTGCTTGCCATAGAATCAAAGTTTTACGAAAAATTCGCAAGTGTTTTTTATATCATTTCATTAGTTTCTTTGTTGGGACTTTTTGTTTTCGGAAAAAATATTTCGGGTGCAACCTCATGGTATGCCTTTGGTAGTTTCAGTCTTCAACCCAGTGAATTTGCAAAAGCCGCAACTGCTTTGGCACTCGCAAAATATGTGAGTGACATTCAAACAAATATGCAGGAGCTGAAGCACCAAATTGCAGCTTTCACCATTATAGCCTTGCCTGCCGTTTTGATTGTTCCGCAACCAGATCCGGGCAGCGCCCTGATTTATGCTGCGTTTGTCTTTACACTTTATAGAGAAGGATTGCACGGGGTTTACCTTTTGTTAGGCTTATTTGCTGTCATGCTTTTTGTTTCTACACTTGCCTTTGGCGCGGTTTGGGTTGCAGTTGCAATTTTAATTATTGGCGGAATCATTTTTTTCAGAAATAGAAAAAAGCGCCCCAGTATTATAAAATATGCCTTAATTGCCGTGGGATGTATTGCCTTTGCTTTTTCGGTGAGTTATATTTTCAACAATGTTTTTGAACAACGCCACCGCGACCGATTCAACATTGTTTTGGGAAAAGAAGTGGATGCCCGCGGAATAGGCTACAACACCCACCAAAGTGAAATTGCGATAGCAAATGGTGGCTGGCTTGGTAAGGGCTGGACACAAGGCACGCAAACCAAAGGAAACTTTGTCCCCGAACAACACACCGATTATATTTTCAGCACCGTGGGCGAGGAATGGGGCTTTGTAGGAAGCATGCTTGTAGTTCTCCTTTTTGTAGGACTTATATTGCGGATTATTTTTAAAGCCGAAAAACAGAAATCGCAGTTTGGAAGGGTGTATGGGTATAGCGTTGCAGCAATACTATTTTTTCATTTCTTTGTGAATGTAGGGATGGTTACAGGTATTTTTCCCACGGTGGGAATTCCTTTACCTTTCTTTAGTTATGGCGGTTCGGCACTCTGGGGCTTTACTATTTTGCTCTTTATTTTTGTAAAGTTGGATGGGGCGAATTATAGTTTTTCTTGAAAAATCAATCCTGATTGCTATCGTGAGAAATCACAAATCAAAGGTGAAGTTGAAAAAATATTTTTTTGGAAAAAACACATAAATACATTCAATCTATTGTCAATGCAATGAAAACCCTTCATAAAGGAAAAATTAGTTTTGTTGATAAAGGTGATAATTGGTCTGTAAATGTTGAAGTTGAATGGAACAAGAGGATTACAAAAACAACTATTAAATCAAAAAAAGTAGATTTAAAATCTGATTTTGCTTCTTGTAAACTTTCGAAATCCAACTTTTTAACAAACCTGTCATACATTTTCTCTTCATATATTATCTCTCATAGATCTGAAGCCTATAGTTTTTCTGGAACTAAAAGTGAATATTCTGAAGCAATCTTAATGAGTAAAGCCACTATACCTTTAATGGAGTCTAAAAATCCTGTTATCGGATTAGAAGGAAAATATTTAATTTTTTCTGGCGGAACGAGAAAAAAGGACATTTCAAGTTTATCTAATATCTTCAAATTGAATGAAGTATTAATGAAAGAAATTGATAAAAATAAGCTTAACAAATAATTACTGCTAACTTACTTTCTCCCCCAACTTTTCAGATCTATCATTGATTCCAACTTATTTTCTATGGAATCTGGCAGTTGCGGAAAAAAATCGATTCCGGTTCTCGCTTCAATTTCATCAATGGAAACTGCATATTTGTAAAAAGATTCGCTTGAAGATTTATTCGGAATCAAAAAAGCAATTGCTTTATAATTTCCATCAGAAGCATCCACCACTATTTTATAAAATTCAGTGGGAACCGATACATTTTCATAGCCGATGGTTTTCAAATTTCCTTTTAAAACTCCGCCCGTAACTATATAAACACCATCATATTTTTCTGCCCAATAGCGAACTTTCTGCTCCAGTCGGTTCCAGATTCCCGCATTAAAATCGTGATCCTGCGGACTTATATTACTGGTTAAAAACGTTTCATTATAAGCTTCAAAAGACATCCTCCTGTCGCCAGCGGGGCAAAGATGGCCACGATCGTAACCAGAGTTTTTATAATTGCGCCAATCTGCAGAATTTGTTTTTACACTTTTATCTTCAATAAAATAAGGCCTCTCAAATTCATTCTTAGTCAAATCGCTTTTTTTCAATTCGTACGCCACCCACTCTGCCTCTTCATTTTCTTCGGAATAGGATAGTGTGAAATAGTTGTGTTTTACAACGGCTCCCGTGGTTGAAGTAGGAAGAAACGAGTCATCAAATTCTTCAGAGGTATTATTTGTAGTTTTTGAAATTTCTGAAGTGGAAATGTTTTCTTCCCACAAAAAGTCGTCTGCATAATACAATGCAACGGTTACGATGATAATTACTAAAGGGTAAATGTATTTTCGGTTCATTTAAATTCTGTTAAGCATTCCGAACATCCATTGCGTCCCGAAGTGCATTGCCAATCAACATAAAAGCGGTAACCAAACTCATAATCGCCAAACCGGGAATTAGAGCCAAGTAAGGTTTCCCCAAAATGATATATGCATAATGATCTTTAATAATCCCGCCCCAGCTTGGCATAGGCGGTTGGGCTCCAATTCCGAGAAAGGAAAGGCCGCTTTCAATGAGTATGGCTCCCGCAAAATTGGCAGCTGAAATAATGATAACCGGCGCCATACTATTTGGCAATATATGTTTTATAATTATTCTGAGATCATTAAAGCCCAAAGCTCGGGCGGCGGTAACGTACTGCATCTGTTTTACGCCCATTATCTGCCCGCGGACCACACGAGCAACTTCTACCCACATTGTTAAACCAACTGCAATAAAAACCTGCCAAAACCCTTTTCCGAGCGCTAAGGTGATAGCGATTACCAATAATAGCGTAGGGATCGACCAAGTAACATTAATAAGCCACATGATAGCTGCGTCTATCTTTCCGCCAAAGTAACCCGCAATAGCTCCGAGAGTGATTCCTATTACCAACGAAATAAAAACCGCAACAAACCCGATAGCCAATGAAATTCGGATCCCTATCAACATTCGGCTCAAAAGGTCGCGACCGTACTTATCGGTGCCGAGAAGGAACTTTTTTTCAGAAATATATTTGTTGGGAATCTCCCCCGCTGAAGTTACATCTGGAAAAAGCGAAAGCGCAAAATTCTTTTGCAAGCCCTCTGTGCCATCGGGGGTATATTCTGTAATTTCAATGGAATTATTATTTAGTCTGTATTTTGAAATTGGAACCTCAGTGTCCGCATTTTTCTTTCCGAAAAAGAAAACCGATAGCTCCTGCTGCGCTTCCACTTTTGCAGGAATTGTAAGCATTTGTACAGAGAATCCCGGGTTCTTGGAATGAATGGAAAGATGCATCTGGTTTGCATTCTGCGAATTATCTGGAGCCAAGGCATACGCAAAAATCGCCACCAAAACACAAAGTGACAAAAAGCACAAACTGAAAACGCCCCAAAAGTTTTTCTTGAACTTTCGGAGCGCTATCTTAGTTAATGAAGTAGTGTTTTTCACACTTCAAATTTAGTAAAATTTGGCGTGTTTCATTCAGAAACACACATTCGGTTTACATAATACTAGTTTTTAATATCTGCAACTTTTCCGGCCTTGATGTTGTTGAGTTTTAAATCTTCAAGCACATGGACTGCTTCTTCAATATACATATCCTTACTTAGATTTTTATGCCATCTTTTACGTTTTTCAGAAAGTGTGGTATCCTTCTTCATCAATGCGGTTTCATAGGGTAAGGATTCAAAAGTGAGCTGGTTGTCATATTCATCAATGGCATCAAAACGTTTTGTCTCCTGCTTGCGTTGCTCGATTTCGGCACTGTAAGTTTCAAAATTTAAATTTACTTCTTTTTCATCCCTACGGGCCTTAATCCATCGCGCATCTTCATCAATCAACTTCAACTGATCGTTTTGTGCCATTCGTTCTTTACTTTTTTGGATGGTTTCATCATAATCTATATAACCATCCCAAACATCATATTTTGCGGCATCAATTTTATCATAAGGAAGGGGATTGTCATAATCTCTCTCGCCTACATCTATATAGCTGTAGCGGTCTGGCATAACCACATCGCTCTTAACACCCTCCAGTTGGGTGGAACCTCCGTTTACACGATAAAATTTCTGAGAAGTGATTTTCAAGGCACCCAAATCGCCCAAATCATTTTTACGAAGCCATTGGTTCAAATCAATTACGTTTTGAACCGTACCCTTACCATAGGTTTGCTTGCTTCCTATAATGATGGCGCGTTTGTAATCCTGCATGGCTGCAGCAAGAATTTCGGAAGCCGAAGCAGAAAGTTCGTTCACCAAAATCACCAACGGTCCGTCCCAAACAATCTCGCTATCTTTATCCTCAAGCACTTCCTTATTTCCGTTTGAAGCTACTTGCACTACGGGTCCTTTTTTGATGAAAAGCCCAGCAATATCAACCGCTGTGCGCAAAGATCCTCCACCATTGTCGCGAAGGTCCAAAACCAAACCTTCCATTCCTTGTTCTTTCAAACGAAGAATTTCCTTTTTAACGTCGGTTGCAGCATTGCGTTCTTTGTAGTTTTCCATATCAAAGTAGAACTGCGGTAGGTTGATAAGCCCGAATTTGCGATCGCCTTTATCAATCAACGACGATTTTGCGTAGGTTTCTTCAAGTTCAACTACATCGCGGGTAATCACTTTATCAGAAATAGTTCCGTCCACGTTTTTAATGGTAAGTGTAACCTTGGTGCCTTTTGGTCCTTTGATTAATTTTACGGCATCGTCAATGCGCATGCCCACAATGCTGACCGCATCTTTTTCATCTTCTTGTTTCACTTTTAAAATTACATCGCCTACTTCTACTTTCTCACTGCGCCAGGCTGGGCCACCACTTATGATTTCAATAATAGTGATGTAATCGTTCTTTTTTTGAAGCCTAGCCCCAATACCTTCCAACTTTCCAGACATACGAAGATCGAACCTGTCTTTATCGGGCGGCGCAAAATAATTGGTGTGCGGATCAAACTCTTCAACTATAGTATTTAAATAGATTGAAAAATAGTCCTTGCGTTCCAAATCTTTAGTAAAATCAAAATATTCATCCAGTGAACTTTTGGTTGTCTCGCGAGCTTTCTCTTCAAGCTCTGCCATTGATTTTCGCTCAAAAGGCTCATCTGCTGAGGCACTTTTTGCAGTATTTGAAACTTCGGAAGTATCCATTTCATCCTTTTTTTCGGTAGACGAAGTAATTCCCTTTTCGCGATTCTTTTGATCTTCCACCAAATCATAATATGAAGAAAGTGTCGTAAATTTCAACTGCTGTTTCCAGCGTGCTTTTAATTCTTTTATAGAATTTGCATACGTAAGATTATCATAATCAACATTTATGGTTTCATTTAAAGAAAAATCGAATGGTTTATCGAGCACTTCCGGATAAATTTTCTTTACATCTTCCATTCTTTCATTGAAACGCTCATAAACCAAATCAAAAAACGACAAATCCTTATTCTTGAGTTGATCGTCTATTTCTGTTTTATATTTGCTGAATTCCTCAATATCTGAAGCCAGGAAATATCTCTTTAACGGGTCGAGTCCGTTGATGAAATCTTTATAGACTTCTGCTGAAAATTCGTCATTGATATCTTTAGGGTCGTAATGCCCTTTTTGAAGGACATAAGTAATAAGGTCTATAAGTAGTTTATCCTTATCGGGATCGTTAAACTCCTTGGTCGTAAAACTGCAGGAAGCCACAGAAACGAAAACCGCCAAAAACAAAACTTTAAAATTCTTTTTCATTATCCGCATAGTCGTGGTATTATTTTATGAGTGCCTAAATTATATAAAAAACTGTGCCATTAAAGTATATTGGTACTAATTTTTTGTTAAACAGTTTTTTTCGGTCCTAAATCCAGAATTCTGTTTCCGAAGGCTGTCGGGACAGCATTAATAAATGTATTTTTGTTTTTCAAAATTTAAAAGATTTTATGTCCAAAAAAAGACCACTGATATTAGTAACCAATGACGATGGCATCAACGCGCCTGGTATCCGTACCTTAATTGATGTAATGAATACATTGGGAGACGTTATGGTAGTTGCACCAGATTCGCCCCAAAGCGGAATGGGTCACGCCATAACTATTAACGATACATTGTACTGCAATAGTATAAACGTAGTGAATGGTGATCCACACAAAGAGTACAGTTGCAGCGGAACGCCCGTAGACTGTGTAAAAATAGCTGTGAACGAAATTTTAAAACGAAAGCCCGATCTTTGTGTTAGCGGTATAAACCACGGAAGTAATTCATCCATCAACGTAATTTACAGCGGAACAATGAGTGCCGCTGTGGAAGCGGGAACGCTGGGTATTCCATCCATCGGGTTTTCACTTTTGGATTATTCAATGGAGGCAGATTTCGGACCCGCAAAAAAGTTTGTAAAAGCCATTGCTCAGCAAACCATAAAAAATGGCCTGCCAAAGGGCGTGGTGCTTAATGTGAACATCCCAAAATTAAATGCTTCAGAAATTAAGGGTATTAAAGTGTGCCGCCAAGCCAACGCCCATTGGGAAGAAAAATTTGATAAAAGAACCAATCCACTGGGTCGTGATTATTATTGGCTAACTGGCGAATTTGTAAACGAGGACAAAGGTGAAGATACCGATGAATGGGCGCTCCACAATGGTTTTGTGTCCGTGGTTCCGGTACAGTTTGACCTAACGGCACACCACGCGATGAAAGAACTTAATACCTGGGATTTCTAAAAAGAATAAAATGAAACCACACATTAAAGAAGTTCTTATTGGTTTAGTAATCGGTTTGCTCGCAAATATGGCGGGCACCTATCTATACATTTTCTTTTTTTCTGAACTTAGCCTGGAGTCAACATTACAGGCAGCACTGGAAAATGATTTTCTGGGAAGCTTGATTGCATTGGGCGCAATTTTAAATTTAATTGTATTTTTTATTCTTTTAAAAAAGAATCAATACTACCGTGCACGTGGTGTGGTTTTAGCTACCGTTATCGCCGCGCTTGCTATTTTGATTTCGAAATTTTTCTGAAAAGAAAATTGTTTTAATATTAAGTCATTAACTTAGTAACCAAATATCATTAAAAATGAAGCGCGCAGTTTTTCCCGGAACTTTTGACCCCATAACCCTTGGGCACGTAGATATTATAAAACGTGCGCTGCCGCTTTTTGATGAATTGATTATTGCCATTGGCGTGAATGCCGATAAAAAAACCATGTTTTCCTTGGAAGAGCGAATCCAATTTATAAAAAACACGTTTGGTGATAATTCCAAAATTAAAGTAAAAAGTTATACAGGACTTACGGCAAATTTCTGCAAAAATGAAAAAGCACAATTTATTGTTCGTGGGCTTCGCAACAGTATCGACTTTGCCTATGAACAGTCTATCGCACAAGCCAATGCAAAGGTTAACGGAGTAGATAGTATCTTTTTAATCTGCAGCCCGGAGTTTTCACATATTTCTTCTTCAATTGTTAGGGATATCGCAAGGCATGGGGGTGATTATCAAGACTTAATACCCTAAAAAAATTTAATTTCAGCGAATAATTCCTATCTTTATGAGAACTAATTTTAACCAAATAAAGTTTTCAAGTTATGGGGCAGGAAAACACTTCACAAGAAAAAGAAAAAAGATCATCCATCTTAGATTCCGTCAGTAATTGGATTAAACTTGTAGCATTAATTGTTTTGGTAATGGAAGCTATTTTATTGCTCGCCATGACTCTCACTCCTGCTTCGGAACCTATATTTACCCTCTATCCTATCTTGATGCTCCTTTTGGCATTGGCTGTTTTGGCAGCACTATTTATGGATAGATTTCAGCACCGGAAGTCTGATATCGAAAAAATAAAAGCCACCACCGAGCTTCAACGAGTGCAGCAAACTGTTAAAGTGGATACTATGGAAATATCAGTAGATCCCGAAAAAAGCACTACCAAAGAACTGGAAACAGGGCTAAATATGTTTACAGATAATATGCTGCAGTTTTCTTTTAAAAAACCAGTTGGCGATGGATGGCATGCTCCAAAATTTATAAAATATGCAGATTTTGTTCGTAGCACTTACTTTACAAATCTTCCGGATAACCAACTGGAAGAATTGATTACAGCAAATTCTCCCTACGGAAAACTATTTTTCAACGCAAAGATAGTATCAGTAGTTTTTGGGGAGCCTAAGGCTATTGAAATGGACGAAAATACATCTACCGAAAGCATTGAGGAATACTTGGTGAATATGGTAGAAAAGTTCAAAAAAGAAGGAACCGAAGTTTCCGAAGAAGAAATAAAAGACGCACGTGTAAAACTGAACCAAACCGAAAATGTATCAAAAATTGGTTTTGCGGTCGATTTCAAAATAATGGCGATGGATAAAAACGATATAGACACTCCTTTTCTGGACAGTAGCCTGCCCAATTTATTTCTCAATTTTGGATCGATTATCAAAGAGCCCATTGATTCCCTCAAAACCGACGAGAACTCCCTTCTCTGGACCACAAAAAACAAGTTAAAAAATGTAACCTTAGATGGCGAACCCTATGCCAGTTTCAGTATATACCGTCTTTACAGGCTATTGAAAAACGACGATTATATCTACTTCTGTTCTGCGCAATGGTCACCACAAATTGAAGGCGCCCATTTTGCCTGGGATAGTCTCAAAAAATCGTTTGAGTCCTTCAAAATATTGAAATAAAAAACCCTCTCAGTTTCCTGAAAGGGTTTTTAAATTTTTTTATTAAAAAGAAATTATAGTGCAGCTACGTGCTTAGCCATGTTCGATTTTAAATTGGAAGCTTTATTCGAATGAATAATATTTTTCTTCGCCAATTTGTCGATCATAGAAACAACGCTTGGAAACATAGCCTCAGCTTCTTTCTTATCAGAAAGCTCTTGAAACTTCTTCATGGCGTTACGGGCAGTTTTGTGCTGGTAACGGTTACGCAAGCGCTTTGCCTCGTTGCTTCTTATTCTCTTTAATGCTGACTTGTGATTTGCCATTGTGTTTTTCTTAAATTCTAATTTTTGTAGTCCGTAGGGGAATCGAACCCCTGTTACCAGGATGAAAACCTGGCGTCCTAACCCCTAGACGAACGGACCATTTTTTATTTTCAAATGCGGATGCAAAAATACAACAATTTTTGAATGGCGCAAATCCTAAATAACTTTTTTCAAAAAAAATTAATATGCCTTTGCGAAAAGTACTTTTCTTTCGGATGGCTTACCAGTAACAATGCACGTTCCCGAGGTACTATCACCTTCCAAAGGAATACATCTAATGGTCGCTTTTGTTTCATTTTTAATTCGCTCCTCGGTTTCGGAAGTGCCATCCCAATGGGCCAGCACAAAGCCTCCTTTTTCATTTAAAACGGACTTAAATTCTTCATACGAAGCAACTTCAGTAGTATGCTCAGTTCTATATGAAGCCGCTTTTTGAAAAAGATTTTCCTGAATTTCATCCATTAAAGAAATTACTTTATCTACAACATTTTCATTGGCTATAAACTCTTTTTGTAGCGTGTCTCTTCGCGCAAGTTCCACAGTCCCTTTTTCCACATCTTTTGGACCAATGGCTATACGGACAGGAACACCTTTCAACTCGTATTCATTAAATTTCCATCCCGGTTTGTGCGTATCACGATTGTCATATTTAACACGAATTCCTTTGGACCGCAATTTCTTCATCAAATCTAATGCAACTTCATTTACGGCATCAAATTCTTCATCTTTTCTGTAAATAGGCACAATCACCACTTGATCTGGTGCTAAATTTGGAGGCAGCACCAAACCGTTATCATCACTGTGGGTCATAACCAAAGCACCCATCAATCGTGTAGACACTCCCCACGAGGTTGCCCAGACATAATCCAATGAACCATCTTGGGCCGCAAATTTCACATCAAATGCCTTCGCAAAATTCTGACCCAAAAAGTGTGAAGTGCCAGCCTGCAATGCTTTTCCGTCTTGCATTAAGGCCTCAATACAGTAAGTTTCAAGGGCGCCGGCAAAGCGCTCGCTCTCGGTCTTTGTTCCTTTTACAACTGGAATGGCCATATAATTTTCGGCAAATTCAGCATACACATTCATCATTTGTTCCGCTTCGGCTATGGCTTCATCTTTGGTGGCGTGCGCAGTGTGGCCTTCCTGCCAAAGAAATTCTGCGGTGCGTAAAAACAGACGCGTACGCATTTCCCAACGCACTACGTTTGCCCATTGGTTTATTAAAAGCGGTAAATCTCGATAAGACTGTATCCATTTTCGGTAGGTATCCCAAATAATTGTTTCTGAAGTGGGACGCACAATAAGTTCTTCTTCCAGTTTTGCGTCAGGATCAACAATTATCCCACTTCCATCTTCGGCATTTTTTAATCTATAGTGAGTAACAACGGCACATTCCTTTGCAAAACCATCCACATGGCTCGCTTCCTTACTGAAGTATGATTTTGGAATAAAGAGTGGGAAATAAGCATTTTGATGGCCAGTTTCCTTAAACATTCTATCCAATTCTGCCTGCATACGCTCCCAAATGGCATATCCGTAAGGTTTTATAACCATACAACCACGAACTCCTGAGTTTTCGGCAAGGTCTGCCTTGATTACCAGCTCATTGTACCACTTGGAATAATCTTCTGCTCTTGTTGTTAAATTCTTTGCCATAGCCCGGTTTTTGGCACAAATGTTGTGTCTATGTTAAATGATTAGTTATTGTCCACAAAACTACTTATTTTTATGAAGTCCAACAATAAAATTACCACAGATATGTCCTTTCAAAATATAAATATTAAACGTTTCAAGCCTTTAGCAATTATAGGCCTTTTCGCCTTTTTGTTAACTTCCTGTGGAACACATAATAGTGGATACAATCAAAATGACGGCATTTATTCTTCTGGCAATAATTCTAATTCTGAAGAAGAATACACAGAAGAAGAGGTTTCAAACGAAAAAGCAAATTATTACCAACAATATTTCCGAAGCAAATCTGATGCATATTCCGACCTCCCAGAAAAAGGAGCAATTTTTACAGATATTGAAGCCTATTCCACTTCCGAACGATTAGATGAAGAAGGAAATATTATTATTGAGGAAAATTACGACTATGCGGAAGATGGTTACGGCCCTTGGGGTAGTAATGGAGAGGAAATAACAGTAAACATCTATAACACTGGAGGCTTCGGCTATGGATATGGATTTTACCACAGGCCTTATTGGTACGGCGCATACTGGGGCGTTAATTGGGGCTATCCCTATTATGGATATTATAATCCCTATTGGGGAATCAGCTATGGATGGGGTTATCCTTACTATGGTTATGGCTACGGCTATGGATATCCTTATTACGGTTATGGATATTATAACCCCCATTATTATAACTCTCACTACGATCATGTATCTTACAATCGTGGCAGAAGAAATACAGATTATACAAGAACCAACACACGCGGAAGGTCAAATAACGTTTCAACACGTAACTCCTATAGCAGGTCAGAATTATCAAGACGTGTAAATAGAAACAATGTACGTGCAAACAATACAACTACCCGAACCACGCGAAGCAATGTTAGAACCACTCGATCCAATTCTAATGTAATAAGAAATACACGTTCAGGTTCAACACGCAACAATAGCTATTCGCAGCCTACACGAAGCAATTCCCGCAGCACACGCAATAGCAATTATTCTACACCAACCCGAAGTAGCTCATCCGGTTCCGTTAGAAGTTCTAGTAGCGGAAGTAGAGGAAGCAGTAGCGGCAGTAGAAGCGGCGGCGGAAGAGGTGGTCGCGGTTAAACTAATTCCCAAAATTATTTACAAGTTTTTAGACTATGAATAAGATACTTTTCTTCATTATAGCTGTATTAACATTGTCTGCTCTAAGCGCCCAAAACACAACAGACGGTCTAAGATACAGTACAGAACAAAATATAGGAACAGCTCGATTTACTGGACTTAGTGGAGCTATGGGTTCTTTGGGCGGTGACTTTTCAGCTATTAATGTCAATCCAGCGGGAGGTGCGGTTTTTTTGAATTCAAACTTGATGTTTTCTACAAATCTATTTGATGTAGAAAACGAAGCCAACTATTTTGGGAATTCTGAGAAAAGCATAACTGATGATATTAATTTTAATCAATTGGGCGGTATTTTTGTAATCAATAATTCAAATGGGGATGCGGCTTTCAGAAAGTTCACTATTGGCGTCAATTATGATGTTACCAAAAATTTTGAAAATGAAATGTATATTGCCGGTACCGGAAATACATCTATTGGGAGCTTCTTTTTGGAACAAGCCCAAGGCATTCCTTTAAATCTTTTGCAGTTACAATCTGGGGAAACCATTTCAAGCCTTTACAGATATTTAGGCGAAACTGAAGGTACAACTGCCCAAAATGCATTTTTAGGCTATCAAGCTTTTCTTTTTGACCCTTTGGAACCCAATGATTTGTCAAACGTTTCCTATACTTCAAATATTGCAGCTGGTAATTTTAACCAAGAATACCTTTATCTTTCACAAGGTTATAACAGCAAATTCTCTATAAACCTGGCCACTCAGGTGGACAATAACCTATTTTTTGGGGTAAACATTAATACGTATACTATAGATTTTGACCAAAGTTCATTTCTTCTCGAAACCAATAACAACGCCGGTTCTACAGTAAACAGGGTTGGTTTTGAAAATAACTTATCTGTTAATGGAGCAGGAGTTTCCGCGCAGATTGGCGCTATTGCGAAGGTTGCTGAAAATTTTCGCCTCGGGCTAAGTTTTGATAGCCCTACGTGGTATCAAATTTCTGAAGAAACTACCCAATATCTTGAAAGCCGACGTCTTTTTGAAGGACAAGCAATCACCGAAATAGTAAACCCAAGAGTAATCAATGTTTATGAAGACTATACTTTGAGAACCCCCGCAAAAGTAACCGCCAGTGCGGCATACGTTTTTGGTCAAAATGGGTTAATAAGTTTTGACTATTCATATAAGGATTATAGCACTATAGATTTTAGCCCTGACCAGGATTATTTTGACCCTTTTTTCAGCGACCTTAATAACACTATAGAAAATACCTTGACCGGGGCAGCTTCTTATAAGGCGGGTGCAGAATATCGTATAAATCAATTGAGCCTTAGGGGTGGTTTTCATTATGAGGAAACTCCTTATAAAAATAGTGAAATATTAGGTGAACTTATTGGATTTTCAGTAGGTGCAGGATACAATTTTGGTCGTTACACCTGTGATATTGCATACTCAAGAGCGGAGCAGGAAAGAAGCCAACAGCTTTATTCCGTAGGGTTAACTGATGCGGCTAATATAAATACCATATATAGTAATTTGGTGTTCTCCCTTGGTTACCATTTTTAATTTACTCCAAAACTTATTTTTTTGAACAATTGAAAATTGCACAAAAACTCCTGCAATTTTCACTACCAAAATGCTATTGCGTATCTTTGCAGGCTTATTACATAATTTATTAGATGGATTTAGAGAAACAACTAAAAGAGATTGAAGCAATGGGGAATGATCACATAGGTAGTTCCACTGAAACGCCTATGCGCCCTGATGCTTTTGAGCTTAGTGATATTGAAAAAATTGCAAGCATCAAAAAAGACGTTCAAAACATTATGCATACTTTAGGACTCGATCTTAGTGATGATAGCTTAAAAGGAACACCTACCCGTGTGGCAAAAATGTTTGTCCAGGAAATTTTTGGTGGGCTTCATCCAGACAGAAGACCCAAAGCCTCTACTTTTGAAAATAAATACAAGTACCAGGAAATGCTGGTAGAAAAAAATATTACCCTCTACTCTACCTGTGAACACCACTTGTTACCCATTGTCGGAAAAGCACATATTGCTTATATCTCTAATGGGACGGTAGTGGGACTTTCAAAAATGAATCGGATTGTAGATTACTACGCTAAAAGACCTCAAGTGCAGGAACGGCTTACAATGCAAATAGTGAAAGAATTACAGCAGGTTTTGGGCACTGAAGACGTAGCTTGTGTTATTGACGCCAAGCACCTTTGCGTCAATTCTCGTGGTATTCGCGATATTGACAGCAGTACCGTAACCAGCGAATTTGGCGGTGCTTTTAAAAACGTTGAAACTCGTAGAGAGTTTTTGGATTACATAAAACTTGATACCGAGTTTTAAAAACCGATTCCAAAGGAAAAATCGCTAACCTGAAATCCGAAAAATTGAAACAGCACGAACTTTTTATTTACAATTCCCTTTCAAAAAAGAAAGAAAAATTCAACCCAATCCACAAAGACGCAGTGGGTATGTACGTTTGCGGCCCTACTGTTTATAGTAATGTGCATTTGGGTAACTGTCGTACCTTCCTTTCGTTTGATTTGGTTTTTCGGTATTTAAAACATTTGGGCTACAAAGTACGTTACGTGCGCAATATTACAGATGCTGGCCATCTTGAAAACGATGGAGAAAGTGGTGATGACCCAATTCTTAAAAAAGCACGAATTGAGCAATTGGAACCTATGGAAGTGGTTCAAAAATATACGGTAGATTTTCATACCATTATGGCAAAGTTCAATGCCTTGCCCCCAAGTATTGAACCCACTGCTACAGGCCATATTTATGAGCAAATACATATAGTTGAAAAAATAATTGAAGAAGGTTTTGCTTATGAAAAAAATGGCTCCGTTTATTTTGACGTTTTAAAATTCAATGAAACAAACAATTACGGGAAATTGAGCGGAAGGCAACTGGAAGATATGATTTCCAACACCCGTGAGCTTGCTGCGCAGTCCGACAAGAAAAACCCTCAGGATTTCGCACTTTGGAAGAAAGCTGAACCTCAGCACATTATGCGCTGGCCATCACCTTGGAGCGAAGGTTTTCCGGGCTGGCACTTGGAATGTACCGCAATGAGTACTAAATACTTAGGCAACCAGTTTGATATTCATGGTGGGGGGATGGACTTAAAATTTCCGCACCACGAGTGCGAAATTGCACAAGCAGAAGCATGCAACCACACTTCGCCTGTAAATTATTGGATGCACGCAAACATGCTTACGCTCAACGGTAAAAAAATGTCAAAATCTACCGGAAACTATATTCTTCCGAACGAAATGTTTACGGGCGAAAACGATATTTTGAGCAAGCCGTTTTCACCAACAGTCACAAAATTTTTTATGTACCAAGCCCATTACCGAAGCATACTCGACTTCAGCAGTGAGGCTTTGGAAGCTTCTGAAAAAGGATTTAACCGTTTAATGGATGCCTATAGAATGCTGAATGAAATTAATACTTCAGAAAAAAGCTCTCTAGATATAAAAAGCTGGGTAAATGCATGCTATGAGGCGATGAATGACGACTTTAACAGTCCTATTTTGATTGCGAACCTTTTTGAAGCGGTGAAATTCGTAAATTTATTAAAGGAAGAAAAAGAAACCATTTCCACTGATGATTTGCAATTGCTGAAACATACGATGGACGGTTTTCTTTTTGATGTTATGGGCTTGGAAGACAGCGTTTCGGAAAATTCACAGGACGCTGAAAAACTTTCAGCGGCAGTGGAACTTCTTATTCAATTGAGAAATCAAGCACGCGCCAATAAGGATTTCGCGATGAGCGATAAAATTCGGGATGAGCTTTCGGCAAAAGGTATTCAACTAAAAGATGGAAAAGAAGGAACTACCTTTTCCTTAAATTAAATTTTACGTGAAAAATATACTTACATACCCTTTTGTTTTATTGATAAAAGGGTATCAACTTTTTATTTCTCCACTATTGCCATCAAGCTGTCGTTACACCCCTAGTTGTTCACATTATGCCGTGCAAGCTCTGCAAACACATGGTTTGCTAAAAGGTGGTTGGCTGGCAGCAAAACGCATTGCAAGTTGCAATCCTTGGGGTGGCTCTGGCTATGATTCAGTTCCACCCAAAAACAAATAATAATATGTTTGAAATTACTTTTTCGCTTTTAGTATCTTTACGCTGCTTAATAAAACACCCGCTATGCAATATTTAAGTTTTACCTGGAATCCTTCAGAAGGGATTGATCTTGGTTTTTTTATGATCCGTTTCTACAGCTTGATGTTTGTAGTAGCATTTACGCTTGGGTGGATTCTCACCAAAAAGATTTACGAACGCGAAGAACTGGCGCAAGAAAAACTGGACAGCCTTTTTATCTATATGGTTGTAGCTGTTTTGGTGGGCGCACGGTTGGGCCACGTTATATTTTACCAGCCCGAGCTTTTTGTGGAAGACCCGCTTTCGGTATTTCTTCCTATTAGTACAGTTCCAGAATTCGAGTTTACTGGTTTTCAGGGTCTTGCCAGCCACGGCGCAGCTATTGCCATCCTCATTGCCATGTATTATTATACAAAAAACGTAATAAAAAAACCTTTTTTGTGGATCATGGATCGTATTGTTATTGCCGTAGCCGCTGGGGGAACTTTTGTGCGTATCGGCAATTTTATGAATTCTGAAATAATAGGAAAGCCTTCAGGAGATTTCCCATTGGGTGTTCGTTTTGTTCACGAAGGCATTCGGAAACAAGAAGCAGTTCAAGCAACCGGAATTCAAAACCCAAATAAGGCATATGACGCTATTGTAAATAATCCACAGTTTTCGGAATTGCTGAATTCCATTCCTTTCCGCCATCCCGCACAACTTTATGAAGCAGCCGGTTATGTGATTGTTTTTTTGGTTTGCTGGTATCTTTATTGGAAAACCGAACGCAGAAAACAGATTGGTTACATTTTTGGAGTGTTTTTGATCCTTCTTTTTATGGTTCGTTTCTTGGTGGAATTTGTAAAAGAAAGCCAAGGTGGGTTTGAATCTGTACTTGGGTTACTTTCCACGGGACAATGGCTTAGCATACCTTTCATACTTGCAGGAATCTACATCATGTGGAAAGCTTCAAAAAAACCAATGATTGAATAAAAATAAGGCCCATAATTCACGAATCTATTTTTAAAAAAATCATTTGCGAATTACCGGCAATAATATCTTCAAGAATGAAAAAAATACTTATTTCCGCCGTACTTGCTGCGTCAATTCTTTCATTTTATAACTGTAAGGATAGTTCTACTTCAGAGAATAAAAGCCTTACCAAAGAAATTACTTTTACCAAAGAAGGTGAGCTTCAGCTTTTTAAGGCGGAAAACGATTCCCTTATAGCTAGGCTGAATATTGAAATTGCCGATGACGAATATTCAACCCAAACCGGGCTTATGTACCGCCATTCCATGGCTGAGGACCAAGCGATGCTTTTTATTTTCAATACCATGCAGCCACGCTCCTTTTATATGAAGAACACGGAAATACCTCTGGATATTATCTATCTGAATGCAGACAAGCAAATTGTAAGTATTCAAAAAAACGCCAAACCATTTGATGAATCTTCACTGCCTTCCGAAGCTCCCTCGCAATATGTTTTGGAAGTAAATGCAGGCCTTGCAGATAAATGGAAACTTGAAAAAGGCGACAAGATTTCTTTTAGCAGAAATAATTAATTTCTAATAAATTTTATGCAAAAAAAGACCTTTCCAAGTTGGAAAGGTCTTTTTGTATAACTTCAAAAGATTTAAAATTACGCCTCTAAAGCAGGGTCAACTTCTTCTTTCTTATCAATTAAATCCTCCACTTTTTTACGTTTCACCGTATCATACATAATAGGTGTCGCGATGAACAATGATGAGTAAGTACCTACTATAATACCTACAATTATTGCGAATAAAAGGCCACGGATAGATTCCGCGCCAAGGAAGAACATACTTAACAACACAATAAGTGTGGTGAAAGAGGTATTCAATGTCCTACTTAAAGTGCTGCTCAAAGCCACATCAATAATACGGTTCATCTTCCAGCTTGGGTGTTCACCAAAGTATTCACGAATACGGTCAAATACAATTACCGTATCGTTCAATGAGTATCCAATAACCGTAAGTATCGCCGCAATAAATGCCTGGTCAATCTCCATGCTGAAAGGCATAAACTTGTAAGTTAGTGAGAATACCCCAAGTACAATAAGCACATCGTGGAATACGGCCGCAACCGCCCCCAAACTAAATTGCCATCTTCTAAAACGCAGCAAGATGTAAAGGAAAACCACAACCAATGAACCAAATACGGCCCAGAAGGAATCTTTCTTAATGTCATCTGCAATGGTAGGGCTCACTTTGTAGTATTCCATTCTACCGATGTTTTTTCCTTCGCGATCGCCCACAAAGTCTTCGTAGGTCATATCTGCAGGCATATCTTTTTTAACGGTTTCAAAAACCATTCGCTCTATTTCTTCGTCAACCTCAGTTCCAGTTTCATCAACTTTATACTTGGTTGTAATCTTCAACTGGTTGTCGCCACCATAGGTTTTTGCTTCAGCACTTCCAAAAGTTTCTATAAGATTGTTCTGGATTTCCTGTGAATTTACATCCTTAGCAAAGCGAACGGTATAGGTTCGTCCACCCACAAAGTCAACACCTTGGTTTAGGCCATTGAAAAACAATGAAGAAACGCTTATCAAAATCATAATTGCAGAAATAACGTAGGCCATTTTGCGCTTCTTTAAAAAGGAAACGTGAACGTTTGTGAAAAGATTCTTTGTAAGTGAAGTAGCACATGGCAAGGACTTGCCGTTTTTCGTATAACTGTCAATAAACAATCTTGTAATAAAAATTGCCGTAAACAATGAAGTGGCAATACCTATCAATAATGTAGTTGCAAATCCTTGAATTGGACCTGTTCCGAAAACCAAAAGAATCAAACCAGTTAAACCGGTGGTAATGTTTGCATCAAGAATAGAAGACAATGCATTGTTGAAACCATCTTTAATGGCATCTTTCTGCGCCTTCCCTTTTGCAAGCTCTTCCTTAATCCTTTCAAAAATAAGTACATTCGCATCTACCGACATACCTATAGTCAATACAATACCCGCAATACCAGGAAGCGTTAGCACGGCACCAAGACCCGCCAAAATTCCAAAGATGAAAAGAATATTCACCAACAAAGCAACGTCAGCAAAAACACCCGCTCTTCCATAATAGCCTATCATCCATAAAAGCACAATGAAAAGTGCAATTACGAAGGACATAACCCCACTGTTTATAGCTTCGTGACCCAAAGTAGGACCTACCACCTCACCCTGGATAATTTCAGCCGAAGCAGGCAGTTTACCAGCGCGAAGCACATTTGCCAAATCCTGACCTTCATTTACCGTAAAGTCACCTGAAATTTGGCTACGTCCACCAGCAATAGGGCCAGAGGTTACACCCGGCGCAGAGTACACAATATTATCAAGCACAATAGCAATCTGGCTCTGGTTTTCATAAGCATTACCAGTCATCTGTTCCCACACCTTGGCACCTTGGCCATTCATTTGCATAGATACCACTACGCGGCTCAAGTTGTCGTATTCCTGTCTTGCATCTACAACTACACTTCCCCCAAGTGGCGGAACATTGTCGCGGTTCGCTTTTAGTGCATAAAGAGCCGTTATTTCTTCGCCATTCAACTGCTCGCTAATTTCTGGCAAGCCCCAAACAAACTTTGCATAACGCAAATCATTCGGTAAAAGTGATTTTATCTGTGGGTTGCGAAAATAGTCATTGATAACTGAAGTATCTTTTAATCTAAAGGTAGCAATTACAGGGCTACCTTGATTTCCCAAAGAAACCATTTTGGAAAGAATTGGGTTCGCTTTGTTATCATCCACAAGTGAATCATTAACGTCTTGACCCCCCAATAGTTTGCTCACGTCATCTTCTTCCGTTTTTGAAGAATCTGCAACTGCTTCAGTAGTATCTGCAGTTTTCACCGTTTCAGAAGCTGATTGTGCCATAGCTATTTCACCTGCTTTGGCATCGGCAGCTTGAAGGAAACCTGCTATTTCCTCAAATTTATAAACATCCCAGAATTCAAGTTGGGCAGTACTTTGAAGTAATTTTTTTACCCTATCCACATCTTTTGCCCCTGGAAGCTCCACAAGTATTCTTGCAGATTTTCCCAATCGCTGGATGTTTGGCTGGGTTACCCCAAACTTATCGATACGCTTTCTTAAAACTTCAAAGGCAGAGGTAATGGACTCATCAATTTTCTGCTCAATAACTGGTTTTACTTGCTCATTGGTCATCCCAATCTCTATCACATCTTCCAAATTCTTGTTGAAGAAAATATCTGGAGAGGCAAGTTCATTTTCACCAGGAAGGGCTTCAAAAGCCTTAAAGAAAGATTCCAAGTAAGTATCCTGGCTGTTTTTCTGAAGCTCTTTTGCATTTTCCAACGCTTGGTTGAATGCAGGATCTTTGGTATTGTTTGCAAGACCTTTCAATATATCCTTTACGGAAACTTCCAGAATTACGTTAATCCCCCCTTTAAGGTCAAGACCTTTATTAAGCTCTTTTTCCTTAGCGGTATTGTAATCTATCCCCAAGAATACTGGGTTATTGGCCACAGAGTCCAGATAACGCGCTTCTGCGTTGTCACGTTCGTGGGGTTGGTCTTCTGAAAATTTGCTGTTCGCAAATTCCTTCGCGCTATCTTCTACTTTATTCGCTACGAACGTAAAAGAAAGTTGGTAAATACTCACCAATCCAAATAGGATGGCAAATACGGTAACTAGTCCTTTGTTTTGCATGTTTATGTTTTTTGGTCAGATTTTTTTATAATCGCGCAAATATATGATTTGCAGCAATATCTGACAATTATCGTGATTGTTTAAAAATTATTTTTTTGGCTTCGGAAATATCTGAGCCAAAATAATTGTTTAACCTGAAATAATTTTTCAGCTTAAAAATTTAATGGAAAGATTTTTTAAGATAAGGGGCCGGCACGCACCTCTGGTATTTTATGTGAAGCAGTATCTATTAAAAGCGAAATACTGCGATAGTTTTTAAAAGCAACATTTCCAAAGCATTTTTTAAAACTGAAAGTGGCTTCGGGAACACCCAAAGACATTATTGGATTTAAATATTGATCTGTTGTAGATTTAATCTCTACAGGCAATCCTTGAAATCCAAGATCAATTCTTGAGTCTTTTTGGATTTTAAGGACATTTACTTGGTAGGCATTAGGATTTTCTGCGGAAGGAAATTCAGCAGGAACATCTGTATTGCCACCAGACGTACTGCACGATTGAAAGTGAATAGGCGCCGCAAAGAGGTTTTTAATAATTGCAATATCTTTGGCGCTGTAATAGGTAACCTTTAGTGTTCCGTTTTGTATTTCAGATATTTGAAAATCTTCAACCCCAATTGATTTTAATTGGCTCGTAATATTGGAAATAGCTTGTTTGGCCTCAACTTCACTAACGGAGTTTGTGTGAAACTGTACCACAATTTCCTGATTGGGAAGGGTAGATTGCTCCCAGCTTACACCCACAAAAGCAAGGGCTATTAATAATAAGGGTATATACCATTTACAGTTCACGCGCCAAATATAAAAAAATAAAGACTGTATTGCTACAGTCTTTAAACAATATAAAAAACAATTCAAAAATTTAGAACTCCAGTTCAAAATAAAGACTACTCTCAGGGTTTGCCTCCGTTACGTCCTCGCCCTTTAAAATTTCTCCATTTGCGTTCAACAGCTTCAAATTGATTCTCCAATACCCCGTCATGGTTAAGGACAGCTTTCCATCATACATTTTTGTTGCTGAACTATAAGTCATATCTTCATTGTTTGGCGAACTGTGGTTGCCCATACCGGGCATTCGTGGATCCACCGTTATTTTGAAGTTTTCAACTATTGGAAAACTCATCATATTCTCCATTTTGTAAAGTACGGCCTGTAAATCGTTCACTGCTACTTTTGGATCTTTTGGATTCACATAAGCCAAAACATAACGGGTATCATCGCTGCCCATAAATACTTGAGTCTTGTTAAGTTCATCTGTTGGTAGCGAAACAGCTACCCGAAGGGCCTCCTCCTTTTGTTGCCCATTTAGGGAATAATTAAACACCACCTCCCAATATTCGGTGTCGTTACTGGCCATCTGAAAAACAATATGCCCTTTGTAAACGGTACTTTCATCAGTATTGGTCAACATACTGTGCGGTGCGGAATGTTGCATCGTTTCCATATGCATTATTGGCATCCAGTTAGGCGCAGCATTTGCAACATAGGTATCACTGGCAAGGTTTTTTATTCTAATCAAAATTTCATTGTAACCTACTTCAAGGTTTTGCTTTTCTGAATAAATCTGAACGGTGTGGTCTGCAGCAGGAATTTCATAAATCATTGTCAAGCCTTCGACTGGATTTTGCTCCACAGTAGGATTTTCATCCTCACTTGAACAGCTTACAAATGAAACGGATAGAAAAAATATTGCCAATATATATTTTAGTGTTTTCATAATTTTTATTATTTATTAATTAATTGAATAAGAGATTGTTAAGTATAAGTTTCTGCCTATACGTGGAATGTTGTTCCAGTCGGTATAAGTAGAATAGTTAGTGTCAAAAATGTTTTCAATTCCACCTTTTAGGAAAAGATCGCTATCCTTTAAAAAGAAACGTTTTCCAAAGCTTACCGAAAGTGTAGCATAAGCGGCACTTTTGGTTTCTCCGTAAGCGGGATTATAATTTGTCTGTTCTCCAGCGCCATCAACTGAAAGCGATGCGGAAAATTGGTTTTTATAAAAATCGATTGCACTTCTATAGGAAAGTGGACTAATCAAAGGTAAATTTTCACCTTCATTGTCAACACCTCGGTGATACGAAACATTGCCAGACAATTTAAACGCATTTGAAATAGTATACCTTCCCGACAGTGAAGCGTTGAAAAGCTGCGCGTAATCCAGATTGGTATAAATCTTAACGCCCTGCGCACCAATAGTCATTGTGCTAAGCGATGGATCAACTAACCCAATGATATAGTTAAAAATGCGGAAGTAATTAGCACTGGCCGTAATTTCAAAAATTGGCTTTTTTAAGGTTACCGAAAAGTTGGCTTCCGCAGAGCTTTCTGTATTCAATTCTGGATCGCCAATGTAATCGTGGTTGTCAAAACTGTTGAAAAGATAAAACCCATACCCTTCTGAAACGGAAGGGGCACGCTCACCATAGGAAAGTCCTCCGTTAAAGTGAAAGTCCTTCACCATTTTATGGTGTTGAGCTGAAAAACTTTTCAAAAAACGCGTATTGGTCCTGTCCATTTCCGGATAGAAAATTTTCAAACTATTCAAACCAAAATCATCCGCTACCGTATTGGCATGGTACGCCAAACGTGTTGAAAGCTTTAAAGAATTTTTCTGAAAAGCAATATGATCTTCAGCATAAAAGCCAACATTTGCGGTGCGCACATCAGGCCACGTAAGCATAAACATCAACGGTTCATCCCCGTTGGTGGGATACATTGTCATTTCAGCATAACTCTTATTGTAAAACCCATCCCACTTCAAGAAAAAATGATTTTTTTCTTTGTTGAGATTTGCCTGCGTATAAAACCCAGCAGTTTCGCTCCTACCTGGCATATCCATGTGTATCGGCACATCGGGACGCTTGGTGTCGTCCATTACGTGTTTTATGGTATTATAATACAATTTAGACTCCCAATTGCTTAAATTACCAAACAATGTATTCTGATTAAACCCCACCGAACCAATCACCGCCCGCGCCAAGGAAACGTCCATTGTCAAGGCAGGATAACCCACATCGTTCGCTTCATCATATATTAAGGTAGCAGAGATGGATTTACCTTCAGCAAGTTTATAGCCTGAATTGATGGAGAAATTATACTTTTCAAACTGTGAAAATTTCACCTCTTCATCACCGCCCGCATAGTAATTATCGGCTTTGCGGTAAATACCATCCGTATTCAAATAAATCTTTTCATCAGAATAGTTTAGCTCACCCCCAAAAACACGCATGGTATTGTTGCTTTCAATGGCACTTTCCAAAGAACCGCCCCACCCTGTGGGTTTGAAATTACTTTTGTCCAATTTCAAATTGATGCCACCACCTATTGTATTGCCAAATGCTGCGCCCTGCTGTCCGGAACCAATTTGTGCTTCTGATAGGTTGGAAACATCAACGTAGGAAGTTATTGGATCCATTTTATCGGTACAGGCGCCAAAAATTTGCATACCATCAATAGTTACCGCCAAACGCTCTGAAGCCATATCGTTCATTGTGGGCTCCCAGGCATAGGCCCCACGTTTTACCATGTTGATACTACGCGAAGATTCCAAAAATTCATCTAAAGTTGATAATGGCTTTCGCTGTTTTTGATGGTCTAATTGTTTGCCCGCGGAAATAATGACCACTTCATTTAGCTGAATTAGTTTTAGACTATCCGCCGGGGTTACTTGGGCGCGCACTTGGGGTATAAAAACGCCGCAAAACAATGCACACCAAAGGCCGCCTATAAGTATTCCCTTTAATGGGAACACAGGTATAAGTGCTTTCATTTTTGTAATAGTTTTGATAATTTTTAAGAATGGTTACTAAGAAATTTTCCCAAGCAACCTTTACTGAAAATTATCCTAACTGTGGTGGATGAAAAATTTTTGAGGTAAAAAGGGAAGAATTCAAATGTGGCCTGTAGTCTATACTTTCAACAATAATGATTTCATCTGCCCAAGCAAATGCGTATTCATCAATGTTTTCAGAAATAATAAATTGCGGAATCTCAGTTTTTGAAGTTTTGCTGTTAAAGGGATTATCATTTTCCGCTCCTGCTTCCTTTGCCAGCTCTTTAGACAGATGGCATTTTCCGTTACACTTCATTTCCGGCTTGTCTTTGTTTTCGCAAAGTACGTTAACTATATAGTCGTAATTCACTACATACTCTACTACTGGCCATAAAGGTTTTGTGAGTACTATAAGGGAAGCTGCTATAAGAATTACGTTTTTCACACCGCAAATATAGCAAACCCACTAACCTTTGTAATATGATATTTATCACCTAATAGAATATATTTAAGATAATTTAATCTGTAATACTAAAAAATAATTTTTCACTTTACATTATTTTAAAAAATTGTCAACTTTTCGCTGTTGATAAATTTTTATTAAACTGATTTGCAATATATTAACAATTGATTATTGACAACTTTAAATTTTAAATTTTAAATCAGGATTACTATTTCATTATATTTACCTACTTTAAATTTCAAATTCAAAACAATCCAAAATTCATTTCAGAATATGCAAATAAAAACATCCATCCCCGCCCCCAAAACTTATACACAAGATGAAGCTTTCAATGCTTCTGTAGAATATTTTAAAGGTGATGATCTTGCCGCCCGAGTTTGGGTGAACAAGTATGCTCTGAAAGATTCTGAAGGCAATATTTATGAAAAAACGCCGAATGATATGCACCGTCGTATCGCCAAAGAAATTGCCCGCATTGAACAACGTTATGCCAATCCCATGAGTGAAGATGAGATTTTTGAAGCAATAAAGGATTTTAAATACATCGTTCCACAAGGTAGTCCAATGGCGGGAATTGGCAATCCGTATCAAGTGGGTTCCCTTTCAAATTGTTTCGTAATTGGCAACGAAGGCGATTCCGATTCCTACGGCGGCATAATGAAAATTGACCAAGAACAGGTACAATTGATGAAACGTCGCGGCGGTGTAGGCCACGATCTTTCGCACATTCGCCCCAAAGGCTCACCGGTGAAAAATTCAGCTTTGACCTCAACTGGCATTGTTCCTTTTATGGAGCGATATTCAAATTCAACCCGTGAAGTTGCGCAGGATGGGCGTCGTGGCGCCCTTATGCTTTCCGTTTCAATAAACCATCCTGACTCCGAAGATTTTATCGATGCCAAAATGGAGCAGGGTAAAGTTACGGGCGCAAATGTTTCCGTACGAATGGACGATACTTTTATGAAAGCCGTAAAAGACGAGAAAAAATATACCCAGAAATATCCAATTTTCAGCGAAAACCCAAAGTTTTCAAAGGAAATTGAAGCTGGAAAACTTTGGAAAAAAATAGTGCACAACGCTTGGAAATCTGCCGAGCCAGGCATTCTTTTTTGGGATACAATTATAAATGAGTCCGTGCCGGATTGCTATGCAGATTTGGGTTACAAAACAGTTTCCACAAACCCTTGCGGCGAAATCCCGCTCTGTCCTTACGATTCCTGCCGGTTGTTAGCGATAAATCTGTTTTCTTATGTAGAAAATCCGTTTACCGATAAAGCTGAATTCAATTTTGAACTTTTCAAAAAACACATTGGCATCGCCCAAAAAATTATGGACGATATTATTGATTTGGAATTGGAAAAAGTAGACGCGATTATCGCAAAAATTGACGCCGATCCACAAAGTGATGAAGTAAAAGCAGTGGAAAGAAATCTGTGGAAAAATATACAGAGAAAAGCTGAAGAAGGCCGAAGAACGGGAATTGGAATCACCGCGGAAGGCGACATGCTCGCCGCTTTGGGAATAAAGTACGGCAGCAAGGAAGGCAATGATTTTTCAGTTAAAATCCATAAAAATCTGGCAATTGAAACGTATCGTGCATCGGTTTATGCCGCAAAGGAAAGAGGTGCTTTCAAAATTTTTGATTCCGAAAGGGAAAAGGAGAATCCATTTATCCTTCGCCTAAAAGATGCCGATGAAAAACTGTATTACGATATGCTGGAATACGGCCGCCGAAACATCGCTCTTTTAACTATTGCGCCGACGGGAACTACCAGTTTAATGACGCAAACTTCTTCAGGAATTGAGCCTGTTTTTCTTCCGGTTTACAAGAGAAGAAGGAAAGTGAATCCAAACGATAAAAATTCCCGAGTTGACTTCGTGGATGAAGTAGGCGACAGCTGGGAGGAATACGTGGTTTTTCACCACCGTTTCAAGCAATGGATGGAAGTTAACAGTATTGCGACCGACAAAAATTACAGTCAGGAAGAATTGAACAAAATCGTAAAGAAATCGCCGTATTACAAAGCTACTTCAAACGATGTGGATTGGCTGAGCAAAGTGCGTATGCAAGGCGCAGTGCAAAAATGGGTGGACCATTCCATTTCGGTGACCATCAATTTGCCGAATGATGCTACTGAAGAATTGGTTGGAAAACTATACTTGGAAGCGTGGCAGGCAGGATGTAAAGGCGTTACCGTTTATCGCGATGGGTCGCGTTCGGGCGTTTTAATTTCCAATGAAGAAAAGAAAGAGGAAAGCACTGAAACGCTTACTACTTTCCCCACAAAACGTCCCGAAACTCTTGAAGCAGATGTTGTTCGTTTTCAAAACAGTAAAGACAAATGGATTGCCTTTATCGGTTTGATTGACGGAAAACCGTATGAGATTTTCACAGGTTTTGCAGATGATGAAGATGGAATTTTGATTCCACGTTGGGTGAATAACGGTGTTATCATTAAAAACCGAAACGAGGATGGTACTTCGCGTTACGATTTTCAATATAAAAACAAAAGAGGCTACAAAACCACCATTGAAGGGCTTTCGCATAAATTCAACCCCGAGTTTTGGAACTATGCAAAATTAATTTCCAGTACCCTTCGCCACGGCATGCCGATAGAAAAAGTGGTGGATTTGATAAACAGCCTGCAACTTGATAGCGAAAGTATCAACACTTGGAAAAACGGGGTTGCGCGCGCCTTAAAACGCTATGTTGCCGATGGAACGGAAGCCAGAAAACAGAAATGTGAAAACTGCAATAGTACGTCGCTTATTTACCAGGAAGGTTGTTTGACTTGCAAGGATTGCGGGTCTTCTAAGTGCGGGTAGAAAGACATAGACCACTTTCGCTATAAGACGTAAGACTAACCCCAAAGTTTTTAAAAAACATTTGGGGTTTTATTATTATATTGAACAAATGAAAAAACAATTATTCCCACTTGCCCTTTGGCTATTTTTTGGGTTTGTATTGATAAATGCTATTGATTCTGTATTAAGATTTATAATTAAAGCATATTTATATTTCGGACTTTGGACGGAATTATCTTTTAATTTTCTTAAGTACTCAATCCCAGTATTAAGCACTATTATTTATGGAACAATAACTGTTTTAACTATAAAATACATTAAACTTAGAACAGTAGATTTTAACATACGTGAAATAAAATTTTCCAAAAGGAAATATATTTTAGCCGTAGTTATATCAATTTTTATGGATCCCATTACCAATAAGTTAAGTGGGGGGTTCGGTGAAAATATAGATAAGATGAATTTGGATTATGAGCTTTCTGAATTTTTGAATTTGTATGGTACCACTGAAGCTTCTTTAGGAGTAATTGGATGGCTTACAATTATAGTTTTATCAATTTATTTTTACAGAATTTACAAGAAAAGTGAATTAGAAACAAAACAATAAAAAAAGCCGACCCCGAAATTTCGGGGCCGGCTTTTTCAATGCTATAAATAATTCGCTTAAAGATTATACTTCAAGCAAGTCATTGGTTTTTCTTACACCTTCAGCACTTTCTTTCATATGCGCTTTTTCAGCATCGTTCAATTCAAGTTCTACAATTTTTTCGATACCATTTCGGCCTAAAATAACTGGAGCACCTATGCAGATATCCTTCATTCCGTATTCGCCATCAAGCATTACGGAGCAAGGAAACATTTTCTTTTGATCGCAGGCGATCGCCTGTACCAAAGCAGAAACTGCCGCTCCCGGTGCGTACCAAGCGGAAGTTCCCAAAAGTTTTGTAAGCGTTGCACCACCCACTTTGGTGTCTTCCATCACTTGATTCAATCTTTCTTCAGAAATAAATTTTGTTACAGGAACGCTGTTTCTAGTAGCCAAACGAGTTAAAGGAACCATGCCGGTATCGCTATGGCCACCGATTACCATTCCGTCCACATCACTGATTGGCGCGCCCAATGCTTCTGCCAAACGGTATTTGAAACGTGCGCTGTCCAAAGCTCCGCCCATTCCGATGACACGATTTTTGGGAAGACCTGCGGTTTTATGAACCAAATAGGCCATAGTATCCATTGGATTACTTACTACTATGATAATGGTATTTGGAGAATGCTTTACGAGATTTGAAGAAACGTCTTTTACAATTCCTGCATTTATCCCTATCAATTCTTCACGGGTCATGCCAGGCTTACGCGGAATTCCACTTGTAATTACACAAATGTCGCTATCTGCTGTTTTTGAATAATCGTTTGTTACGCCTGTAATCTTGGTGTCAAAACCGTTTAGAGAAGCAGTTTGCATCAAATCCATCGCCTTTCCTTCGGCAAATCCTTCTTTGATGTCCAACAAAACTACTTCGCTTGCAAAATTCTTGATGGCAATGTACTCTGCGCAACTTGCGCCCACAGCACCTGCCCCTACAACTGTTACTTTCATATTAATTGTTTATGGTTATTGTTTGTAATATATTTTTCCGAAGAAAATCGGAGTGACTTTTCAATCTTTCAGAACCTTTCTGAAAGGCAGCACAAAAGTACCAATATCTGCTTAAAATAATGATAATAAAGGGTTAAAAACTAAAAAGCCCATTTCTAATTTTTCAGAAACGGGCTTTTTTAAAATTATTTATATTTCGCTACGCATCAATATTTGCATAAACGGCATTCTTCTCAATAAACTCACGACGCGGTGGAACCTCATCGCCCATAAGCATAGAAAAAATTCTATCTGCTTCGGTGCCATTATCGATAGTAACTTGACGAAGTGTTCTAAATTCAGGGTTCATTGTAGTATCCCAAAGTTGTTCGGCGTTCATTTCACCCAAACCTTTGTATCGCTGAATTGACGCGCTTCCTCCAAACTCTTCATTCAATCGGTCACGTTCTTTATCACTCCACGCATATTCTTTCTTGGCTCCTTTTTTAACCAAATAAAGCGGTGGCGTGGCAATGTAAACACAACCAGCCTCAACCAACTCGCGCATGTAGCGGAAAAAGAAGGTCAAAATTAGGGTTGCAATGTGGCTACCATCCACATCCGCATCACACATAATTACCACTTTGTGATAGCGTAGTTTTTCTAAATTTAGCGCCTTGCTGTCCTCTTCGGTACCGATGGTTACTCCAAGCGCTGTATATATATTTCGAATTTCCTCGTTTTCAAAAACCTTGTGGTGCATGGCTTTTTCCACGTTCAGAATTTTCCCGCGCAGCGGAAGAATAGCCTGAAAATTACGGTCGCGCCCCTGTTTTGCAGTACCACCCGCAGAATCTCCCTCCACAAGAAATACTTCACATTTTTCCGGATCCTGTTCAGAGCAATCTGATAGTTTCCCTGGCAAGCCACCGCCACTCATCACGGTTTTGCGCTGTACCATTTCACGTGCTTTTCTTGCTGCGTGACGTGCCTGTGCGGCAAGAATAACTTTTTGAACTATCGTTTTTGCATCATTTGGATGTTCTTCCAAATAATTTTCAAGCATTTCAGAAACCGCTTGGCTCACTGCTGCGGTAACTTCGCGGTTACCAAGTTTGGTCTTGGTCTGCCCTTCAAATTGAGGCTCTGCTACTTTCACTGAAATAATAGCGGTCAATCCTTCACGGAAATCGTCACCGGCAATTTCGAATTTTAGTTTATCCAGCATTCCGGAGGCATCGGCATATTTTTTCAAAGTACGCGTCAATCCCGCACGGAAACCTGAAAGATGTGTTCCCCCTTCGTGAGTGTTAATGTTATTTACATAGGAATGTAAATTTTCATTAAAGGAAGTATTGTAAACCATTGCAACCTCAACCGGAATGTCGTTCTTTTCGCCCTCCATGGAAATCACCTCGGCAATAATAGGCTCACGGTTTCCATCCAAAAAGCGGATAAATTCCTTTAAACCTTCCTCGCTGTGGAATTTTTCAGTAGCAAATTCACCATTTTCATCTTTTTCCCTTTTATCTGTAAAATAAATGGTAATTCCTTTATTCAAAAAAGACAATTCGCGCATCCTGCTGGCTAAAGTGTCATAATTATACTCTAACGACTGCTGGAATATTTGCGGATCTGGCTTAAAAGTTACAATAGTTCCTCGATAATCGGTATCTCCAATAGACTTTACGGGATAAAGCGCCTTTCCGCGCTCGTATTCCTGCTGCCAGATTTTGCCATCGCGATGAACAGTGGCCGTTAAATGCTCGGAAAGTGCGTTTACTACCGAAACACCAACTCCGTGGAGACCTCCAGAAACTTTATAAGAATCTTTGTCAAATTTACCCCCGGCGCCAATTTTGGTCATTACCACCTGCAGTGCAGATACGCCTTCTTTTTTGTGAAGATCCACCGGAATTCCACGCCCATTGTCTTTTACAGTTATTGAATTATCCTCGTTGATCCAGATTTCAATAGTGTCGCAATAGCCGCCCATGGCCTCGTCAATAGAGTTATCTACTACTTCATAAACCAAGTGGTGCAAACCTCGTACCCCAACATCACCAATGTACATAGAGGGCCGCATGCGCACATGCTCCATTCCCTCTAACGCTTGAATTTGGTCGGCGCCGTAGCTGCCTTTTTTCTGTTCTTCGCTCATATAATAATTTGAATGATTTTCAGTTTTTTTCGTAACGAACAAATATAACCAAATCCCCAATAAAATTAAGGGTTTGCGTAATTTATAAGCAGTAAGTTATTAACAAAATACTGTGAAAAAAAGACAAGTTTTGCAGCTGGGAAAAGATACTTGGAATTTGGCGTAATAGTTGCACACTAAAATTGGCCGAATAAACGTTTTATTATTTGGGTTTTTGACTTTGATGAAACTTTACAGTTAAAAAAACGTCTAATTTTTTAAATTTTAGAAATTCCAAAATATTTTCCTATGAACAAAATATTTCTCGTTGCCCTTTTTCTCATTTCTTCATTAACCACTGAACGTGTGCAAGCACAGAGTTTTCCACAAATGGATGCCTCGCCAATGGATTTGGTAATGGCACGACCAGATAAAAACAGCCCACCTTTCGCAAGGGTTATTTACAGTCGCCCTCAAAAGAAAGGGCGAGACATTTTTGGCGATTTGGTACCATACGGCGAAGTGTGGAGAACTGGCGCCAATGAGGCAACCGAACTCACAATTTACACACCTTTAAAATTTGGAAAAACAATTTTAAACCCGGGGACTTATACCCTGTACACCATTCCAAACGAAGATAACTGGACGGTCATTATCAATAGCGATACCAATGTTTGGGGCGCTTATAGCTATAAAAAAGAAAAAGATATAGCTAGAATGGTGGTTCCCGTTAAAGACGCAGCTGCACCTATAGAATCACTTTCAATGATTTTTAGACCAGAAAGCAATGGAACTACGCTTTTAATAGGCTGGGACAACGAGTATGTTGAAATACCCTTTAAAAAAGCCTAAATTATTTAAGGGATATTTAAATATTTATGGGTTTGTAGCGAAACCTTCCATTTTGGGTTTTGCATCACGTAATCCACAATTAGCGGACTCATCTTTTCACGTTTGCTCCATTCTGGCTGCAAATAAAGAATACAATCTGGGCCTACTTTGGCAGCTTGTTCTTCCGCAAAACGGAAATCATCGTTGTTGAAAACAATTACTTTCAATTCGTTTGCAACCTTATAAACTTCCTCAGTGGGAAGTTTCATTTTTTTTGGCGAAAGGCAAATCCAATCCCAAATTCCCGTCAGTTTATAAGCACCAGAAGTTTCAATATGGGTCTGCATTCCCTTTGCTTTCAACATTTCAGTCAAGGGGCCCATATCCCAAGTAAGCGGTTCGCCTCCGGTAATAACAATTGTTTTTGAATATTTTGCAGCGTTTCCAACAATTGCTTCAATAGCAGTTGGGGGGTGCAGTTCCGCATTCCAACTTTCCTTTACATCGCACCAATGGCAACCTACATCACAGCCACCCACCCGAATAAAATAGGCAGCTGTACCTTTATGGAATCCCTCACCTTGTATAGTATAAAACTCTTCCATCAAGGGAAGCATTACTCCTTTATCCACTAATTGCTGCATTTCTTTTTTCATAAGGGGCAAAGGTAGAAAAGACTATGGTGCATTTTAAACTTTAATTGTATTTTTTGAAAAAGGCGTTGTGGTATTTTAACCACCAATCTAGACCGCTAATCGAAAATTTAGAAAATAGATAAATCCAAGGGAGGGATTTTTTCGTAAATAATAATAAGTTCACCCAAAATATTGCATTGAAAAATTTATCCCTACAAAATGACTTCAAAAAAACTACACTGGGCGTTACTTTTTGTACTCGCAATTTCCTATAATGGATTTTCTCAAGTTGGTATCGGGACTACCGGTCCAGATGCATCTTCAATTTTAGAAATTTCTTCAACAACCCAAGGCATACTCTTACCACGAATGATCACGGCCCAAAGAAATGCGATTGTTTCTCCGGCAACAGGATTAACACTCTATAACAGTACCACAAATCAATATCAATACAACATCGGGACGCCCGCTGCCCCCGTTTGGAATACGCTGGCAACTTCAAACGTGGGACAATCTTTTAAATATTCAAATACAGACATTACAACGAATGTCAATCCTGCAACGGCTGTTAACGTACCACTTTTTGGAACCTTAAACTGGAATGATAATAACAGCCTGTATGTAGTTTCAGGAAACCAAGTTACCATTATACAAGCGGGTCGCTACAGTGTAAATGTTAATATTGCTATTACTTCCACAGTACAGCGCGCCTCACCGGAAATACGTATTACAGTGAATGGAACCGCTGTGGGCACCTATGGCTCTACAGGGTATATACGGTCTATGGGTTCCCATAATGAATCTTCCATTAATTTTACCGAAGTTTTACAGCTCAATGCAAATGATGTTGTGAGAATCACTGGTTCGCAGGGTGCATCTTCTGGCGCTGTAACAATGCGCAATGCAGGTTCTTCCAATGTATATATTGAAAAGAAATCGTAGATAAATTTTATCATCTCGAAAATATATTTTCGCAAACGTTAATGCCTTATAATTTGTTACTTTTGAATAAAATTTAAAAGATGGCAGATAAGCAGGCTTTTTTTGACTATATCAATAACGGATACACAACCAAGGGAGATTTTATAAATCTCGGTGCAGCGATGCTTAATGGCGAAACTGTAAAGGACGCTTATGTCAAAGTTCCATTAAAAACATTAAACCGTCACGGCTTGATTGCGGGTGCCACAGGGACCGGAAAAACCAAAACGCTTCAAATTATTGCTGAAAACCTTTCTGAAAAAGGGATTCCCGTACTTTTGATGGACATTAAAGGTGACCTCAGCGGAATAGCCGAGCCCGGTACAACTAATGCCAAAATTGAGGAACGCCACGCTGCTATCGGTTTTTCTTACGAAGCTAAAAAGTTTCCAGCTGAAATTCTCTCTCTTTCAGATCAGGAAGGTGTTCGTCTTCGTGCCACTGTAAGTGAATTTGGCCCTGTACTGCTCTCTCGAATCCTTGATTTGAGCGATGTGCAGGCAGGTATCGTCTCGGTGATATTTAAATATTGCGACGACAACAAAATGCCGCTGCTAGATTTAAAGGATTTCAAAAAAATATTGCAATACACTACCGAGGAAGGCAAAGACGAATTTGCGGAAGAATATGGTCGAATTTCTTCATCATCTACGGGGGCAATCCTTCGGAAAGTTGTGGAATTGGAGCAGCAGGGAGCCGATTTGTTTTTTGGCGAAAAATCCTTTGATACTGACGATTTGCTTCGCATTGATGAAAACGGAAGAGGCTACATCAACATTATCCGCTTAACGGATATCCAAGACAGGCCCAAGCTCTTTTCAACTTTTATGTTAAGCCTTTTGGCAGAAATTTACGCAACCTTCCCCGAACAGGGCGATAGCGGCAGACCTGAGTTGGTAATTTTTATAGATGAGGCACATTTAATTTTTAATGAAGCCAGTAGCGCTTTGCTCAATCAGATTGAAAGCATTGTAAAATTGATACGTTCCAAAGGGGTGGGACTTTATTTCGTAACCCAAAACCCAACCGACGTACCGGATGCAGTTTTAAGCCAATTGGGATTGAAAATACAACATGCCCTTCGAGCCTTTACGGCAAAAGACAGAAAAGCTATCAAATTGACTGCCGAGAACTATCCCCTTTCAGAATATTATAAAACCGATGAAGTCTTGACAGCTTTGGGAATTGGCGAAGCATTGGTAAGTGCTTTAAACGAAAAGGGAATTCCCACACCCCTGGCCCGCACTATGCTGCGAGCGCCCATGAGCCGCATGGATGTTTTGACGGATGACGAATTAAAAAATTTATTGAAAACTTCGAAGTTAATACCAAAATACAATGAAGTCATAGACCGTGAAAGCGCTTATGAAATGTTGACGGAAAAAATTGAAATCGCCAACAAGGAAGAAGCAAAGGAAAAAGCCCAAAAAGAAAAAGAAGCAGCACGAAAAAGCACCCCGAGCAGAAGTTCCTCCCGTCGAAGAAGCACTTCTAACCCTTGGATAAAAACACTTTCCAGCCCGACTGTAATACGCAGTGTTTTGGGTATTTTGGGAAAATTGATGAAGTAATTCAGAAAAAATTATAATTTAAAATAACTAAAAAATAAATGAAAAAGACACTTTTAATAATTGGAATAGTTTCACTTGCTTTTGTTCAATGTGGAAAGGATAGCGATCCTTTTCTGATTAAAAACGGTTCTATTGGGAACTTAAACAAGGAGATAAAAATAAAGCAAATAGATTCCATTTTTGCGGAAGATTCTATTGTAAAAATAAATTCATCACCCAACTCTTTGGAAACGCAAGGAGAAGTTGAAATTTATGAAAAAGGTGGTAAAAAACTTCTATTGTTATCGCCCGATAATGAAAACGATCCAAATTCAACCATAACCAATGTACAAGTTTTCGATTCGCGCTATAAAACTGAAAAGGGTCTTACAACTGCAAGCACTTTTAAAGACGTAAAGGCCAATTATACCATTGATAATATTGAAACCACGATAAATTCGGTAGTAATCTTTCTGAAGGAAACTGATGTTTATTTAACTATTGACAAAAAAAGCCTTCCTGAAGAGCTTCGCTACAATATGGACCTTGAGGTTGAAGCCAGCCAGATTCCCGACAATGCTCCTATTAAATACTTTATGATTGGCTGGGACGTTGCTCCCGAATAATTTAATGCTGTAAAGATTTTGTTAAGGTTCATTATGGAATGAAGCTTTTCCTTTAATTTTAATCCAATTAACCATCAAATTCAATTAATTATGATTAAGATTTTAGGTTTTATTTTAACCATTGCCGGCGGAATAGGCCTCGTAATGGGAATACTTGGAGTATTCGGAAGCATGGAAGTAGGCATAAGTCCTTGGGCCATGGGAATACTTGGAATAGTTTTCTTTTTTGCAGGCATCGGTTTACTCAAAAACAGAAAAGATACTGATCAAAATTAAATAGTAACTGCAAAAGCCCTTTGTTTCACAGAGGGTTTTTCATTTAAAACAAATTGTTATGCCAAATCCTAGAATTAAAAACGAAGATCAATACGAAGCCCTTCGCGATAAAGGTTATAGTAAGGAAAAATCGGCCCGAATCGCAAACACATCCAACTCAGGAAAGAAAGGAGGAAGCTCAAAACCCTATGAAGAGTGGACCAAAGATGAGTTATACGATCAGGCAAAAAATGTAGGTATTGAGGGCCGTTCAAAGATGAACAAAAAAGAATTGATCCACGCATTACGCAATAATTGATGGGCACTACCCTACAACCCTTCCATCTTGCCATTCCAGTTGATAATCTGGAAAAGTGCAGGCTATTTTACAGAGATGTACTTGAGCTTTCAGAAGGGCGCAGCAGTGACCATTGGGTAGATTTTGACTTTTTTGGCCATCAGCTTGTTATCCATTTAAAAGAGAAAAACACGGGAGATAAAGAAGCCGTGAATGCTGTAGATGGCAAAGCTGTGCCAATTCCCCATTTTGGCGTTGTACTGGATATGCAGACCTTTAAGGAATTTTCTGAAAAACTAATCCAAAAAAACATTACCTTCATCATTGAACCATATATTCGCTTTGAAGGACAAGTGGGAGAACAAGCAACCATGTTTTTTAAAGATCCAGCAGGCAACGCCTTGGAATTTAAAGCATTTGCAGATATTACACAACTATTCGCCAAATGACCAAACACATTCCTGCACAAATAATCCGACAAATATTCGTCATCTTGCTCATTTTACTGATGGGCAGTCTTATTTTTAGGGAACTTCTTCCCTATTTAACCGGAGTTTTGGGAGCTGTGACCATTTACGTTTTAATGCGGAAATGGATGGCAAAATTAGTAAACACAAAAAAATGGAACCCTTCGCTTGCGGCAGCATTATTAATGTTCCTTTCGTTTGTGGGAATTCTTATTCCCATTGCTGGAATTATCTTAATGCTTACCAACAAAATTGGGGATGCCGTCCAGAATTCTGCAGCAGTTATAAAAGCCCTTAAAGAACAACTTGCAAAAATTGAAGATACAGTTGGCTACGATCTTACATCACAAATAGACCCTTCGGCTATTACTGGCTGGCTTTCAGACAACCTTCAGAATTTGGCAGGAGGAACTTTCAATGCATTTATTGCTATTGGGTTAATGTACTTCATGCTTTATTACATGTTTATAAACCGAAACGATTTAAGAGATTCGTTAAAAGAATATATCCCAATGCATCGAGGAAATTTAAAGGAGATTGGGGTTGAGGTTCAAGCCATGGTTCGCTCAAATGCACTGGGTATTCCCTTAGTGGCGGTTGCTCAAGGAATTGTAGCACTGATTGGTTTTTTAATTTTTGGAATTGAAGACCCCTTCTTTTGGTTTGTTATTGTCACCATTGGCAGTATGATCCCTTTCGTTGGAACACTCGTGGGTATTCTTCCCGTTTTTGTACTCACACTTTCAACAGGGCACAGTTTTCAGGCTTGGGGAATTCTTATTTACGGTTTTGTGGTTGTGGGTTCAACAGATAATATAATTCGGCTGTATGTGCTTAAAAAATTGGACAATGTGCACCCTCTTGTAACGCTTATTGGTGTTATTGTAGGCGTACCCTTGTTTGGTTTTATCGGGCTAATTTTTGGTCCATTGCTTATCAGCCTTTTTATGGTTATAGTACGTATTTATAGGAAAGAGTATGGAAAAGAAGATACCACCCTTGATGAAGAACATTTGTAAAACTTCATACTGAATGTTTTCCAAAATTGAAAAAACCGCCTTCCCTCCTTCAGAAAAACCTGTGATGGTCTGGGATGGCAACTGTGGCTTTTGCCACTATTGGATAACACGATGGAAATCTAAAACGGGAGATAGAATTAATTACAAAGCTTTTCAGGAGGCAGCTGATCAATTTCAGGACATTCCTTTAAAGGAATTCAAGAAAGCTTCCCTTCTTATTGAGCCCAACGGGTTGGTGTATAGTGGCCCAGATTCTGCATATAGAAGTTTTACTTATTTTGAAGATGAAGCTTCACGTTGGCATACTTGGTATATAAAATCTGCATGGTTCACCTTTTTGAGCGATCACGCCTATAATTTTATTGCCAAAAACCGAAATACCATGTTCGTTATTACAAAGATATGCTTCGGAAAAGATCCCACAGCTATAAAACCTTATTGGTTCATAATACTCCTTTTTATATTCACCCTAATTATAGGTTACTTTAAATTTTTATAACAAAATTTTAAAAGTATTGGCAGTTTGAATGCGTATTTTTAGGATATAAAAAAAATATATGCTTTTCAGAAAAAAGAAAGAAAAACAACCTTCCAACATTTCCATGATGGACAATAAAGTAAATGATGACTTTGTAGCGGAAAAAGTTACAAAAATAAAGGACGAAGATGTTGAATTAGTGATGGATAATGAAGAAGCCATTTCCCAAAAACTGAGCAACGCCAGTCCTTTAAGAAAATATGCCGAGCTGGGAAAAATTATGTTCGCAATGTTGAAAGACGTTAAAAAAGGCAATTATCCAAACGTGCCATGGTTTACTATTGCTTCCATTGTGGTGGTGCTATTGTATATTTTCAATCCTTTAGACTTGGTTCCAGATTTCATCCCCGGAATAGGTTATATTGATGATTTGGCAGTACTTTCCATCGGGATGGGATGGATAGAAACCGACCTGCATAAATATTTGGATTGGCGATTGGCAAATGGTGAAAACGCCTAAGCTCTGCGTTGTTCCCGTGCCAGAAGGGTGTTTTTAAGGAGCATGGCTATGGTCATAGGCCCCACGCCACCTGGAACGGGCGTTATGAACGAGGCTTTTTTACTTACATTTTCAAAATCAACATCGCCAGTAATAACGTAACCTTTGGGATGGTTTGCATCTTCAACTCTGGTAATGCCCACATCAATAATAACCGCATCATCCTTTACCATTTCGGCCTTTAAAAAATTGGGAACTCCCAATGCTGAAATTATAATATCGGCTTGGGTAGTTATTTGTGCAATGTTTTTTGTGTTGCTGTGCGTAAGTGTTACCGTGCTATTTCCGGGCCATCCTTTACGGCTCATCAAAATACTCATCGGGCGCCCCACAATATGGCTTCTTCCAATAACTACGGTATGTTTTCCTTTGGTATCCACGTCATAACGCTGCAGTAATTCAAGAATCCCGAAAGGGGTTGCGGGAATAAAGGTGCTCATATCCAAAGCCATTTTTCCGAAGTTTTCAGGATGAAAACCATCTACATCCTTTGAAGGATCTACAGTAAGCAATACTTTTTGGGTATCAATCTGTGGAGGCAAGGGAAGCTGAACGATGAAGCCATCAATATTGTCGTCTTCGTTGAGTTCTTTGATCTTTTTTAATAATTCTAATTCACTGGTAGTATCAGGCATTTTAACCAATGTGGACTCAAAACCAACCCGCTCGCATGCCTTAACCTTGCTTCCAACATATGTAAGACTAGCCCCATCATTTCCAACAATAATAGCTGCTAAATGTGGAACTTTTTCACCACGCGCTTTCATTTTATCAACCTCGGCAGTGATTTCGTTTTTTATGTCGTTACTTACTTTTTTCCCGTCTAGTATTGTCATATTTATTAGTTTTCAGTCGCAGTCGCAGTTTTCAGTGGTAAAATTTTGATTAATTATCTTCTTTATCAACGCCAAACTTATCTGGATTATTTATCATATAATTGATTAGTTTTCCTATTTCAACATTCTCTTATGACAATCCTTTATAAATACTCTCATTTATATATTCACAAGAAAAAGCATAATCTAACCATACACTTGTTTCTGAATTTTCGCCATCAAAATCTGTCAGTTTACTAATGAAATGTTGCGGATATTTTCTTTTCCGATATGCTTCAGCAATATTTGCAGAAACAGAGCGCGAACTCCTTCATATCTGGTCTGTTAATGAATATTTTTCTTCCTTTGGAAATGATTTTGAAACATTATAGATCGCCATTGCCAAATCGAACGACTTTTGATAAGATATTAATTTTTTAAAATCCATATTTATTTAAAATCAAAGCTGACAACTGCGACTGAGAACTTGATTAACGCATCCGCCCCATAGCCTGCATCATCTTTCTTCCGCCGCCACCTTGCATCATCTTCATCATTTTGCTCATTTGGTCAAACTGTTTTAAAAGCTGGTTTACTTGCTGTACGCTTGTTCCGCTACCCTTGGCAATTCGCTTTTTTCGGCTTCCGTTTATAATTGCTGGTTCTGTTCTTTCCTTCGGAGTCATTGAATGGATAATTGCCTCAATTCCTTTAAAAGCATCATCGTCAATATCAACATCTTTCAAGGCTTTTCCGGCGCCGGGAATCATTCCCACCAAATCTTTCATACTTCCCATTTTCTTAACCTGCTGTATTTGGTTCAGGAAATCATCAAAACCAAATTGGTTTTTCGCAATTTTCTTTTGAAGTTTTCTGGCTTCCTCTTCATCAAATTGTTCCTGCGCACGTTCCACAAGCGAAACAACGTCTCCCATCCCCAAAATACGGTCGGCCATACGGGCCGGGTGAAACACATCAATGGCGTCCATTTTTTCACCGGTACCGATGAATTTAATAGGTTTATCAACAACACTTTTAATGGAAATGGCAGCACCCCCGCGGGTATCACCATCCAGTTTAGTAAGTACGACACCATCAAAATTTAGCCGATCGTTAAAAGCTTTTGCGGTATTCACTGCATCCTGCCCTGTCATTGCGTCCACCACAAAAAGGGTTTCCTGGGGGTTGATTGCTTTATGAACATTTGCAATTTCGGTCATCATCGCTTCGTCTATGGCGAGACGACCAGCTGTATCCACAATTACAACATTAAAGCCATTTTGCTTTGCGTGTGCAATTGCGTTTTGTGCAATCTGTACCGGGTTTTTATTTTCGGGTTCGCTGTAAACCTCAACGCCTATTTGGTCACCGACAACGTGCAATTGGTTAATCGCCGCCGGACGGTAAATATCACAGGCTACTAAAAGTGGTTTTTTTGTTTTTTTTGTTTTAAGGTAATTCGCAAGTTTTCCGGAAAAAGTAGTTTTACCACTACCCTGCAGACCAGACATTAAAATAACCGTTGGCGCACCACTCAAATTGATTCCAGCAGTTTCGCCACCCATCAATTCGGTAAGTTCGTCTTTTACCAACTTCACCATCAATTGGCCGGGCTGCAAAGTGGTAAGTACGTTTTGCCCCAGTGCCTTTTCCTTTACGGTATTGGTAAATTCTTTTGCGGTTTTAAAGTTAACGTCGGCGTCCAAAAGGGCGCGGCGTACTTCCTTTAAAGTTTCGGCTACGTTTACCTCGGTGATGCTGCCGTGACCTTTCAGTACGTGCAACGCTTTGTCCAGCTTATCGCTTAAATTATCAAACATATTCTTGCTTTCTTTTGTAGAGTTGCAAAGATAACATTCTGCAGGGGAGTATCAAAAAATAAGTAGGCTGCGTTTATGGATATAATTATGCTCTAAAACAAAAGGTTTTATTTTAAAGGAATTTTTATAAAAGTGATAACCGCCGTATTACCTTTAGTGTTTTCAACTATCAACTCCGCACGATTTCCGTAGAGTGTTTTCAATCTATCCTGCGTATTTTTTAACCCAGTCCCCTGCTGAAGCAATTCTTCAAAAGACTGTTTTAAAGGTTGACCGTTATTTTCAATTTCGATATAAAGAAAGTTCTCCTTTTTGAAAATTTTCAGCATTACATGTAGTTCCGTAGAATTATATCCGTAGCCGTGTTTCAAGGCGTTTTCAACCATTGGCTGCAACAGCATATGTGGCACAAGTTTGTCCTCAACGTTTTTTTGAATATCTTTTTCTATGGAAAGATGGTCTGAAAACCTGACCGAAATAATGGAAATGTATTTATCGAGAATATCCAATTCCTTTTTAAGGGGAATTAAATTCTCATCCTTAAATTCCAGAATATCGCGGAAGAGATCGCCAAAATCAGCAATCAGGTTTTGTGTTTTTTCTTTGTCTATTTCCACCAATGCTGAAATACTATTGAGGGTATTGAATATAAAATGCGGATGCAGCTGCGCCTTTAGCATATTGAGTTTTGCGTTCGCCAAATGGGTTTCAACCTGTGCTTTTTGAACTTCAATATTGCGCACTTTTTTGATGTAGTAATACACATTGATTATTCCAATCATCGCGAAGTATATCAGAAAATTCACCTCCACCACAGCCACAAAATGGTTAAAGGAAATATATCGGGAGGCTTCGGCAAAGGAAGCTTTACCTATCAAAAAAGTTATAACAGCAGTTACAAAAAAGATTACGTAGCCAATAAAAAATGAAAAGAACACATGCACCCAAATTATTTTTTTCCATCCGCTTGCGCCCCATTTTTCAAACATCAATTTGGTGAGATAGCTGATGAAGGCCATAAAAACTATCACAACAATCCAATCAACAAAAACGCCGTAATTAAACAATTCTCCCCAACTTAAAGGCCCATAGCTGGTTGTGCCCTGCACTTTCCAATAACTTTTTTTGAATTGTACTAGCACCACCACTATTGTATAAAAAATAGCAAGGTATTTTAGCAGCTGTATGTCGATGTACTTTTTCAGCATCTTTTTAAATTCCCAGCTTATTTTGAAATTCCTTTCGGTAGCTTTTGCTTACACGGAATTGTGAACCATCTTTCATTTTCACGTCAATCTCGCCGAAATTTGAGTGGATTACTTTGTCTAAAAAAGCTGTATTGATTATAGTTGAGCGGTGAATGCGGAGCATTTGCCTGCTTTCCATTTCGTTGATTACATTTTGTAGTGAATCGCGAAGTACATGCTTTTTGTCCGCTGTACAGATTTCCACATAGCTGCCCGAGGCGAGAATGTATTGTATTTCCGAATAGGGAATAAAAGACACCGTATTTCCTGTTTTTACAGGAAGTTTGCTTTTTGGAGCCGTACTGCTCTTTTCCGATTTTTCTGTTTCTATATACTGCAACAACTCTTGGAATTTTTGTTCCAAACTATTTTTAGTTTCACTTTTAAATTGTTCTTTGGCGCGAATTACCGCTTGCTCAAAACGCTCTTTTTTAAAGGGTTTCAATAAATAATCCAAAGCAAAGGCATCAAAGGCTTTTACGGCATAGGTGTCAAAAGCTGTCACGAAAATAACTTTTGGTTTTTTGTTTGTTTTAAGCTTTTTCAAAACGTCAAAACCATTCATGTCCTTCATCTGTATGTCCAAAAAAATAAGGTCGGGCTGTAATTCCTCGATACTTTCAATAGCCTCTTTTCCGGTTTTGCATTGGCCAAGCAATTGTAAAGCATCCATTTCCGCTACCAAAGTGAGCAATCGCTTTCTGGCCAAGGGTTCATCGTCAATTATTAGGCAACTTATTTTCATTGAATTAGGACATGTATTTGGAATTGGAAAGTAAATGTAGCAAACCTATCATTTATTTGCGCAGAATTATTTTTTACCAACTCTAAATAACAGCTAGTCACAACCAGATTTCTGCCTTTCAAATCAATAATAAAGTAGTTCACATCTTTCTGAAAACTATATAACTTCAATTCTACCAGCAAACACCTCAAATTTTTAAAACAATTTTTAGGCACTTCAAAACAAGATTTTTCCATTCACAACATTGCTGTAAATCTTAAAGCAGGTTCCCTTTAATTTCACTTTGAAAGTTGACAGCCTCAGTAAATAATTAAAATTCAATAATATGACAAAATCAATACTTTTATTCAGCCTTGCCGCTTCCCTTTCCTTTATCGAAAAAGCCGAGGCGCAATCTTTTGAGAAAACCACTTTTGAAGCTATTACCACAACTCCCTCCGCTTCGCGAAGTGCCAATTTTATTGATGTAAATGGCGATGGGTGGGATGATATTTTTTTCACAAATGGGCCAACTGCCGGGCAAAATAATATGCTTTACATAAACAACGGCGATAATACTTTCACAACCGTAACTGCGGACGATATTGTTTTGGACAACGACCGTTCAGACGGCGCCAGTTTTGCAGATGTAGACAATGATGGCGATCTCGACGCTGTGGTTGTAACCTACGGCAGAAACGGGGTGGGCAAGAAAAATTATTTTTATCGAAATAATGGGGACGGCACTTTTCAATATGAGCCCAGCAACGCTATTGGAATTCCGTTGACTTATTCCGAAATGGTGAATTGGATAGACCTCAACAACGATCAGTTTTTGGATGCGTACATCACGAATAGCATTGTTTCCACCCGCAATCTTTATTTTGAAAATCAGGGCGACGGTTCTTTTGAAGCGGTAACAGGTTTATCAATTACCAGTGAAACGCTTGCCTCACGCTCCATAAACTGGATAGATTACGACGGCGATGGCGATAGCGATTTGTTTGTTGCGAATGAAAACAATACTAACAATTCTCTTTTCAGAAATGATGGCCCCGATAATTTTACACAGATCACCAACCTTCCCATCAATCAAAGCGGAAAGAATTCCGCAGGCAGTTCGTGGGCAGATGTGGACAATGATGGCGATTTTGATCTTTTTGTCGCCAATTGGGGCGGGCAGAACAACCAGCTCTTCATCAATGAAAATGGCACTTTTGTAGAACAAATTAACTCAGCAATTGCAGCTGAAACCGGCAGTTCTTTTGGTTCCGCTTTTGCCGATGTGGATAATGACGGCGATTTGGACTTATTGGTTTGCAATGCATATTTTCCGGGGCAGGAAACAAATTCCCTATTTATAAACGATGGCAACGGAAACTTTTCAAAAGACAACAGCAGTAGTTTGGCAAACCACCAAGGAAACACTTTTGGCTGCGCCTTTGGCGACTATAACAACGATGGTTGGTTAGATGTAATTTTGGCAAATACGCTCGATGAAAACCAAAGCAATTCCCTTTTCAAAAATACGGGAAGCGGGAATAACTGGATAAAAATCCGTTGCGTTGGCAACCCTTCAAACGGCTCCGCTGTTGGGGCTAAAGTTCGGATTAGGGCTACCATTAACGGAAACGAAGTTTGGCAAACTCGCCAAATAGAAGCCGCAAGTGGGTACTGCAGTCAAAACAGCTATACCAATCATTTCGGTTTGGGCGATGCTTCAAATGTTGATGAAATTCAAATCCATTGGCCATCGGGAGCCGTGGAAACTTTTACGGATATTAACGAAAACAATACATATTTGGTGATTGAAGGCAATGGAATTCAGTTGGGCACAACTACTCAAATTAAATATGGCTACGTAATTTATCCCCTGCCTGCGGAGGATATTTTGGTTGTTAATTTCCCAAAAAATGAATTAAACTCAAAAGTTGAGATTTTTGATTTAAATGCTAGAAAAGTAAAAGAAGACACAAACAACCATGCAGTTTCCCTGAAAATGGATATTAGTTACTTAAATGCGGGAACCTATATTTTGAAAATCACCAATAACGTACAAGTCACCTCCCAAAAAATAATTATTAAATAGGAAACGTACCGTTCCTAAGTGTTGGTTAGTTAGTAAGCGTGTTGGATTTCCCTTATGGTAATTCAGCACGTTTTTGGTATCTTCACTTCCCTAAAAACCAAATTAAATGAAAATAGTACGCACAGATTCCACAAACAAAGACTTTATGATGCTGGTAAAACAGCTGGATGCAGATCTTGCCGTCCGCGATGGCGATGACCATCCGTTTTACGATCAATTCAATAAAATAGATTCCATAAAATATGCAGTGGTGGCTTATGACGAAAACAATACGGCCGTGGGTTGCGGCGCGATAAAACAATTTGAGCCAAAGGTGATGGAGGTTAAACGGATGTATGTGCCAGTAGAACAACGCGGGAAGGGAATTGCCGTGGAAGTTTTAAAAGAACTGGAAATTTGGGCAATGGAATTGGGCAATTCAAGATGTGTTTTGGAAACTGGCATCAAACAGCCAGAAGCCATTTCGCTTTATAAAAAAAGTGGTTATAGATTTATTGATAATTACGGGCAGTATGCCGGAGTAGAAAATAGCGTTTGTTTTGAAAAACTATTAAATTAATAAAGCTTTGAAAGAATCCTCCGACTCTATAAAACTAAAAGACGCAATAGCCATAGGCATAGGCGGCATGGTTGGCGGGGGAATTTTTGCAGTTTTGGGCTTGGCCGTTTCCCTTGCGCAAGGCGGTACGCCCGTGGCATTTCTTATGGCAGGAATTATTGCCCTTTTTACGGCTTACAGTTATTCCAAATTATCGTTGTCATTTCCAGACAGAGGCGGAACGGTACGATTTGTAAATGAAGGTTTTGGAAGAGGTATTTTTAGCGGAGGAATCAATAATGTACTCTGGATAAGCTACATTATTATGCTTTCGCTTTATGCCAGTGCCTTTGGATCTTACGCTCCAAATCTAATCTCTGTAACTGGCTCCACTGAAATAGATACCCACATTTTTGTAAGTGGGGTTATTTTATTGGCTACTGTAATAAATTATTACAGTTTAAAAGTAGTTGGCGAAATAGAGAGCCTTGCCGTTTTTGTAAAACTTTTTATACTTCTTGCATTTACAGGTATAGGTATTTATGGGTTGTTTGGAAATGTAAACGTTTCGCAATTAAACCCTATTCATTGGGAAAGTCCGCTGCAACTTCTTACAGGCGGAATGGTAATTTTCGTGGCATACGAAGGTTTCGAACTTATTGCCAATGCCGTCCCGGACTTGGAGAATCCAAAAAAAAATGTTTGCCGTGCCTATTTTATTTCCGTGGGCTTTGTTGTTTTACTCTATATTCTTATTGCCCTGGTAACCGTTGGCTCGTTAAGTTTTGATAAAATTGCAAGCGCCAGGGATTATGTTTTGGCAGCCGCCGCAAAACCGATGATTGGGCAGATTGGGTTTACCATTATGACGATTGCAGCATTGATTTCTACCTTTTCGGCAATAAATGCAAGCCTATACGGAGGGAGCCGCGTAAGTTATGAACTCGCCGAAGATGATGAATTGCCACACTCGTTTACAGACCAATTTTGGAATAAGCCAATCGGTCTGCTAATTACAGTAATACTTACCCTGCTTACTGCAAACTTTCTCAATCTGGAAAGTATTTCAACCTCGGGCAGCGCTGGCTTCTTGCTTATTTTTGCAGTTGTAAATTATGTGGGTTTTCGCAAAGCAAAAAAGATAAATGCCAGCAAAACCATAAGCTTGCTAGGAGCCATTTTTTCTGCCATTGCCTTTATTGTTCTAATTATTCAGAAATCCACCTCAAATCTTTTGGGCGTCACCATTTCCATGGCAATCATTTGCTTTTGTTTTATCGTGGAATGGATTTATAAAAAAACAGCCTAAAAAAATAAGCAATAAAAAAAGATTCTTTTTTATTGAAATTCCATTGCACTATAATTATTTAATCGTAATATTGCAATGAATTAATATAACGACTATGGGAATTACTAAAACTGAAATATTTACCGATCAGCAAAACCAAGTGGCAACGTTCGCAAAAGCCTTTGGGCATCCTGCCAGAGTAGCTATTCTTCAGCATCTATTCAAGATAAATGCCTGCATTTGTGGCGATTTAGTAGAAGAAATTGGCCTAGCCCAACCCACAATTTCACAGCATTTAAAGGAGTTGAAAAATCTGGGATTGATAAAAGGAAATATCGAAGGAACCAGTATTTGTTACTGCATTCATCCGGAAAATTGGACCGCAATGAAAACGGTGATGAACCAATTTTTAAATCAAGATTTAGAAAATAAAACAAACTGTTGCTAATTTTTTAAAAACACATACTATGAAACTTTCAGAAATAAAAAATCATTTAGACTCTTTGGAGCAAATCACTTTTATGCTTCCCAATGGCGAGTTGGTACCCACACATTTCCACGTTACCGAAGTGGGCAAGATCACAAAACACTTTATAGATTGCGGCGGCACGGTGCGCCACGAGGAAGTGGCCAATTTCCAGCTTTGGAATGGCGATGATTACAACCACCGTTTACATCCGGAAAAACTTCTACATATCATTGAACTTTCAGAAAAAATACTTGGTCTTGAGGATTTGGAAATTGAGGTTGAATATCAAGCCGAAACAATAGGCAAATTTAGACTTGACTTTGACGGAAAAAACTTTTTGCTAACCACAAAGCAAACCGATTGCCTCGCTAAAGAAAAATGCGGAGTTCCTGCTGCAAAACCCAAACGGCAATTAGCGGAAATAACTGATGAACCCTGTTGCTCGCCCGATGGCAATTGTTGCTAATATGAAACTGATTGAAATTTCAGAAAAGAACTATCCCGAAGTCGCTAGAATTTACGGCGAAGGTTTACAAACGGGTACAGCAACTTTTGAAACCACCATCCCAAGTTGGGAAAAGTGGGACGCCGGGCATCTCTCTTTCGGAAGAATTTTGGCAGTGGAAGAAGACATACCTTTAGGTTGGGCAGCACTCTCGCCTGTTTCCAGCCGCTGTGTTTACGGAGGTGTAGCTGAAGTAAGTGTCTATGTTGCAGACAGTGCAAGAGGAAAAGGGGTGGGCGAATTTCTTTTAAAAAAACTAATTGAAATAAGCGAAGCCAACAATATTTGGACCTTGCAATCGGGAATATTTCGAGAAAATATAGCCAGTCATAAATTGCATTTAAAATGCGGCTTTCGCGAAGTGGGATATAAAGAAAAAGTAGGGCAACTCCACGGGGTGTGGAAAGACAACGTGCTTTTGGAACGCCGCAGCAAAATAGTTGGAATTTAAAAAAATCAATCGCAAATGAAATTATTGGCACCAATCCAAGAATATATTGAGAAGTTGGAAACTGAAAGCCTTTCCGAGGAAAGAAAATCTATTCTGCAACCCCTTATTGCTTATATAAATTCCAAAGAGCAGGAGAAAAAAGCTATCCAATTAAACTTTATTTGCACACACAATTCCCGCAGGAGCCATTTGGCGCAGCTTTGGGCGAAGACCACGGCGGAATATTTTAAAATTCCAAATATACAGTGCTATTCCGGCGGGACGGAAGCTACTGCTGTTTACCCAATGATTATTGAGACTTTGGAAAACACGGGCTTTGAGATTTCAAAAGAAGGCGACAGCAAAAACCCTGTTTATAGTATAAAATATGCTTCTGAAAAAGCTCCCATTCTTGCCTTTTCAAAAAAATATGACGACGTGGCAAATCCCACAAAAGATTTTGCTGCGATCATGACCTGTTCCCAAGCCGATGAAGGCTGTCCCTTTGTGGCAGGATCTGAAAAGCGGATTGCTATAATGTACGAAGACCCTAAAATTTCTGACGGCACACACCAGCAAAAAGAAGTATATGCAGAACGCAGCCAGCAGATTGCAACCGAAATGAAATATGTATTCTCAAACATAGATCTCTAAAATGACCGCTACCAAGAAGTTAAGCTTTTTAGACAGTTACCTTACCCTTTGGATTTTCATTGCCATGGTCTTGGGCGTGGGCATTGGTTATTTTGCGCCCAACTTTCCAGAGCTTTTGAACACTTTTAGCAGTGGTAGCACAAATATCCCCATTGCCATTGGGTTGATTTTAATGATGTATCCGCCATTGGCGAAAGTGAACTATTCCCTTTTGCCGAAAGTTTTTAGAAATACAAAGATTCTTTCCATTTCCCTAATTCTGAATTGGATTGTTGGCCCTGTATTGATGTTTGTTTTGGCAATCATCTTTCTCAGCGACCATCCGGAATATATGATCGGCCTTATCTTGATTGGGCTGGCGCGTTGCATCGCCATGGTTTTGGTCTGGAACGATCTTGCCGAAGGCAGCAGTGAGTACGGCGCCGGTTTGGTTGCGCTGAACAGTATTTTTCAGGTTTTTGCCTATAGTTTTTACGCCTGGCTTTTTATTACCGTGCTTCCGCCCTATTTCGGGTTTGAAGGCGCCATAGTGGATATTTCCATAGCTACCATAGCCGAAAGTGTTGCTATTTATTTGGGTATTCCCTTTGTGATGGGAATATTGAGCAGATTGGTTTTAGTTAAGTTAAAAGGTGAAGCATGGTATTCGCAGCGATTTATCCCCGCAATTTCACCATTAACGTTGATTGCGCTTTTATTTACCATTGTAGTTATGTTTTCGCTGAAAGGAGAACTAATAGTGGAAATACCGATGGATGTTTTGATTATCGCAGTGCCATTGCTTATCTATTTTACGTTGATGTTTATCATAGGCTTTTTCTTTACAAAGGCTATGGGAGGATCGTATGACAAGACTGCGGCGGTAGCTTTTACTGCTGCCGGTAATAATTTTGAATTGGCCATTGCCGTGGCCATTGCCGTTTTTGGATTGAACTCCGGGCAGGCCTTTACAGGGGTTATTGGCCCCTTGGTGGAAGTTCCTGCCCTTATTTTATTGGTGCGGGTTTCTTTTTGGCTGCGGAAGAGGTATTTTGGTGAGTATGTGAATCTGTGAGTTAATTTTTTTACTATTCTAAATAGCTCGAAATGAACTCTCAACTCCCCTTCAACAAGTCTATTTGGGTAGGTTGCGCGGGTGAGCTTGATTGCTGGCGTGGTAGCTAATGGAATTAATTGTTTATTGCCAATTGTTACAGGTTAATTGATAATTATTATATTTGGTATTCTCCCCGATTAAAATGCGCACTGTTACGGTTTTCCGTAAAAGGTGCAATTGCATTATTGATACATTTGAAGATAAACAATATAATCTTATAAGGGCGGATAAATGTAATAGCCACCTGGCGCGCTTTTGCAAAGCGTGCCCATCTATAAAAGCATTTACAATGCGGCTTCCATCCTGAACGCATACAACCCAATCCCTCGCACATTTTTGTAACGTTTCCTCCAAGGACGCTTCTTACGCACATTTTATCTCCTACCCATTAAGTTTATATAGTAATTTTTGAGATCGCAAATCCCACATATACAAGGCCTTTCTAAAAAAAGTGCTTCCAAAATCTAATGAAATGTCGAAAAGCCTATTTTTTTTATTATATTAGTAATTCCTTCCGTTCCCATTCAAAATCACTCAAGCTATCCCTAAGCCGACTGCATGCCGTCTGCAAGCCGACAGTAAGCCGATTGCATGCCGACTCCATGCCGACCACAATCCATAGATACTCCATAGACACTCCTAGTATATCCCCACTATACCCCAGAGGAGGCTAGGACTAGGTAGCCAAGAAAATCTCCCATTTGCAAATTTACATACGCAACCTCCCATAGCAATTGCCCATTATGGTATTTTAATTAGTTTTAAGTATTTTAGACCTGAAAACCAACCAACTAATTAAAAAATTATGAAGTCCAGAAATGTATCGCTACTCGCTGGGGTGAGCTATCTAATCATTTTCTTTGCCGCTATCTTTGCCAATTTCTTTGTCCTGGAATCCATACTTCAGGCCCCCGTGGAGACCATTCAGCAAAATTCCCTTACCGTCCGTTTTGGTATCGTGGCCTTTTTGGTAACCGTGCTTTTTGATGTAGTAATTGCCTGGGCTCTTTTTGAGCTTTTCAAAAACCATCCCTTATCGCGTTTAAGCACCTATTTTAGATTAATGCATGCTGCCATTATGGGAGTAGCCATATTTGCACTTCCGCTGGCCTTAAACAAAAATACGGCTGAAGAGATTCTGTATCAAGCAGAAATATTCAATACCATTTGGCTTATCGGTCTTTTCTTTTTCGGAATGCATTTAATCCTACTGGGCAAAATCATAAAAAGCCCTTTTGTAATTTCAATTTTTCTGATGATTGCCGGCGCCATGTATATGATCGATACACTTGCCCATTTTCTACTTGAAGATTACGCCTCGTATGCTACCATTATGTTGACTTTGGTAGCCGTGCCAAGTATTTTTGGGGAAATGGCTTTTGCTGTATGGCTCTTGGTTAAAGGCGGAAAAAGTGAAACTGTACGTATGAAATAGAAATTTAAAACTTAACCAATGAATTCCGAAAAAATACCCGACCTTCCGTTTGAAAAATGGAACGACACTCGCCTAACGCTGCATATTATATTGCAAATTATTGGCAAGACCCGGATGGCCTCCACCGCAAGAAAAAACCATTGGTGGAATATAACCCTCTACGTTTCCCCAAGGGGTTTCACTACTTCCCCTATTCCTGTAAAAAATGGAGGGGAGAGTGTAGAAATAACGTTTGATATACCCAAAAGAGCAGTAGCAATTACCCAAAGTGAGGAAGAGGAAATTGTAATTTCCTTAAAGGAAAACCCTACCATTGCTGATTTTTATTCTGAATACCTGTCAAAATTGAAAGGAACCGGATTGCACTTTGATTTTGTAAAAAAACCGTTTGATCTGGAGGTTAAAAAACCTTTTAGCCAAATTACCGAATACCATCATTACGATTGGGATTACATAGAAAAGTTTTGGAAAATAATGAAGTGGAACAACAGCATTCTCCAGGAATTCAGCGGCAGGTTTTATGGAAAAAGTTGCCCGGCACATATTTACTGGCATCATTTGGACTTGGTAGTTACCCGATTTTCCGGAAAGAAATTACCCCCAATGGATGCCTCAGCCAGGATTTTGGAAAAGGATACTTACAGCCATGAACAAATAAGCTTTGGCTTTTGGGCGGGCGATCCAAACGTTCGGGAACCTATGTATTATTCCTATACCTATCCTTCTCCCAACGGAATTGACGAGGAAATTTTACAACCTGAAGGTGCAAAATGGCAGGACAGCAACGGCAGCCCCATGGCCTTGTTAAGCTATGAAACGGTAAAAAATTCAAACAACCCCAGAAAGGCCGTTTTGGATTTTCTGGAAAGTGCCTACCAAGCCGGCGCGAAACGTGCCAACTGGAACATCGCGGAACTTACCGTACCGGATTTGGATAAACTATAAATTCAGGCAGAAAATTACCTTCTGCCCCTGCCCCTATTGGAACTGTTGTTAGTGCTCTTGGCGTGGGTATTCACCTTCGTTCCAGTATTGCGTCCACGGCTGTGGCGCTGTGCTTTTTGTTGTTTCTTTTCTTCCTCGGCGGCTTTTACGTCGGCCATGGTCTCTGTGGGTTGAAAATTGGGAAGGGTTTTCGGCTGAAGACGTTCCCCTATCAGTTTTTCAATATCCTTTAAATAACCAACCTCATCAAGGCTTACCAAAGAAAGTGCTTCGCCGCTGGCTCCAGCCCTTCCGGTACGGCCAATTCGGTGTACATAATCTTCGGAAATATTTGGCAATTCAAAATTGATAACGTGCGGCAATAACGGAATATCCAAACCACGCGCGGCTATATCGGTCGCAACCAAAACCCGGACTTTCCCTTCCTTAAATCCTGATAGCGCCCTGGTACGCGCACCCTGACTTTTATTTCCGTGGATGGCTGCTGAAGTAATTTTCGCCTTTTCAAGTTTTTCACTCAAACGGTTGGCGCCGTGTTTGGTTCGGGTAAAAACCAAAACCTGTTGCCAGTTTCCTTCGGAAATAAGTTTTATTATTAAGTCTGTTTTTTGGGCTTTATCGACTCTGTAAACAGTTTGTTCAATTTTTTCGACGGTTGTATTTTCAGGGGTGGCTTCCACCAAAACGGGATGTTGCAGAAACTCGTTGGCAAGTTTTTTTATTTCCTTTGAAAAAGTTGCGGAGAACAAAAGATTTTGTCTTTTATTCGGAAGCAAGGCAAGTATCTTTTTAATATCGCGCAGAAAGCCCATATCGAGCATTCTATCGGCTTCGTCCAATACAAGTATTTCTACTTTTGATAGTGTCAGGGCTCGTTGATCTACCAAATCGAGCAAGCGGCCAGGGGTGGCTACTAAAATATCCACTCCATTTCGCAATGCTTTAATCTGTGGGTTTGCGCCCACGCCCCCAAAAATAACGGTAGAGCGAAGGTCTGTAAACTCACTGTATTCCTTAAATTCATCCTGCACCTGTGCGGCGAGTTCGCGGGTTGGGGTAAGTATCAAGGCACGAACGGGGCGCTGGCGCAATGTGGGCTGATTATTTAAAATTTGTAGCAAAGGCAAGGCAAACCCGGCGGTTTTTCCGCTCCCGGTTTGGGCCGAGGCCAGTACATCTTTTCTTTCTAAAATTAAGGGAATTGCTTTTTGTTGAATTGCCGATGGCGTTTCGTATCCTTTTTTGCTGATTGCTTTCAGCAGGGCATCGGACAGCCCAAGTGATTTAAATGACATATATTTATTTAAGTTGTAAGACCGCTGCGCTTGGAGATAGTATATCGCGGCGCTTTTAGAATTCGGTCTTTTTTAAAAACCATTAAAACTAAGAAGACGGTTTTAATAAGTGGCGAAGGTACGGCTAATTTTCTGCGTGGAGGCATTTATATTCACATTGATGAGCACAAGGCAACTGAATATATAATTAATCTCACTATCTTTATAAACAACTAACAACCAATCCGTACACTAATGAAACGACTATTACTCCTAGTAGTACTAGCTTGCGTTTCGTGGAGCAGTCTTCCCCAAGCTTCTTCCAAAACACAAGAAGACACGCTTAAAACTTCCGCTTCGGAAATAGTTCCAATAGTTGAAGATACCCTTCAGCAATACGATAATTTCAAAAAAACGATTCAGCTTTCCAAAAAAAACAAGGAGTTTAAAACGCTGGGCGAAGCCTATATTGGTTTGGCGCAATGGCACGAGGACCACACCGTGCTGGATTCTTCCATCGTTTATTTGAAAAAGGCCATTTCGGTGTATGAAAAACAGGAAATGACCAAAGAATTGGCCGAAACCTACCTTTTGTTGGTAACCAACTACAGCGGCACCGCTGAATATGACAAAGGATCAGAAACCGTTTTTAAAGCCTTGGCACTTTATGAAAAATTGGGCGATCAGCAGGGCGTTGCACAGTGTTATACGAAAATATGCGACCTGCTTTATTATTCAGACAGCTATGCCGAAGGCGCCGATTATTGCAAAAAGGCAATAGCCATTCAAGAAAAATACGGCTATGAGGAAGACCTAGCCCTCTCCTATCGCCGGCTCGCCGAAAACCAATTATTTTTGGGCGATCTGGATGAAAGCTTGGCAAACATGAACCAAGCCATCAATCTTTATAAAACAATTGGTGAAACGGGCCCGCCAATTTTAGCCTGCTATAACGGCCGCGGAAACATCTATAAATATATGGAGCGTTATCAGGAAGCCATTGAAGATTATAACCGTTGTTACGAAGGCGCAAAAGCCATTGGGCTGGAACGCTATATGATGCCCCCAACGGCAAACATTGGGCACGTGTATTTATTACAAGGAAAATATGCCGAAGCCCTACCCTATAATCTTAGGGCTATTGAGATTATGAAACGCATAGGCAATTCCAAAAATCTTTGGGAAAACTACATGCACGTTTCCAACATTTATAAGGAATTGGGCGACTATAAAAGCGCCCTGGAATACCACGAGCTTTATGAGCAAGGGCATACGGAATATCTAAACACCATTATTGCCCGAAAGGATAGCGAACTGCAGGTAAAGTACGAAACGGCACAAAAGGATTTGGCAATTTTGGACAAGGAGGCAAAAATTGCACAACAACGAAAAACCCAATGGCTCTACATTGGTATTGCGGGATTGCTGGCTATTTTTCTCTTTGGAATGTATTTTACGTTGAAAAACATCCGCAAAAAAAGAAAGTCGCTGGCTATTTTAAATAGTGAACTCGATGCAAAAAATAGACAGAACGAATTGCTGCTAAAAGAAATTCACCACCGTGTAAAAAACAATCTGGAAATGGTGAAAAGCCTTATCGCCCTGCAATCGGCAAAACTTGAGGACGGCGCCAGCAAAGAAGCCATGCTCGCCAGCCAAAACCGGGTACAGAGTATGGGTATTATTCACCAAAAACTGTATCAAGGTGAAAATTTGGGCAGCATTGAAATGAAGGATTATTTTATGAATTTAAGTGAAGGCGTTTTGGACACTTTCAATGCTGAGGAAAAAGTGAAAATTGAATGTGCGATGGACAACCTCAACTTAGATGTGGATACCGCCGTGCCCATCGGCCTTATCGTCAATGAACTTTTAACCAATGCGCTAAAATATGCTTTCCCCGAAGGGGTAAAGGGAGAGATAAATATTAGCCTTGCCCAAAAAGACAACGATCTTTTATTAAAAGTTTCAGACAATGGCATTGGCAAAACAGGAGGCTCACAGCCCAAAGGAACAGGTTTTGGCACCCAATTGATTCAGCTATTGACCCAACAACTGAACGGCACCATTTCCGAAGACCATAAAAATGGAACAGCAGTGTCTTTCAACTTTAAAAACTTTAAAGTCGCTTAATGGATAAGGTCGTGAAAATATTGATCGTCGAGGATGAAATGGTAATCGCCGCCAATATTTCTTTACAATTAAGCGAATTGGGCTATGAAGTAACAGGCATTTTGCCCCGTGGCGAAGAAGCGCTTTCCCATATAAAAATTGACACCCCGGACATTGTTCTTTTAGACATCAGGCTAAAGGGCAAAATGGACGGTATTGAAACTGCACATGAAATCCAAAAACAATACAACATTCCTATCATCTATCTCACGGCAAACGCCGATGAGGAGCATTTTAACCGCGCCAAGGAAACGCATCCCTATGCTTTTATCTCAAAACCTTTTAAAAAACTGGATTTACAGCGTGCCATTGAGTTGACGGTAGATAGAATATCAATTGAAAACACTTCAGAAAAAAATAATGGCAGCGCAAACGGCAACGGCAACAATTTTATTAATAGTGAAAACGCAACAGATTTTATATTGAACGACCGCATCTTCGTGCGCCATAATGAAAAGATGCTGAAAATAGATATTAAGGATATCTACTATATTGAAGCCGATCGGAATTACTGCCGCATTTTTTCACAAGACAGGGAATATCTATTGGTGATGACCTTAAAAGATATTGACGAAAAACTTCCGCAGAACCATTTTTTAAGAATACACCGCTCTTACATTATCAATATTTCCCAAATAGACGAAGTGGCCGGCACCCACGTAGTTATTTCGAAAAAAGCCATCCCCATGAGCAAGGCTATGCGGGCAGAACTTCTTAAGAGACTGCAAACCATTTAAATTTTTTTACTGTTTGCACCAAGACAATTGGAGCCACAACTCTTAAATTATTATAAATGAAATACTTAATAATGATTTATAACAATCCGTCGTGTAAGCAAACGTCGTGTGCTCAATCTTAATTTTTCTTGTTCGGCAAACAAAAACATCCCTTCGGACAGAAATTGACCTTCTTCGTCCTAAATCGTTTTTAATATTCTCTGATTGTCAGTTATTTAGATGCTCTCCCCAGAACATTTATTTTCAACTAACCAAAATTTTCAATCATGAAACCAATTAATGAAACTTTAGCTTACATTATATCACCACCATCATTTAATGTAAAATTTGGGATAGCTTTTGTTACCGCAATACTGTTTCAATTTACAGGTATTGCCCAACAACAATGGACCCCTTTGGATCCCAGTAATATTGCCCAATTAAAACCTACCAAACAAAGCAGTGTTCATAATGGTGGAGCCGCAAACCGAGCCGTAGATGGCAATACGGACGGCAATTGGGGCGCCATAAGTGTAACGCATACCCAAGGAGAGGACAGCCCGTGGTGGGAAGTAAATCTACTCGCAAAATATAAGATTTCTTCTATTACCATATATAATCGTACAGATTGTTGCCCAGAACGGCTGAAAAATTTTACAATCAGAGTTTCGGACCAACCCTTTAGCGGAAACTACGGCGGTGAAGTTTTTGGCCAAGAACCCCAATGGTTTCAAGGAAATAAAACTTTCTCTGGCAACATGATAGGCCAATACATTCGCATACATTTAAACGGTCGAGATGCATTAAGTTTGGCTGAAGTAGTTGTAAGGGGCGAACCCGTGCTAGTACTAAATGATGGCGTGTGGACTGAACCTGCAGTCGGCAAAGATGAAAACCTTGCCCTTGGCAAAAAAACAAGACAATCGAGCACCCATGAATTCGGAGTTTCCAATAGAGCAAATGATGGCGTTACCGAAGGCCATTGGGGAAATGGCTCTGTAACCCATACCCAAGGGGAGTCAAGACCTTTTTGGGAAGTAGATTTAGGCAAGAAATTTCTTGTAGATGAAGTTAAGCTTTACAATCGTACCGATTCCTATAGTGACAGATTAAATAATTTTAATATTTGGGTCACCAACAGACCGTTCGACCAAACTACGGGTCGTATAGTCCCTTTTGCTGAAGAGCCCACAAACTTTCTTCCCGAAACAAATAAATCATATACAGGCAAAAAAGTAGGACGTTATGTTCGTGTTCAGCTTAAAAATTCGAACGCCCTTACTTTAGCCGAAGTAAAGGTCTTTGGAACAGAGATTGGCGATCTTAGTCAGGGCGAGGCAGAATCTAACGTATTGTATAAAGTTAGCATCTTCCGAAACGTCACTCCCATTGAAAACTCCATAAAATCATCCATTACCACCAGTGTCTCTGAAGGAATGGATTTTAACAGAACCGTAAGTGCTGAGGATCAAAAACATTGGTCATTATCTACTACGGCCAAAGCAGCGGTAAATTACGCAATTGTCTCCTTCGAACTTGAGGTGACCGCTGCCGGCGGGGGCACCACTACCAACCGCGAGGAGAATTCACAAAGCAATAACGTAACCCAATCTACGGAGCAAAATACGGAGATTTCTCAAATGGTACCCGGCGGATGCACCCGCTATGAATTTCATAAATTCATCATTAATCAAGCGCCCGTAAACTATAAATTCAATGGAAAAAATTATTCATGGTTCAAAATTAATGAGCAGGCCAAACCTGTGGGAGATATAACGGTGATGGTTTTTCCCAATGATGTAAAGCCAGACTTAAAAGCTACTGATGATAATTGGGTGACAGCTTCTAATTATGAAAGAGTGCTACAAAGCCATCCAAACTATGTTCAAGCAGAATAAAAATAAATACTAACCAATTTAAAATTTAAAACAATGAAAAAACTACTCTTTTTAGGACTTGCAATAGTCCTTTCAACAACAGCTTGTCAACAACAGGAAAAACGCTACACCCAACAATCCCCGGAAATTGACACTTATAAAAAAGTGATTGATGCTTACGAAAAACAAGACTGGGAGGCCATGGCCAGCCATTATGCAGACACTGCAAAAATAATGAACAATGTGGAAGAAAAAGATGGTCAAACACTAGCCCAACTGGTGCAAATGAATAAAGACGACGCTTCGCTCTTCTCAAGCTGGGATTATGTAGACGGAGAATCTGAATACGAAATGGTAGTGACCGATAAAGGCAAAACCTACGTAAACTTTTGGGGCCTTTGGAAAGGAACGCTCGCCGCAAATAACAAGACCTATACCATTCCTACACATATTACTGCCCAGTTTGTGGATGGCAAAGTGGTGAAGGAGTTTGGATATTGGGATTTATCAAAAATAATGCTGGATATGCAAGCCATGCAGCAGGCAGAAGCGCCCGTAGTAAACGATACAATCAAATAATAATTCAAATATTCAAAGAGATGAAAGTGAACGGATACGCGGCCATTGAGCCCAAAGCAGAATTAACGCCTTATTCCTACGAATTGGGACCCATAGGTTCGGAACAAGTAGATATTAAGGTTTCCTATTGTGGTATTTGCCATTCAGACTTAAGCATGATAAATAATGATTGGGGAATGACACAATATCCACTCGTTCCTGGCCATGAAATAATAGGAGAAGTAATCGCTACGGGTAATGCGGTTAAAAATGTAAAAGTGGGCGATAAAGTAGGATTGGGATGGCAGTCTGGGTCGTGTATGAGCTGTGATCAATGCATGGAGGGTCATCATCATCTCTGCGCTCAAGGCGAAGCTACTATTGTAGGTAGAAACGGGGGGTTTGCCGACTATGTTCGTGGGCATTGGTCCTGGTCTATTCCACTTCCGGATGCTATTGATATGAGTAAAGCTGGACCTCTATTTTGTGGAGGAATTACTGTTTTCAATCCAATACTATTAGCTGGAGTTAAACCAACGGATAAGGTGGGTGTAATAGGAATAGGTGGGTTAGGACATATGGCTATCAAGTTTCTAAAACATTGGGGCTGCGAAGTAATCGCGTTTAGTTCAAACCCGAATAAAAAGGAAGAAATATTGAAGATGGGCGCCAGTCGGGTTATTAATTCTAAAGCTCCTGAAGAAATAGAAAGCATTACGGGCAAACTAAATTTCATTTTAAATACCACCAATGTAACCTTGGATTGGAACTCATATTTGACAGCATTGGCACCAAAAGGAAAATTCCATACGGTAGGAGCTGTTTTGGAACCGATGGAAATACCGGCATTCAGTTTAGTTATGGGAGAAAAAACAGTGGGAGGAAGCCCCATAGGCAGCCCTGCTTTAACTAAAACCATGCTTGATTTTTGTGTAAGACACAAGATTTATCCAGATGTTGAGGAATTCCCCATGGCAAGGGTAAATGATGCAATTGAACACTTAGAAAAGGGTAAAGCTCGATTTAGAATAGTATTAAAAAATTAATTATTGCCCAAAGCCAGGCCGTTTCAGAAAAAACAGTATGAAAGAGTTAAAATCCCAAGAGCGTACTGGCATTGCAAATGATTTGACTACGACCCCTTATGTGCCTTATTACCATTTAGCCAAAATCATACAATAATTTAAAAAAATAAAATACGAAAATATGAAAACTGTAGGTATCATAGGTGGTTCAGGCTTTATAGGAAGTTATATAACCAAGAAATTTCTGGAAGAAGGGTACAGTGTAAAAGTATCGGTAACCGACATTAAAAAGAGCGAAAAATATCAACATCTTTTCAATCTTGAAAACTCAGATAACCTCAATATCAGCGCACTGAAAGTAGAAGATTTAGAAACTTTGAAAGATTTCATCAGCGACTGCGAAGTTGTAATACACGGAGGAACCCCTTTTCAGCTAGACGTGAAAGATCCACAAACAGAACTTTTTGACCCAACCTTAACAGGTACCGAGAATTTTCTGGAAGCCATACAGCAAGCCCCAATGATTGAGAAGGTCATTTTTATAGCTTCTGTTGCGGCTTATAATACCAATTTTCCATTGCCTGCAGAAGGTAAAAAACCTACTGACACCTTCAGCGAAAAAGATACTCCTTTTATGAGTGAAGAAAGTCATCCATATGCACAGGCTAAGTTCATCGCCAACCAGACGGTGGAAAAATTCATACAAGAAAACCCAAGGCTTTCCTTTGAAATAATTTCGGTCTCCCCTGTGGGTGTCATGGGAAAATCGCTTTCAAATAGAGAAGATTCCACTTCAACCGGCTTACAGTTTCTTTTCAAAAACAAAATAGCGCCCAATCCATTTGTACAAATGCTTTATGACACAAACGCAGAAATGGCCGTAGTAGATGTTAACGATGTTGCGGAAGCAGTTTTTAAAGCTTCAACAACTACTGGACTGCACGGCAAAAATTATTTATTGAGCAGCGAAAGCTATCCAGTGAGCGATATGAGCCTAATGCTAAACCATCAAGCCCCAAAAAACAAAGGCAGCGTAATTTACAAAAACACACTGGCCATGAACGATTTGGGAATAAAATTCAGGCCCGTTCAGGAAACTTTAAACAATTATTCACAGTAAAATATAAAAGAGAATATTAACCAAATAAATACATAAAAATGAAAACAATTAAAACTACAGCCCTATCGGTGATGATGCTTATTGCATTTATTTCCACAGCACAAAAAAAGAACGGAACTATTTACGTAGAACATCCGGCAATTACCACAGTGGAGGCTATGACACAAGCATTTGTGAAAGGCGACACCCAAAAAGTTGCAAGCTATCTGGCCGATGATTTTAAGGCCTATAACGGTACTAGCATAGACCCAAACGATAAAGGACAGGATAAAGAAAGTTTTTCAAATGCTGCAAAAGGCTGGAATGACGCCCTTGACTATTTTTCAATCAGCCGTTCCCCAGGAGCTTATCCTGACGCTCTGGAATATAAAGATGACAACCAAAAAGATGTGATGTGGGTACAGACCTGGGAAGACATGAAAGGCGTGCACAAAAAAACAGGAGTCAAGATAAACCAGCCTATGCACCGCTTGTTTATTGTTAATAAAAACAATAAAATACAAACCATTATAACCTATAGCAACGCCAATATTGGTTCAGAAATTCGCCAAAGTTTTAGCGACAGAAAGAATGGAACCATTTATAACCATCACGAAAACATAAATACAGTTCGTAAAATGATGTATGCTATAGAATTCAATGATTGGGATAAAGTATACAGTTTTTATGATAAGGATGTAGAGTTTGTAGATTCCAGTTCACCTACTATGAAAAGCATTTCCTTAGCAGAACAAAAAGCAATAGACAAACAGATTTTAGAGAAATATGATGTTTCCAGTATAGACATGGTAGGCTATCCAGACTATTTACATTATGAAATGGGTGATATTGGGGTAGTTCTTTCTTGGTGGAATATAAATTTTATCCGCAAGGCTGACAAAAAAGCCATCACCATGCCAATTCACTATCAAATGAATTTCAATGAGGAGGGCAAGATAACTTCCGAAACTGCCTACTACAACCCAAAACTATTGGATTAAACCAACAAGCCTTTTAATAATAAACCCCAAAATTTTATTAAGTGAAAAAGTAAATACTAACCGTTTTCGCCCAAGGCGGAAACACAATATTAAAATTATGAGAAAATTAATCTTTACAATGCTCTTATTGCCACTTTTGGCAATAGGACAGGAAAGTACCGAATACGGCGTATTCGAAACGGCAAACATTACTCCAAATCCAGCACAAGTAACCCAGTTTGAAAAGGGGTTAGCAGAACACAATAAAAAATACCACGGCGAGGGACCTTACGGAGTAAGAGTTTATTGGATTGCAAACGGACCAAATACAGGTAGTTATCATTGGAGTATGGGACCGTTTCCATGGAGCTCTTTAGACAATAGACCTGCTCAAAAAGATGGTCATGACAACGATTGGAATAAAAATGTAGCCCCTTACACAACGGAGGGAAGTGGCGCCCAAAGCTACTGGCGCAGTCATCCTGAACTTTCGCGCTTTCCAAAGGATTTTACCATAAAAAATATGTCGGTAGATTATTGGGACATCAAAAGAGGCAAATATGAAGATGCCATGAAACTAGTTGAAAAAGTAAATAAAGTGTACGCTGCAAAAGCGCCCAATGAAATTTGGGGCATCTACACCAACGAATTTTCAAGTACCAAGGAAGGCCGTGACTTGGCCGTTATTTCCTTTTTCGATAAATCTGCTTGGTTAGGCCAGGATAACAGCATTGCAAAAAAATATGAAGAAATGAACGGTGCCGGAAGTTGGGCTCAATTTATAAAAGATTGGATGGATGTAACCAATGGCGGTGAAACCGAAATTTGGATTTACCGACCAGATTTAAGCGGTATTAGTGGTGATGTAAAAGTTGCACCCTCAAAGTAAATTTTAAAGAAAATGTGCGGTGCAGCTTGGTTGCACCGTACATTTTCAAAATAGGGAAGTTAGAAAAAATTAAAATTAAAGTTATGGACACAAAATTAATTACTCTTCTAATCATTCTTTTTACGGGCGTCTTTTGTGCACAGGCTCAAAGCAACGATCCGCATGCCAACCATGATTCTGCCATAACTGGAATTCCTTCGGAAAAAATTTTAATGGTTTTGGATATTACGGTGAAGGATTCCCTTCAATACCAGCAGTATCGATTAAAAGCGGAACCGCTTATAGAGCAATTTGGCGGCATCTATTTGGTGCGCTCTGGCGGAATGGAATTTGATTCAGACCCAGCCCGAAAGGTAACACCTGTAGAGGGAAACTGGAACCCAAACCGGTTTATAATCCTGCAATGGGAATCCATGGAACAACTTCAGAATTTTGCTTCCTCGGAAGAATATAAAGCCGTGGCAAAATTGCGGGAGAATTCAGCTTCAACCAAGTCGATTATCGTGAAGAAATATCAATAATTACAAATAATTTCTAAAATGAAAAACACACAACCTTTCATAATATTATTAACATTTTTAGCCATCATTTTAAGCACAGGTTGTAATGAAAAACCGAAAGCTGAAACAACTGCAGAAAAACCGAAAACCACTGAAGTAGCTGTTGCAAATGAAACTCCAGACTACTTTCTACTGCGTCCTGAAGTTGAGAAAGCCTACGGCTATTCGCACGCCGTAAAAATTGGTAACGATATAAAAATATCCGGGGCCGTCAGTATGGACGATGAAGGTAATCCCACCGCCGTGGGCGATCTGGAACAACAGATGAAAAACTGTTATGCCGATATAGAAAAAATTCTAAATCACTACGGTTGCACCTTTGACGATGTGATTGTGGAAAATGTAATCACCACAAATATGTCCAAATTTTTAGAAGTGGCCGCTTATAGGGCAGAAATCTATAAAAACCATTTCCCAACTGGATCGTGGCTTGGCGTAAAAGAATTGGCGCTTCCAGAATTTATGATTGAGATTGAGTTGGAAGTGCATAAAGGCATTAGGCATTAGGCACATTAAAATATTTAAAACCAATAAATTTTAGAAATTATGAAAATATTTAAAATCCATCTTTTTTTAATAACGCTATTTGTGATAATAGGCAGTGCCTTTTCACAAGAAAAAAATATAGTGTACAAAACCGGTAATCCTACCGATTGGCCTTCCGAACTCGACGCAGTTATTGCAGCACCAAAAAACCATAAAATACTGTTGGAAAATGACAAGGTACGCGTGCTTGAAGTGACCTTGGCGCCGGGCGAAAAAGAGGCCCTGCACCACCACCGTTGGCCAAGTGCTTTATACATTCAAGAAGCAGGAGATTTTATTGATTACGAAGGTGATGGCAATGTAATTTTCGATTCACGTCAGCTCCCAGAACCATTACCCATGCCATTTACAATGTACAAAGAGCCAGAAGCTCCACATTCGGTAGTGAATTTGAGCAAAACGAAACCCATACGACTTATTCGGGTTGAAATGAAACAAGGGAATACAGCTCAAAACATTGCCATTATAGAGGGACTATACAAAGCTTTTTCGGCTGGCGATATTCCCACGGTACTTGCTGGATTGGATCCAAAAATAGTATGGAATGAAGCGGAGGGAAATTCGCTTGCAGACGGAAATCCATACATAGGTCCAGAGGCAGTGCTTAACGGTGTTTTTGCGCGTATTGGCGCAGAAAATGAATACTTCAAACTTAAGGATATTGAGTTGCACAATATGGACAACAACCAGGTTTTGGCAACGCTTCGGTATGAGGGAAAATTCAAACAAACCGGTAAAATATATGATGTACAAGCCGCACATCTTTGGACATTAAAAAATGGGAAAATAGTTGCTTTTCAGCAATATGTGAACACCAAAAAATTGGCAGAGGCAGAGAAAATGTAATTTCCCAATCAACTATATACTTCAACACGAAGTGAAAAATTTCGCCGAATGGAAAAAATTTAAGCAGAAAAGACAGTTTCCCCATGTCCCTAATTAAAAAAGGAGAATTCAATCCTCCCTTTAAAACCTAAAATCATGGCAAAAGAAACTACAATAAAAAAAACAAGATTAGGAAGAGCGCTAACCGATAATGCCTTAACAAGGTACATTACCTTTTCGGCACTGTACATTGCACAGGGAATTCCAGAGGGTATCACCTATTTTGCAATACCTGCTTGGTTAGCAATGAACGGAAAATCTGCTATGGAAATCGCAGCGTATGTGGGAGTGATTGGAATTCCATGGAGTTTTAAAATTATCATTGCGCCTTTAATGGACCGTTTTACCTTGTTGGCAATGGGTAGAAAAAGGCCCTGGGTCATTTTCGGACAGCTTGGTTTAATTATAAGCTTTCTAATTATTGGATTTGTTCCAGATCCCTTGAACAATCTTTCCGCTTTAATGACTGCTGGCTTTTTCATCAGTTTTTTTGGAGCATTTCAGGACGTGGCAACGGATGGAATGGCTGTAGATGTAATTCCGGAAAACGAACAAGCAAGAGCCAATGGCCTGATGTGGGGAACCAAAACCATTGGCATTTCGTCTTCGTTGATTATAGGTACTTGGCTTATTAATAATTTTGGTTTTTCAACAGCTATTTCTTCCCTCTCCATCGCAGTCGCAACTATTATGCTTTTCCCAATTTATTTTAGGGAACGGCCTGGCGAAAAAACAATGCCATGGACAAATGGTAAAGTTTCGCCAGATTCAAAACAAACACAGTTGAAGAGCTGGAAGCAAATTTTTAGAAGCCTCTATAAAGTTGTAAGATTAAAGTCGAGCTTGGTGTTTGCCTTCGGGATATTTGCCGTAGGCTTGATGTTTGGGCTTATAGATACACTTTTACCTATTTTCAGCATACAGGAATTGGGGTGGACCAATTCTTCCTTTTCAAATGTATTCTCTATTACCACAGTGGTAGGAGGATTTTTGGGCATGTTTATTGGCGGTTATTTGGTAGATTATTTTGGGAAAATTAAAATGCTTTCGGTGTATTTAAGTTTCTTAACCATTCTTATTGCCGTATTTGCATCCCTAAATAATTTATGGAGCAATAATATAATTATTTATGCCTTCATCCTATCCTATTATACGCTATACACTTTTTTATGTATTGCAATGTTCGCCTCGGCCATGCATCTTTGCTGGAAAACGGTTGCAGCTACACAATTTACGCTTTATATGGCACTTTCAAACATGGGGCGTGCAGCCGGAGCTGCAATGTTGGGTGTCTTGAAAACTAATTTCAACTGGGAAATCGTCTTTCTTGTTATCGCCCTTATGCCCGTTATTATGGTAATTCTTATTCAGTTTATAAACTTCAAGAAACATCGTGTTGCCGTAGATAGCTTTGTTATTTTAAAACATACCGTAGTGGCGCCGCACGTGATAAAAGATTAATTAAAAATTCAATTTTTTTCAAAAAGATATTAAAACAAAAAAACTATAAAGATCATATTGTGGTTAGAGCTCCTTTGATTGTTCCGTTTAAAAACTTTTCTCAATTCTTTTCGAACTTTCCCTATCTTTAAATTCTGAAATAAATCTTCAGATGAACTATGAATATCGATCAAATTTTCAAGAATAATCAAAATTGGGTAAACGAGAAATTAGGGCTTGACCCAAATTATTTTAAAAATCTTTCCGAAGGGCAAAACCCCGAGGTGCTTTATATAGGCTGCAGCGACAGCCGTGTTACCGCAGAAGAAATAATGGGCGCCAAACCCGGCGAAGCTTTTATATTGCGAAATATCGCCAATATGGTTTCCAATTTGGACCTCAGCGCAATGAGCGTCATCAATTATGCGGTGAGCCATTTAAAGGTAAACCATATAATCGTGTGCGGCCATTATGGTTGTGGCGGTGTAAAAGCGGCAATGCAAAGCCAGGATTTGGGAATTTTAAATCCGTGGTTGCGAAATATTCGAGATGTATATAGATTACATAAGCAGGAATTGAATAATATAAAAGACGAAGAAGAAAAATACCGCAGACTGGTTGAACTAAACGTGCAGGAACAATGTGTAAACGTTATCAAAACCGCTGATGTTCAGATTGCCTACCGAAGTAGAAACCTTACCGTACATGGCTGGGTCATGGATATGGCCACCGGAAAATTGATTGATTTAAAAATTGATTTCGATAAGGTTCTCAAAGACATTATGGAAATTTACCATTTAGACTAAGAATAATACAAAACATAAACTTTAAAAAAACCTATGAAGAAATTTACAATCCTTGCTATTACATTTTGCTGCTTCATAAATACCTTTTCCCAAACCGAAAAGGAGAAAGTTGAAGCTACCGTTTCCAAAAACAAAATTGAGGGCCACATTTATTTTCTAGCAGACGATCTTTTGAAAGGAAGACAAACAGGTACTCCCGAAAATAAAATTGCGGCATCTTACCTTGCTAATACACTTCGAAGTTATGGAGTAGAACCGGTAACCAAAAATGTAATGAAAGGATCAAGCACAGCTAGCTATTTCCAAGAAATAAAACTGAACAAAGTGAGCCCCATAAAACGTTTGGTTTTGGCAATAGACGGAAAGGAACTCAAGAAAAAAGTGGTTTTAAAACCAAATAAAATGGAAATCATCACCCAAGGAATCTATTTGGGCTATGGCCTAGAAGAGGATTATAAAGGAAAAGATGTCTCCGAGAAAATAATTGTAGTACGTTCTGGTGGCCCCAAAAATACCAATGTCCGCGGCGCTTTCGGGCTGGTAGAAAAAAAAGAGGAATTGGCCAAGGACCACGGTGCCATTGCTGTAATAGAGTTAATAGATGCCAGCGAAAATAGCTGGAGTTTCATTGATCACAATTTTAATAACGAGCGCTTAGAAATTGCTGAAAAAGAAAAGTCAAATAGTAATGAAAAAAATATTGGTTATTTATGGGTTCAGGACGAAAATCACATTTTTGCCAAATCGCTTGAAGAAAAAAATAATATAAAAATTAAATTGATGATGGAAGGAGAAGATAAAACCGAAATCATTACCCAAAACGTTATTGGCATGGTGGAAGGTTCTGATCCAAAACTAAAGGAAGAATTCATCATTTATTCGGCACATTACGATCATGTAGGCATCGGTAAACCAGACGAAAATGGAGATGACATATACAATGGTGCAAGGGACAATGCAGTAGGAACCACAACAGTTTTAAGTATGGCCGAAAACATCGCAAAACATCCAACCAAACGTTCGGCTTTATTCATTTTTTTCACAGGGGAAGAAAAAGGTTTGCTCGGAAGTCAATATTACGTTGAAAACCCATTGCTCCCCTTAAATAAAATGGTTTATTGTTTCAATAGTGACAATGGAGGCTATAATGACACTTCTGTAATTTCAATTATAGGCTTACCCAGGACTACTGCTGCTGCAAATATAAAAGAAGCCGCAACTGTTTTTGGATTAAAAGCAATAGATGATGCCGCTCCCGAACAAAATCTTTTTGACCGAAGCGACAACGTGGTTTTTGCTCAAAAAGGTATTCCCGCGCCTACTTTTTCTTTAGGATTTCAATCTTTTGATGGCGACGTTACCAAATACTACCATCAACCCAGTGATGAGGCAGACACGCTGGACTATGACTATTTGCTGAAATTTTTTCAAAGCTATGTGATGGCAGGAAGGTTAATAGCGAACGACCCCACAACCCCTAAGTGGACAAGTGGTGACCAATATGAAGAAGCCGGTAAAAAGCTCTACGTAAATTAAACTTTAAAATCACATCCGTTCGGGAACTTCAATACCCAAAAGAGCAAAAGCACTTTTTATAACCTCTCCCACAGCTTTTGAAAGTTTTACGCGGAATGCTTTTTCTGTTTCATTATCCGTTGCTAAGATTGGTACATTTTGGTAAAAACTGTTAAATTCCTTTACCAAATCATAGGTATAGTTCGCAATAAGCGCAGGACTGTAATTCTCAGCCGCCAAGTGGATAGTATGTGGGAATTGCTGGATAATTTTAATGAGCTCTTTTTCTTTTGGATGTATTTCAAATTGTTCACCAATAAAAGTTTCGACAGCGCTCAACTTGACATCGGCCGCTTTTCGTAAAATAGACTGAATCCGCGCATAGGTATATTGAATAAACGGCCCCGTATTTCCTTGAAAATCCACACTTTCCTCGGGATTGAAAAGAATCCGTTTTTTAGGATCAACTTTCAAAATGTAATATTTCAAAGCACCCAAACCAATCATTCGGTAAAGTGCTTCCTTTTCTTCTTTTGAAAAATCATCAATCTTTCCAAGTTCTTCCGAAATAGTGCGAGCAGTCTCAGTCATTTGCGAAATCAAATCATCTGCGTCAACTACCGTCCCCTCTCGGCTTTTCATTTTACCGGAGGGCAGATCCACCATTCCATAACTTAAATGAAACAGATTTTTAGCCCAACTGTAACCCAGTTTTTTCAGAATCAAAAACAAAACCTTAAAATGGTAATCCTGCTCGTTACCAACGGTATAAATCATTCCGCCAACGTCTGGGTGATCTTTAACGCGTTGCACGGCAGTACCGATGTCCTGCGTCATATAAACCGCTGTGCCGTCGCTTCGTAATACAAGTTTTTCATCAAGGCCTTCTTCGGTCAAATCGCACCAAACAGAGCCATCATCCTTCATAAAAAAAACGTCTTTTTTTAAGCCTTCCTCTATAATATCTTTTCCTAAAAGATAGGTATCGCTTTCGTAATAATAAAAATCGAAATCTACGCCAATGGATTTATAAGTTTCCTCAAAACCACTGTAAACCCAGCCGTTCATTTTATTCCAAAGCGCGACGGTTTCTTTATTGCCAGCCTCCCATTTTCTAAGCATTTCCTGTGCTTCCAGAATAAGGGGCGCTTGGGCTTTTGCTTCTTCCTCAGTTTTACCTTCGGCTTTTAAAGCCTCTATTTGCTTTTTGTATTCCTTATCAAATTTTACATAGTAGTTCCCAACAAGTTTATCGCCTTTCAAATCAGTACTATTGGGAGTTTCCCCATTTCCGAATTTTTCCCAAGCGAGCATACTTTTACAAATATGTATCCCGCGGTCGTTGATGATTTGTGTTTTATACACTTTTTTTCCTGCAGCTTTTTCAATTTCTGCCACGGAATAGCCGAGCAATACATTCCGAACGTGCCCCAAGTGCAGCGGTTTATTTGTATTTGGAGATGAATATTCTACCATCAATGCTTCCTTACCCTGCGGAACTTTTCCGAAGGAAGAAAAATCAGGAACGGAGTTGAAAAAATTCAAATAGTACGAATCGCTCAAAACAATGTTCAAAAAGCCCTGTACAACGTTGAATTTTTCAATCTCAGAAACATGTTCAACCAAATAGTCGCCAATGGCCTCCCCTATTTGCACAGGATTTCCTTTAACAACGCGCAACATCGGGAAAACAACAGCGGTGATATCGCCTTCAAAATCCTTGCGGGTGGGCTGTAATTCTACCGATTCAAGTTTTGCACCGTACAGTTTTTCGACTGCGATTTTAATTTGGGTTTCCAATGTTTGCTGAAATGTCATACTAAAATTTTAGAGTGCAAAGATACTTTTTTGAATTTTGAATTTTCAATTTTGAATTTTGAATTTTTAGAAGCCATCAAATAACTTTCTTTTAAAGTTTTGGTAATCTTCAAACACAAAAACCAAACGTCCTTTGCCGAAAAAACTATGGACATTTTTTTATATGTATTTGCCGCGCTTTTTTCAGTAATAAACCCATTGGGTACGGTACCAGTATTTGTAGGGTTGACGAGCGATGAAAGCACTCAGGAACGCAACAAGACCTCGCTTTTGACCACGATAAATGTGGTGGTAATTTTAATCATTTCCTTCTTTGCCGGAACCTATTTATTGGCCTTTTTCGGAATAAGTTTGAACGCACTCCGGATTGCAGGAGGAATGATAATAGTAACCTCTGGCTTTGCGCTGTTGACGGGAACTTTTTCAAAGCACAAAGGGATGAAAAATAAAAGGGTGCAAAAGGATTTGGACAAACGCGAAAAGTTTTCGCTCACTCCGCTTGCAATCCCTATGCTTGCAGGGCCTGGCTCCATTTCACTATTGATAACGTTCAATCAGGAATATCAAAAAACAGCAGCTATATTTTGGGTAATTCTCGCTGTATTGGCTGTGGGGCTATCCACATTTATTATTCTGAGAAGTTCGCACTACATAAGCAAATTTTTAGGTGCTTCGGGCATTAATGCTATTTCCAGAATAGTTGGATTTATAGTAATTTCAATAGGTGTGGAATATATCAGTGCAGCCGTAATTGCAATTCTTCAAAACATTCAATTTTAAATATTAACGACGGTTTTTAAGCAGTGCGCTAGCAATAAGCGCCAAAACCCCAATACCAATCATTCCAAGTGTTTGATTGGTCAATCCTTCCTTTGCATTTACTTCCAAAGGGCCTATATCCAAAACCTGTTGTGGAACAAAAGCATTGTAAAGTCCAAAAACAATCAAAACCACTCCTACAATTAGCAATACAATTTTTAAAATTTTCATGATTTTTGATTTATTTGGTTGAAGTTTTAAAGATACCGCATTGAAAAAGATGCGCTGCAACAACTTAACGGGTTTTTAACTATTGTTTAATTATTAAAATTTATCTTTAAACAAAATATTTTAAATTGAAAATTCTACTCACAGGCGCCAATGGATACATTGGTATGCGATTGCTTCCCGAACTTTTGGAAAACGGACACGATATAATTTGTGCCGTCCGGGACAAAAATAGGCTTCCGCTCGATTCGGAAACCACGAAAAAGGTAACCGTAATTGAAGTAGATTTTGCCGATGAAGTAAACACCGAATCATTCCCAAAAGATATTGATGCCGCTTATTATTTAATACACTCGATGAGCGGCTCCACCAAAAATTTTGATGAAGTTGAAGCCCGATCTGCAGAAAACTTCAATAAATATATGGCTTCCACTACTGTAAAACAGGTTATATATTTAAGTGGTATTATAAATCAGGAAGAACTTTCAAAACACCTTTCTTCCCGAAAAAAAGTAGAGGAAATTTTATACAAAGGCAACTATAACCTTACTGTGCTACGTGCGGGAATTGTTGTGGGCAGCGGCAGTTCATCGTTTGAAATCATCAGGGATTTGTGCGAAAAATTGCCTGTAATGATCGCTCCAAAATGGTTAAAGACTAAAATCCAACCCATCGCCATTCGCGATGTGATTGCATTTCTTTCGGGCGTATTGGATAACGAAAAATGTTTTAATCAATCTTTCGATATTGGCGGGCCGAATGTATTGACCTATAAGGAAATGTTGATGAAATATTCAAAAATCCGGGGACTGAAACTTTGGATAATTTCGGTTCCGGTTATGTCGCCACGGCTTTCTTCGTATTGGCTGTATTTTGTAACTTCAACTTCATATAAACTCGCTGTAAATCTCGTGGACAGCATGAAAATGGAAGTTGTGGCAAGAGATAATAAATTGCAGGAAATTTTAAACATAAAGCCTATTTCATACGAAGAAGCAATAAAAAAAGCATTTTTGAAAATTGAACAAAACCTCGTGATTTCCAGTTGGAAAGATTCATTAGTGGCCGGAAGAATTTCAAATTTGAAAGAATATATCCAAGTGCCAAAATATGGTTGTCTTAAAGACAAAAAAGTATTGAATGTAGATGACCCCGAAAGAGCGCTAAACAATATATGGGCAATTGGCGGAAAACGCGGATGGTACTATGGAAATTCACTGTGGAAAATCCGCGGATTTATGGACAGATTGGTAGGTGGAGTGGGTCTTAGACGCGGAAGAACGCACCCAGACCAAATTTATACAGGTGATGCACTGGACTTTTGGCGTGTGCTCTACGCTGATAGGGAACGTAAGAGACTCCTACTTTTTGCTGAAATGAAACTTCCTGGCGAGGCCTGGCTGGAATTCTGCATTAATGAAAACAATGAATTAATACAGACCGCCACCTTTAGACCCAAAGGTTTGTGGGGCAGACTGTATTGGTACTTGATGCTGCCCTTCCACTATTTCATTTTTGGTGGAATGATACGAAATATAGCCAAAGCAAAAAATATAGCTTAAGCCTTGGGCAGAAAAACTTCGGCCATCATACAGCGAGCGCTTCCGCCACCACAAGTTTCAATGGTGTGAAGGTCACTGCTTAAAATTTCACAATGTTTTTCTATGGCAGCAATTTGCTGTTTCGACAAACTATTATGTGCAGCTGCACTCATTACCAAATATTTTTTGTCTCGCCCCTGTACTTGAAGCATATTGCCTGCAAAGTGATGCATTTGGCCTTCGGTGATTGTGATAATTTCCTTGCCGTCAGTTTTTAAGTGCTGTACCACATTTTTCTTTTCCTTAGCATCATCAATCGTGTCCAAGCAAATCACACAGAATTCTTCCGCAAGGCACATCATTACATTTGTGTGATAGATAGGCAATCGCTTGCCATCCACCGTTTGGTTTGCAGTAAAAATTACAGGCATGTATTCAAAATCCTCACAAAATTCAATAAGCAATTCTTCATCAGCGCGTGGTGATAGGGCGCAATACGCCTTTCGGTTTACACGGTCCATCAAAATACTTCCTGTTCCTTCAAGAAAAAAGCCTTCGTCTTCGGCAGGAGTATAATCGTAAATATTATTGATTTTGAAACCTTCGTTCTCTAAACGTATCAAAACTTCCTCACGCCTTTCACGACGGCGGTTTTCGGCAAACATGGGATAGAGACCTACATCGCCATTTTCGTGAAAACTGATCCAATTATTCGGAAAAATGGAATCTGGCGTATCCATCCTTGAATCATCATTTTCAACAATCACGTTTACGCCCACGCCTCGTAACTTTTGCACAAACGCATCAAACTCTGCCTGGGCTTTGGTATTAATTTCAGCATTCTTTAGCGCTATGTCTTCCTGAAAAAAATTGTTTACTGCCGTTTGTTCGTTCATTCGGAACGCAACCGGACGAATCATTACGATGGTATCTGTGATTTGTCTTGCCAATTGAGAAAAATTTAGGCTGCAAATTTACAGGAATTTCCTGTTGAAAAAATGCTTTTAAATGGGTAAATTAGTTGTGCAAGAAAATACATTTTTTAATACCGAAAAACTATGGATACTATAAAAAATTTAATGGACGAACTTACTGAGGAATACAACACCACTAAAAAATTTCTGAATAACTTTCCAAAGGATAAAAACGATTATGCGCCACACAAGAAAAGCATGAAGCTAATGGATTTAACTACGCATATTGTTGATATTTTTGGCTGGCCTCAGGTGATATTGAATACAGACTATTTGGATTTTGCCGATGGCTACCACCCCGAAAAAATGGACGGTAAAGAAAATTTGCTACAACAGTTGGAAAAACAGTATATAGCTGGCATAAAAGCTTTGGAAAGTGCATCGGAAGAGGATTTAACGCCTGATTGGAGCATACGGATGAACGGCCAAAAAATAATGGAATGGAGCAAATATGGAGCAATTCGTCACGGTCTTAACCAAATCACACACCATAGAGCACAACTGGGGGTGTATTATAGATTATTGGATATTCCGGTACCGGGAAGTTATGGGCCATCGGCAGATGAGCAAAACAGGTAGATAAATTTTGCGGCAAATTAAATTCACCGCGGCACTAATTTTGAATATAATACGTTATTAAAAAATTAGATACCCCCTATGAAGAAAATCATTTTATTAGTTGCTGTAATTTTTTGCTCTTTTAAACTTTCAGCCCAAGAATGGCAGACCGATTTTGAAACCGCAAAACAAATTTCTTCTGAAGAAAACCGCCCAATAGTCCTTGTTTTTCAAGGAAGCGATTGGTGCGCCCCCTGTATAAAATTGGATCGTGAAATATGGAGTTCCGAAGAATTCAAAGCATATGCAAAAGACCATTTTGTTATGTTGCAAGCAGATTTTCCCAGAAAAAAGAAAAACTCCCTTCCCGATGTCCAGCAGCAAAAAAACAATCAGCTTGCTGAAAAATACAACAAGCAAGGTTACTTTCCTTTTGTAGTTGTTCTTGATAACGAAGGCAACGTATTAGGCGAAGCAGGTTATGAAAAAACTACCCCCGCTGCATATATCGAAAAACTTGAATCGTTTGTGAAATAATTTGAAAAAAGCAATTCCTATATTAATAGCACTGCTTTGTGTGAATTTTACATTCTCACAAGAAATTTTCAAACGGACTTTAAAATTGATGGGCAGCCGTTTTGAAATTACAGTGATAGCAACAGATTCCATCGAAGCAAACACTTACATTGACGCGGCTGTTGTTGAAATAACCCGTATTGAAAAACTTATTTCCTCTTGGGATCCTGCTTCACAGACTTCAGAAATAAATCGAAATGCCGGCATAAAACCTGTAAAGGTTGATGAAGAACTCTACAATTTGATTGGCCGCTCCGTTGAAATTTCAAAATTGACCGATGGTGCTTTTGATATCAGTTTTGCCTCGATGGACAAAATCTGGAAGTTTGACGGCAGTATGACTCAAATGCCTTCCGAGGAAGCCATAAAACAATCCATTTCAAAAGTGGGCTATCAAAACATTCTACTTGATCCTGAAAATTTGACGGTTTTTTTGAAGTTGGAGGGAATGAAAATAGGTTTTGGGGCCATAGGGAAAGGCTATGCGGCCGATAAAGCCAAAAAATTGTTGATGGAAAAAGGTGTCAGTGGCGGAATCATAAATGCCTCCGGCGATATGAACACTTGGGGAACACAACCCGATGGAGAGTTTTGGAAAGTGGCAATTACAAATCCCATGGACAAAAGCAAGGCTTTTGCTTTGCTACCTTTAAACGAAAATGCTGTAGTAACTTCTGGTAATTATGAGAAATATGTTACCTTTAATAACATCCGTTACACACATATAATTGATCCACGTACAGGCTATCCCGCAACTGGAATTATTAGCGCAACAGTTTTTGCGCCTAAAGCCGAAATTGCCGATGCCCTGGCCACTTCAATTTTTGTGATGGGAAAGGATGTTGGTATTGATTTTATCAATCAACTCCCCAAAATAGAATGTATCATTATTGATGAAAAAGGTGAGATCTTCACTTCTGAAAATATAGAAATAGCGCATAAATAATGAAAAAAGCAATAATACTTTCAAGTGTAATTTTGATGGGCTTTTTAAGTTCCTGCACGGTGGTAAAAGAATACCAAAAGGTAAATTTAAACGACCCTGATATGGTCTTGGGCGACAAGCCCGTTGACAGGTTTGAAATTAATGCGCAGGCATATCGCGAGGCTGCATCAGGAGCTAACGGAGGTAAAACAGGCGGCGGTTGTGGCTGTAATTGATGTTTTTATGAAAAATCTATTCAGCTTATTTATCCTACTTTTTTCGGCAACAATTTTTGCCCAGGATTCAACTTCAACCTACAAAAAACGCGTGCTACAAGCCCCAGAAATAGATTTTCTTGTAAGCTACTACAGTCAAGATGGTGAAAATGCTGCAGTAAGTGGTGGTATTGGTACTGAGAAACTTACAGACTTTACTCCAACTATCGTTGTTGCTATTCCATTAAATGACGATGATGTTTTAACAATAGATGCGGGCGTTTCAGCCTATACATCTGCATCCTCAAGTAACGTAGACCCTTTTGACAGCAATAATCCAGCAGATCCTTTTGTAGCGTCATCAGGGGCTTCAGCAAGCGATCTTTGGGCAGGTGGAAATTTTAGCTATTCCCACAGTAGCGATGACCGAAATGATATTGTGAGCGCCAAGGTTTCCGTTTCTTCGGAATATGATTATTTCTCATTAGGTTTTGGCGGAAGCTATACCAAACTTTTTAATGAAAAGAATACCGAAGTAAGCGTGCATGCCAATGTATATTTGGATACCTGGAAATTACTATACCCGATAGAGTTGCGAGAGTCTTCAAATTTTATTGGTTTGGATAAGAAAAACAGAAACTCCTATTCACTTGGATTTGGGTTTTCACAAATATTATCAAAAAACCTTCAAGGGATGCTTTCTCTAGATCTGGTTCAACAGCAAGGTCTTCTATCCACACCATTCCAAAGGGTTTATTTTAGCGATCTTTCCGATCGTTTTCGTGAAAATTTTCAACTGGCTGATGATATTGAGAGATTACCGGATACTCGATTTAAAACTGCTGTGGGCGGAAGGTTGAATTATTTTATTAATGAAATGTTTGTTTTAAGAACCTATTATCGTTACTATTTTGATGATTGGGGAATAGCCTCGCACACTGCTAGTATTGAAGTTCCTATAAAAATCTCGGATAAATTCACTTTATATCCTAGCTATCGTTTTTACAACCAGACTGCGGCAGACTATTTTTATCCATATGAAACAGCTTTGTCAACCTATGAATTTTACACTTCAGATTATGACCTTTCAGAATTTTCGGCAAACCAATTCGGTTTCGGAGTTGGGTATACAGATATTTTTACAAAGCTGAAATTGGCAAATTTTGGGCTGAAAAGTGTAGATTTAAAATATGATTACTATAAGCGTGACAGTGGCTTGCATTACAGTCTAATTTCCGCAGGGTTTAAATTTATAGGAAATTAAATTAGGCACTCATAGCATCATCTTCGTTTGGAAGATATTCATCATATTTCAAAAGTAGTTTTTTATAAAAATTGGTTTGAAGATGACCGTCTTCAATGCAACCATCAAGAGTCTCCTGCAAATTTGTATACCCCACCAAATCTGCAATAGCTTCATTTATATCAAAAAGTCGTAACGGATTTGTGGTTAATGGCTTGGTATTCCAAATAGAAATTAATTCTTCCTGATAATCAATATTTACATCAACAGCGTTGAAATAAAACTTAAGCAAAGACACATGCAGTTGTTCAAATTCCTTTGTAGGACGAATATCGAAATTGCAACTATGCGCCACAAGTTGGTGCATTTTTAGTTGTATCCTATTTTTTATTTCTTTCATAACTTCTTTATTCGCACAAGTAAGATACATAAAGTAACTATATATAATTTTTACAAAAACTCTTTTTAGCGAGAGTTTAACTTATATTCCTCTAATGAGTTAAAAAATTAGGAAAGCAATTAACAGGCTTTTAATTTTTTGTTTGAAGACCTTGACTCTCCCAATTCAAAAAGCCGCCTTCCATATCATAGATTTCCTTAAAGCCCATATCCTTCATTATTTGGGCCGCTCTAGCGCTTCTTTTGCCGCTTCTGCAGTATAAATAAACAGGTTCATTTTTATCAAGTTTGGCAACTTTCTCCTTAAAATCATCGTCTGTTACGCAAATATTCTGGGCAGTTTTCAAATGGTCTTCCCCATATTCTTCTTGGGTACGTACATCAACCAGTTGAAGGTTTTGATTATCATTTACTGCTTTATAAACCTCTTCTGGGGAAATTACTTTAATTTGCTGTGCAGTTGTATTTTCTTTACATGACGTAAAAAAAAGCAACATTGTTAATCCAAAAAGAAAAGCTATATTTTTCATAATAAGATATTTTTTAATCTGTTATTTCACCATCCCATTCCATAATTCCACCTTTTAAATTGTATGCATTTTTTATACCAATAGAGTTCATTAGCATACAAGCCTGACCGCTTCTTCCGCCAGAACGACAATAAACATAGTAATTTTTTTGTGTATCCAACTCCTTTACACGCTTAAGGAATTCAGCGCCGTTATAAATATCTATCTGTACCGCTCCTGGAATATATCCTTCTTCAAATTCAGCATCGGTACGCACATCAATTATTACTGCATTGTCATCGTTCTTAAGCTGTTCGCTCCACTGTTCTTGGGTCAAGTCTGCCATATTGTAATTTTTTTTTGTAAAAATAATAAATGCCAAGGGTTTATAAATAAAAAAACCGAAAACAAATGTTTCCGGTTTTTAATAATTATGTGCAAAGCTATTATTGTTTTACAGAACAGCCAATGGCCTTGGTTTCTTTTACTGAAACCTCCTTGCCCGCCAGCAATTCATTTACGGCATTCGCCAAAAAGCGATCTTTCACTTCAGAAACGTTACGTACATTATCATCGATAGCACCAATGTATTTTACGATGTTTTTTCCATCTTCCTTTTGAAGTAGATAAACGTGGGGCGTTTTGGTGGCGCCATATTTGGCATAAACCGTTTGGCTTTCATCAAATAAATAGGGAAAGGTAAACCCGGCCTCCTTCGCTTTTTGCTGCATCAACTCGTACGAATCATCGGGCTGAACGGCAGGATTGTTCGGATTTATAGCTATTACGGGATAACCTTTGGCTTTAAATTCCTTGTCCAAACCAACAATTCTTTCTTCGCTCGCAACCGCGAATGGGCAGGTATTGCAGGTAAAAATCACGATAAACCCTTTGGCATCCTTATAATCTGAAAGGGAAACCATTTTACCATTTACGTCTTTCAATTTAAAATCAGTTGCTTCATCGCCAATGCTGTAGCCATAATTTGCAGTTGGAGTAGGGATTTCAGTAAATACAGGTTGTACTTTTTGGTTTACCGCAACTTCAGCGGTATCGTTTGTAGGTTCGTTTTTACAACTGCTTAAAGCGATAAAACCTATTGCCGCCAAGGCCAAGCCACCAAATATTTTGATTGTTTTCATATTTTTTATTTTTTTAAAAATGCTTTTAACTCAGTTTCAAGTTCTTCAAAAGTGAAGCTTTGTTCGTAAAATTTCCTTTTCTTTTTATTATAAATAATTGTTGCTGGAATGGCGCCGCTCCACTCCTTTGAAACCCGCGGGATCCAATTATTAGCGTCCGGATCATCCAATAATACAACTTCAGACTTTATGTTATTCTTTTTATTGAAAGGAATTACTTGACTTTCAATTTTATCAGCAAAATCAAGGCTAACCAAAAGTACCTTTACTTTTTTAGAAGAATAATCCGCAGAAATTCTTTCGAAAGCGGGCAGTTCCTTTACGCAAGGTTTGCACCACGTGGCCCAAAAATTTATCACATAAATTGAATCGTTATTCTTTTGAAAATATTTCTTCTCAAGTTGGTCAAAATTGAAGGAAATTATCTTTCCTGAATTGGGATTTTCATCATTATTCTGAAGGTTTTTAACTTCGGCAAGTTCTGAAACCAAACCTGTCGATTGGCGTTCATTATTTTCCCCACAGGAAAAAATTAAAATTGAAAAAAATATAATTACCCCTATTTTCATCGGCCAAAAATATTGAAATTCAGTTGATTTCATTTATGCGTTAACGTTTGATTAGTAGTGTTGCGTATTTGGAGTTTGTTACACTTTAAAACTTTATTCTTAAAGTTTACAATATTGGGAATCCTTTTTCAAAAAAATATCTATATTCGCAACGAAATAATGAACAATTTTACACAAAATACTTGGTGGTGGAAAAACTTACGGAAAACCTCGTGAGCGGAACACCTGTAGTATAAAATATACGAAAAGGCTTGTCAATCACGACAAGCCTTTTTTTATTCAAATATTTTACGAAATGAAATACAATTTAAAAACATATTCAAAAAAACTGCTGGCAGACACGCTTACGCCGGTTTCGGTGTATTTGCGCTTGCGCGATAAATTCCCGAATAGCCTTTTGCTTGAAAGTAGCGATTATCACGCCAATGACAATAGTTTCAGCTACATCTGCTTTAACCCAATTGCTTCCATAAAAGTTCAGAATGAAACCATTTTTCAGCAATTTCCCGATGGAAAAAATACAATTATTGATTTAAAAAGTCCCCCTTCGAAGGGGGATTTAGGGGGATGTTCACCGAGTGTTCCAACTATTTTGAACGAATTTGCTGCCTCCTTTTCTTCGGAAAAAAGCAATTTCAAGGTCATAAACAATGGTCTTTTCGGTTTTATGGCATTTGATGCCGTGCGTTATTTTGAGGATATTGAACTTCACAAAAAAGAGGAAAATCTTGAAATGCCCGATTTGTTTTATGCGGTTTACCAAAACATCATCGCGATAAATCATTTCAATAACGAAGCGTATATTTTTGCCCACACATTTGAAGCTGAAAATAATATTCCACAGATAGAGCAGATTTTAAAATCGAAAAGTTTTGCTGAATATCTTTTTCAGAGAAATGGGGAGCGCACTACCAATTTAAACGATGAAGATTTTAAGAGTTTAGTCCGAAAATGCAAGGAGCACTGTCAGCGCGGCGATGTGTTCCAAATTGTACCGAGCAAGCGGTTTTCGCAAAAATTTACTGGTGATGAATTCAATGTTTACAGGGCTTTGCGAAGCGTAAATCCTTCACCTTACCTTTTCTATTTTGACTACGGAAATTTTAAAATCTTCGGAAGTTCACCCGAGGCGCAATTGGTTGTAAAAGGAAATACTGCAGAAATCCACCCAATCGCGGGAACTTTCAAACGCACGGGAAACGATGAGCAGGATGCCGAACTCGCCAAAAAACTTGCTGAGGATAAAAAAGAAAACAGCGAACACGTAATGTTGGTCGATTTGGCGCGAAACGATTTAAGCCGACACGGTACAAATGTGAAAGTTGAAAATTATAGGGAAGTTCAGTTTTTTTCGCACGTAATCCATTTGGTGAGTAAAGTTACTGCTACCAAAAATCCAAATACTTCAACAATGCAGATTGTCGCCGATACTTTTCCCGCTGGAACCTTGAGTGGCGCACCAAAGCACAAAGCGCTGCAACTTTTGGAAAAATATGAAAACAGAAGCCGTGAATTTTACGGTGGCGCCATCGGTTTTATGGATTTCAAAGGTAATTTTAACCATGCGATTATCATTCGCTCATTTATGAGCAAAAACCACACATTGCATTACCAAGCGGGCGCTGGTGTGGTTTCTGGAAGCAATGAGGAAAATGAATTACAGGAAGTTTATAACAAACTCGGCGCACTTACAAAAGCGCTGGAATTAGCGGAAAGTATATAGCTATGAAAATATTGGTAATAGACAATTACGACAGTTTTGTTTACAATCTAGTTCATTATTTAGAAGAATTGGATTGTGAGGTAACCGTAAAACGTAATGATAAATTTTCGCTTGAAGAAGCAGAAAACTATGATAAAATCCTGCTTTCACCGGGCCCCGGAATTCCAGAGGAAGCAGGTTTGCTGAAAGAAGTGATCCAAACATACGCAACCTCAAAACCTATTTTTGGCGTGTGTTTGGGGCAACAGGCAATCGGGGAAGTTTTCGGTGGAAAGCTGGAGAACTTGAGCAAGGTTTTTCACGGCGTTGCCACAACGGCCACAATTATAAAGGAAGATGAACCTCTCTTCAAAGGAATTGAAAAGGAATTCGAAATAGGCCGTTACCACAGTTGGGTTGTTTCAAAAGAAGATTTTCCAGAGGTTTTGGAAATCACTTCCGTAGATGAAAATGGGCAGATTATGTCCGTCCGTCATAAGCTTTATGACATTTGCGGAGTACAGTTCCACCCCGAAAGTGTGCTTACTCCAATGGGCAAACAGATTATTAAAAATTGGATTGAAAGCTAAATGAAACAGATTTTAAATAGGTTAATAAACCACGAACAACTCAGCAAAACTGAGGCTCGCACTGTTTTGGTAAACATTTCCGAAGGGAAATACAACCAAAGCCAGATTGCCGCTTTTTTGACGGTTTACATGATGCGGAATGTGAGTTTGGAAGAACTGGAAGGTTTTCGAGATGCTTTGTTGGACCTGTGTTTGGCGGTAGATTTCAGCGAATACAACTCCATCGATTTATGCGGTACGGGCGGTGACGGAAAGAATACGTTTAATATTTCAACATTGGCATCATTTGTAACTTCAGGCGCTGGTGTCAAAGTTACCAAACACGGTAATTACGGGGTTTCATCCGTTAGCGGAAGTAGTAATGTGATGGAAGCGTTGGGAATAAAATTCAGTAATGAAAAGGATTTTTTAAAGCGTTGTTTGGACGAAGCGGGAATCTGCGTGTTGCACGCGCCACTCTTCCACCCTGCGATGAAAAATGTTGCACCAATCCGCAAGGAATTGGGCGTAAAAACTTTTTTCAATATGCTCGGGCCAATGGTGAATCCAGCCTTTCCGAAAAACCAATTGGTCGGCGTTTTCGATTTGGAATTGGCACGAATGTATGGTTATCTCTATCAAAAAAGCGAGAAAAATTACGCTGTGCTGCACGCAATGGATGGCTATGATGAAATTTCGCTGACAGGAACAGTAAAAGTGATTTCAAAAGCTTCGGAAACTATTTTGAATGCTTCAGATTTCGGGGTGAAGCAGATTGAGGAATCTGAAATATTCGGTGGCGAAACGGTGAAGGATTCTGCAACAATTTTTCTGAATATTTTAAACGGAAATGGCACCGAAGCCCAAAATAATGTGGTCTGCGCAAATGCCGCAATGGCGATTTCTGTAGTTCAAAATTGTACAATTAAAGATGGTTTTGAAAAAGCCAAAGAATCTTTACAATCTGGAAAAGCCCTGAATTCATTAAAGAAATTGCAGGAATTATCAAATTAAAGCAGAATCAGGAACCAAGAAACACGAACCACGACTCAATACTCAATACTCAATACTCAATACTCAATACTCAATACTCAAAAATGACAATTTTAGATAACATAACAGCCTACAAACAAAAAGAAGTTGTCGCAAAAAAAGAAGCAATCCCAACTCGTTTGTTGGAGAAATTTCCACTTTTTGCAAAGGAAACCAAATCATTGGCGGAGGCTTTGCGAATTTCCACAACGGGAATTATTGCCGAGCACAAACGCCGTTCGCCCAGCAAATCGGTGATTAACGACAAGGTTTTGTTGCCCGAAGTGGTTTCGGGCTATGAAAATGCCGGCGCAAAAGGAGTTTCGGTTCTAACGGATTCCAACTTTTTTGGTGGTTCGCTCGATGATCTTTTGGTTGCTGAAAAAACGGTTTCCATTCCTATTCTACGGAAGGAATTCATCATCGATCCCTATCAGATTTACGAGGCAAAAGCTTACGGTGCCGATGCTATTTTGTTGATTGCGGCTTGCCTTTCAGCGGAAGAATTGAAACAGTTTTCTTTTTTGGCAAAAAATTTAAAACTCGATGTTTTATTGGAAGTCCACAATTCCGAAGAGCTTCAAAAATCACTTTTGCCCAATGTGGATATGATTGGCGTAAACAATCGAAACCTTAAAAATTTCAAGGTAAATATCGACATCAGCAAAAAACTGTCCGAAGAAATTCCACCCGATTTCTTAAAAATTTCCGAAAGCGGAATTAGCGATGTGGAGAAAATAAAAGATTTGAGAACCTACGGTTTTGAAGGGTTTTTGATTGGTGAAAATTTTATGAAAACCGAAAATCCCGGCGAAACCGCAAAACAATTTATAGAAAAACTGAGATGAAACCATTGCTGAAAATTTGCGGAATTACACACAACATTGCTGGAGTTGCCGAGCTTCAGCCAGATTATTTGGGTTTCATTTTTTATGATAAAAGTCCGCGTTTTTTTGAAGGTGAAATTTCTTCACTTCCACTCGGAATAAAGAAAGTTGGTGTTTTTGTGGACGAAAAAGTTTCAAAAATTATTGAATTATGCATAAAGTATTCTTTGGATGTAATCCAACTTCACGGAAATGAAACGAAAGAATATGTGCTCGACTTGCAGGGTTATTTGACTTTGTATTGTCCAGATGTATTGATTTGGAAGGTTTTTAGCGTTGATGATAATTTTGATTTTGGGCAATTATCGGTTTTTGAAAAAAAAGTGGATGCATTTCTTTTTGACACAAAAGGAACCGAAAAAGGTGGAAACGGCTATACTTTCAATTGGGAAATTCTTAAAAATTATCCTTCAAAAAAACCATTCATTTTAAGCGGTGGAATTGGTTTGCAAGAAATTGATTCCCTTAAAGAATTATTGAAAACAAACCTTCCAATCCACGCAATTGATGTGAACAGTAGGTTTGAAACTGAGCCGGGAATGAAAGATGTTTCAGCTTTAAAAGTATTTATCGAAATATTGAAACACGACTGAAATGAACCACGAACAAAGACACAAGAACCAAAACTGAATACTCAATACTCAATACTAAAAAATGAATTATAACGTAAACGAAAAAGGCTATTACGGCGAGTTTGGCGGCGCATACATTCCCGAAATGCTGTACCCAAATGTGGAAGAACTTCGGCAGAATTATTTAAAGATAATGGCCGAGGAATCTTTTCAAAAGGAATTCCGACAACTGCTGAAAGATTACGTGGGCCGGCCAACACCGCTTTATTTCGCGAAACGTCTTTCGGAAAAATACGGTACAAAAATATATTTGAAGCGCGAAGATCTTTGCCACACCGGCGCACACAAAGTAAACAATACCATCGGCCAGATTTTAATGGCGAAACGGTTGGGAAAAACCCGAATAATCGCCGAAACAGGCGCCGGACAGCACGGAGTTGCAACCGCAACGGTTTGTGCTTTAATGGGTTTGGAATGCATCATTTTTATGGGTGAAATCGATATAAAACGGCAGGCACCAAACGTAGCCCGAATGAAAATGCTGGGCGCAAAAGTGGTGCCCGCCACCAGTGGCAGCAAAACACTAAAAGATGCCACAAATGAAGCTATTCGAGATTGGATAAACAATCCAATTGACACACATTATATAATTGGAAGTGTTGTTGGTCCGCATCCGTACCCTGATATGGTGGCACGGTTTCAAAGCGTAATTTCAGAAGAAATAAAAACACAGCTCAAAGAAAAAGAAGGACGTGAAAATCCAGATTTTGTGGTAGCCTGTGTGGGTGGCGGAAGCAATGCCGCAGGGGCTTTTTATCATTATTTGAATAAAGCGGAAGTCGGAATTATTGCAGTTGAAGCCGCGGGAAAAGGCATTGACAGCGGCGAAAGCGCGGCAACCTCGGCTTTGGGAAAAGTGGGGATTATTCATGGTAGTAAAACGTTGTTGATGCAGACTAATGACGGACAAATTACCGAGCCCTACTCTATTTCCGCAGGTTTGGATTATCCAGGGGTCGGACCTCTGCACGCCCATCTTTTTGCAAGTGGCCGCGGGGAATTTATATCAATTACTGATGACGAAGCAATGCAGGCAGGACTGGAGCTTTGCAAACTTGAAGGCATTATTCCCGCCATTGAAAGCAGCCATGCGTTGGCGATTTTTGAGACCAGAAAATTTAAAAAGGACGATGTGGTTATTGTGAATTTGAGCGGCCGTGGGGATAAGGATTTGGATACATATATAAAACATTTCAATTTATAAGATGAACAGAATTCAAAACAAACTTTTAGAAAATAAAAAACTCCTTTCAATATATTTCACCGCAGGCTACCCAAAATTGGAAGACACCGTTGAAATTCTTCAACAGTTGGAAAACAATGGTGTAGATATGGTTGAAATCGGTTTGCCCTTTAGCGATCCGTTGGCCGATGGACCAACGATTCAGGCGATTTCGCAAAAGGCTTTGGAAAATGGAATGACTACAAGTTTGCTTTTTCAGCAATTGAAAGATATTCGAAAAACGGTTTCCATTCCTTTGATAATTATGGGGTATTTCAATCCGGTGCTTCAATTCGGGATAGAAAATTTCTGCCGAAAATGTGCTGAAGTTGGTATTGACGGTTTGATCCTACCCGATCTTCCGTTGTCGGAATTTCAGGTAAATTATGTTGAAATCTTCAAAAAATATGGGTTATTAAATATCTTTTTGATCACGCCCCAGACTTCCGACGAACGCATCCGGCAGATTGACGCAGCTTCCGAAGGCTTTATTTATATGGTGAGCAGCGCGAGTGTTACCGGAACCTCTTCAGGTTTTGGAAATGCTCAAGAAGAATACTTTAAAAAAATTGCTTCGCTTTCACTTAAAAATCCACAGATTGTTGGTTTCGGAATAAATAATTCCAAAACATTTCAGCAAGCAACAAAATATGCAAAAGGCGCAATCATTGGGAGTGCGTTTATTAAAATGCTTTCAGAAAAAGAAATAGCAGGAATTTCAGCGTTTGTGGGTTCAATTTGGAAGGTTTAACCATTCTTTAGCAATGGTTTAAGGGAATTTGTGATTTGGTTTCTCTATTTTAGGTATTCAATTATAAACGAAAAAAATAATACTATGGCTAAGAAATTTGAAAGAGATACAGAGCAAAAACATCCAACAAACCCAACTGGAAAGACCAATAAGCAAACTAATGAGTTTGATATAGATAAGAAAACCATTAAAAAACAACAAAACAAAAAATAGTGGGTAAAGGTGACAAAAAAACTAAACGTGGAAAGATAAACATTGGAAGTTTCGGAAAATTGAGACCGAGACGCAAAAAATTCAATATCCGCCCAAAACCGACCAAAGACGCACAAAAAAAAGAAGCTTAAAATAAATTGACTTTTCCGCTGTCTCAATTTTTTGACAGTGGAAATCTCCAAATGGAAATCCATCGATATATTTTAATTTGATCATGGATATTTCGTTTTAAGTTGAATGGAAAGGGTTTTTAAGAACAAATTTTAGTTCTTAAAAACCTTTTCTTTTTACAAGATTCCGAAGAAACCACACTGAAACATTATCTTTGCCACTAAATGACACTTATTTAAATGAACCAACCTGTTTCTGGATTTTCAAAAAAAACAAAAGCCGAAAAAATTGATTGGCTTGCAAAAAATTACTTGCAAAGCAATTCTGATTCCGTTCAAATTCTAAAAAAGTATTGGAATGAAGATGCACAATTGCAGCAACTTCACGACGATTTTATAGAGAATACCCTTTCCAACTATTACCTGCCTTTTGGCATTGCACCTAACTTTTTGATTAACGGAGAACTATTTGCCCTGCCCATGGTAACGGAAGAAAGTTCAGTGGTAGCTGCCGCTAGCAATGCCGCGAAATTTTGGTTGGAACGTGGAGGTTTTAAGACCAGCGTGATTTCTACTGAAAAGAACGGGCAAATTCATTTCAATTTCTACGGAGATGAAAAAAGCATGGAAACATTCTTTGAAGTTGTAAAACCAAAACTTCGCAACAGTATTGAATCCATTGAAAAAAACATGAAAGCGCGTGGTGGCGGACTGTTGGATCTTTCATTAGTAGATAAATCGCATATTTTAGAAGGTTATTTTTACATTCACGCTACTTTTGAAACTTTAGATGCCATGGGGGCTAATTTCATAAACAGTTGTTTGGAGCAGATGGCGCATACTTTTGAGGAAGAAGCCCAAAATTTTGAAACATTCCAAAAAAAAGAAACCTATCCGGAAGTGGTTATGAGCATTCTTTCTAATTACGTTCCTGAGTGTTTGGTGCGTGCGGAAGTAAGCTGCAAAGTGGAGGAACTTACCACAAAACATTACGAAGGCAGGCAATTTGCTGAAAAGTTTGTACGCGCCATTGAAATCGCCAAAACAGAATCGCGGCGTGCCGTAACACATAACAAAGGAATTATGAACGGAGTGGATGCGGTGGTTTTGGCAACAGGAAATGATTTTCGCGCTGTGGAAGCCGGCGTACACGCATACGCTGCCCGAAACAGTTATTACAGCAGTTTGACACACGCAAAAATTGAAGAGGGGGTTTTTACTTTTTGGATTGAATTGCCTCTGGCAGTAGGTACCATTGGTGGATTGACGTCGCTTCACCCATTGACCAAACTGGCTTTTGAAATTCTTCAAAAACCCGATGCAAAGCAATTGATGGAGATTTTGGCAGTCGCCGGACTGGCGCAAAATTTTGCCGCTGTGCGTTCTTTGGTAACAACCGGAATCCAAAAAGGACATATGAAAATGCACTTGATGAATATTTTGAATCAATTAAAAGCTACTAAAGAAGAAAAAGAAAAAGCGATGGACTATTTTAAAGAAAATGCGGTTTCACATAGCGCTGTAGTTTCTTTTCTAGAAAAGTTGAGAAAATAATTATGCAAAAGTTCCACAGCAACGGAAAATTATTGTTAACGGGCGAATATGTGGTGCTGAAAGGAGCAACGGCCTTGGCCATTCCCACTAAATATGGGCAATCTTTGGAAGTTGATTTTTCAGAAAAAAAAGAAATTTACTGGAAAAGCTATGACGAAAATGGATCTGTTTGGTTTGAAGATTATTTTGACTTAAAAAATTTAGAAGTCTCAAAAAACAGGAATAACATTTCAAAAACGCTTTCAAAAATACTTTGTGAAGCCAGAAAACTAAATCCCACATTTCTTTTGGAACAAAATGGGTTTAATGTAAAAACAAAACTGGATTTTCCGCGCAATTGGGGTTTGGGCACTTCTTCAACATTAATAAATAATATTGCACAGTGGGCAGGTGTAGACGGCTTTGCGCTACTCGCCAATAGTTTTGGCGGCAGTGGTTATGATATTGCCGCCGCACAAAATGACACTCCTATTTTATATGAGTTGAAAAATGGAAATCCTGAATATAGAAAAATACATCTTCCGTGGGATTTTACGCGGTCTTTATTTTTTGTGCACTTAAATAAAAAACAGGACAGCAAAAAAGAGGTTACGAGATTTAAAAAGACTTCAGTAGATAAAAAAGTCCTTCAAAGAATTTCAGATATCAGCAATAAATTGTTGGTATGTTATTCCCTTTCAGACTTTGAAAAATTGATGAATGTCCACGAAGAAATCATTTCAAAAAATATTAAACTCCCCACAATCAAAGAGCAACTTTTTAGTGATTATTCCAGAGCAATAAAGAGTTTGGGGGCTTGGGGCGGAGATTTTGTTTTGGCTACTGGAGAGGAAAATGAAATGGATTATTTCAAGGAAAAAGGGTTTGGGACAATTATTCCTTTTGGTGAAATGATGAAGCAATAAACTCTAAACAAATATTTTAAAACAAAAAACCCGAAACAGTTGTTTCGGGTTTTTGTGGTGCCTCCAAGAATCGAACTAGGGACACACGGATTTTCAGTCCGTTGCTCTACCAACTGAGCTAAGGCACCATTATTGAGACGGCAAATATAAAGCTATTTTCGTTTTTGCAAAACAATAATTAAAAAAATAAAAAGATTATCTTCTTCAATTTAATAGAGCCTTAACAATTACTTCATTAGCGTAGTTGTATTTTTATCGCCTTATTCACAAAAATGAATCTCGTAATTGATGTTGGGAACACGTTGGTAAAGCTTGGCGTGTTTGATTCTGGAATTTTAAAGCATAAAAAAACCTGTGTTAAATCAGATTTTTTGGCCACACTTGCTGAATTTTTTGAAAACTTTCCAGCTATTGCAGATTGCATTGTTTCTTCAGTTTCAAATCTTTCAGAACATCAGTATTCAAAAATACAGCAATACTGTAGTGTTTTATTTTTAAACCACGAAACAAAAGTTCCCTTTACTAATAGGTACGGCACGCCCCAAACATTGGGAATTGACCGTATTGCATTGGTAAGCGCAGCTGCACATCTATACGCTCAAAAAAATGTTTTGGTAATTGATGCAGGAACATGTATTACCTATGATTTTCTGAATTCTGAAAACGAATATTTTGGAGGAGCCATTTCTCCCGGTATGTTATTGCGATATAAATCTTTACATACATTTACTGATAAACTACCATTATTGGAGGCAAACAATCCTAAGTTATTTATAGGCAACACTACAGCTACGTCTATACATTCGGGCGTAGTGAATGGGGTTTTGTACGAAATAGAGGGCTTTATTGAAGCTTATAAAAAAAATTACGACAATTTAACAGTTATTTTAACAGGAGGAGACGCACATTTTTTGCGAGAAACCATAAAAAATGACATCTTTGCCAACTCAAATTTTTTATTGGAGGGCTTGAACCATATTTTAGAATATAACAAACATTGATGTTTAGACAAATAGTAGTCGGTTTATTTATACTTATTGCAGGTGTAACAGTGGCCCAGGAAGGAACCACATCTCCATATTCATATTATGGTATAGGAACCTTAAAATTTCGCGGAACCGCTGAAAATAGATCTATGGGAGGTTTGGGCGTTTTTTCTGATAGTATCCATATTAATCTTCAAAACCCTGCTTCATATGCAGGTTTAAGATTGATTAATTTTTCAGTGGGAGGCAGTCATAAAGCGTCAAAGCAGAAAACAGAAACCGATAGCCAAAATACTTCTACCACAACGCTTGATTATATTGCGATGGGTATTCCCACGGGAAAATTCGGAATAGGTTTTGGAGTAATTCCATATACTTCCGTAGGCTATGATTTCAATTCAGAATTGCCAGACGGGCTTACCCAATATGAAGGCAGTGGAGGGCTAAACCGAGCTTATCTTTCGTTAGGTTATCAAGTAACTACAGAGCTTAGTGTAGGTATTGACGCAAACTATAATTTCGGAAAGATAGAAAACACGGCCACTACTCAAAAAAGCGACCTACAGTACGGCACCCGAACATTTAATAGGTCTGATGTATTGGGTTTTAGTTTTAATTTTGGAGCCATGTATAAAAGAATGGTTACTGATAACCTACAACTTACCGGTTCTGTAACATTTACACCGGGCACCAATTTTACTTCAGAAAACTACAGAAGAATTTCGACAGTGTCTATAATACCTGCGGGAATATTCACTATTGACGAAAGAGAAATCACAGTGGCGGATACAGACTTTACTTTTCCTTCACAAATTACTGTTGGCGCTGGCATAGAAAGACCAAAATATTGGGGAGTTGGCGCAGAATTCACCAATCAAAAAACCAGTAATTTTACAAATCGTGCCTTTACTATTGATAATGTGAGCTATGAAAATGCCTCTAAGTTTCGCTTGGGAGGTTATTATATACCCAATTATAATTCTTTTGGAAATTATTTTAAAAGAGTGATTTATCGTGCTGGAGCAAGGTTTGAACAGACCGGCTTAAATGTGAATGGACAAGACATAAACGAGTTTGGCATATCTTTTGGACTAGGGTTGCCCGTAGGCCGATTATTCTCTAATATGAACTTAGGAGTTGAAATCGGAAGACGTGGAACCACCGACTTTGGCTTGATTCAAGAAAACTTTATTAACACCTTTTTAAGCTTCTCTTTAAATGACCGTTGGTTCGAAAAAAGATTATATGATTAATACCAATAAAAAAAATACCATGAAAACAAAATTTGTTCTATTATTCACAATTCTACTACTATCCTTCTCGGGAAAATCATTTGCACAAGCTCCTGATGATTGTGCAATATCACTTTCTTATTTTACAGAGCCGGCTAAAATAAAGAATTACGAAGCTGCTCTTCCCCATTACGAGAAATTGATAAAAGAATGTCCAGATTACAATCTTGCTATCTACCAATATGGCGTAAAGATGTTTGAATACTTCATTGAAGAAAAAGGCGATAAAAGCAAAGTTGAAGACTTAATTCAGGCATACAGATTGAGATTGCAAAACTTTCCTGAGCAAACCAAGGAAGGGGACGTTCTTGCAACAATTGCTCAAATAAAATTTGACAATAATCTTGGATCAAAGGCAGAACAATTCAAAGCATTTGATGAAGCTTTTACAAAATATCCAGAAGATTTCACCAGCGGAAAAAGTTTATATACATACTTTTCCCTGGCTGTAGATTTGTACAATAGCGGAGAAAAAGACCTTCAGGAAATTTTCAACCTATATGACGTAGTGATCAGCAAAATAGATTCTGAAAAAAATAGTCTTGCATCAAAACTTACCCCATTAATGGATAAGGAAGAAGCAGGAAATACACTAACCGACAAAGAGAAACGCGCAAAAGATGTTTATGACAACAACTTGGGGGTGTACGCTACTGTTGAAGGAAGTGTAAATGCAACATTGGGTAAATTAGCAGATTGTGACAATCTTGTTCCTTTCTACGAAAAAGACTTCGAAGCAAAAAAGAATGATATTGATTGGTTAAAATCTGCAAGTAACAGACTGGATGCCAAAGATTGTGAAACGCCTCTTTCAAATAAATTGGCAGTTCGCCTTCACGAATTGGAGCCAAGTTCTACCTCGGCCTATTTATTAGGAAAACAAGCTGAAGCGGAAGGTAAAGCTTCAAAAGCACTAGAATACTTCAACCAAGCGGCAGATCTTGAAAAGGATAATTCCAAAAAAGCAAGAATTTATTACAGTATAGCCGAAAACTACCGTAAAAAAGGAAGCTACGGAACCGCAAGATCTTATTACAATAAAATGATTGATGTAAAACCATCGGCAGGTATTGCCTATTATAAAATTGGTTCCATGTATGCAGACAGTGCAAACAACTGTGGCACCACTGTATTTGAAAAAAGAGCTATGTATTGGCTTGCTGCCGACATGATGGACAAAGCAGCCCGTGTTGATGGTACCGTTGCAGGAAATGCTCGTGCCGCCGCAAGCAGCTATAGACAACGTGCCCCGCAAGCTAGCGATATCTTTTCTGAAGGAATGGCGGGAAAAACCGTTACCTTTAACTGTTGGGTTGGCGGAAGCGTTAGAGTTCCTAACTTATAAGAATGTACACCGCAATAAATATGTTTAAAAGCGTGATGGCCCTGGTATTGGCCATCACGCTTTTTGCATGTGAAAGTAATTACCAAAACGTTAAAAAGATGAGTCTTTCAGATGGCGCTCCAGTAGCTGAAGGAAAAGACATCAACTTTAAATACACTGATTCTGGAAAATTGGTGACAAACCTTTTGGCTCCCAAACTACTGGATTATTCAAACTTGGAATTTCCATTTAAAGAATTTCCCAATGGCATTGAAGTTCGATTTTGGGATGAAAAAGGAAAAAAAAATACGGTAACGGCAGATTATGCCATTCAATTTGACAACACTGGTTTAGTAGATTTACAGGACAATGTTGTGGTAATAACAGCAGATAGTGTGGTTCTAAAAGCAAATCAGCTTTATTGGGACCAAAAAAATAAATGGGTTTTTACAGACCAACCTTACCAAATTAAATTTAAGGACGGCTCATATAATGATGGCGCCGTGGGGTTTGACAGTAGCGAAGATTTTACTACCTTCCTATCCAGAAAAAACCAAGGAGTACAATTAGTAGACAAAACCAAAAAAGAAGATGCTAACTAAAGTTTACCGTTTTTTTGAATACGTTTATCTTATTATTGCAGCATTTTTTGCATATGAAGCTATAAACAATTGGAATGACGCCCCCAACAGGGCCTACTTATTTATATTCTTTGTTATTCTTGCTGTCTTTATGTTCTTTTTTAAAAGAAATTTTCGAAAGAAAATGGAAGAACAGAATAGAAAATAGTTGGTTTTGTAGACCAAAAGCTTAAATTTCAAAATAACCCATACACTCGATTTGGATTACAGTATTATTATCATTTTAACAATGCTTATACTCTCCGCCTTCTTTTCAGGTATGGAGATTGCCTATGTTTCTTCCAATAAAATTCATATTGAAATTGAAAAGAAACAAAACACATTTCTAGCAGGAATTCTAAAAAAAATAACCAAACGCCCCTCAAAGTTTATTGCCACCATGCTTGTAGGCAATAATATTGCACTGGTGATCTACGGTTTCTTTATGGGCGATCTGCTAATGGAATACATCCCCATTGCTGGGTTTACAGGTTTAATTATACAAACCATAATTTCTACGATTGTAATCTTGCTTACCGCAGAGTTTCTGCCAAAAGTTTTCTTTCAGATTTATGCAAATAGCTTGGTCAAAATTTTTGCGGTTCCAGCATATTTCTTCTATTTTCTATTTTCTTTGATTTCTGAATTTATCATTTGGATTTCAGATTTGGTGCTGAAATTAATATTTAAATCTGAAGGCGATACCGTACAACTCAGTTTCAGCAAATTGGAACTAGGAAATTACATTTCTGAACAAATGGAGATTGCCGAAACCCAGGACGAGATGGATTCTGAAATACAGATCTTCCAAAACGCCCTTGATTTTTCCGAAGTAAAATCGCGCGAGGCAATGATACCGCGTACAGAAGTAGTGGCGGTAGAAATTGACACAACCCCAAAGGAGCTCGCAAAACTTTTTACCGAAACCGGCCTTTCAAAAATTCTGGTCTATAAAGAAAATATAGACGATATTTTGGGCTACGTGCATTCCTTTGAACTTTTCAAAAAGCCTGCAAGCATCAAAAAGGTACTGATGCCCGTCGTTTTTGTTCCCGAAACCATGCTTGTCAAAGATGTATTGGGCATTCTAAGCAAAAAGAGAAAAAGCATTGCGGTAGTAATTGACGAATATGGCGGGACCAGCGGGATAATTACTGTAGAAGATATTATAGAAGAACTTTTTGGCGATATTGAAGACGAACACGACAGCATTGCCCTTATTGAAGAAGAACTGGGCGATGGCCATTATAAATTCTCAGCGCGCTTGGAAGTAGATTACCTAAATGAAACCTACAAGTTGGATTTGGAAGAAAGTGAAAACTACGAAACCCTGGGCGGGCTGATAGTGAACCATACCGAAGAAATCCCGGAACAAGGCGAAACCGTTGAAATTGAAGATTATATTTTTACAATTCTAGAAGTTTCAAGCACCAAAATTGAACTCGTGGAAGTAAAAAACCTTTCCGAGGATTAGATTTTCAATTATATCTCACTTTTTTTAATATACTTTTTTATTAATGGCAGGAAAATGGTATTTTCGCCCCCTAAATAATTAAAAAAACAATACTTTCAGAACCTTATTATTTATTAGTAACTAGAAGAATATCACAACCAACCCCTTCCTCTTCGCAAATGCGAAAATGAAGCAATATAAATTACGAACATCAAATGGCAATCTTAAACAGTATTAGAAAACGTGGGATATTTCTTATCCTCATTATTGCATTGGCGCTTTTCGCCTTTATTTTAAGTGATGTATTAACCAAAGGCGGCGGCACAAAAGTTCAAGACACCATTGCCACAGTTAATGGCACCGATATTTCCAGACAAAGCTTTATGGAAGAGGTAGAAGCTACCCAGCGTAGCATGGGCCCAAATGCCAATACCTCACAAGCCGTAAATATGGTATGGGAACGTGAACTTCGTCGCGTGATCTTAGATGAGCAATATGAAAAAGCAGGCCTTTCCGTTGAAAAAGCCCAATTGGATGACGCCCTTAAATCTTCATTGGCAAACAATCCAACTTTTCTAAACGAAGCTGGCCAGGTTGATGATGGCAAAATACAGGAATATATTGCAAGCATTAAAACTTCTTCTCCTGAAATGTACCAGCAGTGGTTAAACTTTGAACAAAATACTGCAGATGCTGTACTTCAGCGCACCTATTTAAATATGGTAAAAGGCGGTTTGCGCACCACCATTGCAGAAGGGGAGCAAGAATACCATTTCCAGAACGACAATCTAAATTTTAACTATGTAATGGTTCCTTATAGCAAAATTGCAGATGAGGAGGTAAAAGTTTCTGATGAAGAAATAAAAAAGTATGTTGCCGCACATCCTAATGAGTATGAAGTTGAGGCACAGGCTGACATTCAATATGTATTCTTTTCTGAAGAACCATCAGAATCAGACATTGAAGAAGCAAAAACTGAAACTGCTGCTTTGCTAAATAACAAGGTAGAGTTCAACCAAGACACTAAAAGCAATGATACCATTGCCGGTTTCAGAAACACAACAGATTATGAAGAGTTTGTAAACGTAAACTCTGACGTTCCTTACTACGACCGTTGGATGTTTAAGGACGAACTGCCCCAAACAGTTGCGGACACCCTGATCAATCTGAACGAAGGCGCAATATACGGACCTTATAAGGTTGACAATTCATTCTACCTTTCCAAAGTTTTGGAAACCAAAAAAATGCCTGATTCTGCTGAGTCAAAGCATATTTTAATTCGCTATGTCGGAACTTTAAGAGCTCCAGAAACTATTACAAAAACCAAGGAAGAGGCTCAAAAATTGGCCGATAGCATCCTGAATGTTGTGAAGAAAGACAAATCTAAATTTGCGGAGCTTGCAACCGAATTTTCTGATGACAGTTCAAAAGATAACGGTGGTGAGTTAGGAAACTCCACACCTGGAAGAATGGTGCCAGCTTTTGACAAATTTATTTTCAATAATCCTACAGGAACCATTGGTCTTGTAGAAACTGATTTCGGTTTTCACATTGTGGAAGTAGGAAAGCAATCTGAGCCCAAAAAAGCAATAAAGCTTGCTACTGTTGTCAAAGAAATAGAGGCTTCAGATAAAACAATCAATGATGTTTTTTCAAAAGCTTCTAAGTTTGAAGTAGCCTTACAGGATGGTGATTTTTCAGAATTGGCAAAAGCACAAAATCTTGAAGTAAAGCCTGTAAACAATCTTGGGAAGATGGAATCGAATATTCCCGGTATTGGCGCTAATCGCCCTATAGTTAATTGGGCTTTTGAAGATGACACAAAAGTTGGTGACATAAAACGATTCAGTATTCCGGAAGGATATATCTTAGCTCAACTTACGCGTAAAAATGAAAAAGGATTAATGAGTGTTGAGCAAGCTTCGCCTACAGTTAAACCGATCCTTTTAAATGAGAAAAAAGCCAAGAAAATACGTGAGTCTATATCTGGAAATACCCTTGAGGAAATTGCCAAAAACCAAAATGTAAGCGTGCAAACAGCCACAGGCGTTACAATGGCAAACCCTATGATCGGCGCAACGAACGAACCGAAAGTAGTGGGCGCAGCTTTTGGAACAAAACCCGGCCAGACTACTAGTCTGATTGATGGTAAAAACGGCGTTTATAAAGTTAAGACTACTGCTTTCAATCCAGCTCCGAAAATGGAATCTTACGTAAATTATGCCAACCAATTGAGTACCAAAGCTGCTCCTGCTTCACAAAATGCTGTTTACAATGCATTAAAGAAGAAAGCAGATATTGAAGATAATCGTGCTACTTTCTATTAATTGAAAAGCATACAAATATATCAAAGCCCTGTTACAAAGTTTGTAACAGGGCTTTTTCTTTAAAACTGTATGTTAGAATACTTAAAAAAACCGAAAATATCCTTTATTTTTAAAGAGTTTTTATCAGAATAGACAAAATGGACAATACAGAAATTATAAAAGCAATTGAAGAGAAATATAAAAACCTGGGCGAAAATCCCGAAACCTACCTCAAGGGACTTTTACAGGCAAAACCCATAACCTATTGGGACTATATTCAAGTGGACACCTTGCTTTCACTCCAAAAAACAAGAACTGATTTTAAGGATGAAGAAATATTCGTGATGTACCATCAGGTAACGGAACTTACCCTCAAAATGATGATCCACGAAATAAAACAACTTTCTGAGGGTGAAAACCTTTCAGAGGAAATTTGGTTGACAAAACTTGATCGTTTAAAAAGATATACCCGAATGCTCATCACCAGTTTCGATATTATGAAAGATGGCATGAGCTATGAAGATTATAACACCTTCCGTTCTACCCTCACCCCTGCTAGCGGTTTTCAGAGCGCACAGTTCAGAATATTGGAACTTTACAGCACTCGGCTTAAAAATTTAATCAATTCCGAAGGAAGGGAAAGATTACCGCAAAACCCCACACTTGATGATTACTTCAAGCATATTTATTGGAAAGATGCCGGTCTAAACAGAAAGACTGGTAAAATGACACTCACCCTTCAGCTTTTCATCGAGAAATATGAAGCAGATTTCAAAGCCCTGGCTGAAAATGTAAAAGGAAAAACCCTGGAAGAACGAGTGGCCCAAATGGAAAACCCTTCCGAAGAATTAAAAGAAAAGTTGAAACAGTTTGATCATTTTTACAACGTCGCTTGGCCTATGGTACATTTAGATACCGCACAGCATTATTTAAACAGTAAAGGGGAAAATAAAACCGCAACGGGCGGTTCGGAATGGAAAAAATACCTACATCCAAAATACCAACAGCGCAAATTCTTCCCTACCCTCTGGACCGATGAAGAAATTGCCAACTGGGGCGAATAACCATTTGGAATTCGTGAAATTATGGACATACAAACAAAACGGATATACGAAAAACCAGCCAACCTTGATGGTACAAGGATTTTGGTAGATCGCGTTTGGCCACGTGGCATAAGCAAGGAAGATGCAAAATTGGACGAATGGATGAAGGAAATCGCCCCTTCAACGGAACTTCGAAAATGGTTTGACCACGAAGAAGAACGATTTGATGATTTCTCAAAAAAATATAAAAAAGAACTGGAAGACCGTTCAAAACTGGTACAACAACTGTTGGAAAAAGCAAAGGAAAAACGCCTCACTCTTCTCTATGGGGCAAAGGATGAAAAACACAACCAAGCCATTGTTCTAAAAAATTATCTGGAAAACCAGTAAACTCCTCTTATTTAAACCTTTTCATTATTTTTAAGATTCCTAACCAATTATTGAAAATTAGCATGAAATATCCAATTGCGCTCTTCTTCATATGCTTTTCATTTACTGCAAAATCCCAAATACTCAATGCCGAATCGCTTCGGAAAGTAACTGATACCTCTGGTTTTTCGGGTTCTGTAAGTCTTGGCTTTTCATTGAAACGCGATGTAAATGACTATTTCGCCTTTAGCAGCAGTACACACCTACAATACAAAATGAATAAGCATTTGGTACTGTTGAAGAATGATATTGAATTAAAAAACATTGAAGGCAACAAATTTGAGAATGCGGGAATAACCCATCTTCGCTATAACTATAGGTTTCATCCTAGAATAGCATGGGAGGTTTTTGGGCAAGCGCAGTATAACAAAGTTTCAAAAATAGATTTTAGGGGACTCGTTGGAACGGGACCGCGCTTTAAACTAACTACTTCAGAAAATTATAAATTCTATTTGGGAACGCATATAATGTATGAACAAGAGGAGCTCAGCGATGGTGTAACACCGCTTCAACGCGATTTTAGGAGCACTTCCTACCTTTCCTTCAGTTTGTACCCAACCGAAACCATAAGCCTTGTAAGTACTACTTATTATCAACCTAAACTTAAAGACTTTGGCGATTATCGTATATCAAACCAAAGTTCATTGCTGATTGATTTATTTAAAAACTTTGCCTTCAAAACCACTTACACATTTATATATGATGAAACCCCCGCTCTTGGCATTCCAAACTCACAGTACAATCTGGAAAGCGGCTTTGTTTATTCTTTTGATTAAATTGTTAAACTTTCGTAAGCATGCCTCTTTGTGAAAGACTACTTGCCTATATTTACCTTTATTGAAAACCAAAACACCTAAAATTTCGTACTTATAAATAAAGCACTCCTATGGCCTCACAAAATTATTATGACCCAGCAGATTTAAAAAAATTCGGAAATATCACAGAATGGAGCAAAGAGCTCGGTGAAAAATTTTTTGAATATTATGGAAAAGTTTTTGAAGAAGGCGCACTATCTGCCCGTGAAAAATCGCTCATCGCGCTTGCCGTGGCCCATACTGAAATGTGCCCTTATTGTATTGATGCCTATTCAAAGGACGGACTACAACGCGGCATCACCAAAGAAGAAATGATGGAAGCCATACATGTGGGAGCAGCCATTAAAAGTGGCGCCAGCCTCGTACACGGAGTACAAATGATGAATAAGGTGAATAAACTTGAAATGTAAAATAGAACAACAATGATGAAAAACAAAATCAATCTATTCCTTCTCTCTTTAGGTCTGTCTGTAAATGCAACAACATTTATACTTACACAATACATCAACCTTTCCGATTTTTTAAAGGGAGGTTTATTCGGAATTGGTATTGGTTTAATGCTCATGTCCTTTCTCAAGAAAAGACAAACTGCTTAAAATCATTCTCCCGAATTTTCATTCGAAAAAAATTATATGCTTAAGGAAAAAAAGAAAAAACAACAATCTCTTCATAAACGCCATAGCGATCTTGCTATCGCAAATAAACAGTTGGAAAAACTCTCCAACGGCATATTTGCCAATGGCGAGCTTCCTACTTTTTCAGAAAAAATAAACGAAACCAATCAGTTTCCCCTGCGACCGAAGAAACTTGAAATTCTTCAAATTAACGTTGGCTATATGTGCAATCAGGTTTGCGAGCATTGCCACGTAGACGCAGGCCCGGATCGAAAGGAGATAATGACGCGCGAAACAATGGAGCAGTGTTTGGAGGTTATCCGAAACACGGGCGCCCATACGTTAGACTTAACTGGAGGCGCTCCCGAAATGAACCCAGATTTCCGTTGGTTTGTTGATGAGGCAAGTAAAGCTGGTATTCAAGATTTTATCGTTCGAAGTAACTTGACGATTATCCGCGCCAATAAAAAATATTACGATCTTCCGGAGTTTTTCAAAAGTCACAATGTACACGTTGTTAGCAGCATGCCACATTGGACTCGTGGAAAAACTGATAAACAACGTGGTGAGGGTGTTTTTGACCAATCCATTAAAGCATTACAGGAATTGAATGCCGTCGGTTACGGAATGCCCGATAGCGATTTGCAGTTGGATTTAGTCTATAATCCAAGTGGTGCTTTTTTGCCGGGTGACCAGGCGAGCATGGAAAAAGATTTCAAGAAAGCATTATTGGAAGATTTCGGGATTCATTTCCACAATCTTTTTGCCATAACCAATTTACCCATTTCAAGATTTTTGGACTATTTGATCGCTTCGGACAATTATGAAGATTATATGTATTCTTTGGTTGAAGCATACAATCCCCTTGCCGTAAAGAATGTTATGTGTCGCAATACCATCTCAGTAAGTTGGGACGGCTATTTGTATGATTGCGATTTCAACCAAATGTTGGAATTGAAGGTTGCCAGTAAAATCCAGCACATTTCAGAATACAACGAAGATATTTTGAACGATAGAAAAATTGTAATTTCACAACATTGTTATGGTTGTACGGCAGGAGCAGGAAGCAGTTGCCAAGGCGCGACGGCAACATAAATACTACTATTTTGGTTTAAACAATTTCATGAAAACATTTTTTACATTCTTAGTTTGCTTGCTTTTTTCAGGTATGATGGTGGGTCAAAAGCCACTTGATGAATTGTTGAAACAATACAACACCCAAAGTGTCCCTTACATTGCTGTTGAAGAATTGCGCATGTTTCAAATGAATGACACGGTTACAATATTAGATGCGCGAGAGCCCGAGGAATTTAATGTAAGCCACATAAAGTCCGCAATAAATGTTGGATATAACAATTTTTCTTTAGAGGAAAAACAAATCCAAAAATTGAATAAATATATTCCTGTAATTGTATATTGCTCGGTTGGAATCCGTTCTGAAAAAATAGCCGAAAAATTGAAAAATGCTGGTTTTGATACCGTAAAAAATCTTTACGGCGGTATCTTTGAATGGAAGAATAAGGGTTTTCCAATTATTGATCCTGAAGGAAAAGAAACTGAAAATGTGCACGCCTTTTCCAGCCATTGGAGCAAATATTTAACTGCCGGAAACCCTGTTTACTGACACTAATTACTGATTACTTATTACTGAAAAATGGGCTTACTTTCCTCAAAACAAACTGACGGCGACAATGAAATGGCTTTCGATTTTCATTTCCCCACTTCAAAAAAGGCATTGCTAATTTTTACGCGAAACCCAGAATTGGGAAAAGTAAAAACGCGCTTGGCAAAATCGGTTGGCGATGAAAGCGCACTGAAAATTTACAAGTTTCTGCTGAAACATACAGTGGAAATCACAGAGAAATTGAATGTGGATAAATATGTTTTTTATTCAGAAAACATTCATCGTGATGACATTTGGAATCCAGATATTTTCAGAAAAAAATTACAAATAGGAAATGATTTAGGCGAAAGGATGAAAAATGCCTTTTCGGAAATCTTCGGGATGGGCTATGAAAAAGCAATCATCATTGGCAGTGATATGTTCGATTTAAGCAAAAATGATTTGGAAACTGCTTACGATGTGCTAGAAACAACTCCATTCGTGATTGGCCCCGCGACCGACGGCGGTTATTATTTATTGGGAATGAAAGAATTGAATCCCGAAATATTTCAAAATAAAGATTGGGGAACTAGTAACGTTTTGGAAACTACGCTGAAAGATTTACCAAACGAAAAATATGTTCTGCTCGAAGAACGCAATGATGTTGATTATTTTGAAGACATTAAAGAGATTGACGCATTTCAGCAATTTCTACCACCTTATTTGGACAAAAATTTTTTATAGAATATGAATACTTTAAAATACATTGAAGAAGCGGCGGCCTATCTTCAACAAAGAGAGTTTGACAAACCCGAAATAGGGATTATTCTCGGGACCGGCCTCGGGAAAATAATTGAAAAGGTGAACGTTGAGGCAGAAGTAAGCTACAACCACATTCCCAATTTCCCTACGGCCACCGTTGAATTTCACAAAGGAAAATTGATTTACGGTACGTTGGAAGGGAAAAAAGCAGTGCTTATGCAGGGCCGCTTTCACGTCTATGAGGGCTATTCACTTACCGATGTTACCTTCCCCGTGCGTGTGATGCACCTTTTGGGAATCAAGCAATTGCTGGTAAGCAACGCTTCGGGAGCTATAAATAGCAATTTCAAAAAAGGTGAAATCATGCTAATTGACGACCACATAAACCTCCAGGGAGATTCGCCCCTTGCCTTTCGCGGAGTAGAAAAAATGGGGGAACGTTTTGTAGATATGAGCGCACCTTACAATGCTGAAATGAATCAGAAAATGGAGCAGATTGCTTCAGAAAAAAATATAAAACTGCACAAAGGTGTGTACGTCAGCGTGGTTGGGCCACAATTGGAAACCCGTGCTGAATATCGCTATTTAAAAATAATAGGTGCCGATGCAGTGGGAATGAGCACAGTGCCAGAAGTTATCGTCGCCAATCATTTGGGGTTGCCCGTTTCGGCAGTTTCAATCCTAACTGATGAATGTGATCCAAACGACCTAAAACCTGTGAATATTGAAGAAATAATCGCAATGGCTGCCAAAGCGGAACCAGACATGATTACGTTATTTACAGAATTAATCAAACAACTTTAGAATAATACCATGAGCTATCTAGATATCACAAACAACGTATACAAACAAGCGGCACTCACCCCAGATGTGGGGCTATGCTGCACCACAAACCCCATTTGGGAACTTCCCGGACTAAAGATTCCTAAGATTATGCAGGAAATGAACTATGGCTGCGGAAGCACCGTAAATGCACGCGATCTTACCAATAACCCGAAAATATTATATGTTGGCGTTGGTGGTGGAATGGAACTGCTTCAGTTTTCATATTTCAATAGAACTGAAAATGGCGTTATTGGGATTGATACGGTAGGTGAAATGCTTGAAGCTTCCCGAAAAAACTTTGCGGAAGCTGAAAGATTAAACCCCTGGTTTAAAAGTGAGTTTATAGATTTAAAAAAAGGCGATGCCCTAAACCTTCCCGTAGAAGATAATAGTATTGATGTTGCGGCACAGAACTGTCTTTTCAATATTTTTAAGGCTGAAGATCTTAAAAAAGCTATTGAAGAAATGTACCGTGTTTTAAAACCTCACGGACGTTTAGTTATGAGCGACCCGATTTGCGAACAGCAAATGAACCAAACCCTTCGCGAAGATTCCCGCCTTCGCGCACTTTGTTTAAGCGGAAGCATTCCAATTGCTGAATACGTGAAAGCGTTGACCGATGTAGGTTTCGGCACTATTGAAATTCGCGCTAGAAAACCATACCGAATTCTTGATCCAAAAAACTATCCAACGGACGAATTAATCTATATCGAATCAATTGAGGTTGCTGCAATAAAAGACCCAATGCCCGAAGACGGACCGTGTATTTTTACGGGAAAAGCCGCTATTTATTACGGAAACGAAGCTTATTTTGATGATAAAAAAGGACACATCCTTTTAAAAAACCAACCCTTAGCAATTTGTGATAAAACCGCGGGAGCTATAGCAAACTTAAATCGTGATGACATTTTTATTAGCGAATCTACATTTCATTATGACGGGGGAGGCTGTTGTTAAAGTGTTGTAATCGTCACAGGCGTTTTCCGTCTAAAGACAGATAAAACTTTGCAGTGGAAAAATACTTTGAAATCTTTAAAAACTCCTACCAGGGTTACTTTAACTATCTGTGGAATGAAATTACTCACTTCCATTGGGAAAACTATTTTTACGGATTGATCGCTGTTTCTTTTATGGTCTGGGTTTTAGAACTTTTATTTCCCTGGCGGAAAAATCAAAAAATTTTCCGAAAAGATTTTTGGCTGGATACCTTTTATATGTTCTTTAATTTTTTCCTTCTAAATTTAATTGTACTTATTTTTTTATCAAATGCTTCTGCAGAACTATTCAACGATCTTTTGGCAATTTTAGGATTGGAACTTTCAGATTTTCAGTTTCTTAATTTGGATGCGCTTCCTTTTGGATTGGGGCTTTTAATTTTCTTTCTGGTTACCGATTTTGTGCAGTGGAATACCCACAGACTGCTACATTACTCCCCTTTTCTTTGGAATTTTCACAAACTGCACCATTCGGTAAAAGAGATGGGATTTGCGGCACATCTGCGTTACCATTGGATGGAACCTGTGGTTTACAAATCGCTGCTTTACATCCCACTTGCCATCATTGGTGGTTTTGATGTGGAATCGGTTGCGATTGTACATTTTTCGGCGCTCGCCATTGGTCACTTAAATCACGCCAATCTGGGATGGGACTATGGTTTTTTGAAATACATTTTCAACAATCCAAAAATGCACATTTGGCATCACGCTAAAGTTTTACCAAAACACGCCCAATATGGTGTTAATTTCGGGATCAGTTTGAGTATTTGGGATTATCTTTTCAAAACAAATCATATTCCGTACAATGGAAGGGATATAGAGTTAGGCTTTGATGGGGACGAAAAATTTCCTTCAAGCTTTATTTCCCAAGAATTGTATCCCATCAAAACCAGACAGCGAAATAATTCGTAATTATTTCAACACCAAAATTTATTCCTAAATGAAAACCATCTTTAACCTAGCAACAATACTTTTTTTGGCATTTTCATTACAAAGCTGTAATCTGCTTTCCGCCGCAGGCGTTAGCAGTCAAGGGCAACCCACTAAAGAAGTTCAGTCCGAACTCACCTCAACTACCGCAAATTCTGCAGTAAATGTAGAGCATTCACAATGGGACAAATTGCTGAAAAAACATGTAGACAGTGAAGGTATGGTAGATTATAAAGGGTTCAAAAAAGACGAAGCCAAACTGGATGAATATTTAAATATGCTTTCAGAAAAAAAACCGACTGATGATTGGAGCGTCCAGGAATTGCTGGCGTATTACATCAATCTTTACAACGCAGCGACCGTAAAATTGATCGTGGAAAACTATCCCGTAAAAAGTATAAAAGATATTGACGGTGCCTGGACTAAAGGCCGTGTGGCTGTTGGTGATAAAATGCTATCCCTCGGCGGAATTGAAAACGGAATTCTTCGAAAAATGAACGAGCCACGTATCCATTTCACTATAAACTGTGCTTCCATTTCCTGCCCAAAACTTTTGGATGAAGCGTACACAGCTGCAAAAATTAACGAGCAATTGGATCGTGCCACCAAAGAATTCATCAATAGCGATAAAAACGATATTTCACCACAAACTCCACAAGTTTCCTCTATTTTTGATTGGTACCAAAAAGATTTCAAAGTAAACGGCAAACAGGATGTTATTGGGTTTATCAATAGATACGCAAATACAAAGATAAATTCCGAAGCAAGTTTAAGTTACAAGAGTTATAATTGGGAATTGAACGAACAAAATTGATTTTGTAAAAATCAATAAATTGCAAACTGCAACCAAAAAAAATTGAATGCTTTCCATCATCATCCCGGTTTTAAACGAAGCCGAAAACATCACCAATTTACTTGAGCATTTAACCGAAAATATATCGGAAAAAGGCAAAGTTGAATTGATTGTGGTAGACGGTGGAAGCAACGATGGCACTCCCCAGTTAATCAAAAACTTTACTGAAAGCCAAACTATACCTATTAGTTTAATCACCACTTCCGAGAGTGGCCGTGCAAAACAGATGAACGAAGGTGCGCGAAACGCTTCGGGAGAAATTCTTTACTTTCTGCACGCTGATTCATTTCCGCCGAAAAACTTTGATAGTTATATTCTTTCAGAAGTAAAAAGGGGAAATCCCGCAGGCTGTTTCCGAATGAAATTTGATAGCGACCATTGGTGGCTGCAACTTGCCGGATGGCTTACGCAATTTAGCTGGCGTGCATGCCGTGGTGGTGATCAAAGCCAATTTATAACCAAAAAACTTTTTGATGAAATTGGCGGTTTTGATGAAAACTACACAATTTATGAAGACAATATTTTAATTAACGAGCTTTACAAGCGGAAGAAATTTGTGGTAATTCAAAAATGCATAACCACCTCAGCGCGCCTTTACAGACAAAAAGGCGTTTGGAACTTGCAATATCACTTTTGGGCAATTTATGTGAAACGTTGGTTTGGTGCAGATGCCGAGGAACTGTACAAATATTATTTGAAGCATATCAAGCAAGCGAATAACACGGAAATTTCAGAAGAAAAATTCTCCAATCAAGTTGCTGAAAATTAAAGAGATTTAAAATCTTTTGATTTTCAAAGTGGTTTCTTTCCAAAATTTTTAGGATATTGTAAAGAAAAACCAACAAAAACAAAGCTATGAACATTTTTGAAGCAATTAGAAAAGACCACGACAAACAACGCGAACTCTGCCGTTTGGTAACCTCCACTTCGGGTGATTCAAAAGGAAGAAAGGAAATGTGGGAAAAACTGAAGCACGAATTAAAAATACATGCAGACGCAGAGGAGCGCACATTTTATTCACCTCTAATCCACAACGATATGATGCAGGAACACGCCCGCCACGGAATTGCGGAGCATCACGAAATGGACGAACTAATGGAAAAAGTAGACGAAACCGATATGGATTCTCCCGCTTGGCTTATTTACGCAAAACAACTTTGCGAAAAGGTAGAGCACCATTTGGAAGATGAGGAGCACAGCTTTTTTCAATTGGCAGGAAAAGTTTTCACCGAAACACAAAAAACAGCCATTGCCAAGGATTATTTGGAAGAAATGAAAAAGAATAGATAAGTTGTGAAGCGCTACTCTTTTTTGGTAGAATACTGTTTTAAAATTAGCTGCAGTGCAGGTTTGTTTTGTGGCGTAAACTGATTGTCATCGGGCCCTCCCACTTTTTCGTTTATAATAAACCATTTCCAAAGGAAACCACCCGCAAACCAATCCTCTTCCCAAACCGATTTGTAGAGTCCTTCCAGTAAATTTATTTGGGCCTCTAAGTTTACAGAAGTCATTTCCCTATTGCTTTTCCACGGTTCTTTGCCACTAAAATCCACACTTCGATAACCGTATTCCGCAAAGAGGATTTTTTTATTTTCCTTTTCTGAAATGGTTTTTAATTCTTTTTTCCATCGCTCCCAACCTGCTATTGCCTCTTCAACAGTGGGGGTTTCGCTCTCCGAAATGGGGAAATAAGCATCCACGCCAATATAATCCAGTGCATCCCAAAACGGTACGCGCTTGTATTCATCCCAATTGGCGGCATAGGTCAATTTGCCCGTGTAAATCTTTTTCACTTCCGCAATCAATTCTCGCCAATAGTTTGGGCGGTGCTCAATGAATTTTTCCAACTCGGTACCAATACAGAAAATTTCAATCTCTTCTGCCTCTGCAACTTTTGCAAAATTGAGGATGAAATTTTTATAATTGATTTCAAGTTGAAGCCAATCTGCTTCCGAAGCCATTTCAACCCAACCCGTATATCCGCCATTCCAAACCCATATTTGGGGTTTCATCATTACCTTAATTTCATTTTTGTGGAGCAATTCAACATATTGTGTTACCCCTTCGCGCGTTTCACCAAACCATTGCCGCTCTTGGTCGTAGATTATTTCGGGATGGTTTAAACTTCTTATAAAACCGAACGGCATTACGGTAACATAATTGGCATGGACTTCCTTTAAAGAAGCAACATTTTTGTGCGAAAGTGAATCTGGAGCTGCCACAAGGCTCACACCGTTTATTTTGGAAACGGTCAAATTTTGAATTATTTTTTCTCCGGAAGAATTCTTCTTTTGGGCGCATCCAATTATAATGGTGAAAAGAAGAATACCGTGTAGAAAGCGATGAAGCAATAGCATTTTGAAAGTATTAAAAGTTGAATTTAAGGTTTTATTTCAGAAATTAGGGAATTATTAATAACCGTTTCGAAACTGCCCAAATTGGAATTGCGTAAATTTATAGACGACTGAAAAAACCAATCACCAAAAGTATGGAGCACATCGTCATTATAGGCAACGGAATTGCTGGAGTTACTGCAGCTCGACACATCCGAAAACTTTCCAATAAAAAAATTACTATTATTTCCGCTGAAGCCGGCCATTTTTTCTCCCGAACTGCTCTAATGTACGTTTACATGGGCCATATGCGATGGCGCGATATTGAACCCTATGAAAGCTGGTTTTGGGAAAAAAACAGGCTGGAACTCAAAAGAGAATATGTTGAAACTGTTGACACAAACAACAAAATACTTCATTTTAAAGGCGGCGGTAGCCTAAGCTACGACAAATTGATTATCGCCTCAGGCTCGGTAACAAATACCTTTGGCTGGGAAGGTTTGGAATTGAATGGCGTACAGGGTTTGGTGACAAAACAGGATTTGGAAAAACTCGAAAAAAATGCACCAAACAACAAAGAATGTCCCCGCGCGGTAATCGTCGGTGGCGGTTTGATAGGCGTTGAAATGGCCGAAATGCTCCGAACACGTGATATTGAAGCAACCATGCTGGTCCGCGAAGAGGGGTTTTGGAGCAACGTCCTTCCAAAACATGATGCCGAAATGATTTCGAAACATATATTATCACATGGAGTTGATCTAAGACACAACGAAGAACTTAATAAAATTTTGGGTGATGGCAAAGGCAATGTACGCGCCATTGTAACCAAAGATGGGGAGGAAATTCCGTGTTGCGTGGTTGGAATTACCACAGGCGTAAAGCCACAGATTTCTTTTTTGAAGAATTCAAAAATTGAAACCGATAAAGGTATTTTGGTAAACCGAAAACTGGAAACCAACATTGAAGGGGTATATGCCATTGGCGATTGCGCCCAACAGCGCGAGACTATCGGCAACCGCCCACCCGTAGAGGCGGTTTGGTACACCGGCAGAATGATGGGCGAGACTTTGGCACAGACTATTTGCGGAAAACCTTTTGAGTACAATCCCGGAAACTGGTTTAACAGCGCCAAATTTTTTGACATTGAATACCAAACCTACGGATGGGTTTTTTCAGAAAGTAAACTGAAGGATTACGAAAAACAATTCCACTGGAAATGTGCGAGCGACCTTCGCTGCGTAACAATTTCATATAATAAAAATTCAAATGAATTTCTGGGAATAAACACCTTCGGAATAAGGATGAAACATGAGGTTTTTGACAAATGGCTAAATGAAAAGCGAAGTGTTGGTTATGTAATTGAAAATTTAAAACAAGCCAATTTCGACCCAGAATTTTATAAAAAATATGAAGCGGAAATTCAATCAATATTTTTCAACCAACCCGTAAATGTTTAATCAAATGAGTACAGTGCAACGAAACATGTCGCTTACGGGGGAACCGCCAAAAACCATAAACACACAACAAAAGCTCGCTTCTGCTATAGGTTTGATAGGTTTGTCCGTACTTTTTTTGGCCTTATTAAATGTAAACTTTCCAAATAAAACCCTTTGGCTCACAGCCTCCTTAATAATGATTGGAGGAGGAACCATCTGGTTTTCCACGGCAGCATATTTAAATAAACACGAAGGCATTAAAAATGACGGCGTGTATTTTAAATCGCTCACTTCGAAGGGATTTTGGGCTTGGGTTTTAGGTATTATTCTCACTCTATTTTATGTGGTACTTTATTGGTTTCCGCAGTATTTGGGGTTAGTGAAGAATGGTGAAAACAAGGGAATAGTAGCGCTTTTTGACCCCTTGAGCAAATTGCTGAACGGTGGCCCCGCAAGTCAATGGTTTGTTTACGGAACCCTTTATACCTTGGCAATATTGGCATTTGGGATAAAATTCATCTTAAAATACCGCCATAATAAATACGAAAAATTGCGAACCTATTCAGTGATGTTCTTTCAATTGGGTTTCGCGTTTTTGATTCCCGAACTCATGCTGAGATTAAACAGTGAATCCTTTTCCCTTCCCTATTACGACCTAAAAAATATTTGGCCCCTCAATTATTACAATTTTGAGCAATACAGGGTAGATCAGTTTATTTCGGCTGGCGATATTGGCTTGGCATTATTGATTTTTGGAATCGTGTCCATTTTTGTAATCACGCCAATTTTAACCTATAAATACGGCAAACGCTGGTACTGTAGTTGGGTCTGCGGTTGCGGGGGATTAGCAGAAACCGCCGGCGATGCCTTTCGGCATTTGAGCGACAAACGGCAAATAGCCTGGAAGGTGGAACGCTGGGTAATCCACAGCGTGCTGGTGTTTGTGGTTTTGATGACTACGGCGGTGGTGCATAGCTATTTGGGCGATGACAGTTCAAAATATTGGTTGACGAAAGACGTGTTCCTAATTTCCGTGGCAGTAATCCTAACGGCCGTTTTTGCGGGAACGTTTATTTTTAAAAAGGAGGAATTACAAAAAGACGCCCGTTACGGGGCAATCGGTTATTTCGTGATTATTATTTCGTTAATTGGGTTTCACTATTTTTCTGGAAAAACTTTGTTTCTATTTGAAGCCGAGACCCTTCGAAAAAGCTATGGTTTTTTAATAGGCGCCGTTTTTAGCGGAGTGATTGGCGTAGGTTTTTACCCCATCTTCGGAAGTCGTGTTTGGTGTCGTTTCGGTTGCCCGATGGCTGCAATTCTTGGTTTTCAGCAACGGCTTTTTTCGCGTTTCAGAATTACCACAAACGGCGGACAATGCATCAGCTGCGGCAATTGTTCCACCTATTGCGAAATGGGCATCGACGTTCGTGCTTATGCCCAAAAAGGAGAAAACATTGTACGTTCCAGTTGTGTGGGCTGCGGAATCTGCTCGGCAGTTTGCCCGCGTGGGGTATTGAAACTTGAAAATGGTCCTCTGGAAAAAAGAATTGATTCAAACGAAGTTCTTTTGGGAAATGATGTGGATTTGATGAATTATGTAAATAAGTAGCAGTATTCAGTTGTAGTGCGCAGCATAGAGCTTTCAGGTTTAAGAATATACTTGTCAAACGGAATGTCATATATTTTTCTGAAATTCGCAATTCAAAAATTCCCCAGTTTTAATGTCCAAAATTATTAAAGTAATAATTCCCGCCTATAATGAAGAAGCCTCTATAGGGAAAGTGATTGCTGAAATTCCGGATATCGTTTCAGAAATAATTGTGGTCAACAATAACTCTACCGACACTACTGCCGAAGTTGCCAAAAAGGCGGGTGCCACAGTACTGTTTCAACCACAAGCCGGCTACGGAAACGCCTGCTTAAAAGGGATGGAATACATTTCAGAAGAAAAAACAAAACCAGAAATAATAGTTTTTCTCGATGGCGATTACAGTGATTACCCTTCGGAGTTGCCGCAAATCGTAGCTCCTATTATAGAGAATAATATAGATTTTGTAGTGGGTGCACGGGTAAAAGCATTGCGAGAATCTGGGTCGATGACTTTTCCCCAGCGCTTTGGCAATGAATTGGCAACAAAACTGATGAGACTTTTTTTCAATTCAAAATTTACCGACCTGGGACCCTTTCGTGCCATTAAATATGAAAAATTGCTTTCCCTAAACATGGAGGACAAAACCTATGGCTGGACTGTGGAAATGCAACTGAAAGTTTTGAAAAAGAAATTTACATATGCTGAAGTGCCTGTAAAATATAAAAACCGCATCGGGGTCTCCAAAGTTTCGGGTACGGTAAAAGGTGCTATCTTTGCGGGCGTAAAAATCCTTAGCTGGATCTTTAAATACAGTTTCAAAAAATGATTCTTGAATCAATAATCATTGCCGTTTATTCCATTGCCCTGCTCCTCATTTTTATGTATGCCTTGGCGCAGTTGAATTTGTTATTCAACTATTTAAAGGCTCGAAAAAGCAATAAATATTCACCAACATTTGATTTTTCAAATGAAGAAGAAGTTCCCTTGGTAACCATCCAACTTCCGGTTTATAACGAGCTTTACGTAATGGAACGTCTGCTGGATAATATAGCCGAAATTGATTATCCAGCGGAAAAGTTTGAAATACAAGTGCTTGACGACAGCACCGATGAATCTTTTGAGGAAACCGCAAGGCACATTAAAGCGCTTCAGAAAACAGGTTTGGACATTCATCATGTAACGCGCGAAAACCGTAAAGGTTTTAAAGCTGGCGCGCTGAAAGAAGGCTTAAAAACTGCCAAAGGCGAATATATAGCTATTTTTGATGCAGATTTTCTTCCAAAGAAAAATTGGTTAAAAAATACCATACCATATTTTAAAGATGAGAAAATTGGAGTGGTGCAAACCCGCTGGGGGCATTTAAACCGTGACTACTCCATACTTACGCGTGTTCAAGCCTTTGCGCTCGATGCACATTTCACTTTGGAACAGGTGGGAAGAAACAGCAAAGGACATTTTATAAATTTCAATGGAACGGCGGGCGTTTGGCGAAAGGAATGCATTCTGGACGCCGGCAACTGGGAAGGCGACACACTTACCGAAGATTTGGACCTCAGCTACCGTGCGCAGCTTAAAAACTGGAAATTTAAATATTTGGAAGAAGTTGAAACCCCGGCGGAACTTCCGGTGGTTATCAGTGCGGCGCGTTCCCAACAATTTAGGTGGAACAAAGGCGGAGCCGAAAATTTTCAGAAAATGGCGTGGCGTGTTTTTAAAAGCCACGATATTTCTGCGAAAACCAAAATACACAGCTTTCTGCATTTGCTAAACAGCACCATGTTTTTGAACATTTTGATAGTGGCAATTTTAAGCATTCCGATGCTTTATATCAAAAATGAATACGAACATTTGAAATTGTACTTCTATGTGATGAGCTTTTTTGTCGCCAGCACGATTATTTTTTTCATCTGTTATTGGTTTACTTACAAAACTATCTATGGCGGCGGTTTTAAACATTTTGTGAAATATTCAGCTATGTTTTTCACCTTTTTTTCAGTAGCAATGGGCTTTTCACTACACAATTCCATTGCAGTCTTGGAAGGACATTTTGGTAAGAAAAGCGAATTTATACGTACCCCAAAATTCAATATAAGTACTTTAAAGGAAAGCTGGAAAGGCAATAAATACCTGGCCAAAAACATCTCACCAAATGTGATTTTTGAAGGTATTTTAATGCTCTATTTCGCCTTTGGGATGTACAGTGCCTTTGTGGTTGGCGATCAAGGAGGCGATTTTGGACTGTTCCCGTTTCACCTCATGCTTTTTTTGGGATTTGGGTTTGTGTTTTTTAAATCATTGACTTCAAAAGCATAGAACTTTTTAACTACTTTTAAATACTGTCAATTTTGGAGAAATCGCAATTCTTCAACCTAAAATCGTAAATCAAAATGTATCCACCCCCGCACCACCAAAGCCACGATATTGAAAAAATGATTTCCGTTATCAAGCATTTTCCTTTGGGAATGTTAGTTACGGCGAAGGATAAAAAACCCTACATCACGCACATTCCCTTTATTTACAATGAAACCACCAAAAAATTGGTTGCCCATATAGACCGCAGCAATCCACAAATGGAAACAATGACTGAAAACGCGAGAGTTACGGTAGTTTTCAAAGGGCCAGATACCTACATTTCGCCTAGTATATATATTACGCCACAATTACCCACCTGGAATTATATCATCGTTCATATTACAGGCAGCCTTCAACTTATAAATGATCCGGAAGCGGCTAAGCAAACAATTGTAAACATGACCGAATTTTTGGAAGGCGAAGCACAAAAATTCATTCTAAAAAAAGACGACCCACGCATGGAGCGTTTGATAGATTACATTCAAGCTTTTGAAATAGAAATTACCAATTGGGAAGGGAAATTAAAGCTTTCACAAGATAAAATCCCCCAGGATTTTGAGAATGCGAAAGAGGAATTAATAAAAAAATCCCGAAACGATGTTTCGGGATTTATCAATAAAATATTTGAATAATTCTATTCAGCAATATTATAGGAAACTAATCTTCTTTCAACTCTTGTCAATGAATCTGATACAAAAGAACACGTTGATTTTACTTGTCCAATTTCTTCTGAATAAGAATAATAATCTCTTCCTGGTGATATATTCCCGTTGGTAAATTTTGCAAAAAGCTCATTTACAGAACATACAAAATCTCCAGCCGCAACTTGCACATTTGAATCAACACTCGCCAATACTCCATATATTTTTGCATCTCCAGGAGCATCTCTGATTAAATATTCCTGATTGATGTTGGAATTTGAAAAATATTTTAAATGATTTTCGTCAATTAAATATCCTGATGAATCTCTTAGTTTGGTGACCACAGTTCCATTATCTGGCACAATTGCACTTGTACCATCATTTCCCGATGTAGTGGTTTCGAAAGTATAAAATGTATTACCATTAATTTCAGATGTTCCAGTAATAGATACATCATCGAATGCACCCAAACTTTCAAATTCATCCGTTCGATCAATTCTTTGGAAATATTCATACCGCCAAGAATTACCAACAGTTAAAGCATAAAAATTGGGTTCGGAAAGTTCTTGCGCCTCTTGCGGAGTGCCGTCATCTTTATTACAGGAAGTAAATAAAACTGAAAATACAATTAAAACGGATAGGGAAAATTTCATAAGATTGGATTAACGTTAGTCACCTTATAACGCAATGTATTTCCAATTTATTTTAAATACTTCTTTACTTCCTCAAAATCCAACCCTCCATAATTGCCGCTGCTCATTAAAAGCAAGCAAGTATTGTCATAATCCTGAGAAAAAAGATACGTTTTAAAATCGGCCGGATTGGTGAACACTACTAGATCGTCTCGATCAAAAGCCTCGTCAATCTGCTCACCTTTTATTTCTTCCAACTGTTTTATCATCACCGCATGCGGCGAATAGAAAACTACCGCACTATCCGCTGCATCCAAGGTGCCTTTATATTCCTTTAAAAATTCCGGGTTTAGGCTGCTGTAAGTGTGCAATTCCAAACAGGCAATGAGTTTTCTCTCGGGATACTGGTTTTTAACCGCTTGGGTAGTGGCTTTTACTTTGCTGGGCGAATGTGCGTAATCTTTATATGCAACAGCAGTTTTGGTTTCAGCAATTTTTTCCAAACGTTTGCTTGCACCTTTGAAGGTTGCGATGGCTTCGTAAAAATCATCGGCATCTACACCCATCAATTGGCAAATCCAGCGGGCACCTTCCAGATTATTTAAGTTGTGTTTTCCGAAGATTTCCACCGGCATTGGCCCTTCGGGAGTTTCCAAAAGGGTGGTTCCGTCTTCCACGGAATATGCTGGTGTTTGATAGGGATATTTCTTGATCGGGTTGGCAGCTGCTTCTACCACCCGCTTCACCTCAGCGTCTTCTTCATTATAAATAATTGCACCGCCGTTTGTTATTTCCTTCAGAAATATTTCAAACTGTTCCACATAATTTTCATAGGTTGGAAAAACATTGATGTGGTCCCACGCAATGCCGCTGAGTAAAGCAATGTTCGGTTTGTATAGATGGAATTTTGGGCGACGGTCAATGGGAGAGGAAAGGTATTCATCACCTTCAATCACCATAAAATCATTGTCATCGGTTATCTTTACCATAGTGTCAAACCCTTCCAATTGGGCGCCTACCATGTAATCTACATCCTTGCCATGATAGTTCATCACGTGAAGAATCATAGATGTAATAGTAGTTTTTCCGTGAGAACCACCAATGACCACGCGGGTTTTGTTTTTGGACTGTTCGTAAAGAAATTCTGGGTAACTGTAAATTATTAAACCCAGTTCCTTCGCCTTTAAAAGTTCTGGATTGTCCGCTTTGGCGTGCATTCCGAGAATTACTGCATCAATTTCCGAAGATAACTTTTCGGGAAACCAGCCTTCTTTTTCTGGTAAAAGACCTTTGTTTTTCAATCTGCTTTTAGATGGTTCAAAAATCTCGTCGTCGCTCCCTGTTACAGTATCTCCTTTTTGATGTAATGCCAATGCAAGGTTGTGCATTGCGCTGCCGCCTATGGCTATAAAGTGGATTTTCATAAAATAGTTTCAAATTTCAGGTTTTAAAATGCTTCCTGAGTTTGCTTCAACAAATATAAAATTTCTAATTCTGAATTAGAGATTACATCGCTAAGATGAGTGATTTTTCTTTTTGCGCTTCATCAAAATCATTTCGATCTGCCAAGGCTTTGTTTATCCAGGTGAGGGCAATTTCCTTTTTGCCGAGATTTTTATAAATCTGCGCCAAACGGAAGTATGCCCAATCCTTGGGGACGCCATCTTTTATGGAGTAGTTGGCCAAATATTGGCTAAGGCATTCAATACCGTATTGGGGCTGCAGATTGTACTGCGCTGCAATTTTCCCAATTTGATAATTGAGTTGGTTGCGCTTATGGATTTTTAAGGATTTTGAAGTGGTTTCCAACGCTTCCATTGGCTGATTGTTCTTTTCATAAAGACCTGCAAGTTTTTCATAGGTATGTGGTGAACCGCCCACTTCAATTGCTTTTTTGTAAAATAGTTCCGCATCTTTCGGTCTGTCGGAATACTCGGCGATGTAGCCTTTCGCGAGGTATTCGTCCACTTTTGAAATGGCTCTCAATTCATCGGCATAGGCAATTGCTTTTTTTTCACTTCCACCGATAATGCCCGGCAACTGAATGTAAAACTCCACTAAGGCCCACCGCGCCTCAATATGGTTTGGGTCCAGGGTTGCTGCTCGTTCCAAATGGTGTTTTATATCGCCAATGTATGTAACCGCCCGAAGACGGCTTACGGATAGCGCTTTCATCCCCAGAGCACCGCCATATTTAAAATGGTAATTGGCACTGGTTCCTTCTTCTTTGACTAAGCTTTCATAATAAGAAACAGCTGTATCCCAATTCTTTCCATAAGCTGCTATATCACCTAAATATTCTCGGGTTTTTTTATCAGTGGGATTTTGTTTTAAATACTTTTCAAAAATAGGTTTTGCCTTGTTGAAGTTTTCTTGCTCAAAGTATTTTTCTGCCTTTTGGTAATTGTTTTGGGCAACTGTTCCGAGTGGAAATAATAGCGTAGGCACTAGCATCCAAAAGAATAAGGTATGCGCGTAATGTTTAAATAACTTTAAATCGTTACTGCGCACGGCCTACTTATCTTTTGGTGGATATTTCGCTAAAATTCTCTGTAAGACCGAAACGTAATATGTTTCTTTTTGTTGTGGCGTTGCACGTTCTTTCATCTCCCCTTCTGCCACGGCCTGCCAAACCAAATCGTCTTTTTCAACATCAATAAAATCCATTGTCAATTGTTGGTTTATTACTCTTCCGCCAATTGGAATGCCACCGCTTACGCCCACGCCCACGTTGCCCCCACCTCCACCAACCCCAATACCAATAGTATTGCGTGAGCGGGAAACGCTCTCGCGCGCATAAAAGTTGATGTACAATTGGGGAGTGTCACTTTTTACGAAACCTCGCTGCTGCAGCAAACTATCTGTAATCTGCATGATACGGCTATCGTCTAATTGGTTTAACCCTGAATCTATCGTAGGAAAATAGTTATAGGTAGAATATTTTGAAAAATCCGCTTGCTTGTCATAATCCACGGCCACCGTGGCGCCACAGGAAATAAAAAATATGGAGAGTACTAAAATTGAGAGCAACTTCATTGCATTATCTTTTCCTTAAAAATACGCAAAAAAGCTGCCTTTAGTTTTGGGTTTGCTATTCTTTAACAATTTTCTTTGTCACAGTACCTTTATTGGTAACCACTTCCACAAAATAGATGCCTGCGGAAAGGTCTTCCATATTTGAAAACTTAATCTAATTAATTACCGCTCACACTTTGACTTCCCTCGACCTGACATTGGTTCTAATTCAACATCGCCCAAAGTTTATCCTTTAACTCTGTCAAACCTTGTTGCGCCACGGAAGAAATAAACAGATACGGAATACCCTTAAACTGTTTGTCGAGAATCTTTTTCATCTCGGCTTTCAATTCATCATCTAGCATATCGCTTTTGCTGATGGCTACTAAACGTTCCTTATCTAAAAGTTGTGGATTGTAACGGCGCAGCTCATCTACCAAAATATCGTATTGTTCCTTAATATCCGGTGCATCTGCGGGAATCAAAAACAGCAAGGTAGAGTTACGCTCAATATGGCGAAGAAAACGATGCCCAATCCCTTTACCTTCAGCAGCACCTTCAATGATTCCGGGAATATCCGCAACTACAAAAGTTTTAAAATCGCGGTATTTAACAATCCCCAAGTTTGGCTTCAATGTGGTGAATTCGTAATTAGCAATCTTAGGTTTTGCTGCGGTAATAACGGAAAGCAGGGTAGATTTACCGGCATTGGGGAAACCAACGAGACCCACATCTGCCAGGATTTTAAGTTCAAGAATAATATCTACTTCTTCTCCTTCCTCGCCAGGCTGTGAGTAGCGTGGAGTTTGGTTGGTTGCACTTTTAAAATGGGCATTCCCTAATCCGCCGCGACCGCCTTTGGCAACTACTTTTTCTTCCCCGTCTTCGGTGAGCTCAAAGAGTATTTCCTCGGTTTCCTTATCGCGTACTACTGTACCCAAGGGTACTTCAATATAAACATCGGCACCATCGGCACCTGTGCTTGTTTGCTTGCTGCCGTGTTCGCCGTGTTCGGCTTTAAAATGTCTTTTGAATTTTAAATGGTACAATGTCCAAAGGTTTTTGTTGGCCTTTACAATTACGTGTCCGCCGCGGCCACCATCACCACCATCGGGACCACCTTTGGGAATATACTTTTCCCGACGCATGTGCTTACTGCCCTGTCCTCCCTTTCCGGAAGTAACATGGACCTTTACGTAATCTACAAAATTGCCTTCAGTCATTGTTTTGTGGAATTGTGTGTTTGTTGAATTGTGTAATTGTTTATTTTTTTAATTGTGCATTTCTTAACGCATTGATTTTATTCGATATCATTAAAAGATGTGCACGAAGTTTTTTATAAGCCTCATCATCAATAAAATTCAACCTTTTGGAAATTATTACTTGATTTAACAATTCCATTGTCGAACTAAATGCCATTGTTGAAAAATGTGATTTATCTTTTTGTGTTATTCGGGAAGTACCTTCAGCTAAATTAGAAGCTATTGAAACCGAACATCTTCGCATTTGATTGGTTAATCCAAAACGCTCCTCTACAGGAAAACTTTCACTTATTTTATATACAACCTCAACTAAATCAATTGAGTCTTGCCAAACTTCCAATTTTTCAAAAGAATGCTTATACATAAATACCTTTACACAGTTAAACCATTAAACAGTTAAACAGTTAAACAGTTAAACGATTAAACAATAAACTACAAACCGTCTATAACCTTACTTAAGCGTTCCGTAATTTCCTCAATACTACCCACACCATCAACCCCGTAGTATTTGCCTTTTTTCTCGTAATAGTCCTTTAGTATAGCGGTTTCGTTGTAATATACTTTTATACGGTTACGGATAATACTCTCGTCTGCATCGTCTGCTCTCCCACTGGTTTTACCACGTTCCAATAAGCGTTTTACCAAAACCTCATCATCCACTTCCAACGCAACCATAGCGTCTATCTGCGTATCCTTATCATCCATCAAGTGTGCCAATGCTTCGGCTTGGGCTTCCGTTCTGGGGAAACCGTCAAAAATAAAACCATTGGCATCAGGATTTTTATCTACTTCGTTGCTGAGCATATCAATAGTGATCTCGTCTGGCACTAATTTCCCTTTTGCTATAAATGACTTGGCGAGGTTGCCCAGCTCGGTTTCATTTTTTATGTTGTATCTAAATACATCACCAGTAGAAATGTGCACCAAATTGTACTTTTCTTTTAAAAAATTGGCTTGCGTTCCTTTTCCTGCGCCAGGAGGGCCGAACAAAATAATATTAGTCATGGGTTTGCTTTAATGAATAAAAAACGAAGGTGCAAATTTACGAAATTATAATTGGGGATTGGATTTCGTGATTGGTTAATTTGGGAATAAGGTGCTTAAAACTTGAAATGTATTATTTTCAAATAACCACGCCCACCGCTTTATAAAGAAAATTTACCAAGGCATTCCAAAGCTTTTCTAAAGTTACCATCAAAATTCCTTTCAAGGTATTTACGAAGTTGAGGGCCATAGCTTCCAAGCCATCCAGGAAAAACTCCCGAAGGTCTTCGTCAATATCACCATTGGCTATTCCTTTTTGGATAATCACGGTTTGTTTGGCGATGGCCTCTACTTGCCGTTCACTAAAACCGCGTACTGTGGAAATATCCTTCTCCAAAATATCGGAAGCAATATCCTTTATGCTTGTAATGATTGTTGATACATCCTGTGCCATAAGCTTATCTTTTTAAGAAACTTTCATAGGTTATTGCCTGATCCAAAAAGATTTCAACCTGGCCTTTAAATGCTTGTAACGCCAAAGGTTTTATACCATTTTCCCGATCGGTCTGCTTCATTTTTTTGAAGGTTTCGGCAATCTTTTCAAAAGCGAAGGCACTTGGATATTCTCCAGAAATGGCGCTACTTCCTTTGGCTTGCAGCAGTTCGTTTATTTTGTCCAGCGCCACATTTTCGGGAACGGGCCGGGCTTTGGCCTGTAATTTTAGCGATTCAAAAGCACCTATTAAAACGTTGTACACAGCTTCACGCTGAGCAAAACTTTCGCTGTCCGTCCCCCCATCTACTTCGGCAAAAAAACGCATTGCCAGATTACTGCTTTCCGTTACCTTTTCAACTATGGCCTGATCGTATGCTGGGGCCAAGGTAGCTTGGCAGCCTCCAAGTAAGAGAAGTGCCCCTAACAACTTTAGAGCAAAGAGTTTTTTATTTAAGTAAGGCAATAATATCATATTGTCAATGAGTAAGTTGACACTAAAATAAAGAATAAAAAGCAGATTTATACCATCTTAAGACTAAACCATTTGTTGCTGAACAAAAGAAGATACAATAAATTCCGCTGGTCTTGAGACTGCGACACCTAGGGTTACAATCAGCCGACCCTCCAAAACATCTTGGGAAGTCATGGTAGTTCCCAACCCACACTTAACAAAATATGCGTCCCTTGGGGTAGACCCCGCCAATGCTCCTTGCCTCCAAAGATTGTTCAAGAAATTTTCAATCATCCATTGTATCCGAACCCAGGTATTGGCATCATTGGGTTCAAAAACAAAATTCAAACAGGCTTTTTTACATGATTGCTCTATAAAAATCATTGTTCTTCTTACGTTTATATAGCGCCAATCATTATTATTGCCATCCAGTGTTTTAGCCCCCCATACCAATGCTCCCCTTCCAGGAAAGTTTCTAATCGCATTTATTGATTTCCCGCTCACGGCATCAACATTTAAATTTTCCTGTTCAGCTTGGTTAATTTTTATTGGCAAAGAAGCTACTCCAGTTATCGAAACATTTGCGGGAGCTTTCCAAACACCTCTACTGTTATCTAACATAGTTACAACTCCCGCCATTCCGCCACTGGCAGGCAATATGTTGACAAGCTGTAAAACAGCCGAAATAATATTTTTATAGGTTACACTTATAGCAAGTAACGTACGATGATTTTCATTTACTGATTGTGAATTTTCAGAATTATAAATAGATTTTAGAAGTTCTAAAGAACTTTTTTCAGGCGGCTGTATTGAGTTAAAAACGGTAGCCAAAGCCCTAACATCCCCGCCAAATAGATTGGTATAGTTCAAATCCTGATTACCCATAATGGTGGTTCCTAAAAAAGGGTAATATGCAGCTCCATAATTTAGGCCGGTAGTTCCTGTATTATTTCTAAATGTTTCTATATCTAAATTATTCCCACTCGGATTTTCTCTATTTCCGCCTATAACATCAAAAATGCTTATTGCCGTCTGCATTTCATTATTCTGCAAAAGCATATTTTGCATCAGGGTTCCATTTTCAGCTGAAGAAAGCAGAGTTGCCTCCGGACATATATACATAGTGGGTTCTTCCTCTGTTTTCAATGTCGACAAGCCCTTTAATAAATCGGCAAGCTGAACATTTGGGTTTACCAAAGGATCTCCAATATCTAAAGCTGCTCCTGAAGCTTTTCCATAGCCTCCAACTGATACAATATAAGCCTTGCCTCCGCCATTTTGATAAAACAATTTTATGCTGTTGTACAGATAATAGATAGTGGAAGCATCGGGAAGTATGGAGTAATATTCGCTTCCTATTAGAATAAAATCTCCCTCTTTAGGTTTGGAATTTTGACGCACCAAATAATACTGCGGACTATACTGCTGAACAGGCTCAGGGCCATCAGGAAAACAAAAAACACGTTCAAATTCAATAAAGGAAGTTATTTTGATAGGTTCAAAAGAACAATCATTACCATTGCGCTCCGCCCGGGGTGTATATCCAATAAACGCAGGAATGGCTGTTTCAACCTGAGCTACAGAATTTGGGAAGGCTGCAACTTCTTCAATATAAATTCCTGGTGCCTTGAATGTCTTCTTGCTCATTGTAAGATGGTATTTGTAGCAGCTCTGTTTAAATAGCTGATTACTAAGATAGTAAAATGGCCGATAGTAGCTATCAACAGCTATTCTTATTATTCCTCAGCCATTCTTTTTTGCTTAGCGAGTAGAAATTATGAAGCGTTCCGTCATAGTAAAATTCATTCCGTTTTAATAAACCTATTTTTTTCAAAATAACATTTGATGCAATATGGTCCACATCTGCCATACCACAGATTTCTTCGTAATTCAGTTTTGCAAACCCATGATTTAAGGAAGCTATAGCGGTTTCAGTTGCATAGCCTTTTCCCCAGTATTTTTTTATGAAGCGATATCCCAAATCGTAAAAGTTTGATCTGCCGCCAAAAGTATCGGTAATATATTTAAACCCGCTCCAACCCACAAAATCGCCACTTTCTTTTTCAACAACAGCCCATCTGCCAATGCCGTTTTGAACGTATTGCTCTTTTATGGAAGCAATCATCTTTTTAGCTTCCTCCATAGTGGAAATAGGTTTGTTTCCCAAAAAAGCATGCACCTCAGCATCAGAATCCATGGCGAACATACCTTGCACATCCTCATCCATCAAATCGCGCATAATTAATCGGTCCGTTTCTATATGTATTTTCATTTCAGTATTTATTAAAAGAAAAAGCTTGCAGATTTATATTTTAAACCTGCAAGCTAATATAACAATTTACACATCAAGAGTCAGCCACTAAAGAAAACCGATAACTAGATTTTCTTACCAACAATTTCTTGCCCTCCTTGAAACAAGGTCAAGCTTTCAACAACTCCAGCGCTATTCTTATTAAAAGTAATCTGTGCCGCAACAACTTTCACATAAAACTCTGTCTCCGATTTTGGAAATATTTCAAAACCAGGCTGCCCCGTGGCTTGTGCTTTCAGTTGGTTCCCTTCTTTAGTAACGGTAAGAACAAAACCCGGTTTCAGTTCATAATTACCCACATAAGTTTCCAAAACAGCATCGGGCACAATTGCATCTTTTGCTAAACCTTCGGTTTCCACGCCAAGCATTTTCAGCATATCAATCCCGTTTTGGTTTCCGGGATTCAATTCTATTGATTTTTTATAATTAGCAATTGCCAGCTCAATTTTTCCCTGCTCCATCAAGGCTTCCGCGTAACTGTCATATACATTAGCGGATTTTGGAAAGGCCTCCATATTTAATTTAAAAATTGCTTCCGCCTCTTTTTTCTTTCCAGCTTGTAAGAGTGTATAGCCCATAGTGTTCATTTCGCTTTCAGATTTGGAATACTCTTTTGAATCTTTATTTTTTTCATAAAATGCAAGTCCAGCTTTTAAATCTTTATCTATAATCTCTTTATAAACCAAATTGGCTAAGGATTGCTTCGGAAGCTCATAGGTTGTTCCGTGAAGAATTCGATTTATGGCAATTGTAATATCATCCAAAGGTGCTCTTCCTGTATTGTTCAACAAAATGATGGTCGATTTCTCCTTGGGCATTCGTGTTATAAGGGTGTTGAAACCATTGATTCCGCCACCATGGCCAATTATTTCTGTACTGTCTTTGGTATTACCGACCGGGAAAGAACCAACGCTCCAGCCATAACCGTAATACTGACCAAAGGCAGGCACGTATTTTTCATACATCATATCCCTATATTTCTTTGGAAGCAATTTTTCGGTGTACAAGGCTTGGTCCCAAATAAATAAATCTTCTACCGTTGAATACATTGAGCCAGCAGCATAGGGCGTGGACATATCTATATATGGTGCGTTTTCAGGCTTACTGCCCTTCATTTCATAGCCTGCTGCACGTTTTTTTAGAATTGTATGGTGATGGTCATAGCCGCTATTATTCATTTTTAAAGGCGTGAATATCTTTTCCTGCAAAACTTCTTCGTAGGTCTTTCCCGTAATCTTTTCAATTATGGCCCCAAGCGTGATATAACCTGAATTGCTATAAGAAAACCGTTCGCCCGGCGTAAAATTCAAAATAGAATCAGCATACATTTTTACCATTTCGGTTGGCGTGTATGGATTGCGGCTCATGGTTTTGAAGAAATCGGGAAACGAAGTATAATTGGGTGTGCCCGAGGTATGGGTGAGTAATTGGTGGGTTGTGATTTTATCGGCATTTACTTTAGGGTAGTCTGGCAGATATTTGGAAATAGGCGCCTGTAAATCCAATTTTCCTTCGGCCACGAGCTGCATAATGAGCATGGCGGTAAATTGTTTGGTGATGCTTCCCAAACGGTGTTTAGTATCGGGTGCATTGGGAATATCCCATTCCATATTGGCCAATCCAAAGCCTTTTTTGTAGACAATTTTCCCTTTGTCAGCCACCAATACCGAGCCGTTAAACTGGCCGTATTCGGTGTATTTATTTAAAAGGTTATCTAATTGTGTCGTTTTGTTTTGTCCGAAACTAACGGTGAATGTTGCAATAAAGGCAATGACCGCCACAAACGCGATTCTGCGTAAGGATTTTTTTGATGATTTCATGATTTTGATTGATTTTGATTGATGATATTTTTTGATATTTATATGACGAATTTTAAACTGAGGTGTTACATAAGAATAAAATTTACGCCCTTCTAAAACGCGTAAAAAAACTGGCAAATAACGTTTTACGTGTCATAAAAAAAGTGTGCTTTTGTCAAAGACACACTTTTTCAACTTTTTCAAAAAAATTACTGACTTTTTGTTACAAACTCCCCAGAAATTGAACTAATAAGAAATCTATTTCTAAAACTGTTGAAAGAAGTTTCAATATGAAAAAAATATACCTGCTCCCCATTTTATTGTTTTTTATTGGTTGCGGCCAAGGTTCAGAAAAGGCTGTCGTGGATAAAAATTTTGAGGCGTTGAATGCCTTTGTTGTGGACTTGGATTACTTCACCTTGCGGGAAGAATTCAAAAACAATAAAGAGCAACTCAACACAAGGGATTCTCTCTATTTTGAAGCAATCCTCGCCAATGCCTTCAACAATCCGGAGAAATCCAATGAGGCGATAGACACTTTTTTTAAAACCCCAAAAGCGGAAATAACCGATAGCTTGGCGGAAAAGATGCTGGCCACAAAATTGACAAACCATATTTATCGCGCAGAGTATAAAGCTGCGGTAGAAATCAATGAAAAGCTCCAGCAACAATACGCCCACTTGTTGGATTCCACCAAACTGAAAGATTTACAAAACACCCATAAAATCTGGAAAGCACTTGAAAATACAAAACCTCAAAAAGTAAAAATAGCTGCCGATGTTGCCCTGCCCATTGTAAAAGATAAAGTTGGTCTTTCCACTCTTGCCACTAACATTGGGGGTTCAACAACCAATTTTGTGTTCGATACAGGCGCCAATTTCTCGGTAATCCAGCGTTCTGTGGCAGAAAATTTGGGTCTTAAAATAATTCCCGCCCAATTTGATGTGGATGCCGCCACAGGATTAAAAGTGAAAAGCGACCTAGCCGTTGCAGAAAAGTTGCAATTGGGAGAAATTACCGCCACCAATGTAATCTTTCTGGTGTTTGATGATAAGGATTTATCCTTTCCCACAATAGATTATGAAATAAAGGGAATTATAGGCTTTCCGGTAATCCGTGCGCTTCAGGAAATCCAACTTACCAAGGATACGCTTTACGTTCCGCAGCGCCCCAACAAATATTCCTTAAAAAATCTGGCTTATGATGAATATATGCCAATAATTCAAGTAACCCACAAGAATGACAAGCTGCGCTTCAACTTTGATACAGGCGCGCAAACCACATCGCTTTATTCAAAATTCTATAAAAAATATCACACAGAAATTGATAAAAATTATACCAAAACGAGCCTCAGCACCGGTGGTGCCGGCGGGCAAGTGGCTTTGGAAGGCTATGTGCTAAAAAATGTGCCACTCGCTGTCGGCAAAGCAGCGGCAACCATAGAAACCATTCGGCTTTTTCCTGAAAAAATAGGAGTTACCGACAGTCTGCACGGTAATCTGGGCCAAGATTTTATTGGCCAGTTTGAGGTTATGATTATAAGTTTTAAAAGTGCAAGTATTTTATTTCGGTAACAGCATTGGTTATTTTGGGAGCCGAAGTGGGTAGGGTATAGAGTTGTTGATGAGTTAAAAATTGGTTCTTTTAATTGAAAAGATTCCCCTTCCTAATTATCCGCACACTTTCAAAATATTATGATTTGCCCGTAGGCTTGATAAGGATTTCATTTACATTAACCTCATCTGCCTCGGATACGGCATATACCACTGCCCTTGCAATCGCATCGGCATCCAGTTTGGGTTCATCACCGCCGTAATCCTTGTCTTCCAACAGTTCCTTATCGGTAATATCCTGGCGCAAATCGGTATCAACAGTGCCAGGCTCAATAGATGTTACCTTAATGTTGAATTCAGGCGAAAGCTCCATTCGCATGGCTCTGGAAAGTGCTATTATCGCTGCCTTTGAAGCGCCGTAAACGGCCCCGCCTTTATACAATTCCTTACCATCTACGGAGGCTATATTTACAATATGCCCCTTTTTATTATCCTTCATACTTGGAAGCGCTCCATGTACGGTACGTAAAATTCCTTTTACGTTTACCTCTATTGTTTGCAGCCATTCCTCTAAATGAAGATTTTTAAGATAGGTTAACGGCATTACCCCTGCTACATTGACCAGGATATCTATGGTATTATATTCGTTTAAAATCTTGTCAAAACCCTGTGCTACGCTTTCGCTGCTAGACACATCCATTGCAACAACTAAGGACGGATTTTTTAATTCCTTTTGAAGAGATTCCAAAATATCAACACTGCGGGCGGCCAATGCCACTTTGCATCCATTATTGTCCAGATGTTTGGCTATGGCGCTTCCTATTCCCCCACTTGCGCCTGTTACTACTGCTATTTTGTTTTTCATTTCCATATTTCTGTTTTCTCTTAAGGAACAAAAATTTCAGCATAATGGGTGTTAAGAAATTTAGAAAGTTTACTAATCAGAAGAAAAAGATTTGTTAGCTATTGGTTGTTTGTGGGCAGGTATACATTTGTAGATAACTGTTTAGGCATTTGTAGCGCTTACACCAGCCTTTATAAATATTTCCTGTACCTCTTTCTCTATGGGAAACGGTTTCAGTGGCGGCACGTTTGCTCCGCCGGGATTTCCAACGGGAACTTTCCCAACAAAAGACTTCACGCCCCCAAACACCAAACGGGGTATTTGCCCTAAGATTTCCTTTGGACTTTTTATTTTAAACCCAAATTGCAACATTTTCCAATGTACAAAAGTGTGGGCGTACGGATATCGCTGACCGAGTATATGGGCTCTTTCCAAGTGGTTCCAAGCGGCTGCCAGATTTCCACCCTTAAATTCCTTACGGTACTTACCTATTTCTATTTCATAAAAAGGTCGTAACCCTTTCGGAAGTGAAGTGTAAAGTTTCATTTTTTAATTTTAAACTTTTGAAAATTTCTGCAAGTTACTATTATCTAATCTTTATACTCTTACTTATCTTTTCATAAACCTCTCCGGTAGAGAGTTCAACTTTTACACGTATCTTATAATTTTCATTAAGAGTTGGCTTCCTATCAACTTTCAAGCGAATAAACGGAAATTGCACGTTCAGCGTATCATTTACCAAATAATCTTCTAGGTATTGATCTTCTTCAAAATAGGCCCCTTCCACAATCATAATGTCATTTAGTGTATCATTTGCACGGTGGTTGTCATCAAAATCGTTAAGTGTTATTACGGTAATGTTGGTAAGCTTTTCATTTTTTGAACCGGCATCCCCATTTTCACGACATGAACAGGCGTATGCACTGGGAATAAAGGAGAAGCTCGGCATTTTGGTACGTTTGGGCTTTTGGCTTATAAAATCCACATCATACGTTATCAATAAACTTTTATAGTCACTATAATTTACAAGCTCATTTTCCTCCATCTGCTCAAACGTATCTTCTCCCGTCTTTTTGTATTGGGTCATTTCCATCCCCTGAATATCAAAATATGCTCCAGTAATAGGGCCACAATTGCAATCATCGCTACCGTTTGGGCTGCACATCTGTAATGGTAACCCAACTACCAAAGCAATAACCAACACTTTGGTTTTAATACTATTTTTGAAGTTTTTCATAATTCTTAGACTTTATTCTTTTACCCGTTCATAAACAATCCTATAATCCTGCGTGGTACCACTTAGGGTCAATTTTCCATCGGCAACACTAATCTTTTGGCAAAGCTTATTTTCTGGTAAGTAAAAATATACAAGCTCGGGCGCGATTTTATTTGCACTTTCCTGCCTTGCAGGACAAGTAGTTGCTATTTGATATGCCTCAAATTTCGGCGGCTCAACCACGCCTTCCTCCACAAATTTTACCTCTGCGCCTTTAAACTCGGCAGTTCGGTATGGATATTCGGCTTCTTTCCATTTTCCCTGTAAATTTTCAATAATCGCTACGGTATCCCTCATAACGGTTTCTGGGGTTGTTGTTTCCGTTATGGGAGTTTCGGTTTCTTTTGATTCTTCTTTTTTGTTTTTGCAGGAAACAATTATGGCTGTCAATAATAATAGGATTGCAATTTTTTTAAGTTTCATAACATCTCAATTTTTCTTTTCTATACATATTGATTTTAAAACGATAAGTATTATGATTCATTGTTATAAACCAAATGTCCCCTCGGGCGCAGTCGAGACCTATTCGCCTTTTAATGAAGGTTTTTCAACAAAAGGTGTAATGCCAAACTCAGGATAAATTTCACTGGGGAAATAAATCACCCCGCCACGCGATGTTTATGAACTTAATTACGCAATGATACCTTGGAATATTGGTACCGTAATTGCCTTTCTATTGATTTTGCTATATAGCTATTTGGGATATAAGGGAATTTTTCAATCCAATATTTTACTCCCAGGTTTCGTTGTAAACGAATCCCTAAAAGAAGGTGGGAATGATAAAAACGTCATTACTTCAATAAGTTCTATTGGAATTACAGAGGAGGAGGCAAGCGACTTAAAGATTCGTCTGTACGAATTATTGGACGTTAAAAAGCTTTATTTAAATGATAGTCTCAGTCTTACCGATTTGGCTGAAGCGATGGACATTAGCAGTAGAAAGCTTTCAGAGTTCCTAAATAAAAACCTCGACATAAATTTTTACACCTTAATCAATGACTACAGGGTTGCCGAAGTACAGGAGCGATTAAAAGAAGAAGAGAGCAAAAAATACACCTTGTTGGGCCTCGCACAAGATTCAGGTTTTCAATCAAAAGCCAGCTTTAATCGTATTTTTAAAAATAAAACCGGCATGTCACCCTCTCAATATAGGCAAATGTACAGCCAATAATTGATGAGGCATCAGGCGTAAAATTCTAGGCCTGAGATATAAACCACGTGCCAGGAGCAAAGAGCCAGGAGCCAAGAGCCAAGAGCCAAGAGCCAAGAGATTAAAGCTAGAAAATTTTAATAGTACATTTGTATACCAACACCCTATTTGTGGACAAAGAACAAAACCAACCCAAAAAAACAAAAACCCCCTGGCCCACAAAGGCTGCCATGGAGCAAGTTTATGAAAACAACCTTTGGGGCGGCAACGAAGATGAGTTTTATTCTGGCGAGGGTTCGCACCTTACAGGAATTGTAAATCCATACCTGGCCGCAGTAACTTCATTTTTAACTTCGTTTAAAAATCCGCTAACGGTGTGCGATTTAGGTTGTGGCGATTTTAATGTTGGGAAGGAATTGGTACAGCACACAGCGAAATATATTGCAATAGATATTGTACCCAATCTGATAGCACGGAATATAGAAACCTTTAAAGCCCCTAATTTAGAATTCCTTTGTCTGGACATTGCAGTGGCCGCTTTGCCATCTGCAGATTGCGCCATAGTACGGCAGGTACTCCAACATCTATGCAATGCTGAAATACAAAGTATCGCAACTAAGTTGGCTGCTTATAAATATATTATTCTAACGGAACACATTCCCGAAGGCGGTTTTATTCCCAACAAAGACATCATTTCCGGCCAGGGAAATAGACTAAAAGTACAAAGCGGCGTAAACCTATTAATGCCGCCCTTTAATGTAAAGATTAAGGAGGAAAAACAATTATCAGCAGTAATTTTGAATGATGGAAAAGGGGTTATCGTGACGCAGCTTTTTAAGTTGTAGACCCAAAAAGAGCGATAAGGTAAAGGCTTAGCCTAAAGCATTTCCATATGACGTTTGTCATAGTTTCAAAAAGAATTCAACCTTACTTTTATAGCCTAATTAACCTTCAAAAATTACTACAATGAAAGACAACCCATCCCTTAAAACTTGGCTCAGAATTATCCTGGGTTTATTCTTGATTGTTTACGCAATAAACCAATTCTTGCATTTTTTACCTACCAGTTATGGCAAAATGCCTGAGGAGGCCATGGATTTTATATATGCGGTGGTAGTATACCTTCCATTTCTATATTTTTTCGAAATTATTTTAGGATTATTATTCGTGTTTAATAAATGGACACCATTTTTATTAATAGTCCTTTTCCCGTTATCAGTGGCATTCTTAATTTTTAGTATTTCAAACCAGGATCTCTTGGATGCGATTCCTGCTGTGGTTGTTGCCCTTTTAAATTTCACTTTGATTTTATTTGAAAAAGAAAAATACAAGCCTCTTTTCAGTAAATAATAATCAATTTTTCATTCAGCAGTAAAGAGAAGTTATGACCGATATACAAATTGCACAAAGCGTTACCCCAAAGCCTATAAAAAAAATAGCAGCACGCTTGTCAATTCCTAAAGATTCGTTGGAGTATTACGGGAATGATAAGGCGAAAATTCCTTTGAGCCTTATTGATGAAACAGCGCTAAAGCAGAGCAATCTTATATTGGTGACTGCTATTACGCCTACTCCCGCCGGCGAAGGAAAAACTACTACTTGCATAGGCTTGGGCGATGCGCTCAATTATTTAAAAAAGAAAGCTGTTGTAGTAATCAGGGAACCCAGCCTGGGCCCCGTATTTGGAATAAAAGGTGGTGCCGCCGGCGGTGGTTGGAGCCAAGTTATTCCGATGGTGGATATAAACCTGCATTTTACGGGAGATTTTCACGCTATTGAAAAAGCCAACAATCTACTTTCTGCCCTTATAGAAAACAATATTCAAAGTAAAACCAGAAATCTGGGCATTGATCCTAGAACGGTTACTTGGAAACGATGTATGGATATGAATGACCGCGGGTTGCGGAACATTATAGCCGCACTGGGCGGAAAAGCGGGCGGCATTCCGCGAGAAACCGGTTTTAATATTACCGCAGCATCTGAAATAATGGCAATTTTATGTATGGCGTCAAATTTAGAAGATCTAAAGGAAAGATGCGGCGCTATTTACATAGGCGATACGTGGGAAGGAAATGCTGTTTATGCAAAAGACTTACATGCTAATAACGCCATGGCCGTTCTTTTAAAGGATGCCATCAAACCGAATCTGGTGCAAACCCTGGAAGGAAACCCCGCTATTATCCACGGGGGACCTTTTGCCAATATTGCACAAGGAACCAACTCTATTATTGCAACAAAAATGGGGATGTCGCTAAGTGATTATACCATCACAGAAGCAGGTTTTGGAGCCGATTTAGGTGCAGAAAAGTTTATGAACATCAAGTGTCGCACTGCAGGAATCTCTCCTAAAACCATTGTCTTGGTCACTACCCTGAGAGCGTTAAAATACCATGGCGGCAAACCCTTAAAGGAAATTACCCAAGAGGATGTAGAAGCGGTTAAAAAAGGACTTCCCAATTTAGAAAGACATATTTCCAGTTTACAAAGCTTTGGAATTCCTATTGTTGTTTCTTTAAATGCCTTTAAAACCGATACGGAAGCCGAGATGAAAGTGATTACCGACCATTGTAAAAAAGGGGGCATTCCCGTCGCGCTGAGCTATGGGTGGGAAAAAGGCGGTAAAGGATGTGTTGATTTGGCTGAAAAAGTGATTAAAGCTGCAAATTCCTGTACCGATACTTTTCAAGCTACCTACAGTCTTGCTGATAGTATAACAACCAAAATTGAAAAAATTTGCAAAACCATTTATGGAGCAGCAAATGTTGAATTAAGCACTAAAGCGAATTTGCAATTACGTAAATATGAATCCATGGGCTATGGAAAACTACCTATCTGTATGGCCAAAACAGAAAAAAGTTTCAGTGATGATGAAAAGCGATTGGGCCGTCCGGAACATTTTGATATTCATATTAGAGAGTTTGAAATAGCAACGGGTGCCGGGTTTATTATTCCCATTGCCGGAAACATTTTGCGTATGCCCGGATTACCCGCAACCCCCGCCGCCGAAAATATCACTATTGATGGCAGCGGGCTTATTGAAGGTCTATTTTAAATAAAGACTATATAAAATTAGCCCTGTAGTCTTTAGATTTTAGTAAAATAGCTTTTTTCCTTAAACCCGTAGCACTCCCCGAAACCCTCGGGCCGCATAATAAGATTGTGCTCCATTGTGGTACACAAAAACTGTATCATAACGAAAATCGCCAAAAATGGCACCGCCTAATTTTCTAATTTCTGCTGGAGTTTTTAGCCAACTGGAGGTTTTGGCGTCAAAGTTTCCCAGTTTTTGTAGGTTGCGGTATTCGGCTTCGGTTAAGAGTTCGATGCCCATTTCTTCTGCCATATCCACAGCGGTATTGTCGGGTCGGTGTTCTTTTCTGGATTCCCATCCTGCACGGTCATAACAAACACTTCTTCTCCCTTTAGGACTTTCATCGCAACAATCGTAAAAAAGGTATTCGCCCGTTTTTCCGTCCTGTCCCACAACGTCAGGCTCGCCACCCGTTTCTTCCATGGCGTCCAGCGACCAAAGCTTCTCTGGCTTGGCTTTCAATTTCGTTTCAACAGCTTCCCAAGCAATGTCTTTATGCCGTTGGGTATTTTTCTCAAAACGGGTTTTTAATACTTTTAATAACACCTCAGTTTGTTCAGAAGATAAAACCGAATTTGCTTTTGACATAACTTATAATTTTAAGAATAAAGATATGAAAAAGTGAGTAGTGAGTAGTGAGTAGTGAGTAGTGAGTATATTTAAAAATCCAATGATCTTATGATTGAACGTAACTTATTTAACAATAGGGCGTCTCTTATTATATTATTTAAATAATAAAATTATGAAACTAAAATATCTAATCGTTTTTGCAATCTTTTGGGCTTGCAATAAGCAAAAGGAAAATAACACAGAACAATCCCTGCAACAAATTATTAAGGCAGATAAAGAGACTAGCGTTTTAGCATCGGAAATAGGTTTTAACAGCGCGCTTTTATCTGTTGCCGATAGCAGTTTTGTGAAACTTGGTAATGGGCAATTGCCAATATTGGGAAAAACAGCTTTTGCAAATTCCTTTGAAAAAGATAATGACCTCAAAACCATTACTTGGAATCCTGTGAAAGGCGAAGTGGCAGAATCTGGCGAACTGGGCTATACTTGGGGCGACTGGCAGTTCAAAACACCAGACACAACATACTACGGCAATTATGTAACAATCTGGAAAAAGAAGGAAGACGGCAATTGGAAAATGGCTTTGGATGGAGGCAACAGCACCCCCAATCCAAAACTTTAAAACAGAAAGGAAAAACAACTACAGCTATGTTAATCTAGACAACAAACTTCACACGTCTCACGTTTTATGAATTCCCTATCTTTGCATTCGATTTAAGCGAAAAGCGAAAAGCGAAAAGCGAAAAGCGAAAAGCGAAAAGCGAAAAGCGAAACCGACAACAGACAACAGACAACAGAAATGAACTACTTCTCCACCAACTTCACCCTCGGCATTTTAGGCGGCGGGCAGTTGGGCAAAATGATACTTTACGAAACCCGCAAGTGGGATATCCGAACCAGCGTCCTCGATCCCAGTGCTGAAGCACCCTGCCGTATTGCAGCAGACAACTTTCAGCAAGGCGACCTGATGGATTTTGAAACAGTTTATAACTTCGGAAAAAAAGTTGACGTGCTTACTTTTGAGATTGAAGGTGTAAATATTGAAGCTCTTGAAAAGCTGGAAGGCGAAGGCATAAAAGTATATCCCAGCGCCGCCACGCTTCGTAATATTCAAGATAAAGGAATTCAGAAAGAGTTTTATAAAGAACACCAAATACCTACCTCACCTTTTAAGGTTTATAAAGACAAGTACGAGCTTAACGAAGCCATAGTTAGAAAGGATTTGCATTTTCCATTTGTTTGGAAAAGCTGTACTGGCGGGTATGATGGAAAAGGCGTAAGCATTATCCGCACCGCTGAAGAGGTAATTCCGCTTTCGGAAGGCGCTTGTATTGCAGAGAAATTGATTCCTTTTAAAAATGAATTGGCTGTAATAGTTGCCCGCAGCCCTTCCGGGGAAGTAACCACCTATCCAGTTGTAGAAATGGAGTTTCACCCAGAGGCCAACCAAGTGGAATACGTAATTTGCCCTGCCCGTATTGACGATGTAGTTGCCCAAAAAGCACGAGCCGTTGCCACCAAGGTTTCCGAAGCCTTTAAGCACGTAGGCCTTTTGGCGGTAGAAATGTTCCAAACCGAAGATGACGAAATATTGGTAAATGAAGTAGCTCCACGCCCCCATAACAGCGGTCATTACAGCATCGAGGCCAGTTACACTAACCAGTTTGAACAACAAATAAGAGCCATTTTAGATTTACCGTTAGGAAATACCGACAGTAAAGTTGGCGGCATTATGGTTAACTTAGTAGGCGCCGAAGGCCACACTGGTCCGGTAGTTTATAAAAACATAAAAAACATCCTAAAGATGGAAGGCGTAACGCCCCACATTTACGGCAAAAAAGAAACCCGTCCCTTTAGAAAGATGGGGCACGTAACCATAGTTAACAAAGACCTCAGCAAAGCACGAAAGATTGCGGAGGAAGTTAAGAAGACGATTGAGGTTATTACTGAATAACCACCAAATCTCAAATTCCAAACTCCAAACTCCAAAGTTTGGAATGAGGAGCTTGGAATTTGGAATTTAAAAAATTTGGAATTTTATGAAAAAAGTAGCAATAATAATGGGGAGCACCAGCGACCTACCAGTAATGCAGGAAGCGGTGGATATTTTAAAGGAATTTAAAATTGAGGTTGAAGTGGATATCGTTTCCGCCCACCGCACCCCAGAAAAACTTTTTGATTACGGAAAGAATGCACACACCCGTGGAATTTCAGTAATAATTGCGGGAGCTGGTGGCGCAGCTCACCTCCCAGGGATGATTGCTTCGCTCTCGCCATTGCCCGTTATTGGCGTTCCCGTAAAATCCAGCAACTCCATTGATGGTTGGGACAGCATTCTATCCATTCTTCAAATGCCAGGCGGCGTACCCGTTGCCACGGTAGCGCTGAATGGCGCCAAAAATGCAGGCATTTTGGCTGCTCAGATTATTGGGTCTTCAGATAAAGCCGTTTTGGATAGGATTATTGCCTATAAGGAAGGCTTGAAGATGAAGGTGGAAGAAGGCGCCAAAAATTTAAAAAAGTGATTTTTTAAAGAATTAATATGAAGTCAATTGCAACTATAGGCTTATTGATTCTTTCAAACATCTTTATGACACTCGCTTGGTATGGGCACCTAAAATTTTCGGAATTAAAAGGTTTCCAAAAACTGGGCTTAGTCGCAATTATATTTATAAGTTGGGGCATTGCGTTGTTTGAGTATTTTTTTCAGGTTCCTGCCAACCGAATTGGTTTTAAAGAAAATGGCGGCCCTTTTTCCCTTGTGCAGCTCAAGGTAATTCAAGAGGTAATAACACTTGTTGTTTTTACTATATTCACATTAATAGCATTTAAAAATGAAACCCTCAAATGGAATCATATTGTTGGTTTTATTTTTTTAGTACTTGCTGTCTATTTTATATTCAAAAAATAAATTTTAAATGAACAATCCACTTTTACAAGATTATAATACCGCCCCATTTTCCAAAATAGAAAACAAGCACTTTCTCCCCGCTATCAGTAAATTGATTGAGGAAACAAAAGCTGAGATTGATGCCATCACCTCCAATACTGAAGTGCCTACTTTCAAAAATACTGTGGAGGCATTGGAAAATACAGGTGAAAAGCTCGATAGAGCAACAAGCATTTTCTTCAACCTCAACAGCGCCGAAACCAATGACGAAATTCAAAAAATAGCGCAGGAAATCTCGCCAATGCTCACGGAATTCAGTAACGATATGCTTCTAAATGAGGCGTTATTCGAAAGACTAAAAGCGGTTTACAATCAAAAAGATACATTAAACCTTTCCGAAGAACAGCACATGCTGCTCGACAAAAAATACAAGGCTTTTTCCAGAAACGGCGCCAATCTTTCAGAAGAAAAGAAAAAACAACTGCGAAAGATAGATGCCGACCTATCAAAATTGAGTCTCACTTTTGGTGAAAATGTTTTGGCGGAAACCAACAGGTTCGAACTTCACATTACCGAAGAAAAAGATTTAAGCGGATTGCCCGAAGGCGTAATAGAAGCTGCCGCACAAACCGCCGAGGAAAAAGGAAAAGAAGGCTGGGTTTTCACTTTGGATTATCCAAGTTATGTGCCATTTATGACCTATGCCGACAACCGATCGCTTCGCAAAAAGATGGCAATTGCCTTTGGCGCCAAAGGGTTTCACAATGACGCATTGGATAATCAGCAAAACGTTTTGCAGATTGCAAGGCTTCGCCATAAACGGGCCAATTTGCTGGGCTATAAAAGCCACGCACACTTTGTTTTGGAGGAACGAATGGCCGAAACCCCCGAAAAAGTAAAATCCTTTTTAGATGAATTGCTTGAAAAAGCAAAACCCGCAGCACAAAAAGAATTTGATGAATTGACCGAATTCGCGAAAGAACTTGATGGCATCCACCATTTGGAGAAATGGGATGGCGCTTACTATTCCGAAAAGTTAAAACAGAAGCTTTTCAATCTGGACGACGAAAAGCTGAAGCCCTATTTTGAACTGAAAAACGTTATAAATGGCGTTTTTACTGTTGCTGAAAAGTTATATGGACTTCATTTTGAAGAAGTGCAAAATATAGACAAATACCACACTGACGTAAAAACATACGAAGTAAAAGATGACGAAGGCGAATTGGTTGCCATCTTTTACGCAGACTTCCACCCACGTGCCGGAAAGCGAAATGGCGCCTGGATGACTTCCTATAAACCACAACAAATTAAGGATGGTAAAAATGACCGTCCGCATATTTCCATCGTTTGCAATTTTACGAAGCCTACGGCGAGCAAGCCTTCGCTTTTGACTTTTAACGAAGTGACAACTTTATTCCACGAATTTGGCCATGCCCTGCACGGAATGCTTGCAAACACCCACTACCCCAGCCTTTCGGGAACCAGTGTTTATTGGGATTTTGTGGAATTGCCCAGTCAGATTTTAGAGAATTGGTGTTATGAAAAAGAAACCTTGGAACTTTTCGCCACGCATTATAAAACAGGTGAAGTAATCCCAATGGAATATGTTGAAAAAATAAAGGATTCTGCAACCTTTTTGGAAGGAATGGCAACGCTGCGCCAACTCAGTTTCGGGATGTTGGATATGGCCTGGCACGGCAGCGACCCTTCAGGTATCAAGGATGTAAAAGCTTTTGAAGTTGCCGCTTTTGACAACACACAGCTTTATCCCGACGTGAAGGAAAACTGTATGAGCACTTCATTTTCCCATATATTCCAAGGTGGTTATTCCGCAGGATACTACAGTTATAAATGGGCTGAGGTTTTGGATGCAGATGCTTTCGCCTTGTTTAAGCAGGAAGGTATTTTCAACAAAAAAGTAGCCGATAGATTCAAAGGTTTTGTGCTTTCGCAGGGCGGAACGATGGACCCGATGGAACTATATATAAAATTCCGCGGGCAAAAGCCAGACCCAGAGGCACTGTTGAAACGTGCGGGGTTACTATAATAAAAAACAAGGCTTCAGAAATTAAACATTTCTGAAGCCCTAAAATTTTTGCATACAGCCACTTAATTCAATATAAATTTCTTGGTGAATGTGTGGCCGTTTTCCAAGGTGAAATGCGCAATGTAAAAACCTTGTGCAAATTGCTGAAGTGCAATACTTCCAGTCTCATCATTCATTTCTTCAGAAATTATTCTTTGTCCCGCTACGCTGTACACAGACACATTCTTAACACTGGAAACAGTATTGTTTAAACGGTAATTCAAAGTTTTATCTTTTACAAAAACACGAATTGCATTTTTAGAAAAATCATCTACCGAAAGAATTTGGGGTTTGGCAGCTTCAATCAAAAACTCTAATCCCAATTTTGCGAATTTCACGGAATGGTCAGGCTCGTTAAAAAAGGAATACACGTCTCCTGGACTGTGAATATTAGGATTGTCCTGTCCCATAGCTGCCTCAAAAGGAAAAGCGGCATCAAAACCATTATCGGCCCAGCTTGCGTGATCTGAACAACCATAACCACATTCTGTATAACCGTAGGTGAAATTGTGGTCACTGTTTGGGTTGTTACTGTTGTAATGATCCATCAATTCGGTTAAATAGGTATTCAGCGCATTGCTGTTGTACCAATCTGTAGTAATATAAATATCGCTATTAGAACCATTGTAGCCCGTCATATCAAACTGTACATAAGCACTAACATTCACCCCTTGATTTGCATAATCCTCTGCAATTTCAGCTGAACCCACAAGACCTATTTCCTCCGCTGCATAAGCCATAACTTCAATACTTCTATTTGGCACAAAGTCTTTTTCCAATAAAACGCGTACCATTTCATTTAGTGAAGCAATTCCTGAAGCATTATCATCTGCACCCGGCGCATTGTTCTTATCCCCAAAAGTAGTTGAATCTATATGCCCGCCAATAATCACAAATTCATCTGGCGTATTCGCCCCATCAAACGTTAAAATTACGGAAGGCATCTGGGTATTTACATGGTTGTAGATGCGGGTATGCACATCGTTCCTTCCAGCGGCCAGAATCAAAGCGTCCCATTTTGCCTGTTGGTCCAAAACTGCTTGCTCCGCTTGTGACTTAGTATGGTATCGGGTTCCATACGCTTGAAGTTCTAAAATATCATCTTCAATGTTCTGACCATTCACAAGATCCAAGCATTCGTTCACAAACGAATCTTCGGTAATGCTATAATCTATTTGTGTGCCACGATTTGCAACTTGGTTTAAGGCTTGAACAGCTTTTTCTTCGGAAGCCCTGAATATATATCCAGGTCCGTGGGTACGTACATTGTCGTGTATGGCGTGCGCCACTTCTTCAGAAAGCAACACTGCCGCCTGCTTATCGTTGCTTGCCAAAATTGCAATATCGTCTGGATAGAGGGTTTTAAAAGTAATTGCATCTGCAGCATCCATGGTGGCATAAAAAGCATTGCCATGTTGAGCAAAGCCAGTAAACGTAAATAAAAGGAACATTAAAATTCCTGTAGTAATTTTTTTCATGGGAAGTATAAATTTCTGTAAAAATAAGACATCTATGGGACTTAGGTTTGAAATATAAAAGTTTAACTATTTTCACATAACCACCTAAAAACTAAAAGGCAGGGAATTTCGTATATGTTTGTAAAACTTCCCTATTTTTGAAATAGGCTAAAAATTATTCTTTTGGAAGTACTGAATCCAGACCAATGGGTTGACAAATATGCAGATTATCTTTACAATTATACCATTGTGAGGGTAAACGATCCTATTGTTGCCCAAGATTTAATTTCGGAAACTTTTTTGGCAGGTCTTAAATCGAAAAAAAACTTTAAGGGCGAAGCCACCGAACGCACTTGGCTCATTTCAATTTTAAAGCGAAAAATAATTGATTATTACCGAAAGATAAATTCCAAAAAGGGAAAGGCAGAGGTACACATTTCATACCGTGATGAAGATTCTGAAGGCGATTGGCTGGAGGAGAATGCTGCAGACCCTTTTGACAGGACGGCTGAGGACCGAATGGAAAACAAGGAATTGGGGCTTGCCATTTTGGAATGTTTGGAAAAACTTCCTGAAAAGCAGGCAACCATTTTTAGATTGAAAACTGTTGAAAATTTTGACACCGAAACCATCTGTAAAGAATATAACATTACGCCGTCTAACCTGTGGGTAATAATCCATCGGGCACGAAAATCAATGGTTGAGTGTTTGGAAAAAAATTGGTTCAATTAAAACAATATGAAGTTTTTTATGAAATGTGATGAAGCCGTTCACGTATGTGACAAAAGCCAATATAATGAAGCTAGCTTTTTCGAAAAATTAAAATTGAAAATGCATATCCTTATCTGTGTATTGTGTCGTGGCCACGCCAAACGGAACACCAAACTTACAAAAACCATAAAATCGGCAAACATTAAAACCCTTCGCCCCGAAGAAAAACAGCGCATAAAAACAAAACTTCAAAACGAAATAAAAAACGGACACAATTCCTAAAACTGTTCAAAAAGTTTAAATACCAATAACCAAACTATTGGCAGTCCCTCTACCCAAAAAGAAGAAAAGTAACGACTCTGCTCTGGTTTTGAAATAACCAAAAACCATCCTAAGACTACGCAGAAAATTAGAAGACTAATAATGTAGGCCACCTCAAAGTCTTTTTTAAAAAACTCACAGCCCAAACTTACTAAAAGCAAGCCAAGCCCCAATAGCTTTGCATTTCTCACACCCACTTGTTGTGGAAGGGTTTTAAGGTTTTGCCCATCATAAGGTATATCGCGTATTTCAAAAGGGAGAATAAGTGCCACTACTATGAAGATACGCTGAAAAAATGTAAGCAGTACATCGCCATCTATTTTAATATCAGAAGCCGCAAAAGGCAAAATTACGGTTACACCCGCCCATATAAATGCTACTACAAAAATCTTTATTCCCGAAAAATTCCGAAGGTTTTTGCTTCGTATAAAAGGAACAGCATAAAAAAAGGTGGTTAGGCCAAAAGCGGCGGATATCAATAATACATCTATGGGCAAGCGAAAAGCAATGGCGGCAAGCGCCACAAAACATACCGCAGATAAAACCTGTATGGTTTTTAAGGAATTGGTTAAACTACGGTGGTGCAGGCCAGCAACTTTGGCGTATTTCACGAAATTATAACCCGTTAAAGTCCCCAAAAAAACAAAGCCCCACAGTTCCCATGAAATGATGAGACCATATTCCAAAACGGTAATTGCCAGCAGCGCCACAACTGCCAAAGCAACGTGAATGCTACTGTTTATATAAAAAGCAAAAACACTGTCGTGAAACTTCATACTACCAAAAGTAACCAAAGTGTTTATAACCTTGTTATTTAGTTGAAAAATTTAAGTTTTCAACCCTTTAAAAAGAAGCTATTTCACGTTTAATATTGTAATTTTGCCACCTAAATTTCAATCGCAAATTAATGAACACAGATTCTTTTGCTTTAAGGCATATCGGTCCCCGGGAAAACGATCTTCCCGAAATGCTTAAAACCGTTGGTGTAAGCACTCTTGATCAACTTATTTACGAAACCGTTCCAGACGACATTCTGCTGAAAAAAGCACTCGATCTGGACACTGCGATGAGCGAACAGGAATATTTGGAGCACATCACCGAGCTTTCCACAAAAAACAAACTTTTTAAAACATACATAGGGCTGGGTTATCACCAATCCATCACCCCTCCTGTAATTCAACGCAATATCTTGGAAAATCCGGGATGGTACACAGCTTATACTCCCTACCAAGCCGAAATTGCCCAAGGAAGGCTGGAAGCCCTGCTTAACTTCCAAACCGTGGTGAGTGATTTAACCGGAATGGAACTGGCAAACGCATCCTTATTGGACGAATCGACGGCTGCTGCAGAAGCAATGGCGCTTTTGTTCAACGTTCGTGAAAAGGAAAAGAAGAAAAACAACGCCTCAAAGTTTTTTGTTTCTGAAGAAATATTGCCGCAAACACTTTCATTGCTGGAAACACGTTCGCGACCTCTGAAAATTGAACTGGTAGTAGGAAATCACGAAGATTTTGACTTTTCCGAAGATTATTTTGGCGCAATCCTTCAGTATCCAAGTAAAACAGGCAAGGTTTACAATTATAAAGAATTCATCCAAAAAGCTAACGACGCCCAAATAAAAGTTGCCGTTGCAGCCGATATTCTCAGCCTGGTAATGCTTGAATCTCCTGGTCACTTTGGTGTAGACGTAGTTGTGGGGACCACCCAGCGTTTTGGCATTCCATTGGGATATGGAGGACCGCACGCAGCTTTCTTTGCCACAAAAGATGAATATAAAAGAAGCATTCCAGGCCGTATTATTGGCGTCACTAAAGATACCGACGGTAATCGCGCCCTTCGCATGGCTTTGCAAACCCGCGAGCAACACATAAAACGCGACAAGGCTACTTCAAACATTTGTACCGCACAGGTTCTTTTGGCGGTTATGGCTGGAATGTACGCAGTATATCACGGACCCGAAGGTTTAAAATATATTGCTAGAAAAGTACACAATGGTGCTGCTACGCTTGCAAACGCTTTGGAAAAATTGGGCTTTGAGCAAATAAACGATACTTATTTTGATACCATCGCTATAAAAACTGATGCTACAAAAATAAAGTTTTTGGCAGAAGCGAAAGAGGTAAACTTTTATTACCCAGATGATGAAACTGTTTCCATCTCAATCAATGAAACTACAACTCCAAAAGATTTAAATAAAATAGTTTCAATCTTTTCCGAAGCCATCAAAAAAGATTTCCAAAAGATTACTGAATTGGAAACTGGGAATAAAATCCCAAAAGAGGTAGCTAGAAAAACAGAGTTTTTGCAGCAGGAAGTTTTCAACAAATACCACAGCGAAACCGATTTGATGCGCTACATCAAAAAACTGGAACGCAAGGATCTGTCTTTGAACCATTCCATGATTTCTTTAGGTTCCTGTACTATGAAATTAAACGCCGCAGCTGAAATGCTTCCGTTGAGCGACCCTATGTGGGGCAATATGCACCCTTTTGTACCTGTAGAGCAGGCGGAAGGATATCAAATTATTCTGAAAAAATTAGAAAAACAACTTACTGAAATCACCGGTTTTGCCGGCACATCCTTACAGCCCAACAGTGGCGCACAGGGTGAATATGCAGGTTTGATGGTTATTCGCGCCTATCACGAATCGCGTGGGGAAAGCCACCGAAATATATGCTTGATCCCATCTTCCGCACACGGAACAAACCCTGCTAGCGCCGTAATGGCGGGAATGAAAGTAGTTGTAACAAAATCTACGGAAGAAGGAAATATTGACGTGGACGATCTTCGTGAAAAGGCAATACAGTATAAAGACAATCTTTCCTGTTTGATGGTAACGTATCCTTCAACACATGGAGTTTATGAATCTGCAATTCGCGAAATAACCAGTATTATACACGAAAACGGCGGACAAGTTTATATGGACGGTGCAAATATGAACGCGCAGGTAGGCTTGACCAACCCAGGCGCCATTGGCGCAGACGTATGCCATTTGAACCTTCACAAGACATTCGCGATACCCCACGGAGGTGGCGGACCGGGTGTTGGCCCCATTTGCGTTGCAGAGCAGCTTGTTCCTTTTTTACCATCAAACCCAGTAATCCAAACGGGTGGCGAAAAAGCTATTACGGCAATTTCCGCAGCGCCCTATGGCAGTTCTTTGGTTTGCTTAATTAGCTATGCGTACATTTGTATGCTTGGGGTTAATGGTCTTAAAAAAGCCACACAATACGCTATATTGAATGCCAATTATATAAAGGAAAGGCTGAATGGCCATTACGAAGTTCTTTACGCCGGTGAAAGAGGACGCGCCGCCCACGAAATGATCGTGGATTGCCGACCATTTAAAGCGAAAGGAATTGAAGTTACCGATATCGCAAAACGATTGATGGATTACGGTTTTCACGCGCCGACGGTTTCTTTCCCTATTGCGGGAACATTGATGATTGAGCCTACGGAAAGCGAAAGCAAAATGTCTTTAGATCAATTTTGTGATGCTATGATTTCAATTCGAAAAGAAATAGAAGCTGCGGATAAAGACGAGCCGAACAACGTTTTGAAAAATTCACCACATACCTTAGAAATGTTGACCGCCGACAATTGGAGTTTTCCCTATAGTCGACAGGAAGCGGCATTTCCACTGGAGTATGTTTCAGACAATAAATTTTGGCCATCTATACGCAGAGTGGATGAGGCATACGGCGATAGAAATTTGATATGTACCTGCAACCCGATTGAGGCTTATATGGAAGCCTAAAAAAGTTGGCAGTTTCAGTTTTCAGTAAACAGTTTTATACCAAACAGATTTACTGAAAACTGAAACTGAAATCTGAATTACCGAATTTTCCGTATTTTTAAAAAAAACTTTTTCAATATATGAGCGTCAAGATAACCGGCATAGGAAGTTACATTCCAAGCGAGATTGCGAAGAATGAACATTTTGGCGACCATCATTTTTACAATGAGGACGGTACCCGATTTGGCAATAAGAATGAAGTAATCATTGAAAAGTTCAAAGCCATTACCGGTATTCACGAAAGACGCTATATTCCGAAAAATTTATCAACCTCAGATATTGCCTCCTTTGCTGCAGAAAACGCCATTAAAAAGGCAGGCATTGATAAGGAAACACTAGATTATATTATTGTAGCCCATAATTATGGTGACGTGAGGCACGATTCCGTACAGAGTGATACCGTACCGAGTATTGCCACCCGCGTGAAACACAACCTTAAAATTCAAAATCCAACCTGCGTTGGTTACGATGTGCTTTTTGGCTGTCCCGGCTGGGTAGAGGGCATGATACAAGCCTATGCTTTTATAAAAGCGGGTATCGCCAAAAGATGTTTGATAATAGGCGCTGAAGCCCTTTCACGCGTGGTGGATCCCCATGATCGCGATTCTATGATTTACAGTGACGGAGCCGGCGCTGCAGTAGTTGAAATAAGTGAAGAAGCCGGTGGAATTCTGTCTCATTTTAGCGCTACCTATGCCTTTGAGGAAGCACATTTTATCTTTTTTGGCGAAAGCAATAACTTAGAAAAGAAAGACAACCGCCGTTACATAAAAATGTACGGTAGAAAGATTTATGAATTTGCGCTGAACAATGTTCCCGACGCCATGAAAACTTGCTTGGACAAAAGTGGGGTTGGCATTGACGAAGTGAAAAAAATATTCATCCATCAGGCAAACGAGAAAATGGACGAGGCTATCGTAAACCGTTTTTATAAACTTTACGACAAAACCACCCCTGAAAAAATTATGCCCATGAGCATCAATAAATTGGGCAATAGCAGCGTAGCGACAGTACCAACACTTTACGATTTGGTTTTAAATGGCGAGCTAAAAGGACATTCCATCCAAAAAGGAGATGTGGTTATTTTTGCCAGCGTTGGTGCGGGAATGAATATTAATGCGATAGTTTATAAAGTTTAATTAATTCTGAATTCAGAATTCAGAATTCAGAATTGAAAAAATGTACGAAGGCAAGTTTCCGAAAAAAAGATACATGCACACCCTGAATTTTCTGAACCAGATAATTTCAAAAGATGAAAAAATCCTAGATTTGGGCGTTTCCAATCCCTTTTCAGAAATACTCATCAAAGAAGGTTATAATGTTACAAACACCCAAGGTGAAGATCTTGACCTTGAAACCAAGGTTGTACAAACGGAAGATTTTAACGTGGTTACAGCCTTTGAAATTTTTGAACATTTGGTTTCACCTTTCAACATTTTAAATGATATTCAAGCTAAAAAATTGGTCGCTTCCGTACCTTTAAAGTTGTGGTTTGCTTCGGCCTATAGAAGTAAAACCGACAAATGGGACCGTCACTATCACGAGTTTGAGGATTGGCAATTTGACTGGTTGCTTGAAAAAGCGGGTTGGCGGATTGTGAAAAGGGAAAAATTTACCAATCCCGTAAAAAAGATTGGCATCCGCCCTATTCTTCGCAGGATAACGCCACGATACTATTTGGTTTATGCTGAAAGAATTTAATGAATTTCTACATCGTCATACCTGCCCATAACGAAGAAGCATTCATCAGTGGGATGCTCCAATCTATGGTGGAGCAGACAGTTCTTCCAAAAAAAGTTGTGGTGGTTGACGATGCTTCAACTGATGGTACTTCAAAAATCATTCAACAATTTTCAGAGAAATACACTTTTATTGAAGGTGTTTTTCACAATTCCCAAAAACACCACGAGCCGGGAAGCAAGGTTATCAATGCTTTTTACAAAGGTTTTGAAGCGCTTGATAAAAACTTCGATATTATCTGCAAATTTGACGCCGATTTAATTTTCCCAAAAAATTATTTAGAAAAAATTGCCGTGATATTTCAACAGGATCCAGCCATAGGAATGGCTGGAGGATTTTGCTATATTGTGAAAAATGGAGAATGGGTTTTGGAAAACCTCACCAACAAAGACCACATCCGTGGGGCCTTAAAAGCATATCGAAAGGAATGTTTTGAACAAATAAATGGTTTAAAAAACACCATGGGCTGGGATACTGTTGATGAACTCCTCGCCCAATATCACGGCTGGAAAATTAAAACCGATACTTCGTTACAGGTAAAGCATTTAAAACCCACGGGGAAAGTTTATTCAAAGGCTTCAAAGTATAAACAGGGCGAGGCTTTTTATAAAATTCGTTACGGTTTTTGGCTTACACTTATTGCCTCGGCAAAGCTTGCCTCCAAAAAAAATAGTTTTTCGTTTTTTATGGAATCCATCTGGGGGTATTTTAAGGCCAAGAAATCTAACCTGGAATATTTACTTTCCGAGGAAGAAGGAAAATTTGTCAGAAAACTGCGTTGGAAAAAAATTCGTGAAAAATTGGGAATGCGATAATTCTACATTTCGCAACCTTTCTTTAACACTCGAACATTTTATAATTTCTATTTTTGCAAATAAAATCCCCGATGAAATTTAAATTTTTCTTCCTCCCAACATTTCTAATTTTCACAACATTTTTAACTTCCTGTGTTTCCGTTCAGGTAAAGGACAATACAGTATCAGCCATTCCTTCTGAAATAAAAAAGCCGAAAAACATAATTCTTTTGATAGGCGACGGAATGGGTCTTAGCCAAGTTTCAACAGCCATTTATTACAAAGATGGAAAACCGAATTTTGAACGTTTTAATACCATTGGCCTTAGCAAAACTTCTTCCGGGAGTGATTTAATTACGGATTCTGCCGCTGGAGCCACTGTTTTTTCAACAGGAGAAAAGACCTATAATGGAGCAATAGGTGTAAATAAAGATACTATACCTGTACCTACAATTGTGGAACAATTATCAAAACGAGGCTTCGCAACGGGCATTATTTCTACATCTTCCATTCAACACGCCACGCCGGCAAGTTTTTATGCGCACGTAAAAAGCAGGAGAATGTATGAGGAAATTACCGAGTTCGCTCCCAATAGCGGCGTAAACTTTTTTGCTGGTGGCGGATTGAAATTCTTTAACCAAAGAAAAGATGGAAAAGATTTATTGGCTGAAATGAAATCCAAAGGCTATGAAGTAATTACCGATCAACTTCCAAAAAAAGTAAGCCAAAAGAATGAATTAATACTGCTTGCCGCTGACGGTATGCCAAAGATGAGCGAAGGCCGTGGTGATTTTCTGCCGAATGCAACCAAACTTGCTTTGGAAAAACTCTCGAAGAATGAAAAAAGTTTTTTTTTGATGGTAGAGGGAAGCCAAATAGATTGGGGCGGCCACGACAATGATGCAGATTATTTAATTGGTGAACTTTTGGATTTTGACAAAACCTTAGGTGTTGCTTTGGATTTTGCAAAGCAAAACGGCGAAACGCTTATAATTGTTACCGCTGACCACGAAACGGGTGGATATACACTTGCTTCGGACGGAAATGATTACAACAAAATTAAACCGAGTTTTTCTACCCCGGGACATTCCGCTACAATGGTTCCAGTATTTGCAGAAGGTCCCGGCGCTACTTTATTCAATGGAATATATGAAAGCGATGAGATCTATCATAAAATGATGGCGCTTTTTGATAAATAAAAGCTAAAAAATGCTTTTTCAATCTACAGTGCCCTAATTTTAGTATTTTAGCCATAGCTATCGTTTTTATGAAGTACTTACAAGATATTGGTTCCTATTTTTTGATGATCAAAAGGGTGTTTGGTAGTTTCACCAAAACATCTGTTTTAAAACATCTTATTTTTAAGGAAATCAACGACCTTATTATTAGTTCTTTGGGCATTGTGGCTTTCATCTCCTTCTTTGTTGGAGGCGTTGTAGCAATACAGACCGCCTTAAATATGGACAATCCCTTGATCCCGAAAAGTCTTATAGGTTTTGCCACTCGCCAATCTGTAATCTTGGAGTTTGCGCCGACTTTCATTTCAATAATTATGGCGGGGAAAGTTGGTTCATTCATAACCTCCAGTATTGGTTCCATGCGGGTTACCGAACAGATTGATGCTTTGGAGGTAATGGGGATCAATTCGCTAAACTATTTGGTTTTCCCAAAAATAGTAGCCTTGATGTTCTATCCATTCGTGATTGTAATCTCTATGTTTCTCGGCATTTTGGGCGGCTGGGTGGCTGGTGTTTATGGTGGCTTTTCCAGCTCTACTGCTTTTATTTCGGGATTGCAAGACAGTTTTATACCCTATCAGCTTTTTTATGCTTTTTTTAAAACCTTTGTTTTTGCTTTCATTTTAGCCACAGTTCCTTCATGGCAAGGCTATTATATGAAGGGTGGCGCACTTGAAGTTGGTAGAGCGAGTACAAACTCTTTCGTTTGGACCAGTGTGCTCATTATTTCGGCCAATTATATTATAACCCAATTATTACTTAGCTGATGATAAAAGTAGAAGATGTACATAAAAGTTTTGGGGAAGAAGAAATTCTGAAAGGGATAACTACCGAATTTGACAAAGGAAAAACAAACCTTATTATCGGACAGAGCGGCAGCGGAAAAACCGTTTTGCTGAAGTGTCTTTTGGGCCTCTTTAAACCCGAACAGGGAAAAATATATTATGAAGACAAAGCCATCCAAAATATGGATGACGAAGAACAGCGCAAGCTGCGAGAAGAAATTGGGATGCTTTTTCAGGGCGGGGCTCTTTTTGACTCCATGAATATTGAAGAAAATGTAATGTTTCCGCTACGGATGTTCACAAAACAAAAGAAGGCCGATATGCTGGCCCGGGTAAATGAAGTATTAAAACGTGTGAACCTTGAAAACGTAAATAAAAAATTTCCCGCAGAAATTTCTGGAGGGATGCAAAAGAGGGTTTCCATTGCACGGGCTATCGTAAACAAGCCAAAATTTCTTTTTTGTGACGAACCTAACTCAGGACTCGATCCAAAGACCGCAACCTTAATAGACACACTCATACAGGAAATTACCCACGAGTATAATATCACCACTGTAGTTGTAACACACGATATGAATTCTGTGATGGAAATAGGTGAGAAAGTAGTATTGCTGAAACATGGAAAACTTGTTTGGCAGGGTACCAATCAGGAAATCTTTAAAACAGATAATGAAGATGTGACAAACTTTGTGTATTCTTCAGATCTTTTTAAAAAAATTCGCGAAGTACAAATAAATGAAGGGTAATTTTTTTCTCATATCTTCTTCCAATCAAATAATTTAAGCTATTTTTAATCTCCTAATTAATTTTTATTATGAGAAAAAAACTACTCTTATTAAGCACGTTCTTAATAGGCGCCACCTTAATGGCTCAAGTCACTTTCACCAACCAAAGCGTTCTAATTGGTAATTTTCCAGATCACTCGGAAGTAGCAGTTGATATGAACGGCGATTATCTTGATGATTATGTACGAGTATCGGCTGCCGGAATTGGTATAGATTATCAGCTTGCAGACCATACTTTCAATTCAATCATGATTCCCATGACCATCCAGAATGTCCCAGACTGGAGCGTTGCCGCTGGCGATATTGACGGCAATGGATTTAACGATCTATTATTGGGAAATGGTTCTCGAGTTTCCTTTGTGTTTGCAAATGAAGACGGAACTGCTTACACTGAAGTTACCAAGCCAGAGTACATCTTTTCACAAAGATCTACTCTTGCAGACATCAACAATGACGGGCTTTTGGATGCATTCATATGCCACGACGTAGACTTAAGCCACCCCTATCGGAACGGTGGAGGGCAAAATATGATTCTCGATCAGTCTTTAATCGAAACGCTTGACAGACCTGGAAACTACGCCGCCATTTGGGTAGATTATGACAACGATGGCGATATAGATATGTACTTGACCAAATGCCGTGGCGGTGCGCTGCCAGGAGATGAGAATAGAGACAACGCCATGTACACAAACAACGGCGATGGCACCTTTACTGAAAATGGTCTTGACATCGGCATGCGCGATAATGCACAGTCATGGTCAACCGTCTTTGAAGATTTTGACAACGATGGCGATTTTGATGCTTTTATTGTAAATCATGATTTTCAAAACCGCTTGATGGAAAACGACGGCACCGGAATGTTTACAGACGTTATAGCTGGATCTGGAATTGACCCATTAGACCTTGGAGCGTGGGAAAATCAATCGGGTGATTTCAATAACGATGGTTTTGTGGATATTTTTTCTGAAATGTCTAAAGAACTTTATATAAATAATGGAGATATGACCTTCACCGGGCAAGACCTCAGTTTTGACGAAGGTGGAATTGGTGATTTCAACAACGATGGCTTTTTGGATGTTGTAAATGACGGCAATCTTTATATAAATGATGGAAACGACAATCATTGGGTAAAAGTGGGATTGGAAGGCGTAGAAAGCAACAAAAACGGAATTGGAGCAAGAGTAAAGATTGTTGGAGATTGGGGAACCCAAATGCGCGAAGTGCGTTCTGGGCAGGGTTTCAGCCATATGAATTCTTTGTTGGCACATTTCGGCATTGGCACAAGTCAAAACATTGAAACCTTAATCATTGAATGGCCATCGGGCACTGTAGATGTAATCCAAAATCCTGATATTGATACTACCCATATAATTTTGGAAGGAAGCAGCCCACTGGCCGTAAGCGATCTTGAAGTGGAAGGTTTAAAAATATACCCCAATCCTACTTCAGATGTACTAAACTTTTCAATGAAAGGCCTTGAAAACACCCCAGTACAGATTATTGATGCCAATGGCAAAATCGTACTGAACTCAAAAGTTTCCAATGAAGGAAATATCAATGTAAATTCATTAAAGAGCGGTGTTTATTTCGCCCTATTACAAATAGAAAAGAAAGCTACTAGCTATAAATTTATAAAGAACTAAAAACCGCGCCAAATAGAAAATCCACGAATGGCAATGTGCCGTTCGTGGATTTTTTTTATCATAAATTCGACACCATTACCGATATTCCGAAACTTGCAGTGTATCCAGTTTCAACTTAAATTTTAGCCAAGCTTTTATTTTAGTAAGGTCCTCCCGCCTAGTTTTGGAAGGAACGTTGTTTTTCCAGCGAATATTAATCACGGGAAGTGTGTCAATCGATTTAAAATTGGTGGTTATTTTATTTGAGTAGCTAAAAGTTTCTATACTTTCATAATTGATCTTTATTTCTTCGCTCAATTCTTTAAAAGGAACATTTTGAATTTTCAACAAAGCAATCTCGTTTTCCAAAAAACGAATCTTTTCATCTTTATCCTGAATTATCTGTTCGTTCTTCACATATAGATCTTCAAGAATTCCCGCTTTAATTTCACCGGAAAGCTTTGCGGCCATTTCGCCACTTTGGTCAGCCCCTTGATAAATGCGCAAACGGCTACCTTCTAAATTTTCTGTATCCTCAAGTTGCGTTAACCAGTCATTTATCTTGTTCTGTGGAACGGGACGCCCAATTAGGTAAACATCAATGTTTTTCGTTTTATAATCCTGTGTGAATTTAACAACTTCGGCTCCTTCATAATTAATAACATTCTTTACAAACTCCTTGGTTTTATTTTCAAAAACCTGTTGGTCCAATAATTTCACAAACAGCCAAACACTTGGCACCATAACGGCAATGGCTATTACTGTTGCAATTTGCGCAGTCCTTTTTCTACGTTTGCTGTTTGCGTAGCGAACCAGCGGAAACTGTAATATTTTTGAAACTATAAATGTAGCAAGTGCTATAAAAACGGCATTGATAGAAAATAGATAAAGTGCACCTCCTGCATATGATGCATTCCCTATTGCCAATCCATAACCTACCGTACATAAGGGCGGCATAAGTGCTGTAGCAATAGCAACCCCAAATATTACACTGGCTATTGTTCCGCTTTTGGTTTTCGCCACAATCAACCCCAATCCGCCAAAAATGGCTATCAAAACATCCAAAATTGTAGGGTATGTTCTCGCAATAAGTTCTGGAGTTTCTTCGGTTAAGGGGGAAAGTTTAAAATAGAGAAAAGCCGTGAGTACACTTAAAAAAACCATTACACCCAAATTTATAAGCGAACGCTTAAGGGTATCCACATCGTTAATTGCTACTGATAAGCCTATACCCACAATAGGCCCCATTAAGGGTGAAATAAGCATTGCGCCAATTACCACCGCGGTACTACTTACATTTAACCCAATAGAAGCTACAAAGATGGAAAATATAAGAATCCAAGCGGTATGCCCCTTAAATGATATATCTTTCTTTACCGCTTCAATAGTAGCATCACGATCAGATTCTGAACGAATATCAAAAAGCTCGGTCAGGAATTTTTTTATACTCTGCCATGTATTGAGTTTTATATTTTCAAACTCGTTATCATTGGGAGTGATTTTGATGTCGTCATTATTTTCTGAGTTACCCATTACAAATATTTTTTACCAAATTGAGCCGAAACATCTTTTAAAAGTTCCTTTATTTCTTGTTCTTTTTTCTTCGGAAACAGCAAAAGAACATCTTCTTTGTCCACCACAATATAATCTTCAATTCCGTCTAAAACAACAAGTTTCTTTTTATCGGTAAAAATCATATTGTTTTCTGAATTTTTCAGGAATGTATCAGCATTTACAACTGCGTTTTGGTTTTCGTTCTTTTTCAGTTTATCATAAAGTGCGCCCCATGTCCCCAAATCATTCCAATCAAAGGTTGCTTTCTTTACAAAAACATTGTCAGCTTTTTCCAAAATGCCGTAATCAATTGAGATATTCTCTGCCCCGGAATAATTTTTTTCAATGAAATTTTTCTCTTCGGAAGTATTTAAAACAGAAATTCCTTTTGAGAAAAGGGCGTTCATTTCTGCCAAATTTTTTTCAAAAGAAGCAACGATACTTTTTACGCTCCAAATAAAGATACCCGCGTTCCATAGAAAATTTCCGGCATTTAGAAACTGCTTTGCCGTTTCATAATTAGGTTTTTCGCGAAATTGTTTTACTTTTTTAATTTCCGAAACATCGTTTTTGTCGCTTTCAATATAGCCGTAACCTGTATTTGGAAAGGTTGGCTCAATACCCAAAGTAAGTAAAATATTTTCCCGTTGGGCTGCATTAAAGCAGGCCTGAACGTCATCTGCAAAGGCGTTTTCATCTTCAATCCAATGATCACTGGGCGCTACGAGCATCAACGCGTTCGGATTTTTCTTTTTTATTTTTAATGCAGAAAGTAATATGCACGGTGCGGTGTTGCGCATGGCGGGCTCCAAGACCACTTGTTCTTCTGAAATTTCCGGCAGTTGTTTTAGCGTAATTTCCAGATACATTTCATTGGTAAGAATGTAGATATTTTCCGAAGGGATAATTTTATTAAGCCTCGAAAAAGTTTTTTGCAGTAAAGTCTCTCCCGTTCCTAACATATCGTGAAACTGTTTGGGAAATTCTTGGGTGCTCACGGGCCAAAATCGGGAACCAATTCCACCTGCCATAATTACTGCGTAATAATCTTTGCTCATTTAAACTATTTTAAAAATTCCACTTCCGCATTGGGATTGAAAAGATACGTTCTTCCCGTGGCCACCTCCAAACATTCAAAACGTTTCACGCGCTGCTTGCCGCGCTTAAAAATTTTACCGTTGTACAATCTAAAATGCCCTCCGAAGGGAATTTCAAAGATATAGTTTTTATCGTTCTCTGGATCGAACTGTTTTAACGCCAATGCCAATGCTGCATCGGTATCACTGGAAGCTTTTGGATTTTTAAAATGGCGCGCCAATAAGGGTAATAATTGATTTGGAAAAACCTCTGGCCGCAAAAATGGCAGCATCAAAAGCTGAAAGGTGCGTTTCCACTCCAAACCATGCGGTTTTATGAAGCGACCGTATTTTGCAAAAGCTTCCAAATGGGCTATTTCGTGGACCAGTGTAATTAAAAATCGGTATTTGTTTAAAGAGGCGTTTACGGTAATTTGGTGTTGGCCATTAGGCATTTTTCTGTAATCGCCGTGCCTGGTCACACGTTCATTTACAATCTTAAGATGGACATTGTGGTTTTTAATGAGTTCAAAAGCGGAAGCAACGGAAGCTTGGGGAATGTATTTTTCAAGTATTTCCGTCATAAAATCAAGGGGTTGTACTTGAAACCTGCAAAATTTTTCCGTTGTAGAATTTATTCCCCGTAAGGGAAAAATCCATTATATACTGCGCCATTTCAGTTGCTGAAAGTGGTGCCTTAAAACCCGGGAAAGCTTCTTCCAGCATTTCGGTTTGCACAGAGCCTAAAGCAAGAACGTTGAAAGCCGGACCGGTTTCTTTGTATTCCTCGGCGAGCAATTCGGTTAATGTAATGATTGCACCTTTACTGCTGCTGTATGCGCTAAGTCCAGGAAATTTCACACTCCCCTGAACGCCACCCATACTGCTGATGTTTACTATGTGTCCACTTTTTTTCATAAATGGAAGTACGGTCTGCATCAATGAGGCAGCTCCAAATACATTCACTTCGTAGCATTTTTTAAACTCTTCGGAAGTAATTTCAGCAAAAGGTTTGTTTACCAAAAAACCTGCATTGTTTATTAAAATATCCACAGAATTCATCCCTTTTTGAAGATATTCCGAAAGCTTTACAGTTTCAGATTCATCGGCGATGTCAAATTCCAGAGCGGTTACATTTTTCAGTTTTAAATCTGAAATTGGTTTTGAATTCCGCGAAAGCGCCAAAACTTTGTGTCCTGCTTCGGAAAAAAGTTTTACCATTTCAAAACCGATGCCTCGGGAAGTCCCTGTGATTATAACATTTTTCATTTCTTAAATATAAATCCCGTTATTTTCAAAAATTTGAGAATAACGGGATGTTAGTTTTCATAAGCACTTCGACTGCCATTCGTCTGCGCTCAGGACAGGCTGCTCAGTGTGACATTTCAATTTTAAACGAACATCGTCACCGGATTCTCAATATACTGTCGTAAGGTTTGCAGGAATTTTGCGCCCGTCGCGCCATCAACAGTTCTGTGATCGCAGGCCAAGGTTACTGTCATTGTATTGCCCACAGCAATTTGCCCATTTTTTACAACCGGCTTTTGAACGATTGCACCAACCGATAAAATTGCGGAGTTTGGTTGGTTGATAATGGAAGTGAATTCGGTTATTCCAAACATTCCAAGGTTAGAAACGGTAAAGGTACTGCCTTCCATTTCCTGCGGCGTGATTTTTTTGTTTCGTGCTTTTCCTGCAAGTTCTTTAACCTGTGCTCCAATTTGTGAAAACGTCATTTGGTCCGCAAATTTCAGCACAGGCACCAGCAAACCTTCGTCAACTGCAACGGCTACACCTATGTGGATGTGTTTGGCAATTTTTGTTGCTTCCGGCGTCCATTGGCTATTTACCTGCGGATGTTTACGCAATGCCATTGCACACGCTTTTATAACCATATCGTTAAAGGAAATCTTCACATCCGGATCAGCGTTTATCGCTTCGCGAGCGGCGATTGCGTGATCCATATCCAATTCAACTGTCAAATAATATTCTGGCGCAGTGAATTTTGATTCAGCCAAACGCTTTGCAATGGTTTTACGCATCTGCGAATTTTTCACTTCCTCAAAACTTTCTGTTCCCACAGGAATATAAGCCTGTCCGCCGCCAGCAGCAGGTTGATAATTTTCAATATCGCTTTTAACGATACGGCCATTCTCACCACTTCCTCGGACTTGGCGCAGGTTGATTCCTTTTTCCTCTGCCAGTTTTTTTGCCAAAGGCGAGACAAAAATGCGACCTTCGTTTGTTGTTTGTGAGCTTTCGGATTTTCGTTTGTCCTCCAAAGCTTTAGTGGATGAAGATTCTTTTTTGGAATCCTTTTCAATGGTTTCTTTTTCTTCTGATTTTTTTTCTTCTGAAACTTTTTCTTTTGAAGCTGAAGGTTTGCTACCAAGTTTTATTCCTGAAACATCGGTTCCCTTTGGGCCAATGATTGCAAGCAAGGCATCAACAGAAGCAGATTCCCCTTCGCCAACACCTATTTTTAAAAGCGTTCCGGAATAGAATGACTCAAATTCCATTGTGGCTTTATCGGTTTCAATTTCGGCAAGAATATCGCCCTCCTCAACTTTATCGCCTTCCTTTTTTAACCAAGATGCAACAGTTCCCTCTGTCATTGTATCGCTCAAACGAGGCATTGTGATTACCTCAACGCCTTCGGGCAATTCTGAGGAAGCGGAAGAATTTTCAGTTTTTTCTTTGGAATTTTCTTCTGTAATATCTTTACTTTCTTCTTTGTCCTTCGAAGTTTCTGATTTTTTATCAGAAGTTTCTTTAGCAGATTTTTTATCATCAGATTTTCCATCAATCAAATCTGAAATATCTTCATCCTTTTCACCAATAATCGCCAAAAGAGAATCAACTTTGGCCGTTTCCCCTTCTTTGATCCCGATATGAAGTAAGGTTCCTTCATAAAAGGATTCGAATTCCATCGTGGCTTTATCGGTTTCAATTTCGGCAAGAATATCGCCTTCTTTTACGGTATCGCCCACTTTTTTAAGCCAGGTGGCTACCGTGCCTTCTTCCATGGTGTCGCTTAAACGCGGCATGTTTATTACTTCGGCCATTTCTTATAATTTATCGGATAAAAAGGGATAATCTTCCTGTTCATATACAGTGTCAAACATTACGTTTTTCTCTGGATATGGTGATTCTTCTGCAAATTTTTCACATTCTTCCACCAAATCCTTTACCTTTTTATCAATTTTTTTAATTTCTGCTTCAGTTGCCCATTTATTTTCGTAAATCTGATGAAGCACGTAAGTAATCGGGTCTTCTTCTTGTTTTTTGGCAACTTCTTCTTTTGTACGGTAATGCTGGGCATCACTCATAGAGTGACCTCTATATCGATACGTACGCAACTCCAAAAATGTAGGGCCATCGCCACGACGGGCACGTTTTATAGCTTCGTCCATTTCTTTTGCTACAACTTCGGGTTTCATTGCGTCTACGGGTTTACAGGGCATTTCATAACCCATCCCAAGTTTATAAATATCGGTGTGGTTGGCGGTTCGGGCCACAGAAGTTCCCATAGCATACCCATTGTTTTCAACACAAAAAACCACAGGAAGTTTCCAAAGCATTGCAAGGTTAAAAGTTTCGTGAAGCGAACCTTGACGGGTTGCGCCATCGCCCATATAAGTTAGGGTTACTGCATCTCTTTCAAAATATTTATCGGCAAAGGCCAAACCTGCACCCAATGGAATTTGTCCACCCACAATACCGTGCCCTCCGTAAAAACGGTGCTCTTTGGAAAAGATATGCATCGAGCCTCCCAAACCTTGTGAAGTTCCTGTGCCCTTTCCATATAATTCTGCCATTACCTTTTTTGGATCAACGCCCATCCCGATGGGCTGTACGTGGTTTCGATATGCGGTAATCATTCGGTCCTTGGTAAGATCCATAGCGTGCAAGGCTCCCGCCAGTACAGCTTCCTGACCATTGTAAAGGTGTAGAAAGCCCCTTACTTTTTGATTGATATATACTTGAGCAAGTTTATCTTCAAACTTGCGCCAAAAGAGCATGTTTTCGTACCAATCCAGATACGTTTTTTTGGTGATTTTCTTCATCTATCTGCTATAAGTATTCCCACGGGGGAATTTTTTAAACGGATAACAAAAATAGCACTTATTAAGGAGAAATTACAAATCACAAATTCCAAATTCCAAATAAATCTCAAAAAACAAATTTTAAAATTTAAAGGATTTGAGTTTTTGGAATTTGGTGTTTGTGATTTAGTGCTTTATTTTAAAGATATTTTGCATCAAAGCCCAGCGGCAGTAAATCCATTACAGAAGCCACTTTGATGATATCTCCGGTTTCGCCCATAAAGTAGATTGCTATTGGAGTTTTTTGCTTTTGCTCGTATTCTGCCAAAGATTGGCGACAAGCTCCACAGGGCGCAATGGCCTCCGCAACTTCATGGCTTTCGGCACGTACGGTAATTGCCAAGTCGGTAATTGTTTCATTGGGAAAATTGGCGCCCGCGTTAAATACCGCCACCCTTTCGGCACAAAGACCGGATGGAAAAGCTGCGTTTTCTTGGTTATTCCCTGTTACTATAACGCCGGAAGAAAGCCGAAGTGCTGCTCCAACCCTAAAATGTGAATAAGGCGCATAAGCATTTTCACGTGCTTGCTGCGCCTTATTCATCAATTCTTGAATGTGCTCTGGAAGTTCTGAGAGTGTTTCAAAAACTTCCAAATTGATTTCAATTTTTTGTTTTTTCAAATTTTTAATATTCGTCGTACGTATCGCCAAAGTTAAAAGTAAGTCCAAAACGAAGTGTTCCGTCCAATGGACTGTTTGCCAATTTGGAAGTAGAGAACAAGTACGAAATATCGATATTAATTGCGGTGTAACGGAAACCTGCACCAATTGACGCAAATTTTCTTGAACCTTTATCATCACTTTCGTTGAAGTAACCTCCTCTAAAAGCAAAAACGTCTTGGTACCAGTATTCAGCACCCAAAGCCCAAGTGAATTCTTTTAACTCTTCGCTGAAACCATCAGGTGCATCGCCGAATGAGGAAAACATACCTCCAAAGAAGCTTTCGTTATAATAATCGTCCTCGCTGTTTATAATTCCGTCATCATTTGAATCGCTGGGCGTAGGAACCAATAATTTATTAACCTGTGCAGAAACACCTACTTTGTTGTATTCGTCAAGAATAAAGTCGAAACCCCCACCCAAAGCAAGGTTGGTGGGCAAGTTACTTTCTGAGCCTACTTCATCATATTTTAGTTTTGGACCTATGTTTGAAATATTGAAACCCATTCTCCAACGACCGTCAAAGTCGTTGTATGGAATTTCCTCACTTTGATAGTATCCCGCAATATCTACTGCAAATGAACTTGCCGCGGAGGCGTCTTCAATAGCAGTCTGTAATTTTAAATCTGAACGGATGTACCTACCGGCAACGGCCATAGAAAAACGCTCGCTAAGGCGAAGTGAATAGGAAACATCGAAAAGAAGTTCGTTAGGCTTAACCAATAGCGGCTCTTCTTCCGCCGTTTGGCGCAATTCTATTTCACCATTGCTGAAGTAGCGGAAACTTGCAGCAACTGCGCTACGTTCGTTCAATCGATTGTAATATGTTATGTTTCCTAAGAATATATCGTTTACCAATTTGCTTAAGTATGGTGTATAGGTAACTCCAACCCCTTGCTTTGATAAAGAGAAAGCGTATTTAGCGGGATTCCATTGTTGTGAAAATGCGTCGGCAGATGTAGTAACACCTATATCACCCATACCCGCAGCACGTGGATCTGCTGCTATCAATATAAAAGGAACTCCTGTTGTTATAACGCGATTCTCGATACCAGTATTGTCGTTGCCTGGTTCTTGCGCCATCCCCTTAAAGGCAACTAAACTTAATAAAATTGGAATAATTAATTTCTTCATATTAGTTAATTTTGGACAAATATAATTTTAATTTTTAAAGGATTACTAGTTTCTCGAATTTTTCAGTCCGCTGATTGGTTAACGTAGATCTTACGGTTATCTTATATACATACACCCCTTTTCCGATGCGGTCACCAAAATCATCACGGCCGTCCCATACAATATCACGCGATAAAAATCCTTCGGTATTCACGATTTGGTTTTTGGTCCACACCACCTTGCCCGTTACCGTAAAAACTTGCACCTGAACCTCCAAGGGTTCGAATGCCCGGTTGTGGTTGAACCAAAATTCGGTATAATTCACAAACGGATTTGGGTAATTCAGTACGCGTGTAATTTCAAGTTTGTCGTTTCCGGCTACTATAAACTGTATTTCTGCAGTTGAAGAATTGTTATAAACATCCCAAGCTTTTAAGGTAAGGGTGTGTAGGCCATCCTCAAGATCACGAAATTTAAAACTTGTCTTACCTTTGGTATAATCATCTACTTCAGCCTGGTAAAATTCATTTAAAACAAAAGGATTGGATTCGTCCCCATCCAGTATTGCAACAATATCATGACCAATGCCACTTGCTGTGTTAATACCATTTGGGTCCTCCAACTTTGCTAACAAAATGGGAGAATCGTCTGTAATGCCTCCGGAAACGAAACTCTCATCGTTCATAAAAAGCCTGATTAACGGACCTTCATTATCTTCGGGTGCATTTTCATTAAGACCGCCTACGTTTAAATCTAGGTTTACGCCGCTTTGGTCTTCCAAAAGATTGTCTCGTTTTGCGTAAAGGCTTATGCGGCCCTTTCCTACAGGAATTTGAATATCACGGGGAACAACAAACTCAAATTCAAACTGACCATTGGTGACGGTCGCCTGACCATTAAAAAGTCCTTCTCCCAATGTTACAAAATCCATTATAAACCCATGGTTGTCATTGTCCAAAGTTTGGCGCATTACATTTTTATCAAAAATCTTGGCCTCCAAGATTCCGTTGTAGTCGGTCATTAAAACACCTGCTTCATTTACCACTTCGCCTTCAAGTTTTATTTTGCTAAGTGCCTTTAGTGTATCGGTGGCTTGATTTAAAGGTATGCCGTTTAATTTTGTTAAGCGTATACTCTTTTTGGGAAATGCAAGTGGCATTGCAGGGTCGCCGATGTAAAAGACCACTCGCCTAAGAGTCGTTCCGGCGCCCAGGGTTTGTTTTGCCAACCGCAACCCTTCAGCAGGCGTATTTGGATTATCAGTGCCAAACCCAAAAAGTTCATCGGCCAGCGCTTGGTTGAATCGAATTCCGGTGGAAATATAAATAGCCCGTGTGGTGGTTACCAATGATATTGCACCACCCGCAGTATTTTGATAGGTAAGCTCACCCGCTGTAATCCGGAGGGGGTTGTCAAATTTTGTGAACTCACAAGTAACCGTAATTATACAAGGCAGATTATCTTTGTTCTTGAACTGCCGTGCGGTCTCTTTTGTGTAAATTACTTCGTGCGCCAGGCCATCTTCGCCTCCGTGCCCAAAGTAATCCATAATTATAGCGCCCACCTCAATAGCCTTAACAATCGCTTCATTTACTTCCGGATAACGGTTACCGCCTGCAGAGGCCTCTTGCTTATAGGAATCTGCGTGTATTTTCTTAACGTTTATAAATGGTTTTTCGGCAGCAATTAGGTCACCAAGTTCGTCTAATTTTGTCTCTAAAATAGTTTCACTCAATTCATCAACATCATCAGAAATCAACACAAAATTGTTTCTCCAGTTGCCGTATGAAGATGCGGAAGCGTATTTTATTATTTTATCTACCAATGCATTTGCCAAGGAAACATTGTCTGCAACCATCCTTCCCATCGCAATATCCAGCAAGTCTATATCTGTTCTAGACCCGATGGTGCCTTCCTTTTCATCCATATTGCCAAAAAAATCATCGGACATGAAAGAACTACTTCCGCTATTGCCTAAAAGTGTATGAAAAGTGGGTACTATATTGTTATTGTTTGGAAGTCTGTTTTTATAATCAATAGAAGTATCTCCAAAAATACCAACATATTTTACACGCTTTTCTGGGGCGGAAGCATTGTAGTACACATATCTTAGAAAATTGCGGATGGCTCCAATGTCCTGTTTGCCCGAACTGAACTCTTCGTAAATTCTATCGGTAGTTACTACCTTAACATTTAGACCCCGAAGAGTTTTATGGTAAGTTGCCAAACGCAGTGCAGGCTGAATTAGGAAAGGAGCAGTAATGATAATATAATCCACATCCTTAAAATTGCCTGATTCATCCTTAAAGATGGTGCCTTTTAAGTTTTGGTTCTGTACAACTGATTGCGCAATTTTTATGGGCACATAGTAATCGTTGGGGTTAATCGCTACATAATTGCGAACCTCGCCCAAAGTTTGCTTAAAACCAAAGCCGGCAGCATTTCCGTCATTCTGTTTTGAAGTAATAGACTGAAAATCGGTCACGTCCCAAACCTGGGAAAACTGCGAGGCATTGCTTATTTGATATTCGCCCACACCGCTTAGATTAGCTGCATCGTTATATCGAAAAGCCAATTGTCCTCCTGCACCCGTTAATTGTCTTACCGCCCATATACCTATATAATCCAAATAACCCACACTGGATGGATTACCTGCATTATTATACATTAAATCCACTGTAACTGTTTCACTACCCGCGGGGACTTCAACACTTAATTCCTTCATGCTTATTAAGTTATTGCTACCTACTTGTGAAAAAGTCAGGGGATTCAAACTCGTACTATTTACCGAAACCGCCATGGACGTATTGCTTTCTGAAACTGCGGCGGCTTTCACGATCAAATTCATAGCCTTACCGGATACGATGTTAGGGAACTCGAAGGTATAAGTCTGCTCATTTTCAATATCAAATCGATTCCCAAACCATTTTCTTCCCAATTTGGTTGGGCTTTCTTCATCCTTTTCGTGAAATTGATAATCATCAAACTCACTTATAGTAAATGCTACATTTCCTGTGGGCTCTACCATGGGCCTCACCCTTTTTCCCGCACCCCCGTCGGCAGTAATATAATAATAGGACTCATCGCTGTAAGGGTTTAGATTGGAATCATTCTCTTCCACATAACCCTCGGTGTTAGTCCCGTAAAACAAAACATAGTCGCCACTGTCAAAACTTCCATCCTCCTCGCCAATTACCTGTATGGCATTTTCGGGAATATCAAAATAACGGTTTTGGGCATTTAATAACGGCAAAGGTTTTCCACCGTGACTGTACACTTTAATATTTCTGGGGTCAATCCCGTCGGTATTCATTCCTAGATTATTAAGGAAAGATTTGTCCATTTTATGAATACCTGTTTTTTCAACTTTAAACTTAAACCATTTTCCGTTGGCAAGTACAGAATTGGTTATTGCGGGCGGTTCCTGTCTGTTCTGTGATCCATATCGATACTGAATATCAAATGAAAGCACTTTTTGATACCTGCCGTTGGCTTTTATGATAGGCGAAATTTTAAAAATGGTAAAAAGCTTTTCTCTTGAACGGGTACTAGCAAGGCTATATTCCAGCTTATCGGGCAATTGGTCCAGAGAAACTTTATTTAACTCTTCAGCAGAAACAGAGCCATATTGCACATTGGTGACCGCGAGTGAGTTGCTATCGGCAAAACCATTGTCTTCCCACTGAGTGCTATATAAAACGGTTTCTTTATCCAATTGAAGCTTTAATGCCTCTCGGGCCTTTTCCTTATCATAACCAGAAGATTTAGCTTCTCCAACAGATGCAGAAGAATTTGCATCTCCCCAATATATGGCTATGCTCTTTGATTGCGCCTTTCCCACAAAAGGCATTAGAAATAGAAATAAAAGAAGTGTTGTTTTTCTCATCAGTACAAATAACGTTGCAAATATATACTTAGTATAAGACAACATTTTAAACTTTTTCCACAAAATGGTATTAGGATAATAATTTTAAAACTAATACGTTTGCATACTGGATTGGTCGAAGAACCATTCCCAAACACACAGCGCAATAATAATAAAATATTATTGTGTTTTTGTCGTTAATTACTATATTGCGAACCCAATTTTATCATACTTAAATCTATGATGTTAAGAAAAAACCTAGCATTAAAGCTATTTATTACTGTTATAGCGGCCTCTCTACTTGTAGGTTGCAACAAAACTAGGGACTATAAAAACAGTTCCAGAGCCACAGGATGGAAGATGAATGCCAAAGAAGGTGGCTTTCAGTATGACCCAAAATACAAAGAACAACAAACTGGCCCAGGGCTAGTATTTGTTGAAGGGGGTACTTTTACCATGGGAAGAGTTCAAGACGACCCAATGCACGATTGGAACAATTCTCCAAACCAACAACACGTCCAGTCCTTTTATATGGATGAAACCGAAGTAACCAACTTAATGTATCTTGAATATTTAGATTGGTTAAAGAAAGTTTTCCCTCCAACGGATGAAAATTACCGAAAAATATATGAAGGCGCTGTCCCAGACACCCTTGTTTGGAGAAACCGTTTAGGCTTCAATGAGGTTATGACAAACAACTACCTACGCCATCCTGCATATGCAGAATACCCAGTAGTTGGGGTTAGCTGGATACAAGCAGTAGAATTCAGCAATTGGAGAACAGACAGAGTAAACGAAATGGTTTTGGAAACCGAGGGGATTACAGCCCGTAACGCTCGTTATGATGTAGAACCTGGAGAAACATTCAGTACAGAAACCTATTTAAATGCTCCTACCTTAACCTATGGCGGTAACGACTCTATCACACGAGGCGGAAAAAAATCTGAATCAATTGCAAAGAGAAGCACGGACAGTACAAATTTATATGTGGGACGCCAAGATGGACTATTAATGCCATCATACCGCTTACCTACAGAGGCAGAGTGGGAATATGCAGCTCTTGGCTTGGTGGGTCTTCGTAACTATAATGTTTATAGAGGAAAGAAAAAATATCCTTGGGAGGGTCAATATACCCGTTCCGGAAAAAGAAGGTCCCGAGGTGACCAATTGGCAAACTTTAAGCAAGGTGATGGTGATTATGGAGGAATAGCGGGATGGAGTGATGACGGTGCCGATATTACCGCACAAGTAAAATCATACGAGCCAAACGATTTCGGTCTATATGATATGGCCGGAAACGTTGCAGAGTGGGTAGCCGATGTTTATCGTCCAATTGTAGATGATGAGTTTAACGATTTTAATTATTACCGTGGAAACGTTTACACCAAAAACGCTATTGGCGAAGACGGAAAAGTGAAAGTAGTTACTATGGACTCTATAATTTATGATACCCTAAGCAATGGAAAAATCATAGCCCGCAACTTGCCTGGAGAAATTCTACAAGTGCCAGTTGACGAAAACGAAACCTATTTAAGAACAAACTTTTCCGAAAGCGATAACCGTGATTATAGAGATGGCGACAAACGCTCTTCCCGTTACTATCAATCATTCGCTGACGATGAAAGCGAAAGTGGTGATGGCGCAAACCGTATGTACAATTCACCAATACAAAAAGTATATGCAGATAGCACCGGTACATTAGATCGTCAATATGACAAATCTTCAAACAGAACAACTTTGGTGGATAATGAAGTTCGTGTTTACAAAGGAGGTTCTTGGAGAGATCGCGATTACTGGCTAGACCCAGCGCAGAGACGTTATTTCCCACAAGATATGGCAACTGACTATATCGGGTTTAGGTGCGCTATGAGTCGTGTGGGTTCAAAATCCAAAAAAGGAAAGCGCCCGAGAAACTAAAATTTCAAAATTTATAAAAACAGCCCTCCTTGCATACAGCTTCGGAGGGTTTTTTAGTATTTTTATTTTATGAATATACCATCTCTTCATCACTATTTTTTGCAAAGTAACGGCATAAGCACAGATACACGCAAAATCTTCAAGGGCTGCCTTTTTTTTGCCCTAAAAGGCGAAAATTTCAACGGAAATCTTTTTGCCCAAGAAGCGCTGGACAAGGGTGCACTTAAAGTTGTAGTTGATGAAGCTGCTTTTCACAAATCAAATGGTGAAACTATTTTAGTGGAAAATGTACTTTTGGCACTACAACAACTAGCGAGTTTTCATAAAAATTATTTAGGACTCCCTATTATCTCACTTACGGGAAGTAACGGAAAAACTACTTCCAAAGAACTTATTAATGCAGTACTTTCCCAAAAGTATAATACCGTTGCAACCGAGGGTAATCTAAATAACCATATAGGCGTTCCCTTAACGCTTCTTAAAATGAATAAACAAACCGAAATAGGTATTGTTGAAATGGGCGCCAACCATTTGGGTGAAATAAAATTGCTGAGTGAAATTGCACAGCCAGAGTACGGTTACATTACCAACTTCGGGAAAGCACATTTGGAAGGATTTGGAAGTCTTGAAGGAGTAGTTCAGGGAAAAACCGAACTTTATCAATATTTGAAAAAACACAATAAAAAAGTTTTTGTCAATGCCAATGACCCTAAGCAAATGGCCAATTCAGAAGATATTGACAGAATAACTTTTGGCACTGAGGACAGTGATTTTAACATTGAACTATTGGACAGTTCACACCACCTTTTAGTATCATTCAGCGGCACAAAAATCCAAAGTAATTTAGTGGGAGCGTATAATTTTGCAAACCTTTCCGCAGCTATCGCAATAGGAGCTTATTTTAAAGTTTCAGTTGAAAAAATAAAAGCTGGCATTGAAGCATATGTGCCCGCCAATAATCGCTCACAATTAATAACTCAGGGTTCTAACAGCATTTTAATGGATGCCTATAACGCTAATCCAACAAGCATGCTTGCTGCATTGGAGAATTTTAAACAGACCAAGGGCGAGAACAAGATATTGTTTCTGGGAGATATGTTTGAATTGGGAAAGGATGCCGAAAAAGAACACCAAAACATCGTTGATTTTTTACTAGAAAATCCTTTTGGAAAAGTTTATTTGGTAGGAAGCAATTTCTTTAAAACATCAAACATTGCTTCACATATAAAGGCCTTTGAAACTTTTGAAGATTTAAAAAAAGAACTAGTAACTGAAAACCACAAGCATGCTACAATCTTAATAAAAGGCTCCCGTGGAATGGCTTTGGAAAGGATTTTGGATGTTATTCAAGTTTATTGGAAATAGTTATAAGCCCACTCCAGATTTTCAATAAGCAATTTGTTGCTCATGGGTTCTAAATCTGAAATCGTCCATTTTACGGGCCAGGCATTTATAAAACTTCAAGATTTAAGAGTACTTCCGGCTTCATCCAGTAAGCCAACAGTTATATTTCTAGTCTTGATAGAGACTTCTAAATCGCCATTAAACGTTTTTAAACACCATGCCACAATTTCAGAATCTTTAGAAGCCATACCTCGCTTTAAAACCAAGTTTGAATATTTTACTGAATTAGGAACGCGATGCTTGAAACTGTTTTCTGAAAATTCGTTTGTTTCCATTTGCATTGAAATTCCAGCTAATTCCTTAAAAACAATATTATCGTTTGCAGTGTCATCACTAAAACTTAGTTGAAAATTAAAAGACACGGGAAGAAACTCATTCATCATTATCCATCTTTAACAGTTAAACCTTCATGGCTAAGTTCTAAAGTTTCTATAGCAACTTCATTTGCCTCCGCTTTCATATTAGTTGTTGTCATTTTGGTGGGCCAAGCATTGTTTAAAATCCAAGTCATTGCCGGGCTTCCAGTTTCATCCAAAAGTTGAGTAGTAATAGTTTCCCTTTTTATGGTATTCATTTTTATGGCGTCATACCAATTCCAGAAATTATTGTCGTTTACAAAGATTCCTTTCTTTAGTGTTATGTTTCCCATTTTATTAATACCTGGCATATTCATCGTAGAGAATTGCTTCCTATCGCCATGGCTATATTCTATTGCTTGTTCTTCAACATCCAAACCTGAAACCTCTTGAAATGAAGCTTCTCGGGGAGGCGAACCAAACCGTACCGCAAAGTAAAATTTAGGGGAAGGCCAGTTACCGTCTTGCGTTTCTACTGCCATTTTATATAATATCAAAGTGGTTTTATAATATTAGTTATAAAAGTCTTGATTTCTATAAGTACTACTACGTATTATTAAAAAAAAAATCCCGAGAGACATTTCTCTCGGGACTTTTTTGTGGGTCATACTGGATTCGAACCAGTGACTTCTACCCTGTCAAGGTAACACTCTGAACCAACTGAGTTAATGACCCTCTATAATTAAAAGCGAAGATACATATTCACAAATGTAAATGAAACAAAACACTTATTTGTCGAATTTTTTGATGGGTTTCTTTTTAATCATTCCGCCTCTTGCGTCCTTCACCGAAGTCATAATCATAAATGCCTGTGAATCAATTTTATCTACTTCTGTCTTCAACTTACTCATTTCCAATCTTGTAATTACGGTATATACTACATCAACAGGTTGTCGCATCTCACCTTCTTTCGCAAATCCGTTTTCGGCTTTAAAAATAGTACAGCCCCTACCCATTTTTTCAATAATGGCCAGGCGTATTTCCTCATTCTTCTCTGAAATAATTGTGATCCCCATAAACTCTTCAATCCCGTCAATTACAAAGTCAACCGTTTTTGAAGCAGCGAAATAAGTAAGGATAGCATACAATGCGATTTCCGTGGAAAGAAAATAGGCGGCGGTTATAAAAATGATTACGTTGAAGATCATAATTACATTTCCCACCGTAAGACTTGTCTTTCGACTTATAAATATTGCCAACACCTCGGTACCATCAATTATCGCACCTCCGCGAATGGCTAGACCAATACCCAGTCCAAGAAAAAAACCACCAAAGGCCGCCACTAGAATTTTATCATCGGTAATCAAGGGATAGGGTATCAGCGCAACCGCAGTTGCCAAAAGTATAATGCCCAGTACACTTTTTATTGCAAATCTTCTGCCTACCGAAAAAAAAGCCAACGCCAAAAAAGGAAGGTTAAAGCACACTAACAACAATGGAAATGAAATACCCGCCAGTTCATTTACCATCAGTGAAATACCTGTAACCCCACCATCGATAAAATTATTTGGCATCAAAAAACCCCGTAAACCAAAAGAAGCCGAAATAACTCCCAAAATCAAATAGAAAAAATCCCAGACTTCGTGAATTACTTCTATCTCCAGATTTTTTACCCTCTTTTCAAAAGGCTCGGAAATCTGTGAAGGTTTCTTATGCTTTTGACGGTTTTTTACGACGTTTACTATAATATTTTTAAAGAATGGGTTCAATGGCGCTTGCTTTAAATTTTGAATTCAGTCAAAGTTAACTTATTAATTCTAAAATGAAATTTGGAATAATAAAATAAAAAAAACCGAAGTTTTCACTTCGGTTTTTTAAAATCTGGTGGGCGATGAGGGGTTCGAACCCCCGACCCCCTCGGTGTAAACGAGGTGCTCTGAACCAGCTGAGCTAATCGCCCTCATTGTTTTGAGGTTGCAAATATAAGTTAGTTTTTAATTCCCGCAAACATTTATTTGAAAAAAATCATAAAACTTCTGCCACCACGAAAGTGCTGCCCCCAACAAATATTAAATCCTTTGCTGAAGCCGTATTAAGTGCAGCTCCATATGCTTTTGACACTGAAATATATTCCTCGCCCACCAGCCCATAACCCCTGGCCTTTGTCAATAACAATGAGGCATCCAAACCCCGGGGAATATTTGGTTTGCAAAAATAATATATAGCACTTTTCGGAAACAGCGGTAACACCGAATCCAAATCTTTATCGCTTACAACACCAATAACAATATGGAGGTTTTGAAAATCTTCTTTCGCAAGCTGCTCCATCACTATTTGCAACCCCTCTTTATTATGGCCCGTATCGCAAACAACTTTTGGATTTTCATGTAAAACCTGCCAACGACCCATCAACCCTGTATTTTTTACTGTATGATTCAATCCCTCTTGAATGTTTTCTTCTGAAATATTCCACCCGCTTTTCTGCAAGACCTTCAATGTTGCCAAAACAGTTTTTAGGTTTCTTTGTTGATAAAAGCCTTTTAAATCAGACGTATGTTTTGAAATATCACAAGTTTCAGCAAAAAAGATTGGCGCATCTCTTTCGGAAGCAATTTTTTCAAAGACAGGTTTTGTTTCAGGCAATGTTTCTCCAATAATAACAGGCACTCGATTTTTAATTATCCCAGCCTTTTCAAATGCAACTTTTTCCAAGGTATCTCCTAAAAACTGAGTGTGGTCCAAACCTATATTGGTAATCACCGAAATTTCGGGCGTGATAATATTGGTGCTGTCCAGCCTACCGCCCATCCCTACTTCAATAATTGCCACATCCACTTTTTCATTTCGGAAATAATCAAACGCCAGACCCACGGTCATTTCAAAAAAGGAAAGTTGATTGCTTTCAAAAAAAGGTTTGTGTTCTTCTACAAAACTTGAAACGTATTGTTCCGGAATCATTTCGCCATTAATCTTTATCCGCTCCCTGAAATCCTTTAAATGTGGCGAGGTGTAAAGTCCTGTTTTATATCCCGCTTCCTGGAATACCGAAGCCAGCATATGGCTCGTACTGCCCTTACCATTAGTACCGGCTACGTGTACACTCTTGAAGCTGTATTCGGGATTGTGGAGATAATTGGCAAGCTTTATGGTAGCGGCCAAATCTGCTTTATAGGCAGACTGCCCCACCCGCTGGTACATGGGCAGCTGGGCGAAAAGCCACGCGATGGTTTCTGAATAGTTGATGGCTATTGGATTTTATTTTATAATGAGTTTTTTTGTCGTCTGTTCTTTACCTTCGGAAATTTTTAAATAATATATTCCGGGCTGAAAATTTTCAACGGAAAATTGAAGTTGCTTTTCTTTAAAATCAAGCTGTTTCACAACTCTTCCCATAACATCATATATTGATACAGAAGATTTTTCAGAAATAGATGCTTTTGAAATTTTAACCATTTGCGAGGCAGGATTCGGATACACCTTTACTTCTGAAGAAAACACAGCTTCATTTTGGCTTAAAATATCATTTGAAATATCAATTTTATAGATTGAGCGCCCAAAGGTTGCGGCAAATAAAAACTGGGACCCTTCATGGATATGCAAATCTGTTACCACTACGGAAGGCAAATTCTCACCCAAAACGTTCCAATTTACACCTTCATCAGCAGTAGCCATCACGCCTACATCGGTACCCACAAATAGATTTCCGAAACTATCCTGCACAATATCATTTACAGGAATATCTGGCAAACTTGTAGAAATATCAAACCAATTGTTTCCTAAATCAGTACTTTTATAAACGTGGCCCACATCTTCTCCATATCGATATCCTGAAAGCGTTAAATAAACTGTGTTCGGGTCTTCCCGAGACGCCAAAATTTTTGTAACCCATCGGTTGGGAACTCCCGCAGAAATATCTGTCCAATTAGAACCTCCGTTCTGAGTTACCCAAGCTTTTCCGTCGTCTGTTCCCACAAAAATAATTTCATTGTCCAAAGGCGAAACACTAATCGTCGTTATTGTTCCGTATGTAAGATTTCCGGGGTGTGGGCCATCTGTCAAGTCTGGACTTATTGCAGTCCAAGTGGCCGCGGCATTTGTTGTTTTGTAGAGTCTATTTGTACCGTAATAAAGCGTTTGCGAATTGGAAGGATCAAAAGTAATGGGCGTATCCCAATTTTTTCGGTCGCCCCCGGAAATTCCATTGGTTGCATTTGAAAAGGAGGTGCCATTGTTGGTGGATTTTCCTAAAGCGCCATATTGGTAAAGCGCATATATAACATTTGTATTTGTAGGATCTACGAGTGGTTGAAAACCATCCCCGCCATAGATTATATTCCAGTCCGTTAAACCTCCTGTTTGGGTGCGGCTGGTACTGTTATCTTGCGCGCCACCATAAATTTTATTTTCGTTTTGTGCATCTACATGCATTCGGTAGAATTGTGTAATGGGAAGTTTTACATCCTTTACCGCAGAGGAACCCCCGTTCGTGCTGTAATAAAGTCCACCATCATTCCCCAGAAGTATTTCGCCTGGTACCGAAGCATTAAACGCCATTGCGTGCTGATCTACGTGAACATTTGAAAAGGAATCACTCCAGCTCATGCCTCCGTTTGTAGATTTTTGAACTTCAAAATCTACATTATAAATTGTGTTTTCATCCGTGGGATCGATAAAAATTCCTCCAAACCACCAATGAAACCCCACATCGGTCAACTGACCTGAGTTGACGGCAGTCCAAGTATCGCCGCCGTTTGTAGTTTTATAAACACCTTGGATATTTCCCGTTGCATCTGCGTAACGCGTATATAGCACATTGGGGTTTGATTGTGAAATATCTATGCTGATCCTTCCTTTTTGGGAAGCTAAACTTGGCAAACCGGTGGTCAGTTCTGTCCAGTTTGATCCTCCGTCAGTAGTCCTGTATATTCCCGAGGTTATTCCACCGTATTGTCTATTGTTTGGGCGTCGGATTCGTTCCCAACTGGCCGCATACACTATATTCCCGTTTGTGGGATGAATGGCCATATCAATTACCCCAGTTGAATCACTCACAAATAAAACCTGCTGCCAGCTATCGCCGCCATTGGTGGTTTTATAAACGCCACGATTGGTGCTATTTCTGAACAATGGGCCCATTGCCCCAACAAAAGCGGTATTATCGTTACTTGGGTCCAAAACAATTTTACCAACACTTCCAATATCAGGTAGCCCCTTTGATTGCCATGTGGCGCCACCATCAGTACTTTTATAGATTCCATCACCATCATACACCAAAGACCCTCCACCAGCATTTACTTCACCTGTACCCACCCAAAGTATGTTATTGTTATTTTTTGAAATTTCAATATCGCCGATGGAAAGCATTTGTTGTTCGTCAAAAATTGGCGTCCAATCATCACCACTGTTTATCGTTTTAAAAATCCCTCCTGAGGCAGCCCCTACATAATATACTTCGGGTTGGGTTGAAGGAATTTCAATATCGGTAATTCTACCGCCAATATTTAGAGGTCCGCTGAATTGCCATATTTCGTTTACATTGTTTCTATCCGCAATTTGTTTTTTCCAACGGATTGCTTCAGAATATGCCGCAGTATTCAATTGGCCATTTGGATAGGCTCTTTGCATAAACATAAAGTCGTGGGGATATTTTTCATTTTTTTCATTTTCGAAAATGTTTGAAATGGATTTTTCGGAAGAATTTTTACACCCAGCAAAACAAATTATAATTAACAGAAAAGTAGAAATACGAAGCATAGTATCTTTTTTTGAAGTTTAAAGATACTGAAAAAATCAAGGCATTCTTGAAAGAGAATATTCTATTGTGAAAGACTGAACTTGTAGATAATCTTGCCAATTTGTTTTGCGGGAGCTTTATCGTCGGCATTGAATTTTGTAGCCAAAGCGGCTCCATAGGCAGTTTTTGAATAATATAGTTTTAGTGGATCTATTTAACAATCAGTTTTTTTGTGGACTGCTTATTTTCATCAGAAATTTTTAAATAATAGACTCCAGCCTGTAGGCTTTCAACAGAAAAATGAATCTCTTTTTTATTATCAAAATTGTACTTTTTTACTGATCTTCCCATTGTATCATAAACTTCTAAATAAGAATTTTTGGAAGGGTTTTTAAGGGAAACCGTCACCATTTCGGAAGAGGGATTTGGAAATACTTTTATCTCCGTGGCAAAAGAATCACCATTCGTATTCAAAATATTTCCCGAGATATCAATTTTATAAATGGAACGGCCATAGGTGGCAGCAAATAAAAACTCCGAATTCTCGTGAATAAACAAGTCTGTAACTAATACCGAGGGCAAATTTTCTCCCAAAACAGTCCAGGTTGCCCCTTCGTTATCTGATGCCAAAACGCCAATGTCTGTTGCTAAAAATAGATTTCCAAAATTGTCCTGCTCAATATCGTTCACTGGGATATCCGGCAAACTCGTTGAAATATCAATCCAAGTATTCCCGAAATCGATACTCCTGTAAACGTGTCCAATACTTTCACCAAACTTATAACCGGAAAGCGTTAAATATACCGTATTTGCATTTTCCTTTGAAGTAAGTATTTTGGTGACCCAACGATTTGGAACTCCCGCCGAAATATCCGTCCAATTGGTTCCGCCATTTTGGGTTACCCAGGCTTTTCCGTCGTCCGTCCCCACGAAAATAATTTGGCTATCAAATTGTGAGACACTAATAGTTGTCAACGTTCCAAAAGTGCGATTTCCAGAGTGTGGCCCATCCGTTAAATCTGGGCTGATAGCATACCAATTTTCCGCACCGTTTATGCTCTTATAAAGCCTGTTCGTTCCATAAAATAATATCTGTGAATTTGCGGGATCGAATGCAATTGGTGTATCCCAATTTTTCCTATCGCTAGGTGATATTCCAGTTATAGCATCATAGAAGTAAACACCATTGGTAGTAGATTTTCCTAAACCTCCACGTTGGTAAAGCGCATAAATAACCCTTGTATCTGTAGGGTCTACCAACGTCTGAAAACCGTCGCCAAAATAAATTATATTCCAATTGCTCAACCCCCCCGTTTGGGTTCGGCTTGTACCATTGTCCTGCGAACCTCCATATATTTTATTTTCGTTCTGCGCATCAACATACATTCTGTAGAACTGGGTTAGTGGCAATTTTAAATTTTTTACCGCAATATTACCTCCATCGCTGCTATAATAAAGGCCACCGTCACTACCCAATAAAATTTCGTTGGGTGCTGAAGGTTTAAAAGCCATTGCATGTTGATCTACGTGGGCGATTTGAAAAGAATTACTCCAACTATTTCCGCCATCCGTGGATTTTTGGACTATACAATCTGCATTATAGAGTACATTTTCATCCGTTGGGTCAATAAAAATTCCACCGAAATAATAATGAAACCCAACATTCAATAATTGACTGGAGTTTACTTCAGTCCAAGTATCCCCGCCATTGGAAGTTCTATAAACACCTTGTATATTTCCAACGGCATCGGCGTAGCGCGCATACAATATATTTGGGTTGGATTGTGAAATATCTATGCTGATTCGGCCTTTTTGTGATGCAAGGTTGGGCAGACCGTTGGTAAGCTCTGTCCAATTGGTGCCGCCGTCCGTTGTTCTATATATTCCTGAGGTTATTCCTCCATATTGATAATAGTTTACCTTGGTTATCCGTTCCCAACTTGTGGCGTAAACTATGTTCCCATTGGTTGGATGGATAGCCATATCCGCGACTCCGGTGGAATCACTCACAAAAAATACTTGTTGCCAGGTATCCCCTCCATTTGTGGTTTTATAAACCCCCCGGTTGGGGCTATTTTTAAAAAGTGGGCCCATCGCCCCAACAAAAGCAGTGTTATCGTTATTGGGGTCCAAGACAATTTTTCCCACACTTCCAATAATAGGCAAACCTTTTGATTCCCACGTGGTACCGCCGTCGGTGCTCTTGTAAACTCCATCGCCATCGAATGTGCCCAAACCATTTCCTTCACCTGTTCCCACCCAAATTAAATTATTGTTGTTTTTTGAAATTTCAATATCTCCGATGGAAAGCTTTTCCTGTTCGTCAAAAATAGGCATCCAGTCTTCCCCGCTGTTTATTGATTTAAAAATTCCACCAGAAGCAGCCCCTACATAATAAACCTCTGGCTGGTTGGTAGGGATTTCAATATCGGTAATACGCCCACTTATATTCAAAGGCCCTGCGAACTCCCAGATTTCATTAGCCGTGCTTCTATTTGCAATTTGCTTTTTCCATTTGATTGCTTTGGAATATGCGGAAGTATTTATTTCGCCACTTGGGTAGGCACGTTGCATAAACATAAAATCACTCGGGTATTTTCCATCTTTTTTCTTTTCAGTATTTGAAATTTTTTCTCCCGAAGAAGAAGTTTTATCTTTTTCTGAAAAATTTTCACAGCCAATAAAACAGAAAGCAATGAATACGGAAGTAGGAATACGAAGCATAATACACCTTTTAGAAATATGAAGATACTGAAAATCAGTTATATTTCCCTAGAAATTTTATTCAGAAAGACTGAACTTATAGATAATCTTGCCAATCTGCTTTGCGGGAGCTTTATCGTCGGCATTGAATTTTGTAGCCAAAGCAGCTCTTTTGGCGGGCTCTAATAAACAACGGGAATTGTTTGTTGTTCCCCGAACTCCTGGCGTTGCACTAATTACTCTTCCACTGCGGTCTACTTCTATGCTAACCACAACTGTTCCGGCTTCGTTGCAATCCTGTACAAACTTTTCCTTATTTAGTGCTTTTCTTCCACCGAGTAAATAATTGCCATCGCCGTCCAAACCTTTGCCAGTGCCGTAATACGCACTTGCATTGGGATCGCCATCGGGGCTTCCCTTGTCACCCGGGTTAGCGTCGTTACCTTCGCCTCCTTTTGCGGTTCCGTCACTTTTTGGGCCATTCAAAATGCTTGAAAGGGCATCGGTGGTAGCTTTATCGGGTTTTGGGTCGGGTTTCTTTACTTCTTTCTTAGGCTGCTCTTTTACTAGTGTTTCAACTTGCTCCTTTTTGGGCTTTTCCTTTTTAATTACAGGAGCGTCTTCATTCTCCTGAGTAACCACTTCTTCCTTTATTTCCGATTTTGGCTGTGAAACAGGTTGCGCGGTCGTTTTCTGCGGTGCAGATTGAATTTTTTCAGTAGGCTGGATGTTTCCACTACCAGTATCGGTAGTTCCAAAATTTACCGCTATGCCCTGCTCCAATGGTGGATCCATATATTTCATCCCCACATAAAACAAGAGAATAAGAATGATGACATGCACGATTACCGTGATGGTCATACTTTTTCGTTTATGTTGGGTGTCAAGCAGGCTCATGGGTGAGAATTATTATTTTTTTTCTTTTTCAAAAAAATATACCGAGTAGCATTTATTAATTCGGGCGTACCGCTAATACCACTTTAAAGTTATTGCGATTTGCAATATCCATTACAAAAACGGCATCTTCAATAGGCACACCTTCTTCGGCACGTAGAATAATGGTAGGTTCTTCCTGTCCGGCAAGTGTTTTTTTCAATTCGCTCTCTATACTATACTCGCTTACACGCTCTTTATCTACATAATAAGCACCATCTTTTGTGATGCTGACGGAAGCTTTCTGAACATTTGATGTTTTCCCTTTTGCTTTGGGAAGTATCAAATCCAAAGCGTCGGGTGTTATTGCAGGCGAAGTGAGCAAAAAGAATACCAATAGCAGAAACACAATATCTGTCATGGAACTCATGCTGAACTCAGCGCTTACTTTATTTCTTCCTCTTAAATTCATTAAGCAGGTTCGTTTAAAATGTCAAGGAAATCAACGGCCGTGGCTTCCATTTGGTGTACCACCTTATCAGTCTTGACAACCAAATGGTTGTAGCCCATATAGGCAATAATCCCTACAATTAAACCTGCAACCGTGGTTGTCATGGCAGTGTAGATACCTTCTGCAAGGCTTCCCATTTCAGCTTGGCCGCTACTAGTAGCCAGTTGGTGAAATGCCAAAACCATCCCGATTACGGTTCCCAAGAAACCAATCATGGGGGCCGCTCCAGCAATTGTTGCCAATACACTTACATTTTTCTCGAGTTTATAAACCTCAAGACGTCCGGCATTTTCAATTGCCGTGTTGATGTCTTCCAAAGGGCTCCCAATTCTGGAAATTCCTTTTTCAGTTAAATGTGATACAGGAGTATTATTTTGGGCGCAAAGTACTTTTGCAGCCTGAATGTTTCCTTTGGCCACGTGGTCGCGTATCTGGTTCATAAAGTTGCTGTCCATTTTGGAAGCTGCCTTAATGGCGAAAAGTCGTTCAAAATAGATATACACCGCGACAAACAACAGTACAAAAAGCACCATTATTATTATTTGCCCCGCAACCCCTCCATTTAAAAGGAGGTCCATAATGGATAGCGTTTTTTCTTCAGAAATTGGTTCAAGATCCTGTGCTACCTCAGCACCCTCTTGAATAAAGAAGTTTAACATAAAAAAGGTTTTGTTTTAGTGAATAACGGTATAAGGTTTCAGAAATTGTTATGCATTGTGAAATAGCACTCTTTCAATCAAAAGAAATACTCCGGCCCCCGCTATAAAACCAATAAACGCAAGCCAAGTAATCTTTTTAAGATACCAGATAAAGTCTATGCGCTCCATTCCCATTGCAGCAACACCCGCTGCAGAACCAATGATGAGCATACTTCCTCCCGTACCGGCAGAATAGGCTATAAAATGCCACAAGACGGAATCCATAGGTAAATCATACATTCCCATGGAAGCAGCAACAAGCGGAACGTTATCAATAATTGCAGACAAGATACCTAGTAGTATAACCACTACATCCTGATTTGGAATAGCGCTTTGCAGCACTTCTGCAAGATAGCGGAGCGTTCCTACTTCTTCTCCATTAACAACGCCATATACCAAGCTTTCTAGTCCTGCCACTGCCATTAAAATTCCAAGGAAAAAAAGAATGCTTGAAATTTCAATACGCGACAAGGCTTTATGTGCTGAATACAAATGTCTTCTTTCTTTGCTGAAATCTTCTTCGGGGTGAATATATTCTGAAACGAGCCAAACCACGCCCAAAGCAAGCATCATGCCCATATAAGGCGGCAAATGTGTCAATGTTTTAAAGATAGGCACGGAAACAATCATTCCCAAACCTAGTAAAAGCATGGTTTTACTGCTTAAAAGAGCCTCCTCTGCTTTGTCTTCACGGGCATCAACGTCTATATTTCCACGGAATGCCGGCATATAGCTTGCTATTACGAATGGCAGGGCAAAACACACTATAGAAGGTATAACCACATATTCTATTAGACCCGCTGCAGATACTTTTTTGGCAATCCACAGCATGGTTGTAGTTACATCACCTATTGGAGACCACGCTCCACCTGCGTTAGCAGCTATAACCACCATAGCCGCATACCAAAGTCTGTCTTCTCTCTTATGGATTAATTTTCTCAATAAGGTAATCAGTACAATAGTTGCGGTAAGGTTATCTATAATAGCGGAAAGAAAAAATGCCAATATCCCTATAATCCATAATAGCTTTCGTTTGCTTTTTGTTTTTACGGCGCTTTTCAAAACTTCAAAACCGCGGTGGAGGTCAATAATTTCAACAATCGTCATAGCCCCAATAAGGAAAATGAGTATCTCTGCTGTTTTTCCTAAGTGGTGAAGGAGGGTTCCTTCAAAGCCTTCCATGGCATGCTCACCCCCGGAAAGAAAACTGAAAGCCTGCTCTTCTGTATTTATAACATCAAACCATCCACTGGTAAAACCAATTGCCAAAACGGCCCAAATAAGAGAAGCCATTATAAGCGCTGGTACCGTTTTGTCAAGTTTTAATGGATGTTCTAAGGTTATAGAAAGGTATCCGATTACAAAAATTAAAATGATAATTGATTCCATAATGAATGCTGATTATTGAAAATTATAACAATTGCTTTAACGCTATTTCAAAAGCGGTTTTGCTAATGTTTGTTTTGGTACTGTTGTTATCAAAAGTATTTTGTATCGCGTTTTTGATGGTAATTGAAGTATCGTTAAAGATAGCTTCATCAGTCATTTGTACTTTTCGCTCCATAAAATATGCAAATACACGAGCCATTCCGCAGTTACTTATAAAATCTGGAATTAAGCTTACGCGCTCATCGGTAAATTCCATTATGGGGCCGAAGAAAATTTCTTTATCGGCAAACGGTACATTCGCACCACAGCTTATAACTTCAAGTCCGGTTTCAATCATTTGGGAAATCTGCTCTTTCGTTATCAATCGCGAGGCCGCACAGGGTGCAAAAATCTCTGTCTCCAGCTTCCAGATTTTCTCGTTTATTTCTTCAAAAGGAATCATGTTTTCAGCAACCAATGTATTACCATTTTTCTTTAGAAAAAGTTGTTTGATTTCTTCAAATGAAAAACCGTCCTTGTTGATGACTCCTCCATCACGGTCAATAATACCTACAATTTTGGCTCCCATCTGCGAAAGATAATAAGCCGCAGCAGCGCCAACATTTCCAAAACCTTGAATTACGGCACGCTTTCCTTTAACACTTCCACCATAAATATCGTAATAATGGTGTACAGCTTCGGCAACGCCATAACCCGTAATCATATCGGCCACGGTATATTTTCTGGAAACATCTGGGGAGAAATTTACGTTCTCCAAAACTTTTATGACTCCCTGACGCAATTGACCGATTCTATTAATCTTATCTGCTTCTGTAGGCGAAAAATGACCATTGAAAACTCCCTCTTGTGGATGCCAAACAGCGCTTTGTTCGGTCATAGGTATTACTTCGTGAATTTCATCAACGTTTAGATCGCCCCCTGTTCCATAATACGCTTTTAACAAAGGTGAAACAGCTTTAAACCAGCGTTCCAAAACACCTTTTTTACGCGGATCGGAAGGATCAAAGTTAATACCGCTTTTGGCTCCGCCGATTGCTGGTCCGGCCACGGTAAATTTTACTTCCATTGTTTTTGCAAGTGAGAGCACTTCGTTGGCATCGAGGCCTTTTCGCATCCTAGTCCCACCCCCCGCGGCACCGCCGCGCAAGGAGTTTATGACCGTCCAGCCTTCGGCCTCGGTTTCGGGGTCATTCCAGTGAAAAACAATTTCGGGATCTTTTTCTTCGTACTTTTTAAGTAATTCCTTCATTAATTGTGGAGAGTTAAGTCACTTCTTCGCTAAAGCTGAGTAGTGTGAGGACAAATATAAAAAACTTGTGAGGGGTTTATATTTATTTTAGGTAAAATTTATGGATTGAATATTTTCCCCGAGGAATGATCTTTTTTAGCCCCCGTTACACTTGCCAAACAATTCACCTCATTGCGTAGCTTTAAAACGCCCAAAAGCCCAAAAATGAGCGCTTCCTTATATTCCAAAATTTCCGTTGAAGGAATAACGACCTCAACCGAAGCAATATTTTTCAATCGGTCAATCAAAAATGAATTGTAAGCCCCGCCCCCAGTTATTAATACGGAGGCTTTTTCTGAAAAGTGATTGGCAAGCTGCACGGCAATGTGTTCCGTAAAGGTTCTCAATATAGCTTCGGAAGAAATCTCAGAAGCCTCCAAAAGTGGAAAAATGTATTCTCTCACCCACTCCAAACCCAAGGATTTTGGGGGTTTTTCAGTATAAAAAGTTAGTGCGTTCAATTTTTGAAGCAACCCTTCGTCCAAGTTCCCGGAAGCGGCCAGTTTTCCGTCTTCGTCAAAATCCTTTCCCAGTTTTTCGGCATATTTGTTTAAAACAATATTTACCGGGCAAATATCAAAAGCCATCCGTTGCCCATCTTTTTCAAAGGAACAATTTGCAAAACCGCCCAGATTCAAACAATAATCGTATTCGGAAAAAAGCAACTTATCTCCTATCGGCACCAACGGCGCACCTTGTCCGCCCAATTCCACATCCTGCATCCTAAAATCACAAACCACGGTTTGCCCGAGTAATTTTGAAATGCGCGGCAGATTGCCTATTTGGTAGGTAAAACCCTTTTCGGGCTGGTGCAGAACCGTATGGCCGTGGCTGCAAACTGCGTCAATTTCAAGAATGTTATGTTTTCTTATGAATTTTAAAATTTCCTCGGAAAGCTTTTCGGTGTATTTAAAATCCAGCCGGTCAAGTTTCTCTTCGGAATAATTTATGGCTTCGCGCAGCTCGTCCTTCCAAAATGAAGAATATGGAACAGTCTCGGCGGAAAGGATATTAAAATTCCACTTTCCATTAGAATAGTCAAAAAGAATTTCAGCCAAATCAATCCCGTCCAGCGAAGTGCCACTCATAACCCCAATGATATGGTATTTGTTTTTTTTCAATCTTTCCAAAAAGTAAGAACTTTAAAGATAGGGCGGAAGATTTTAAAAATTACAAATTACAAGCACCAAATTCCAAATAAATCCCAAAAATGAAAATATCAAATTCCAAACGTACACAATCCATAATGATTTAAAATTTGTTTTTTGGAATTTGGGATTTTCACATTTTTGGAATTTGCATTTTATAAGTACCTTTGCCATTCTTTTAAAAACACAATTCTTACTTATAAAGCCTATGGATTTCAATCTATCCGAAGAACAGTTAATGATTCGCGACGCCGCTCGCGATTTTGCCCGTACCGAATTGCTTCCGGGCGTTATAGAACGCGACAATCATCAAAAATTCCCGACCGAACAAGTGAAGAAAATGGGCGAGCTCGGTTTTCTGGGAATGATGGTGGACCCAAAATACGGCGGCGGCGGAATGGATACCGTGAGTTATGTTTTGGTTATGGAAGAATTAAGCAAGATTGACGCTTCGTGTTCCGTAATCGTTTCGGTAAACAATTCATTGGTGTGCTATGGCCTTCAAGCCTATGGAAATGAAGAACAAAAACAAAAATACCTTACTAAACTAGCTACTGGCGAAAAACTTGGTGCATTCTGTTTGAGCGAACCAGAAGCTGGCAGTGATGCCACTTCACAAAGAACCACTGCGATTGACAAATGTGATCACTATATATTGAACGGCACCAAAAACTGGATAACAAATGGCGGCTCTGCAGATTATTATTTGGTAATCGCGCAAACTGACAAAGAGAAAAAACACAAAGGCATCAATGCTTTTATTGTTGAAAAAGGCTGGGAAGGTTTTGAAATTGGCCCAAAAGAAGACAAGCTTGGCATCCGTGGAAGTGATACACATTCTCTTATTTTTAATGATGTAAAGGTTCCAAAGGAAAACAGAATTGGCGAAGACGGTTTTGGATTTACCTTTGCTATGAAAACCCTTTCCGGCGGTCGTATCGGGATTGCCGCACAAGCGTTGGGAATTGCCGCAGGTGCTTACGACCTTGCCCGTGAATATTCCAAGGTGCGCAAAGCTTTTGGCACCGAAATATGCAACCACCAGGCCATCGCCTTCAAGCTTGCAGATATGCATACCAGTATTGAAGCAGCCCGCCATTTAGTGATGAAAGCGGCTTGGGACAAAGACCAAGGCAATAATTATGATATGAGCGGCGCCATGGCCAAACTATACGCCAGCCAAGTAGCAATGGACGTAACCGTGGAAGCGGTACAGGTTCACGGCGGAAATGGCTATGTTAAGGAATATCACGTGGAACGCTTGATGCGTGATGCAAAAATTACTCAGATTTACGAAGGCACTTCAGAGATTCAGAAGATTGTTATTTCTCGAGGACTTTTAAGGGACTAAGAAAAAATAGATCTAACCTTTAGTTTACCCTGAGCGCAGCCGAAGGGCACGATCAAACAGAACATCAAACCCGTCCAAAGTGGCGGGTATTTAATTTTATTATATTAATATTGAAGTACAACGACTAAAATTATTATCTTACATATAATTTAAAATTCAACTCTTATGAAAACACAGTTAGGAGTATTGTTTTCCATTTTTGTATTCACAGTTTCGAATGCGCAAATCGGATTTCAGGAGAATATTATTATTGATAATGCTGATGGTACCAATGGAGCTGCTGATGTATATTCAGCTGATATAGATGGTGATGGAGATAAGGATTTAATTTCAGCATCTTTTTTGGATAATAAAATAGCTTGGTATGAAAATTTGGATGGGCAAGGAAATTTCGGGTCTCAAAATGTTATTACTACCAATGCAGAAGGGGCAAATTCTGTTTTTGCAGCCGATTTAGATGGAGATGGAGATATGGATGTTCTTTCAAGCTCTTACTTATATAATGATAATAAGGTAGCCTGGTACGAAAATATTGATGGACTAGGTACTTTCGGTCCACAACAAATTTTCCCTTTAGGTAGCTATGGCAATACAATTAGAACTAGATCCGTAGTTGCTGCTGATTTAGATGGAGATAACGACAGAGACGTTATAGCTACCTCTTATAACCAAATATCTTGGTTTGAAAATTTGGATGGCCAAGGTTTATTTGACGAACAAAATCCAATTGGTGGTGCAGATGAACCTACATCAGTTTCTATTCACGATATTGATGGAGATGGAGATAATGACATTCTTGTATCAGATTATTCATCTGTTTTATGGTACAAAAATGAAGGGAATAATAATTTTGTTCGTGAATGGATTACATTAAACGTAACCAACGCAAATTCTGCGTTTGCAACCGATTTAGATGGGGATGGTGATTTAGATGTAATATCAGCATCTAATGACTCTAGAGTTGCTTGGTACGAAAATTTTAACGGCCTATTTGGTGCTCAACAAATAATTTCAACAAATACAAGTGGAGCATCCTCCGTTTATACATCAGATATTGATGGGGATGGCGATAATGATATTGCAGTAGCAGCTTCTGAAGCTATTTTTTTGTATAAAAATGATGCAAATGGCAATTTTTCCCAAACAACAATTACAACAGATGTAAATACTGGAAAGTCTGTATATATAACAGATTTAGATGGAGACGGTGATTTAGATATAACGTCAGCATCTTTCATCGATGACAAAATAGCTTGGTATAAAAATTTAGATGGATTGGGAAACTTTGGAACCCAGCTATTGGTATCTGATTCTCAAGGCGCAAATGGGGCTTCTTATGCAAGTTCTGCCGATATTGATTCTGATGGAGATTTAGACATAATTTCAACCTCACAAAACGATAGCAAAATAGCTTGGTATAAAAATCTTGATGGAAATGGCACTTTCGGAATGCAGCAGGTTATTTCTACTACTGTAAATGGTGCTAGTATAGCATGTATTGAAGATATTGATGGAGATGGATATCCAGATATTGTAGGCGGAAGTTTTACTTCCGGAAAGCTTGCTTGGTTTAAAAACAATGATGGTCAAGGTAATTTTGATCCTCAACAAATTATTGCGACCGATCTTCCAGGAATAAATTCCCTTTCAGCAATAGACATAGATGGAGATGCAGATTTGGACCTACTAGTTTCGTCGGAATTTTATTCCTCAAAATTAGCATGGTATGAAAATTTAGACGGTGCTGGAACTTTTGGACCTGAGCATACTCTTGAAAATGGAATTGGTCTCGGTTACTTTGCCCAGCCTGCCGATCTGGATGGAGATGGCGACTTGGATATTATTGGAATTGGTCGATCTAATGGCACTTTGGCTTGGTATGAGAACGAAAATGGATCCGGAAGTTTTATTGAACACAATTTGGGCAATACTTGGTATGATTATAGAATATATCCAGCTGATAAAGAGGGAGATGGCGACATAGATTTTATTGCTTCTAACGGTATGCATTTAGCATGGTATATAAACCTGGATGGCTTTGGAAATTTTAGTCAACCTCAGCCCATAGATCTTTATGATAACGGTTATTTCTCAATAGTATTTTCAGATATAGATAATGATGGTGATGAAGATATTATCTCTGGAAACCCATCATATGATAATCAACTCTTATTTTGGCGTGAAAATACAGATGGACAAGGAAATTTTGGCCCCGAAAATACAATTTCAAATATTAATACTTTGACTTCTATTAACATTGGCGATATAAATAATGATGGAGACATGGACATACTTATATCTGCGGATGGTGACGACAAAATTGCATGGTTTGAAAACATTGGACCACTTAGTATCCAAGAAAATATTTCCCTTGATATTTTACTCTATCCCAATCCCACAAATGGAATAATCAACATACAGTCAAAAGAAATTATTTCATCTGTTATTTTTTACAACCAATTAGGCCAATTGATTTTAGAAGAAAGCAATGTTGAAGGAATCAATAGAGTCAACATAGAAAAATTAAACGAAGGGATTTATTTCGTAAAATTAAAAACTTTTAATGCGGAGGTTATAATCAAGAAATTAGTTAAAAAATAATTTTCAAAAATCAACACATTCCAATAATAGGTTTTTTTATAAAAAGAAATTCCAAACCAACCCAAATCGCAGCACATTATCACGATACGGATAACCCGGGGCTGCAAAATATTCACTTTTCCCGCCAAAAATCGAGGTGAAGTTTTCATAAATAAAATAAATACGGGTCTGCCGTATTTTCGCATTAAAGAAAATATCTACTAACGGAAAACCGCCCAATTCCTGCTCGTTCTGTACATAAAACTCCGCGAGTACAGGGTCGTAAGCATTCATGTTGTATTTGGTGAAATATTTAAAACCCACCCCAGTCTGCAAAAACAAAGCGCGTTTAAACCAATGGTCCTCAAAATAAAGTGTGTTTCTAGTAATAATTTGCGGCACGTTAAAAACCGTTTCGCCACTTAAAACTTGCTGGTACATTACGGTATTTTCCAATCCGAAGTGCCCAAATTTAAATTCCTTTTCAGCCTTTATCTTTAAATAATCTACCCGTTCAGAAGCCTGCAATGGTGAAGGTGTGCTGTCATTTTCCTTGATTCCAAAGTAGGCGTAATCGTCAATTCCCGTATAGCTTACAGACGCATTTCCAAATTTTTTGGTGTTTATTTGAAATTTCAGTTCCTGGGTTTTTACATTATTCAGCTCGGTCTTCCAATTGTAATTTTGGTAATCACTTTGGTACAGCAAAAAGTTGAAATTGGGCGCCACCGAATGTACGGTTATGGAAGCTTCCGCATTATAATCTTCATTTAAATCAAACGAAGCGGCTCCTTGCAGAAAGTTTCCGTCAAAATCGCCTGCCACATTTATCGCCCCTTTTCCACGAAGCTTAAATCCTCGGTATTCCTTTTCGTACGCCGCACCAGCTTCAATAATATTTCCTTTAATCCTGTTGGGAATGCGCTGTTCGTCTAAAATCAATACTGAATTGTACCCATAATTGAAATCGTTATAGCCCGCCCAAGCGGTAATTTTTCCGATAAGCGAGTTGTTGAAGTCAGCATACGCCTTTACGTTAAAATCTTCAAGTTTCGTTTTCGTATATAAATCTGCGGTCTCATACGAAGGACCAAATTCCGCAAATGACGCGGTTTGGTTGTATCGAAAAAATTTGTCCTCATAGCTCAACACGTTCCCAATTGTCAATACCGAATAGCCCGTACTGTCGCGCTGGCTCAACAATTCGAAATAATGATCGCCGTAGAAACGAAGCCCTTCAAGTTTGTTTTCGGCATTTTCAAATTTAACATCCAACCGTCCACGGTCGCGAAATTCGGGATCGTCATTTATAAAAAGCAGCAAGGAATTATCGGTTAACCCCCCATTTTCCTCATTCAAAATATCTTGTGCTGCAACGTGGGCAAGTGCTACGTAGCGTTTACTTTTGGTATGGTAATTTGCAGTGAAAAGAAAATTTCCGGTACTCGTTAAAATATGTTGGTATTTCCCCAGTGAACGAACCCCTTTATAGCCAATTGAAAAATTGAATTGCGGGGAAGTATTCACCGTAAAAAAAGCATCGAGCTGCTGCCCCTGCTCATAGGCAGTTTTAAAATAAAGTTCGGTAAGCGGCGTGGGTACATTAAAATAATTCACATCTTCAATTTCCTTATAATTAAAATGATGCGACTGAGCCACAAAAAGCGGTTTCAAATTCAGCCTGTCAAAAGAGTAAGCAAGTGAGTTATATGTTTGCCCTACGTTTGAAAACTGTAGCAGTTCAAAATTGTCCTTTCTTAAATAATTAAATTTGTATTTTTTCTTGATTGAGAGTGTAGTATCAACATGTGTTGTATCGCGCGCCGTTGAAATTATTTTGTAGTAATCAATTGGCGGTTTTTCTTTAGTTGCATTTGGAGTTTGTGAAAACACAGTTGCCGAGGCACATAGAAGAAGTAAGAGCAAAAATGTGTTTTTCATCGGATATAAACTTTCAGCGCAAAGGTAAATTTTTAAACGGAAATAGTTATTTTTAATTTTCTATGTTGAAACTTAAAATTAATTCCCACTTATTGGAATGTGGCACCGATGAGGCGGGTCGTGGCTGTCTTGCAGGGCCCGTAACCGCCGCCGCAGTAATTCTTCCGGATGATTTTCAGCACCCTTTCTTGAATGACAGTAAGCAACTTTCAGAAAAAAAACGCCTTGAACTTAAAGCTATTATCGAGCGCGAAGCCATCTGTTTCAATGTGGTTCACGTGATGATGGATGAGATTGACAAAATAAACATTCTGAACGCCTCCATTTTAGGAATGCACCGTGCCATTAAAGGCCTATCCTGCCCTCCCCAATTTATCGCCGTAGACGGGAACCGTTTTAAACCTTTTCAGAAAACTCCTTTTGAATGTGTTGTAAAGGGCGATGGAAAATACCTTCACATTGCCGCTGCTTCCATTTTGGCAAAAACTTATCGAGACGAATATATGGCCGCGCTTCACGAAAAATTTCCACACTATAATTGGAAACAGAATAAAGGCTATCCTACCAAAGAACATCGGGAAGCCATTTGCGCTCACGGAAGTACTATTTTCCACAGAAAAAGCTTTAAACTGTTTCCCGGACAAATAGCGATTGATTTTTATAAATAATTGATGTGATCAGGATCTAATTTTAAATTAAGCATCAAAATTCCAACGGCTCCATCCGAACGTGCCGAACTCTTAAAATTCGGATTTCGTGGGAAGCAATCTGATATGCAACGCGATAATTGTGTAGTTCAAAAGCCCGAAAAGAACCATCATTGTTCAATTTATACTTATCTGCAGGAAATTTTTTGGGATTGCTAGGTAAATTTTCCGCGGTATCGAGAATATCATTTGTTACTTTTTTGGCAGATTCCAAAGAATGTTCTCGGATATATTCAAAAATCTGCTTTAACTGGGCCAAAGCCTTTTTGCGCCAAACAACTTTTACCACCCTTGCGCAATTTTTTTGGCTTGTTCCTGAGTGTAAAACTCACCTTTTTCAATATCTGCAACCGCTTCCTCAATTTCCTTATTATATTGCGCTACGCTCACTCGCTCCATGTCCGTAAGCTGTTTTCTGTATTTCAACATGTTTTTTATAATCTCCAAAAAGGCAGGATCAGTTACCGATTCCAGTTCCTTTTGTATCCATTTTCTCTCCTCCATCAAATTCATAACTAGCTGCTTTGTTTTTATAAATATACTGAAAAAATCATTTCCTGTAGTTTTTCAGTTCTATGAAATCCAAAAATTTTCAGTCTCCATTTTTTACACGTAAGAACCAAAGACGAAAGGCAACTGTTGAAAACCCGTCAATAAACTATTTCGACTATTTACAAAACCATCACATTTCCTTGCTACTTTTGTGTTATGGGAAAAATTCTGGGCAAACTTTTAGCGTTTTTACTTTTTATTCCAATGCTTTTGGGAGTTTTTGGAAGTTGTGACAAAACACCCCCAAAAACTGGTACTTTAATGGATTTTGTTCCCGAAGATGCGTTGGTGGTTTTTAAGATTTCAAATTTTGAAACCTTGCAGGCAGATATTGAAGCCAATTCCCTACTTTCCAAATTTGACAACACCGCTCCCTATTCCTTTTTTTCTGAAAAGAAAGCCTTGCTAAAAAATCTACATCCCGCTTCGCAAAGCCTTTTATGCATCAATAAATTAAATGACTCCCTTTCGGCATATACTTTTATTTCGAAACAAACGAAAAATCTTTTTCAAATAGATTCACTAAAAAATAAGACTATTGAAACCTTACAGCTTGATGAACATTCATTTCAGCGTATTACCATTGACAAAGAAATTGCCTATTCTGCAATTATAGATAGCGTTTTTGTGGTTTCATCTTCGCAACAAATTATTCAGGAAATTTTAAAAGGAAATACCGAACGCAATGATACGTTCAAGAAAGTTTTCAATCTACCATCAACCAACGGCTTTACAGCGTTAGTGCGCGGAAATAAAATCACTCTGAACGATTCCACAAAAGTAGATTTCACTTCGTGGAGTGCGCTTGACGTTGCCATATCGCCAGAAGCTTTTTCTGCAACCGGAATAACGCTGGCTACCGACAGCATTCCGCAATTGCTGAACGTTTTTGAAGGCCAAGTACCGCAACAAAACGACGTTTCGGGATTGGTGCCAACGGATGCCTTGGGCGCGGTGAGCTTTACATTTAACGATGCCGAAACTTTTCAAAAGAAATTACGAAATTTTAGAGGTGAAAAAGAAGCCGTAAAAACCACCGGGATTTTTGGTTCGGTGAGCGAAGTGGGAAGTATTCAGCTTAAAGACGAAACTGCAATTTTTATTAAAAGTATTGATGCCTCTTTAACGAACGATGCATTGGCGCGCTTTGTAACTTCAAAAAGTATCTTTCGCGAAATTGAGATTAGCAGTTTTAGTGAGCCACAATTATTTAAGCAGACTTTTTCGCCTTTTATAAATTCAGGAACGGCAAACTATGTTTTTCAGCTCGATAATTTCTTTGTTTTTACAGAAAATGAAAGTACTGCCGAGCAGCTTATAAGTTCCTTCCAAAATAATAATACGCTCAAAAATGCTTCTTATTTTGAAAGCACTGCAAAAGATTTGAGCACGGCATCCTCACTATTAATTTATAAAATGCAGGGCGAATTTTCTGAGGACATTTCAGGTTTTTTCAATTCAAAAAGCAGTGCGGGCATCAAAGATATTTCTTTTGATAAATTTCCGTTGGCGGCACTGCAATTCAGTTTTGACAGAAATTTTGCGCACGTAACACTGAGCTGCAAAGAGGCGGGCGCCACAGCAAAAAGTGTATCGGGTAAGGTTTCGGAAAAATTCAACTTAAATCTGGAAAGTGTACTTTTAACTAACCCACAACTGGTTGACGGCAATTACGGCAGTAGCAATGTGCTCGTACAGGATATAGCCAATAAGCTTTATTTTATTTCTGAAAGCGGAAAAATTCTTTGGACCAAAAAATTAGGTTCGCCAATTTTAGGAAAAATAGAAACTGTGGAAATTGCCGGCCGTGGCGACAAACAAATTGCGTTTGCTACTAATGATGCGTTTTATATTTTGGACCGAAATGGGAAGGACGCAAAAGGATTTCCTATTAAGTTTAAAGACAAGGTAACCCAGCCACTTTCGGTTTTTGATTACGATAACAACCGGAATTATCGTTTTGTAATTGTACAGGGCAAGGACGTATTGATGTATGACAAATACGGAAAAACTGTAAAAGGTTTTGGTTTCAACAAAGCAAAAAGCAATATTGCGCAATCGCCCGTACATATCCGGATGGGGAATAAAGATTATATAGTGGTTGCAGAGGAAAATGGTAAGCTGAATATTTTAAGTCGCGTTGGGAAAACGAGGGTTTCGGTTTCAAAGAATTTCAATTTTTCTGAAATTCCTGTGGCAGAAGAAGACAACTCCTTTGTAGTGATAACAAAGGAAAATACCAAAGAGCGCATTTCGCAAGACGGAAAGGTTTCATCCCAAAAACTGGATGTGGGCAATAATTATTGGTTTGCCATACTTGGAAATACAAAAGTAACATTGGATGACAACCTTTTACGCATTAATGGAAAACTAGCAGAATTGCCCCTAGGGCTTTATACCAAGCCTCAAATTTTCTCAATAAACCGCAACAGTTATATTACCATAACAGAAACCCAAGAAAAAAAGGTATATGTTTTTGATAAAAATGGTGAGCTTCTTAATGGTTTTCCTGTTTATGGCACTTCACCCGCTTCCATGGGTGAAGCCAACCCAAAAAACTTAGTTGTTAAAGGAGAGGATAATAGTGTAGTTTATTATATTATCGATTAACCCAAAACAACTTGTCAGTTAGCACATTAGTCAGCCATGTTTCTCTTTGGTTGAAGTATTTTGTGTAAATTTAAATCGCAAACTAACTTTTTACACTTTTATGAGAGCGCTCCTCTGCCTCCTTGTTTTGCTATTGGCTACTAGTGCTTTTAGCCAAAATAAACTGCGCGAAAAAAAACCTTCGCAGCGCGACTCTATAATACTTGCTAATTACAAATCAAAGGTTTCCCAAACCATCAACGCAAATCCCGATAGCGCCTTAATTTATATCAAACAACTTCGAGAGTTCAGTACCCAGCACAATTATTTGGTTAGCCTTATCGAGGCCGATTATCTCTACGCACATTATTTCAGAAGAATACAAAAACCGGATTCGGCCCTCATTTACTTTAAAAAACAAATAAGAGATTCAAAAAAAATAGAGTATTTACGCGGCATGGCACAAGGGTACAATGGACTTTGCAGAACTTATTATTTAATTGGAGAGATTGAAAATTCAATAGAAGCCGGAAACAAGGCCCTTAAGTTTGCGAAATTAATTGAGGATACAGGTAATTTGATAGTGGCAGATACCCATAATGCCTTGGCAATTGCCTATTCTCGCCAGAACAAAATGGAAGCCTCCATTGCCCATTTGCTTGTTGTGGATTCCATTCATAAAAAAGAACCCATACGCGAAGACATCATTGCCGCTGCCTACCAAAGTTTGGGAAACGTTTATCTAGAACTAAAAGATTATGATGCCGCCGAAAAATATTATTTAAAGGCGAATAACGAATTTGAAAAAATACCCGGGGCAGGAGCATTCTATTTTAACACTACAAATGTCTTTTTGGGCCATGTATACTATCATAAGGGCCAATATAAAAAAGCAGACGAATTGCTTTCAAAGACCCTGCTATTCTTTGAAGAAATAAAAGATGAAAGAACTGTCGCCGAAATAAATAATTATTTGGGATTGGTACACCTTAACTACGGAAACCTTGAAAAAGCAGAGAACTATTTTCAAGTTTCATTTCAGTTTCAAAAGAAAAAAGAGTACAATTTGGAAGCTGCACAAGCTGCACTGCAACTTGGAAAGTTAAATATTCAAAAAGGAAAAGCCGGAACAGCCATTGAATTTTTAGAACAAGCAATTATCTATAATAGTGAAATAAAAAATGGGACGATCAACCAAAATGCACATTCTCTTCTTGCTGAAGCGTATGCACTTCAGGGAAATTACAAAGCCGCATATAATAATTCACAAATTTCAAAAAAAATAACCGATTCCATTCAACAAGCACAAAGCGCTGAAAGAATCAAGGAGCTTGAAGGAATATACCAGACGAAAACCAGGGATAGGGAAATAGCACTGCTAACTACCCAAAACGAACTTACGAAACAGCAAAAAACAAACCAGCGGAACCTTCTTTTAGCTATTGTTTTTTTAGCGACTATAGGTGGGCTCTTTTTATTTTTCCAACTGCAAAATCGAAAAAAAACAGCCAAAAAATTACAAGAACTCGATAATGCGAAAAATACCTTCTTTGCAAATATTTCGCACGAGTTCCGCACTCCCTTAACATTGATAAATGGACCTATTGAGGACCAACTTGCTTCAAAAAAGCTTTCCTTTTCGGAAACAAAAAATTTAAAATCGGCACTTAGAAACACCCAACGGCTGAAAGATTTGGTCGATCAGCTATTGGCGTTGGCAAAGCTGGAAAGCGGAAATTTAAAGTTGAATATTCAGTGTGCCAATATTCCCCATTTTTTAATTGTGCATGCCCAGGCGTTTTCATTTAGTTGTGATGAAAAAAACATAAAGCTAGCTGTTGAGGTACCCAACGATGATAACGCAGATTGGTTTGATCAGGATGTTCTTGAAAAAATACTTTATAATCTATTGGGCAATGCCATAAAATATACCCCTGAGAATGGGTTTATAACGTTAGGCGGAAAGAGAGTGGGCAATAAATATGAGATTTCAGTAATTAATTCCGGCAATTACATACCCCCTTCGCAACAGCAAAAAATTTTTGAACGCTTTTACCAAACCAACACCAAAAATCCCGGCACCGGAATTGGCTTGGCACTCACAAAAGATTTGGTTGAAATTCACAAGGGAACAATCTCAGTGAAAAGTGAAGAAAGCGGCACCACGGAGTTTAAAATAACATTGCCCATATACAGGGAAGCCTTTGATGAATCTATAGTTTTTTCAGAAAGCAAGAAAACTGAAAGACCAGAAACATTTGCCAACGCTCTTAACGATACTAAGAAAGAAATTGTCCTACCAGAAGATGCCCCAGTTATTTTAATAATTGATGATAGCAAGGATATTCGTGAATATGTGAGCTCCATTTTTGAAACAACTTTTGCGGTACTTACCGCCAGTAATGGAAAAGAAGCTTTCGAATTGGCCCTTAAATATATACCAGATATCGTTATAAGTGATGTAATGATGCCCGAAGAAGATGGCTTTACATTTACCAAACATTTAAAAGAGCAACAACTTACATCGCACATTCCAGTTATTCTACTCACAGCCAAAACCCAAATTACTTCAAAGCTGGAGGGAATGGGTATTGGTGCAGATGCCTATGTTACCAAACCCTTCAATAGTCAATTATTAAAAGCGACTGTGGAAAATCTTGTTGAAAACCGGCGAAAACTCCAACAGCGCTTTGCACAGGAAGTTGTACTAAGGTCAAAGGATATTGCCATTTCTTCGGCAGACGAGAAATTTTTGGATAGGCTTCAACAAATTTTGGACATCCACATTACCGATCCAAGTTTCTCAGTTGAAAGTTTTGGAAAAGAAATGGCCGTGAGCCGTATGCAACTGCACCGAAAACTAAAAGCGCTAACAGGACAATCTGCATCAGAGTTTTTGAAATCACAGAGATTAAAGCTTGCACTCAACCTTCTAAAGGAAAAAAAGATATCCATTTCTGAAGTTGGCTACAGCGTTGGTTTTAATGACCCTTCCTATTTCACCAAATGTTTTAAGCAAGAATTTGGCAGCGCACCTTCTGATTATATTTCACATTAAATTTCGCTGCTCCAAACACTCCATAAATAAAGACCTGTTACATATGTTATAACATTCGTTACAATATTCATAGCCCCTGCTATAACTAAAAAATATCTTTATTTCCCCTTTTTTCCAGATAGGATAAAATAAAAACAACATTCTGGCATTAAGGAATTTGCAATGGAAAAACAGCTTTATCAAAACATAAATTATATAGGACCAAGAATATGAAAATTGAAGATTATTCTAGAAAAAAAAGTTATAGAAGAAATAACTTTTAAAAGATAGCAACCCTTAAAAAAATCATTATGAAAAGCTTACAAACAATCACATTTTTAACCATAATGTTTGCCAGCACCATAACCAATGCCCAATTTTTAGACAAGTTGGGCGAAAAAGCAGCTGGTGCCGTGGAGCGTACCGTTGAGCGGCGTGTGCAACGGGAAACTGAAAAAAGTACAGACCGGGTGCTAGATACCATAGTGGAAGCACCTAAAAAATCCAAAAAAGAACAACGCAGGGAAGAAAAAAACAGAAAGAAAAACGACGGAAATATCATTGGCGGAAATACGAGCAACAAAAATTCAGAAAGTCAATCTTCAGAACCAAAAATGGAAAGCCTGGAGGAGGTAGGCGAAAACCAAGTGGGTTTTAAACGGGGAAATAGAATAATTTTCCATGACAATTTTGAAAAGGATGCCATTGGTGATTTTCCCGCAAAGTGGAATACTACAAAGGGGGGTGAAGTAAAAAAACTAAAAGGCTTTGATAGTAAATTTTTAAAAATAACCGCTGGAAGTGTTACCAATGTTGAATTGACAAAACCCTTACCTGAAAATTTTACTGTTGAATTTGACCTTATTCTACCCGCCGAACACCCTTATAGAAGACCAGGTATTGGTTTTGGCCCAAAACCAGAAGATATTGACCATTTATTGTCGAGCTCAAACTCCATGACTTTTGATATTATGTCTGCTGAAATTGGAAACGGTTATTACGAATTAAGCTATGGCTTAAAAGAATTGGGATATACAAAAGAAAAAATTGCCTACAAAGCTCCCTTGAACCAAGCCATTAAAATGGCCTTTGAAGTAAACGGAAAACGAATTCGCCTTTTTATGGACGGGAAAAAAATGGTCGATTTGCCAACACAGTTCAAACCAGAATATAGAAAATCGTTGTTTTTTACTTCCATTACCAGTGGCTGGACCGAAACAGCAGCCGCTTATTTCTATATTTCAAACTTGGTAATTGCAGAAACTGCGGGTGATGAACGAAGCCAAGTGCTAAAAGACTTGATGGAAAAAGGAAGTTTTTCAACCAATGCCATCCTTTTCAATTCAGGTTCAGCGACCATTAAAAGTGGAAGTGAAGCCATTTTAAAAGAAATAGGCGAAGCCATGCAAAGTGTGCCAGACATGCGCATAATAATTATAGGCCATACCGATGCCGACGGAAGCACAGAAAGCAACCTAAAGCTTTCACAGGAACGCGCCAAATCAGTAAGGGCAGCACTTGTAAGCCAATATGGAATTTCTATTGGAAGAATTCAAACAGATGGGAAAGGAGAGTCAAATCCTGTTGCAGACAACAACAGTGCATCGGGGAAGGAACAAAACCGAAGGGTTGAATTTATAAAACTTTAAACCACATAAACTTTACATACTATGAAAAAAATTTTATTTACAACTATGGCACTTTTCGGGCTTATGGCAGCTGTTCAAGGGCAAAACGGATGCAGTAAATTCTATCCATTGAAAGAAGGCACCAAAGCTGAAATAACCTCTTATGACAAAAAAGGTAAAATAGCAGCCATAGTAGACTATATAGTTTTAAATAAAAAGCAAATCCCCCAAGGGGAAGTTGCAACGATGAAATCTTCTGTTAAGGATGACAAGGGAAAACTGATAGCCGAAACAGAATATGACATTACCTGCGATGGCACTAAAATTTCCATTGATTATAACTCAATGGTAAGCCCCATGATGATGGAGCAATTTCAAAATATGGAGTATGATATTAGCGGTACGGAGCTGGAAATCCCGAACGATCTTTCGGTGGGCCAAGAACTTCCAGACGCCGAAATGAATATGAAAATTAATGTGAGCGGCATTAACATGAATATGGATATGACCATAACAAACAGAAAGGTAATTGGTAAAGAAGACGTAACCACCCCAGCTGGAACGTTTACTTGCTTTGTTATAACCTACGATATGAATACCAAAATGGGAATGACCCAAACAAGTAACTCAAAACAATGGATTGCCGAAGGCGTTGGCATGGTTAAACAGGAAGACTATCAAAGAGGAAAAGTATCATCAAGTAGCGTACTTACCAAATTTTCAAAATAAACTAAACCAATTTAAATTTTAAAAAACCGGGGCTAGGCTTCGGTTTTTTCTATTTGTGTGGCATCAAAAAGATGCAAGAAATGTTTCATTAATTTTTCTTTAACTTCTTCTACGGGTATTTCTGCCCTACCCAATTCAACATTCAGAGAGGTAACCGCTTTTCCCTTAATTCCACAGGGAATCATGTTATCAAAATAGCCTAGATCTGTATTTACATTCAGTGCAAACCCATGCATCGTAACCCAGCGGCTGGCGCGTACGCCCATGGCACAAATTTTTCTCGCAAAAGGGGTACCCACATCTAGCCAAACTCCGGTTTCTCCTTTACTGCGCATTGCGTTTAAACCGTATTCACCTAAAGTGAGGATAATCATTTCTTCCAGCAAACGCATGTATTTATGAATGTCTGTAAAAAAATTCTCCAAATCCAATATGGGATAGCCCACAATTTGCCCAGGGCCGTGATAGGTAATATCGCCTCCCCTATTAATTTTATAAAATGTAGCGTTTATTTCCTTTAACTTTTCTTCGGGAATAAGCAAGTTCTCAATATGCCCGCTTTTCCCCAGAGTGTAAACGTGTGGATGCTCCACAAATAAAAAATAGTTAGGAGTCTGCTTTATTGGAGCAATCTGTTTGTGATTGGCTTTTTTCAATTCTAGAATTTTTTGAAAAAGGGCTTCTTGGTAATCCCAGGTTTCTTTGTAATCCCTTAATCCCAAATCTTCTACCTTCAATACTCTTTGCAAAACCGTTACCTTTAAATTTAGTGGGGTAAAATTATTAATATATATTAATTATTATATCCCATTTAATGTATTTCAAATTTTTTTGGACAAAAAACAAAGTTAAGTTCTTAAAAATTTACTAATTTCCTTAAAGGGTCTTATATTTACAGTTCTAAACATTCATAAAATTACCTAAAAATGAAAAAAAGTACTTTTAAATCCATTGTGGTTTTATCCCTTTCACTCTTGTGTTTTGGATTAAACGCACAGAATTCCTCTAAACTTTGGACCCCAGTATCAGAGCGGGCTGTCTCATCAAAAGTTAAGGAGTTCAGAAATTCTGTTCCTACTGATTATAAGCTTTTCAGTTTAAACACACCAGCACTACAATCCATTCTTGCTACTGCTCCTTCTAGAGCAAACCTTAAAAACTCTAATGTAATTATTGAGCTTCCAGTTGGCAACGGTGAATTGCAAAAATTTAGAGTTGTAGACGCGTCAAACTTTGCTCCAGAATTGCAGCAAAGACACCCTGATATCCGTTCTTTTGCTGGCCAGGGTATAGAAGATCCTTCAGCAGTTGCTAGATTTAGTGTTTCACCATATACAGGTGTACATGTAATGATAACTTCGGCAAAGCACCCTACAGTATACGTAGATCCATACACTCAGGATAAAGGCCAATACATCAGCTATTCCAGAAAAGATTTGCCTTCATCTCTGGAGCCATTTGTATGTTTGGTAGAGGAGCAAATTGGGCCACGACCAAATATTGATGAAAATGCAAGTGCCAATCGAAATGCAGACGATGGGATGCTTAGAACCTTTAGATTGGCTCTAGCTGCTAATGGAGAGTATTCTCTTTGGCATTTAAACAATCAAGGTATTGATCCAGCTGCTAGCGATGCTATTAAAAAAGCAGCCGTTTTATCTGCTCAAAACGTAGCAATGACAAGAGTAAACGGTATTTATGAAAGAGACGTTGCCATAACAATGGTAATTATTCCTAATAATGAGGATATTATATTTTTAAACCCTGCCACAGATGGCTTAGATAATACTTCTAATGTAATTAACCAAATACAGGCTAAAATAGACGGTATTATAGGTTTTCCAAATTATGACATAGGACACGTATTTACCACTGGAGGTGGAGGTATTGCACAACTGCGTTCCCCTTGTACTGCAAATAAAGCAAGAGGTGTAACAGGATTACCAGCCCCCATCAATGATCCATTTTATGTAGATTACGTAAGCCATGAGATGGGCCACCAGTTTGGTGGTAACCATACCCAAAACAATAACTGCCAGAGATCGAATGCATCTTATGAACCAGGAAGCGCATCAACCATTATGGGCTATGCCGGCATTTGTCCTCCTAATGTTCAAAACGTTAGCGATGATTATTTTCACGGTTACAGCATCCAGGAAATGTGGAACTTTGTATCAGTAGGCCAAGGCCAATGTGCTGTACAAACTCCTACTAACAATCTTCCTCCAGATGTAGATGCAGGACCTGACTATACCATTCCAAAATCAACTCCTTTTGTACTTAAAGGAACAGCTATGGATCCTGATGGAGATATTTTGAGCTACTGCTGGGAGCAATTAAACAGCAATCCCGCACCAATGCCACCACTTAACACTTCAATATTAGGGCCAGCCTTTAGATCTATAGATCCACTTGACTCACCGGATAGATATATGCCTATGATTTCAACTGTTCTTGCTGGACAATTAGGGGGACCAGGAACTTCAAATATCTGGGAAGTTGTACCTTCTGTAGCCAGAACTATGAACTTTAGATTAACCGTTCGGGACAACGTAGCCGGTGGTGGCGCTTCGCAAAGCGATAATATGCTATTGACTTTTGATGGAGCTTCGGGTCCTTTTGTAGTAACCTCACAAGCCACACCTACCAATTGGACTATCGGAGATACAGAGACCATTACTTGGGACGTCGCCGGAACTGATGTGGCACCCGTAAGTTGCTCTAATGTTGATATATGGTTTTCTACTGACGGTGGAATCACTTATCCAATCTCTATTGCACTTAACGTACCTAACACCGGTAGCGCAGTTATAGATGTGCCAAATGTGAATACGACTACTGGAAGATTGATGGTAATGGGATCAGACAACATTTTCTATGACCTTAACGACGATGTTATTACAGTTGATGGAACTGTAGGTGTAGATGACTTTACGTTTGAAAATTTTGCTGTTTATCCAAACCCTTCAAATGGCACTTTTAATCTTTCCTTCAAGCCAGCTTCTAACGACAACATTGAAGTTTCACTTTATGATTTGAGAGGAAGAGCTATTAATCAATATACATTTGATGATGTTGCTGCTTCTACTACATTCAGCAAACAATTGAATTACAACTATATTGAAAGCGGTATGTATTTCCTTGTTGTGAAAAATGGCAACAAAGTAACTACCAAGAAGATTGTGAAGAATTAATTCAAAACAGCTTTTCAATAAAAAAAGAGGCGTTCATAATATGAACGCCTCTTTTCATTTAATACAGTTCTTTTCTCTTTATTCTTTATTCTTTATTCTTTATTCTTTATTCAAAGTTTAACCGTTTCCGTAATCCGAGAAACTACTTGCGATGTTTTTCCCACCTTAAAATTAAGTTCAAACATCAAATCACGATTATTTTTTTCTACCAAAAGTTTTCCGTCATTTATTGGGTAATAACCCGCTTCTCCTTTACAATAGCAATGCTTGCCATATAGTAGTTTCACATCACTTAAATTCTGGTTTATGATACTCATATTTTCTGCCGTAGCTGGTATTTCGAAATGGATGGTTTCAGAATAATCACCATCTACAGTTCCTTCAGGGCCCTTTTTTATATAAGTATAGACTACTACTATATTTTGGCCATCAACCATTTCTGGATAGACCGCTCCCGTACCATCTTCTTTAACAATAAGGGTTTTATTTTTATGCAAGACCACGCTACACGTACCTTCTTCTGGGCAATTGTTTTTAGTATCAACTTGTTCCATAGTGTTCTTTTCTGTTGTAGTTACTGTTTCAGTCTGCGTTTTACAGGCGTTTACCATAACTAGTGGGATTAAAAAATAGAATGCTTTCATAGGTGAATGTTTATTGTTAGTAAAGGTGAATATACAAATACATTGCCGAAGTTTATTATTTCTCCAATTCCACTTCCAAATCTAGCAGGTCTGGGTTCTTGAAATATTCAATAAAAGATTTTTGTACGGTCATTGTTTTTCCATCTGCTGAAAATGTAGCTCCAGGTTGGGATGTTTTCTTTATTTTCTTAGGAAAAGTATATTTTAAAGTATAATTAGAGCCCCCCATAAATGCTTCAGCCTGTTTTAAACTATCCACCTGTTTTTGGTGCATTGCCTTATCTTTTATATAAGCATCGCGCTTAAATATATTCTTTTTAAAAGAATAGTTTACGCCTATAAGTTCTGGAGAATCCTCTTCTTTTTTTATTTCGGTATTTGAATCTGGGTTGGGCATTAAATCGCTTGCCTGTTCCAGTCCGTTAAACATATCGTTCGCCTCGTCCACATTTTTAAAATTTGTTGAAATATCATAGACCATTTCAGAGGCTTCTGAATCCATTTTCAAATGAATGTTGTAATTCTCCAGTTTTTTCAGTTTAAGCTGTTCCTTAGCAGGAAGTTTGGAGATACTGTCCCTTTTTTCTTCCAAAAAAAGTTTCATATTAACAATAGTATCCATTTTCACTACTGTTGAATCAACCATTGCGGCACCACCAAAGGCCATCATTTCGTTAAGGTTTACTTCTATGGCCATGGAACCACTTCCATCTTCATTCAAAACCATGGTTTCTGTAAATTGGCAGCTCAATACGGTAAATGCCAAGATTAAAAGTGCTGGTAATTTTAGTCGCATGGATTTATCTGTTAGGATTATTCAAAATGATAAGTGCTGCAATAACACCGGGAATCCAACCACAAACCGTAAGGATAAAAACAATCAATACCGAACCACAACCTTTGCCGATAACGGCAAGCGGCGGAAAAAGGATTGCTAGCAGGACGCGCCATAAACTCATAGAAAACAAAGCTACGATTTATATTCGTTATTTTCAGACTTAGTTAATTCGGGATTTGGAATTTCATACGTGCCTTAAACTTCTTATTTCCAACTTCAAATCTTCATTTCGTTTTTCGTATTTCGTTTTTCCCTCTCCATTTCCCTATCTTTGCAAACTTATATTTATACATACTTTATGCAACTGTCTGAACTGGAAATCATCCGAAGAGAAAAACTACAACAACTGCGCAATATGGGCATCAATCCCTATCCCGCAGACCTGTACCCCGTGACCGATACCTCAAAAAAAATAAAACAACATTTTGAGGAAGGTAAAAGAGTAGTTATTGCCGGAAGGTTGATGAGCCGTAGAATTCAAGGAAAAGCTTCTTTCGCCGAACTTCAGGATGCAGACGGACGCATACAGGTATATTTTAACCGCGACGAAATCTGTACCGGCGAAGACAAAACCCTTTATAACGAAGTCTATAAAAAACTGTTGGACATAGGCGATTTCATTGGGATCGAAGGTGAACTCTTTAATACTCAAGTAGGTGAAAAGACCGTAATGGTAAAAAACTTCACCCTGCTTAGCAAAGCCTTAAAACCATTGCCACAACCGCGCGTAGATGCAGATGGAAAAGTACACGATGCCTTTACCGACCCCGAACAACGATACCGCCAGCGCTATGCAGATTTGGTAGTGAATCCGCACGTAAAGGAGATTTTCGTAAAACGAACCAAGCTTTTTAACGCCATGCGTACCTTTTTTAACGAGCGCGGCTATTTTGAAGTGGAAACTCCCGTTTTACAACCCATTCCGGGGGGTGCTGCGGCAAGACCTTTTATTACGCACCACAACTCCTTGGACATTCCACTGTATATGCGAATTGCGAATGAATTGTACCTAAAAAGATTGATAGTTGGTGGTTTTGACGGCGTGTATGAATTTTCCAAAAACTTCCGAAACGAAGGGATGGACCGAACCCACAACCCAGAGTTTACCGCAATGGAAATTTACGTTTCCTATAAAGATTACAATTGGATGATGGAGTTCTGCGAGCAATTGCTGGAGTTCTGCGCAATGGAAGTAAACGGCACCACAAAAGCAACCTTCGGAAAATATGAAGTAGATTTTAAAGCGCCTTACACCAGAATTACCATGGCCGATGCTATTAAAAAATTCACCGGTTTTGACATTACCGGAAAAACCGAGGACCAAATCCGCCAAGCGGCTCTGGATATGAAAATACCCGTGGACGATACCATGGGCAAAGGAAAGTTGATAGATGAAATTTTCGGTGAAAAATGCGAAGGTAATTTCATACAGCCCACCTTCATCACAGATTATCCAAAGGAAATGAGCCCGCTCTGCAAAGAGCACCGCGACAATCCCGAGCTTACCGAACGTTTTGAATTAATGGTCTGCGGCAAGGAAATAGCAAATGCGTACAGCGAATTGAACGACCCAATAGACCAGCGCGAGCGTTTTGAGGCACAACTAAAACTCGCAGACAGAGGCGATGAAGAAGCTACGGCCTTTATAGATTACGACTTTCTTCGGGCGTTAGAGTACGGCATGCCGCCAACCAGCGGTATGGGCATTGGTATGGACAGATTGATTATGTTTCTTACCAACAACGCGTCCATACAGGAAGTGCTCTTCTTCCCGCAAATGCGCCCCGAAAAGAAAAAAGTGGAAATGACCGAAGATGAAAAAGCTGTTTATACACTTTTAAAAACCAACTCGCCCATTGCTTTGGAAGAACTAAAAGCCCAAAGCGGCTTAAGCAATAAAAAATGGGACAAAGCCATAAAAGGATTGACTGCTTCAAAATTGGCAAAGGTTGAAAAGACGGATGAAAGCTTGAGGGTTTCTGCAACTTAACTTGCAAATTTTCTTACTTCGAGTAGAGCATCAAAATTAGATGTAGTGACAAAAATCTAGGTATCTTAATAAACCACCGCCCATGCTTTTCCTCCTTTTTGGCATAAGTGGTCTGGCATCCCTGCCAGAAACATGAGCGGCGGTATTTTAATTTCGAAATTATTTATTTTATCGCTTCTAGAAAACAAACAATTAGGGAAGACATCCTTTCGTTGAGGGAAAAATGCGTTTTAGGCAATTTTTTAATTTAACAGCCAAAAACGTACACATTCGTACTATTTTTATATTTTTAGCCACCATATTATTTACAAAATGAAAAAAATATTTCTACTTATTTTAATAGGCGTTGTGATCATTTCCTGTGGAAAGGATGACGATTATGAACCCGTGGAAACAGACAACCAAGCGCCTTCAAAACCCTTAAACCTAACCGCATCCGAACAAACGGAAACTTCCCTGAAACTCACTTGGGATGCCGCAACAGATAATGTGGGCGTTACTGCCTACCGAATTTATCAAGACGGAACGGCACTTTCAAGTACAGTTACCGAGACTACTACAAACATTACTGGTTTAAATCCGGGAACGGCATACAGTTTTTACGTAACGGCACTTGATGCAAAAAATAACGAATCTGCCCCAAGCAACACGGTTGATGCACTTACCGTAGCCCAGCCGTTAACTTTTTTGCCCACACTTTCTGAAATGGGCGTATTTGCAGGAACCCTTTCAGATTTAAATCCTGCCGATGGCGTGCAACTTTACGAAATAAACAGCACCCTTTTTACAGATTACACCCATAAACAGCGATTGATTCGATTGCCGGAAGGGCAAAGCATGCGTTATAACAATACAGATTTACTGCCAAGCTTTCCTGATAATACTTTAATTTCAAAAACCTTTTATTACAATATAGACGAGCGCGACCCTTCCCTTGGGAAAAAAATAATTGAAACCCGCATTCTTCTAAAAGTAAACGGCGAATGGCTTGCGGGAGATTACATTTGGAACGCCGCCCAAACAGAAGCTACCTACCGTGAAACAGGAAGTACAGAAGCAATCAGCTATATTGATGGCAATGGCCAAACCCAAAACGTAGCTTACGAAATACCTTCCAAACAGGATTGCTTTACCTGCCATAACAATAATGCTACTACTTTTCCCATCGGTCCAAAACTGCGCAACCTAAACTTTGTACCCTCCTATACCACCCAAAACCAATTGGATTATTTGGCTTCAATAGGAATGTTACAAGGTGTGTCAGCCAATAACATAAGCGTTCTACCCAATTGGGAAAATGACAATTTATTGTTGGAAGACCGCGCACGTGCTTACATGGATATTAATTGCGCTCACTGCCATCAGCCCGGCAGCAGTGTACCACCTGGTTTCATGTTAGATTTTAGACTAGAGACAGATTTCAACGATACCGGTATTTATGCCAATCGCGGCGAGGTAATAGCACGTTTTCAAAGTACACTGCCAACCTACAGGATGCCACAGTTAGGAAGAACTGTCGTACACTCAGAAGCTTTACAAATGCTGGAAGAATATATTGATTCCCTTTAATGTTTTAGAAAAAAAGTATAGAGCCGCTGATTGCGGCTCTTTTTAGTTTATACTGTTTAGAAATTAAACCTATTTGTATTTTCAACGTCATAGCTATGTTGAACAATAAAAATAATAAACATGAAAAAAGCAATGATAATTTTACTGGCGTTTACAACTTTCGCCATAACCGCACAAAACAAAGATGCTGACCGAAGGGAGCAACGTAAGGAGATGAAAGAAAATTTCACAGCTGAGCAAAAGGCTGAGCTACGGGCAAAAAAAATGACTCTTGCCTTAGACCTAAACCAGTCACAACAGGAAAAAGTAAAGAAAGTTTTTCTGGAAATGGAAGCAACAAAACCCAAACGTCCCCACAACTGGAAAGAAATGACCGATACCCAAAAGTTTGAGGCTAAAAACACCATGCTGGACAGCCGTATTGCCATGAAAAAAGAAATGAAAAATATTCTTACCGAAGAACAATTTACAAAATGGGAAAAGCAACAACAGCATAGAGAGCACCGCTTCAAGAACAAAAAAGGCAATAAGCAAAGCCTTCACAGGCAATAAAATCTCTAAAAACATTTTTTGGTGCAATTATTGTTTAAATTATAGGCAAATTGGTTACATTAGTAACCTTAAATTAAAAAAACAAAAAAATGAGAAACCTACTAACAGTATTTGCCTTTGCAGCCACAATGCTTTTTGGAATTCAGAATGCTTCTGCTCAAGAGTTATCACAAGATAACACCCGCCCAGAAGTAATAGCAAAAACGGAAACTGCAAAACTTACCGAAACCTTAGACCTGACTGGTGACCAAAGTCGAACCATTTTCAGAGCATTGGTGGCTAAAGAAGTAGCCTATCGGAAAAATAATTTGACTACCGACACTAACAGCAATTCAGCAGAAAAGAAACAAATTGATAATCAGTTAAAAGATGCAATGAAAAAAACACTTACTGCTGAACAATATGCTAAGTGGCTGAAAATAAATAATTAGTGATTAATTATATTTAAAGTCAAGACCCTTTCTAAATTTAGAAAGGGTCTTTTATTTTATCTAATTTTTATTTCTTAATTAAGTGTTTTCGCAACTTTGCCGCAGGCAGAAATGGTAGCATCCAAATCATCATAGCTTAAAGCATCGCAGATAAACCAGGTTTCAAAAGCGCTAGGTGCAATATAAACACCTTCCTTTAGCATTCCATGGAAAAACTTTTTAAAGCTTTCATTGTTTGCCGCTGCCGCGGAATCAAAATCAGTAACGGGTTTGTCAGAAAAATGTACTGAAATCATGGAGCCCACACGATTTATTGTAAATTTTACACCTTCTGAAGTAAGTACCGCTTCCAAACCTTTGTGTAAATATTCTGTCTTTTTGGCAATGGAATTGAAGATCTCTCTGTTTGAATCCAATTCCTGCAGGATGGCCAATCCAGCAGCCATCGCCAAGGGATTGCCACTTAAAGTCCCTGCCTGATAAACAGGCCCCACAGGTGCCAAACGATTCATAATTTCTTCTCTTGCAGCAAAGGCACCAACTGGCAATCCGCCGCCAATAACCTTTCCAAAGGTTACAATATCCGCTTTCACTCCAAACAATTCCTGTGCGCCGCCGGCAGCAAGCCTAAAACCCGTCATTACTTCGTCAAAAATCAAAAGGATATTGTTTTCATCACAAAGTTTCCGCAAGCCTTCCAAAAATCCCTTGGAGGGTGGAATACAGCCCATGTTACCTGCCACAGGTTCTAAAATAATACAGGAAATCTTATCCTTATTTGCTGTTATTACTTCTGCTACATTTTTTAAATCGTTGTAGGTAGCCAGCAAGGTATCTTTTGCAGTGCCTTGCGTAACCCCCGGACTGTTTGGGCTGCCAAAAGTTACTGCGCCACTTCCGGCTTGTATGAGGAAAGAATCGCTATGCCCGTGGTAACAACCTGCAAATTTTATAATTTTATCCTTTCCCGTATAACCTCTTGCCAATCGCACAGCACTCATACAAGCTTCAGTTCCGCTGTTCACAAAGCGTATTTTATCTATATTGGGAACCATGGAAACGGCCAGTTCGGCGATTTTAGTTTCAATTTCCGTAGGCATTCCAAAGGAAGTTCCTTTTTTTGCCTTTTCAATTACAGCATTTACTACAGCTTCGTGTGCATGGCCCAAAATCATCGGGCCCCATGAATTTATATAGTCAATCAGTTTGTTTCCATCTGCGTCATATAGATAAGCGCCTTTTGCTTTTTCAACAAAAATGGGTGTCCCTCCCACTGCCTTAAAAGCGCGGACAGGGGAATTGACACCGCCAGGAATGACTTTCTCTGCTTCTGCAAAAAGGGCGCTGCTTCTTTGGTAATTCATATTAAATAATTGAGGGTTTTATTTATAAATAAGTGGGTTGATTTTAAGAAATCTTTTTATTTCTCTGAAATTTTAAATTTCCACTCAAAAGATTTTACTGATTTTTTTCAGGATGCAAATACAAGATCTGCCCAATAGACAAATCGTTATTTTTTAAACCATTGTATTTTTTTAGGGTTTCAACGGTAATATTAAACCTTTTTGAAATACTGTAAAGGGTATCTCCAGCTTGTACGGAATAAGTTCCAATTTTTGCATCATCGGGGTCAATGGCACCCACCCTTCTTCCTAAGACCTCATCATCATAAGCGGTAAGATTATATCTTTCAATAATGCCTATAAGCTTGTCAGGATATTTGGGGTCTGTGGCATAGCCCGCGTTTCGCAAGCCTTTTGCCCAACCCTTATAGTCATCCTTGCGAAGTTTGAATAAATCTTGATAGCGGCTTCGCTGTGTTAGGAACAAAGAGTGGTCTCTATAGGAATATTTAGGGTCGTTATATTTTCTAAAGCATTCGCCACGCTCGTCATCATCATGATAAACGCGGTCGCCTTCCCAGCCTGTATGGCATTTTATCCCAAAGTGATTATTGGCCTTCAATGTAAGCTCACCGGCCCCGGCACCACTTTCCAAAATTCCTTGGGCCAATGTAATGCTGGCGGGTATTCCGTATTGCAGCATCTCTTCCTTGGCAATTTCACCATATTCTTTAATGTAATTGGCCACGCGTTCGCTATAAGGTATGTTGACCGGCACTACTACAACCTCGGGTTCTTCTGCCTTTGTATCCTTTTCCTTTACGGTTTGATTTACCCTAACAACACGTTCGGTGTTATGTTTTTTTCGGTACTTGGTCGCGGTTTTTTTTGATTTGCAACTGCTAAAACAAACGATAACTACAAGAAGAAGGATAGTAATTCTGCCAATCATTTTATTCAATTATAGGTAGGTTTTTCTTTTTCAACTTTTGATTCATTCCGGCCATGCCCTGTAAGCCTCCGGTATGGACTGCAAAAATACGGCTATTTTCTTTGAAATGCCCTTTTTTTAAAAGGTCCATAATGCCATACATCATTTTTCCGGTATAAACCGGATCCAGCGGAATATTGGTCTCTTTTTTAAACTTATTCATAAAACGTATTAAATCAGCATCTATTTTACCATAACCGCCGAAACTATATTCATCCGTTATAGAAAAATTGCTTTTTAATGTATACTTTTCAATTTCTCGTGATTGAAAGATACCCTTTAATGCCGAAAATCCAAGAATGTGTTGAGTTTTATTTGATGCCTTTACCAATCCCGCCATGGTACCGCCAGTACCCACTGGGACGCAAATATAATCAGCACTTTCTGGAATATCCTCTAGAATTTCTTCGCAGCCCTTTACCGCCAAGGCATTGGTGCCTCCTTCGGGAAGGAGGTAAAAATCTCCAAACTTTTCTTTTAGATTATTAATAAATTCGAGTTGATCTTTGCACTTGTATGAATCCCTTGATATAAAGTGTAATTGCATTCCACAAGTAGCGGCAAAAGTAAGTGTAGGATTTTCAGAAATTTTACCTTCAAGCTCCTCTCCTCTAATTATGCCAATAGTATGGAAACCCATTTCCTTGCCGGCTACAGCTACTGCAGCAATGTGGTTTGAAAAAGCTCCTCCAAAAGTAAGTAAGGTTTCATAACCGTTAATTTCGGCAAATTGGATATTGTATTTAAGCTTTCTGAATTTGTTGCCTGATACAAAAGGATGCAACATATCCTCTCGCACCACATACAGCGAAAATGAATCCATTCCAAACGATGAAAGGGAAATATTCACCAAGCTACGATTTTTAAAATCAAAAAAAGTGTTCATTCCTCCAAAGATAATAAGACAAGTGCCATAAAAAACCAAATAAAATAAAAGAGCCGACAATATAAATTACAAAAACGCAAACCATTGTCAGAAAAAACTTAAATAAATGTGAAAAAATGTAGGAAATAACTGATAAATAACAATTTATGAAAAAATAAATCAAACATTTTATCCGGAAAATTTGCACTTTATCGGAATTATGTTATATCATTGTACGAATATTTTCAACAACCCCAAATCATGAAAATACAACTACTTCTGCAATTAACAAACCATAGTATATAACCACGAGTATATACTATGGTTTTATTTTTTAAAAAAATAGATTCTTTAACTCATGTCAATTTCATACACTATTGCCCCAAAAAACTTGTAAATATGAAACGATTCTTACAATATTTTTTATTGCTTAGTGCCCCACTACTTTTTTCACAGACTCCCTGTGTCAATGGAATGGCCGGCGGTTTCCCTTGTGATGGACTTACTTTGCAAGGACATATAAGCATTGCGAATTTAGGAGGCAAGGCATATTCGGGGAATAATCCAATGGAAGCACAGGATTCTTGGGGCTGGACAGATCCACAGGATAACAAAGAATATGCACTTGTAACACTTAACGACGGAATTGCCTTTGTAGATATTTCTGTACCCACCAGTCCAAGATTTTTGGGGAAATTAAACTCTACTACTGGAGCGACTAGCTGGTGGCACGACGTGAAGGTTTATAATAATCATGCCTATATAGTGAGTGAAAGTTCAAACTTTGGAATGCAAATTTTTGATCTTACAAGATTAAGAAATCTTTCTACAAGTACTATTAATACTAGTGGTCCAAACCCCATGAGAATATTTACACGCGATGGATTATATACTGGTGTATCTACCACCCATAACTTGATTATAAATGAAGAAACAGGTTACTTGTATTTATTAGGCTCCAACCGGAATGGTGGCGGTCCCAGAATTTTAAATTTAAATAGCAACCCCACAAACCCAACAGCAGTAGGAAATATTTCAACTTGGGGTTATTGTCATGATGCTCAAGTTGTATTGTATGATGGTCCCGATCCCGATTACCAAGGCCATGAAATTTTTGTTGGCGCTTTTGGGGGAAACAAAAAAGTTAACATAATAGATGTTACCAATAAAAACAGCCCCACTCTCATTTCATCCGTAACCTATCCAAATATGTTCTATACACATCAGGGTTGGTTTACTGAAGATAAACGCTTTTTTATTGCAGGCGATGAAGTGGATGAAGAAAATATTGGAGGAGGCACCCGTACTTTTGTCTTCGATTTAACTGATCTCGACAATCCCTCTTTACATTATACATACGAAGGCCCAACCGCAGCTATAGATCATAATGGCTATGTTGTAGGAAATCGTTTTTATTTGGCTAATTACAATGCTGGAATGAGAGTTTTAAAAATTGATAATATATATAATTCCACACCTACGATGAGTGAAATCAACCATTTTGACACCCATCCAAGTACAGACAATGCTTCTTTTTATGGAGCGTGGAATGTATACCCGTTCTTCAAAAGCGGAAATATTATTATTAGTGATTTGAATGAAGGTCTCATTATCGTAAAAGATCCCTTTTTTGACAATATACCTCCTGTTGCAATTTGCCAAAACTATACAGCAACTCTTGACAAAAACACCGGCAGCGTAACTATCACCGCTGATGACATAGATAACGGTTCCACAGATAATTTCGGGATAACTAAAAGAACAATTACTGCAGGTCAAACCATTTTCACCTGTAAAGATGTTGGACAAACTTTTAATCTAACCCTAACAGTAGAAGATGATTATGCAAACAAATCGTCATGTACTGCAACTGTTACTGTTGCTGCGCCCACAACAATTTACTCAGGAAATAATTGGAACAATGGCTCTCCAGGCCCTGGCTCAAATGCCAAAATAAGTAGTAATTATGATACTGCTACCAAAGGAAGCATCGACGCTTGTACTTGTGAAATTGATGCATCAAGAACCCTGACCGTGGCAGCAGAAGACTATTTAAATGTAACAAAAGATATTACAGTAAATGGCAACCTTATTGTAGAACACCAAGGCAGCGTGGTTCAATCAGACGATAGTGCACTAGTAACAAACAATGGCACTATCAATGTTAACTACACAACTCCGTTTATGGTCCCTAGAGTATTTCTTGTTATGGGAAGCCCAATGACCACAGAAACCCGCAATGGAGCTTTCGGAAATTCATATATGTTCCTGAACCATTTAACTGAAAACTTTCTCCCAAATCCAGATGTTGCGGCCCAATTCCCCGGCGCGGAAAATTTTGCAGATGATAATCAAGACAATTGGGTTAACTTTACAGGAACTTTAAATCCAGGCGAAGGCTACATTTCGCGACCACAATTGAACGGAAATGATGGCAATAAAACGTATGATATTACTTTTGAGCAAGGTACTCTAAACAGTGGAAATATTGATTTTACTGTAAAGTATAATGGAAACAGAAACAGCAGCCCAAATGTGTTAGCCAATCCGTACCCTTCGGCTATACGTGCCATAGATTTCATAACAGCCAATAGTATGGTTAATGAAGTTTATTTTTGGAATCCCAACACACCACCAAGCCCGCTACTTCCGGGCGCATATACCATGAATTTCAGTATGGAGGATATTTCCATGTATAACCTTTCCGGCGGAACCTATGCACCATCAGACCCAACACAAACGCCTCCCAACGGATTTATTTCCACGGGGCAAGGGTTTGGCATTAAAGCTACCGCTTTAGGAGTTGCCTCCTTTAGTAATTCCATGCGCGTAACCGACAATAACAATACAGCAACCCGGCCTACACAAGATGGTATAAACCGTATTTGGATAAAAGTAACAAACGACCAATATGAAATGGGCAATAATACACTAGTTGCTTTTTCTCCCTTTGCTACAAATGAAATGGATGCCGGTTATGACAGTAAAAGGATGGCTACGGTAGTTTCCCTTTACACCCATCTGGAAGATGCTTCAGAAGAATTAGGCATACAAAGTAGGGCGGCTTTTGAAGATGGTGCAAAAGTGCTTATGGGCTTTTCTACATTAATGGACGAAAGTCTAGACTATACAATTACCATTAAAGACCTTGAAGGTGTAGGCCTTGAGAACGCCACGGTATTTCTTATAGATAATGAATTAAACATATCGACCAATTTATCCCAAGAGAGTTATACTTTTAAAGCCGAAAAAGGGACTTATAATGCGCGCTTCACTTTACATTTTAGAAGTAATGAAGTATTGGGAGATGAAAATACTGGTCTTCAAAACGTGTCAATCTATCCAAACCCAACCGCAAACGTTATTAAGGTGGTATCTCCAGATGCTAGATTGAGCACCTTGGAAATATTTGATATTAGCGGAAGAAGGCTTCAAAGCATTGATTTGTCTACTAACACACAATACCAGGCAGATCTAAGCAATCTGCAAAGTGCGGTTTATTTCATCAAAATAAATACAGATAAAGGCTCGGTTACCAAACAGATAATCAAACAATAAATCCCCACAATCAATTATTTACTTTACCTAGATAAAGACCGCTGTAAGGCGGTCTTTTTTTTATTAATGAAATTGGATTGGGTAAGTATTTCTGAAATAAAAAAAGTCACAGTTTTTAGGGTGCTGCAAGAATTAATGACCAATATGAAAAAATACAGTGAAGCCTCTGCAGTAGTACTTTCATTTCAGCAAGTGGGTAAAAAAATAACAATTGAATATACCGACAATGGTAAAGGTTGTATCATAAAAAATAAAAATGGCCTCCAAAATGCGGAAAACCGTATTCATGCCATAAAGGGAACAATTACTTTTGATTCTGAACCCGGAAAAGGGTTTAAATCAAAAATTAACATATGAGCATGTTTAAAAAAGTTTTGGTGTCAGACGACTTAGATTGTATCAACCAAGGTGTAATATCAGTATTGAATTCACTGGAAATTGAACACATTACGCAAGTCGCTTACTGTGACGATGCCTTTCTGCAAATAGAAAAAGCCATCTTGGAAAATACACCATTCGACTTATTGATAACCGACCTCTCGTTTGTTGCGGATCATCGCAAGCAAAAATATCCATCCGGCGAAACTTTAATCAGCGCCCTTAAACAAAAGCATCCCCAACTTAAAATAATTGCCTATTCCGTAGAGGACAACTTGCAAAAAGTACGTACAATAGTTTTAGACTGCAATGCTGATGCCTATGTTTGTAAAGGACGGTACGGACTCAAACAATTAGCCAGGCCATTGAGGAAGTAAGTCAGGGTAAACAATATCTTTCTCCCCAAATAGCAAACGCTCTTCATAAAAAATTGACTATAGATATTAGCGATTACGATATTGAGGTTCTTAAACTACTTTCCCGCGGTTATTCCCAAAAGGAAATAAGCAATGATTTCCTTGCAAATGATATAACACCATCTAGCCTTAGTTCCATAGAAAAAAAAATCCGCAAGCTTTGCGATCATTTTAAAGCAAACAATACCATCCATCTGGTGGTAATAGTAAAAGACCTAGGGCTTATATAAAATTTTATTTCCTGAACTACCTAAACCCCTAAATCTTAATACCTACTTCTTGCCGCCTATAGAATTCTGCAAATAATTTTTTGCACCATACGGATTTCCGTAAAAAAACACCCCGCTCTCTTTCTAAATTTGTTATGTAAATAGCCATCTACATATTCTGGGGAGAATAGGTAGGTTATTTTCAATCCCTTACGGAATCCTGTAAGGGATTTTTATTTGTAGGCTGTAAGTTTGACAAAAAATATAAAACAAATACCATGGAGTACAAGGTAGTTCCCTTCGCCGCACACTTAGACCATAAAACAGGATACTCTAACCATGTATCTATACAACTGGAACAATTAATAAACAAATATTCAGAACAGGGTTGGACCTTTCTCCACATGGAGACTATAACAAACCATCTAATAGGTACTGCTGGATGCTTTGGCTTTGGTGCAAAACCCGGATTTACATTGGTAAGCAATATGTTGGTTTTTAAAAAATGATTAAGGCAATTCTAATTTTAATTATTAAGTGCTATTGGCTAATAATACCAAGGAGCAGTCGAAGAAAGTGCTTGTTCAAAGTATCATGTTCCCATTATGTATACCAACAAACCAAAATAAATGGTCATGCAGGATTGCGGGCACTGCTTTTCAGAATAAAAAACTGCAATCCCAGTTACCAAATAATTGACTTGGGAGATGAAAAAATACTAGTAACTAAAACCAATAAAGTCTTTTCTGAAAAGGAACTGAACAAATTAATTTTAAATCCACCCAATGCACCGGAAAAAACAAAAGCCCCCAAGCAATGCTAACGCATAACCAAAAATGGGAGATGCTATCATCATTGATGTGCAAAATGAGGAAGCCAAATATATCGCAGGCGGCCACCTTCCCCTCTAATCATATGGTTCTTTTGAAGTATTGCATTTTCCATGGGGAAAGAGCTCTTTGGACCGGGTTAATGCTAGAGAGCGGTTTTTAGAATTTAAAAGGTAGTCTGCAACTTTAGTTTATACGTAGCGGCACCGAATTGAAACATTGTAGATAGAGTCAAAAAATGATCACAAGGGCCGAGTGAACTTCAGTGAACCAAAACACACCTACAAAAGATTACAAGAAAATAATAAAGTGAAATGAGGGACCAATAGAAATAATATTCCTAAAAAGAAAATCCAAAAACCCCCGTAATCCCAAACTCTCGGGCGCCCGGATTGTCAAGATAATTCCCACGAAAATTGAAGTCCAGTCTAAAAACCCGAAAGATGTTGCCCACGCCTACACTCCATTCCCAATAGATTTCTTCGGGCGCCTGATACACAATATTTGAAGCATTTAAATCTTTATTTTCTTGGGATATGGTACCATATACTGCCCGAAAACCAACAACTTCACGCAAATCGAGCTTTCGAAGTAATGGGATTCGAGAAAAAATTCTACCTCCAAAATTATGTTGCAAGTGGAGCGATGCGTAGGTATCACTAACAAATTCGTAATAATCCAATTGTGTAAAACTATTGTAAAGGCTAAAATAAGTCTGATTTCCAGGGATGGGATTTAATAAACTTAACGGAACTGCACCAATGGTTGTGCCCACTTCAACCGTGGATAACAAACGACCTAACCCTCCAATATTCCAAGGCTGCGTGTATAGAGCCTGTAACTTTTTATACTCAAAATCGCCCCCCATCACATCTTTTAAACCATAACTATAACCCGCGTAAAATGAAGGGAAATCTCCGTCATTAATCACTGTTCGCTCCACTCCGTATCCTGAGGTTTTTCTGCCGGGAGTGTAAAAGAATCCAAATTGGATTTCTGCCTGCTTTAGTTCGCTTTTTACCTCTCCGGTAAAAACACCGTCTTCCATTACCTTATAGTCAATACTGAAAGTATCGGTTGCCGATTTCAACGTACGGTAGGAACCGGTTAAGCGTAAAATAAAATTTTTCCAAGGCTCAATATCAAAACCCACGGTGCTTAAGTTTATCCGCGAAAGTCTATCGTTAGCCCCAACAGACAGCAAAGAAGAAGATGCAAGGCTACGCCCCAAAACATCATTGCTGTTGGTTAAACTAGCCCCCGTCTGCTCTACATCGCGTCGGTTACCTCCGTAAACTGTAAGGCGTGATTTTCTATCCAGCAACCATTTTCCGGAAATACCATATTTGAAACGCTCATCTTTAAAACCATATGCTCCAAAGCCCTCCAATCGCCAGGAATCATTTTGAGTAAAATAGGTTCTGCCTCCAAGACGAATCCGTAAGCCTTCGGCTTCATTAAAACCAAAAATTGAAAACACAGGGCCCACGTCAAAATTATTGACTTCGTAATACCCGCTGGCCAAAGTTGCGCCTATATTATACAGCGCCTTAAAACGGCGGACAGTTTTAAGTGTGTCCAGCATATCATACACGCCTTTTTCGTCCTTGCTAAGTTTCTCCATCCGGTTCTTATCCCAAAACTCGTCCGGACGGTTGTAAACTTCATAATTATAAGGATCTACTTGCTGGGCATAAAACTTTTTGTCTTTGGGAATGTTGAAAACATAATTGTCATATAAGGTAGTTCGCTTACCATAAACACCTTTCGCCTCTTCCTTTTTCCGAAAGCTGAAATCACTCATGAAATAGTCACGGGTAATTAGAAAGGTAGAATCGTTCAGCACCTCAAACTCTTGTTCAATATATACATCGCGCACCCAGTTTAAGTTCGCACTTTTGGATGCCTGCATGTTTATTTCCTTTATTGCCCACGTAGTATCATTGACCCAAAAGTCTCCTTTAAAAGTTAATTCATTTTTGCGTCTGGGGTAATAAACAATGTTATAACACCATTTGTTATCGCGGTAAGCGCTATCGCGAAGTACGTAATTGTAAACATCTATTCCAGTTCGGGATAATGGACTGGTAAAAGCTTTGTCGAAAAATTTTAGGTAATTGTCATATACATCATATTCGCTGTAAAGATCTTTTACAAAGGCTATGAGAGTTTGGTTGTTCTCAAAACCTGAATTCTTGTTTCCCTGAAGCACTTCCTTTTCTTCATTTAGCAAGTTGTCACCATATACCTTGGAAGCCGCTTCGTTTATAAATATGGGCAAATATGTGTTTCCCGTAACGTTTGAAGTATCGGTTTGGTCAAAAATAAATTCCATCCCTTTAAAAACCCTACTTTTAATAAGAGCACTATCAATTGTGTTCAAATCAAATTCCAGTTTTTCGTATTTGTCGTACTGATACTGTTTGAACTTTTTAACTCCGTTTTCTCTTCGGTTTTCCCAGATCTTCCGCAGAATATCAATAGCGGGATTGTTCTTCTTTGAAGTTTTCCCGCTGTAAACTACTACCTCGTCCAATGCTGAGGCGCTTTCTTCAACCACCACTTCCATGTTGTAGGTACTACGGGAGCTAAGCTCTACTTCTTTGGTAGTATAGCCTATAAATGAAAAAACGACCGTTTTATAGGTTTTGTCGCTCTCCAAATAAAAACGTCCGTTTTCATCTGAAATAGTACCTTCTTGCGAATCTTTAAAAATCACATTGGCGAAAGCCACCGGATAACCGGTTGGGTCCTTTATGGTACCACTAACCTTGGTTTGTGCAAATGCCGAAGCGCCTAAAATTAAAATTGAAAAGAATAATAGGCGCTTCATAATGGTAGTGACTGAATTTTTAGTACGGATATAAAATTAGTCTCTATAAAGAACTTTCTTTACGGCCTTAACAACATCTTCACTATTTGGCAACCATTCCTCCAATAAAGCTGGTGAATATGGTGCGGGAGTGTCGGCTGTATTTATTTTTACAATTGGAGCGTCCAGATAATCAAAAACTTCGTTCTGAACTTGATATGTTATTTCAGTAGCAACATTTCCGAAAGGCCATGCTTCTTCTAAAATTACCAAACGGTTGGTTTTTTTTACCGATTCAAATATAGCCTCATAATCTAAGGGACGAATAGTGCGTAAATCGATAATCTCGCACTCAATGCCTTCTTCGGCAAGGGTTTCAGCAGCTTTATAAGCTTCTTTTATAATTTTTCCAAAAGAAACAATGGTTACATCCTTTCCTTTTCTTTTAATATCGGCAACCCCCAAAGGAATCAAATATTCGCCTTCGGGCACTTCATCCTTATCGCCATACATTTGCTCGCTCTCCATAAAAATCACTGGATCATCATCGCGGATTGCGCTTTTCAACAGTCCTTTTGCATCAGCTGGGTTACTCGGCACCACAACTTTTAACCCGGGACAGTTTGCGTACCAGCTTTCAAAGGCCTGGCTATGAGTTGCGGCAAGTTGCCCCGCAGAAGCTGTTGGCCCACGGAAGACGATAGGAATATTAAACTGCCCGCCGCTCATTTGGCGCATTTTGGCAGCGTTGTTTATTATTTGGTCAATGGCAACCAAAGAAAAGTTGAAGGTCATAAACTCAATAATCGGTCTGTTGCCGTTCATTGCCGAACCTATACCAATACCTGAAAAGCCCATTTCGGAAATTGGAGTATCTATTACACGTTTTGCACCAAACTCCTCGAGCATTCCTTTACTGGCTTTATAAGCCCCATTATACTCGGCCACTTCCTCGCCCATTAAATATATAGATTCGTCGCGACGCATTTCTTCGCTCATCGCCTCGGCTATTGCCTCTCTGAATTGTAATGTCTTCATCTGTCTAAATTGAAATGTAAATAACTGAAATTTTTCAGGGATAGCAAAAATACTATAATTACCATCTGTTTAGGTATATTTTCTTCACTTTTAACCAAAATTTATTATGCGTGCATAACAAAAAAAGGAAATATATTCTTAACTTCGCACACGAGCAATTTGAAAGCCTTTTGGTTTCTATTTGCTGAAAATTTACAATCCAAAAACACTTCAAAAAATGAAAATATTAGTCTGTATCAGTCACGTACCGGACACAACTTCCAAAATTAATTTTACTGACGGCGATAGCAAGTTTGACACAAATGGGGTTCAGTTCGTAATCAATCCAAATGACGAATTTGGTCTTACTCGAGCTATGTGGTTTAAAGAAAAACAAGGAGCCACAGTACACGTGGTAAACGTTGGAGGTGCTGAAACTGAGCCTACACTTCGCAAAGCATTGGCTATTGGAGCCGATGAAGCTATTAGAGTAAACACTGCTGCAACCGATGGTTTTTCAGTTGCAAAACAACTTGCAAATGTTGCAAAAGAAGGCGGTTACGATTTGGTAATTGGCGGTAGGGAATCAATCGATTACAACGGCGGAATGGTACCCGGAATGGTTGCCAAACTAATTGGCGCAAACTTCGTAAATACCTGTATCAGCCTTGAAGTGGAAGGCGATAAAGCCACAGCAATTCGCGAAATAGATGGCGGAAAGGAAACTTTGAAAACATCACTTCCGTTGGTAATTGGCGGACAAAAGGGGTTGGTTGAGGAAAGCGATCTTCGCATCCCAAATATGCGCGGTATTATGCAGGCCCGCACAAAACCTTTGAACGTTAAAGAACCTGTGGATGCAAACGCCGAAACAAATACGGTGTCATTTGCAAAACCTGCACCTAAAGGTGCGGTAAAGTTGGTTGATAACGTAGACGAATTGGTGAACCTTCTTCATAACGAAGCGAAGGTAATTTAAGAATTAAAAAAAGAAAGACATGTCAGTTTTAGTATATACAGAATCAGAAGAAGGAAAAATTAAAAAAATAGCTTTGGAAGCAGTTTCGTACGCAAAAGGAATTGCGGACCAAATGGGAACTTCGGTTACTGCCGTTACCATTAATACCAATGATGTTTCAGATTTGGGGAAATACGGAGCTTCAAAAGTTTTGCAGGTTTCCAATGAAAAATTGAACAAGTTTAACGGCGAAGCGTATGCCGATGTAATCGGCCAAGCTGCAAAAAATGAAGGCGCACAAGTAATTGTATTAACTTCTAGCGCAAACAGTAAATTTTTGGCCCCCACCCTCGCAGTTAACCTTGAAGCGGGTTACGTGGCAAACGTCATCGCCCTTCCTGAAAGCACTTCTCCATTTAAGGTAAAACACAGCGTTTTCACAAACAAAGCCTTCGCTACTACCGAAATTAAAACCAATATTAAAATAATTGGGTTGGGAAAAAATTCATATGGATTGAAGGAAAATGAAACCTCAGCTTCCACTGAAACTTTCTCGCCAAATCTTGATGCCCACGATTTTGATATGGAAATTGTTTCCGTAGATAAAGCAACCGACAAAGTAACCATTGCCGATGCAGAAATAGTTGTTTCCGGAGGTCGCGGCCTGAAAGGCCCCGAAAACTGGGGAATGGTTGAAGAGCTTGCGCAAACGCTTGGTGCTGCCACAGCTTGTTCAAAACCGGTGAGCGATATGGGCTGGAGACCGCATAGCGAGCACGTGGGGCAAACTGGAAAACCAGTGGCTTCCAACCTTTATATTGCAATCGGTATTTCCGGCGCAATACAGCATTTGGCGGGCATTAACGCCTCAAAAGTAAAAGTGGTAATCAATAACGATCCCGAAGCACCTTTCTTTAAGGCTGCAGACTACGGTATTGTAGGCGATGCTTTTGAAATAGTACCAAAACTCACCGAAAAATTAAAAGAATTTAAAGCGCAAAACGCATAATTTTTTATTAATTTGTACCCCGAAAAAGGGCTGTTTAGATAGGGAAACATCCAAATTTAAACACCCCTTTTTTTATTGATTTTTTATTCGTTACTTTTATAAGCCATTGTTTAACTGAACACTGCAAAAGGAATATTACAACAGTACTGAAGAATGAGTTTAGTAAAACTTACCATAAAAGGAATATCTTACAGCCAAACCCAAAATGGCGCCTACGCACTTATCTTGAACGAAGTGGACGGCGAACGCAAATTGCCGATAGTAATTGGCGCTTTTGAGGCACAGTCCATTGCTATTGCCTTGGAAAAAGACATTACCCCGCCTAGGCCTCTTACCCACGACCTTTTTAAGAATTTCGCTGACCGTTTTGAAATTGTGGTGAAGCAGGTAATCATCCACAAACTGGTGGATGGGGTTTTTTATTCAAGCATTATTTGTGAACGTGACAAAATCGAAGAGATTATTGATGCACGTACCAGTGACGCCATAGCATTGGCCCTTCGGTTTAAAGCACCCATTTTTACTTATAAAAACATTTTGGACAAAGCAGGTATTTATCTTAAAACTTCCACTTCCAAAAAAACACTTTCAAAAAAGGAGGAAGCAGTTATTGAAAACTTAATTCTTGGAGAAGATAAAGAATCTGTAAAGCCTTCACGGGAAGATTATTCCAAGTTTAGCCTAAGTGAATTAAACAAAATGCTGGACGCTGCCGTAAAAGACGAAAATTATGAAAAGGCAGCAAGCCTACGCGACGAAATATCAAAAAGGGAGTAGGTTTATTATTATTTTTAAAAAAATATAACCCCCTTTAGCGAACCTGTCTAGAGCGCAGTTTAAGCAATAAAGGGTTGGAGTTTAAACAGAATATGCGAAAATTCACACTTGTAGCCATTGCGCTTTTTTTCATCGGCAATACTTTTGCTCAAAGCATTGAAAAAACCTGGCAATTTTCCGAAGTAAAAGATGAAAACGGCCTTTCCGTTCTAAATATAAACCCTGAAAAGGATTTCCTTAAACTCGAAAACGGTGTTTTTGAATATCAGGTTGCCAGTGATAGTTTAAAGTCGAGCGGCGATTATATGTTTCAGAACAATTTATTGGTGCTATTTTTCAACAATCCCACAGACAGCATTAGAAGATTTCGCGTAGAGCAAATTACAGATAGCACACTTTCCCTTTCAGAAAAAAATTACAAATACCAGCTAAAAACGCCCAACATGCAAAATGCTTCGGCATTGGAGACCGTTACTAAAACTTCAGAGATAATTCCCAGCGCAGGCTTTTCTTTCCAAAGTCTTTGGCGTGGTGTTTTAGGGATGTTTTCATTAATAATTATAGCTTTTCTTTTCAGCTCAAACAGAAAGGCTATCAATTGGAAAACGGTGGGTCTTGGACTGGCTTTCCAACTGTTGATTGCCATTGGTGTTTTGAAAGTAAATTTTATAAAAAATGCCTTTGAAGGTGTGGGCCAAATATTTGTAAATGTCTTGGATTATACCAAAGCAGGAAGCGAGTTCCTTTTTGGCGGAATGCTGGATATCAACTCTTTCGGTTTCATCTTTGCGTTTCAGGTATTGCCAACCATTATATTTTTCTCTGCACTTACTTCTGTGCTTTTCTATTTCGGAATTATCCAAATAGTTGTAAAAGGAATGGGATGGCTGCTTACAAAGCTTTTGAATATTTCAGGCGCTGAAAGTTTGAGCGTTGCAGGAAACATCTTTTTGGGCCAAACCGAAGCCCCGCTTTTGATTAAAGCATATTTGGAAAAAATGAACAAGAGCGAAATGCTACTTGTTATGATTGGCGGAATGGCAACTGTTGCGGGAGCTGTACTTGCTGCGTATATCGGCTTTTTGGGCGGTGACGACCCCGAATTGCGATTGACTTTTGCCAAACACCTTTTGGCAGCCTCCGTCATGGCAGCGCCAGGCGCTATCGTGATTTCTAAAATACTCTATCCGCAGACTGAACCTATCAATACTGATGTAAAGGTTTCTTCTGAAAAAATTGGCTCCAACTTTTTGGATGCTATTGCCAATGGAACTACTGAAGGTTTGAGACTTGCGGTAAACGTGGGCGCTATGCTTTTGGTTTTTGTAGCCTTTATTGCAATGCTCAACGGAATATTAGGATGGGTTGGCGAAGTAACTTCAGTCAATAGTTGGGTTGCCGAAAAATCTGCTTATGACAGTCTTTCTTTGGAAGCAATATTGGGGACGGTATTTGCTCCTTTAATGTGGCTTATAGGCGTGGCAAAAGAAGATATGTTTATGATGGGCCAATTATTGGGAATAAAACTTGCCGCAAGTGAGTTTGTTGGGTACATTCAGTTAGCAGAACTTAAAAACGTAACCAATGAGCTACACCTTAACTACGAAAAAAGCATCATTATGGCCACTTATATGCTGTGTGGGTTTGCGAATTTTGCATCCATCGGAATTCAGATTGGCGGAATTGGTTCTCTGGCACCCGGACAGCGAAAAACCCTTTCTAAGTTTGGGATGAAAGCTTTGATTGGCGGAACAATTGCATCGTTAATATCTGCAACTATCGCGGGAATGATTATTGGCTAATAGCTTCCTATAACTGTTTTTGCCCAATCAGAAGCTTCTTCTATAGACTGGAAGTAACTAAAGGCGCCCTCAAATAGACCTTGCTCCTCGATAGCTTCATTTTTAACAGCATTGTTATTTGAAACAATTGCTATCCCTACCACACTTTTAGATTTTTTACTATTGTAAACCTCAGGGTTCACTCTTTTTGCCATTTCCCTATTAGAAACTACCACACATTTCCGCCCTCTATAATGTGAATCAATTATTCCCACAAACTCCTCTGCCTCTTCAAGATCATAAACAGATGCATTAAAGTGAAAAATTGCATACAAGGGGTAGCACTCCAATATCCCGGTTGATAGCTGATATTTATTTTCCATTTGCTCAAGGATTTCGAATTAAATTTAATCAAAATTTTAACATAATTCTGAATCGTTAATAACTTATTTAAAAGCAATTCAGAAATAATTTGAGCATCAACATCCCTATTAGTATTTTTAGACCAATAATCTATTTGCACATACAATGAAACAATATCACGATCTTCTAAGGCACGTAATGGAAAATGGTACTGTAAAAAAAGACCGCACGGGCACAGGCACCAAAAGTGTTTTTGGCTACCAAATGCGCTTTGATCTCAGTGAAGGTTTTCCTATGGTCACCACTAAAAAACTTCATCTAAAATCTATAGTTTATGAACTTTTGTGGTTTTTGAATGGCGATACAAATGTGAAATATCTTCAGGAAAATGGGGTGCGTATTTGGAACGAATGGGCAGATGAAAATGGCGATTTGGGCCCCGTTTATGGCCACCAATGGCGAAACTGGAACAGTGAGGAGATTGATCAAATTTCAGATATCATAAAAACCCTAAAAACCAATCCCGATAGCCGCCGAATGCTCGTTAGCGCTTGGAATCCCAGTGTTTTGCCAGACACCTCAAACTCTTTTTCCGAAAATGTATCCAATGGTAAGGCAGCGCTTCCACCCTGCCATGCCTTCTTTCAATTTTATGTAGCCGATGGTAAGTTATCCTGCCAGCTTTACCAACGCAGCGCCGATATTTTCTTGGGCGTTCCTTTCAACATTGCATCCTATGCACTATTAACGATTATGATGGCGCAGGTTTGTGGCTATCAGCCTGGCGATTTTGTCCACACCTTTGGCGATGCCCATATTTACAGCAATCATTTTGAACAAGTAGAACTTCAATTATCGCGTGAACCGCGAGCTTTGCCAAAAATGTTGCTTAATCCAGAAGTAAAAGATATATTTGGCTTTACTTTTGATGACTTTACACTTGTGGATTATAATCCTCACCCCCACATTAAAGGTGCTGTTGCCGTTTAACTTAAACTAATTCTTCAAAATGAAAACCCTACTTATTGCAGTATGCATTCTATTCTCAACCACCATCTTTGCACAAGAAGAATGGGGTGATGTTAAAAAAAACACAGTGACCCTTAAAGAAATAGGGCCAATCTGGCCAGGTTGTGAAAATGGTAGCGCTGCAGAACGCGATAATTGTTTCAACAACAAACTAGCAACACACATTGCCAAAAACTTTAAATATCCACCAGAGGCCTACAAAAAGAACGAGGAAGGTAGAGTAATCGTAGAATTTATTATAAACGAACAAGGCATGGTAGAAGTGAAAAATGTTTCCGGAGGATCAAAAGCGTTGCAGGATGAAGCCAAACGAAATATTATGGCCATCCCGAAAATGGCAAAACCCGGAATGATGGGCGGTAAACCTCGCACTATTAAATTTACGGTCCCTTTTACTTTTAAAACCGGGAAATAGTTTTGCTAAAAGGTTTAGTTTTCGCATTATTCCTTTTAATTTACTTAAAGAGTTTCGGACAATTTATAAGTCTTGAGGCTTGTAATGAAAGTAGCAGCATTGCTTCTCGAAATACCTGTTTTAAAAGTTATATTGAAAGTATATTACTTAATGCATTTGAAGAAAACAAAAGTAAGATTAAGTTAGGTCACGATTCTGATAAATTGCATTTGGAAGTATTAGTAGATGAAAATGGAAACTTCAAAATTTTATCATCTAGATGTTAAAAATATTGGATTATACAAAATTACCGAAAAAGTCATCGAAAACTTACTTCCTATTTCTAAATATAAAAATATTGAAGGAGTTACGCTTTACGATACATTTAATATTGAACTAGATTTTCCTTTAAAAAAAATTCCACATACAACTAAAGAAAAAATTTATACTCTTCAAAGTGTAGAAAAAAGTCCTGAGTTTCCTGGATGTTATGCTGATAAAAATGAAGAGCTCAGAGTCTGTATGTCTGAAAATATAAAAACACATATTGCCAATAATTTTAATGTTTTTTTAAAACCAAACTCCAGAGTTAAAAAAGGAAATCAACGCATAAATATTCAGTTTATAATCAATAAAAATGGATTTGTGGATGATATTAAAGTAAAAGCAAAATTTAAAGAATTAGAAAAAGAAGCAATTCGGGTTATAAAAAGTCTTCCAAAGATGACCCCAGGCAAAAACGGAAAAGAATCTGTTGATGTTTTATTCCTTTTACCCATGACTTTCAAATTACAATGAGGTTTTAAAATATGGTGATGGCCTTTAACATGATTTAAACATATACCGAAAATTATATTATTAACTTTAAAGTGTCGTAAAAAAATACGGCACTTTTTTATGATTGCTACAGATACACTGGTTTCCTTCTTTCTCGAAACCCGCCAACATACAGAAGATATTTGCAAACCGCTGGAAATTGAGGATTATGTGGTACAGCCCATTGTGGACGTTTCCCCTCCCAAATGGCACTTGGGCCATACCACTTGGTTTTTTGAGGAATTCATTTTAAAGCCCCACAAACCAAATTACAAACTCTTCCACGAGGACTTCGCTTTTGTTTTTAACAGCTATTATGAAAATGTGGGCAAACGAGTAATAAGAAATGATCGCGGCAATCTCTCGCGACCCGGCGTTGCAAAGGTTTATGATTACAGGCAGTATGTTACCAATGAAATGAAGGATTTTCTTTCAGAGGAAATTTCCGCAGAAATTGAAGAAATTCTTCTAATAGGAATCCATCACGAAAAACAGCATCAGGAACTTCTGGTTACAGATATAAAATACATCCTAGGAAATAACCCGCTATTGCCGAAATACAACGACTCCTTTTCAGAAAATCCGCGCCAGAATTTTCAACGGGAGTGGATTGAAATGTACGAAGGTATTTATGAAATAGGCCATACAAATTCCGACGAATTCTGCTATGACAATGAGCTAGGAAGGCACAAAGTATATCTACACGATTATAAAATTTCAAACAAGCTTGTTACCAATGCCGAATACCTGGAATTTATAAATGCCGGAGGTTACCAAGATTTTAATTTGTGGCACGCCGAAGGCTTGGACTGGGTGAAACAAAACCAGATAGAAGCCCCAATGTATTGGCACAATATTGATGGGGAATGGCACCAATATACATTGAATGGACTTCAAAAATTAAATATTAATGCCCCCCTTTCCCACATTTCCTATTATGAAGCTTTTGCATTTGCACAATGGAAGGAATGCCGCCTACCCACTGAATTTGAATGGGAAGTAGCCCAAGAAAATTTTGAATGGGGCAACCGTTGGGAATGGACTGAGAGCGCATACCTGCCCTACCCAGGTTACACCAAAGCTCCCGGCGCCATTGGCGAGTACAATGGAAAATTTATGGTAAACCAAAAAGTGTTGCGCGGCGGTTCCGTGTCAACATCTTCCAAACATACACGACCTACTTACAGAAATTTTTTCCACCCTAATCTGCGGTGGCAATTCACAGGATTAAGGTTGGTGAAATAATAACGACTACCTCTCTATGGCAACAACTACCGCTACGCTTTTGGACACTACCTTTAAAAAAGAAGTTTTTGAAGGTCTCAGTGCATTTCCTAAATATTTATCTTCGAAATATTTCTATGATAAAAAGGGCGATAAGCTCTTTCAGGAAATTATGGCAATGCCCGAATATTATCTTACTGAGTGCGAATTCCAAATACTTTCATCACATACTGAAACCATTGGAGAGCTTTTTCGTGACCGCGAAAACGGTTTGGATTTAATTGAACTTGGCGCTGGTGATGGGAAAAAGACAAAGGTTCTGCTAAAATATATGGCTGAAAATAACTTCAATTTTATTTACAAGCCCATTGACATTAGTGAAAATGCCGTGGAAATGCTGTCAAATAATCTCGCCGAAGAAATGCCAGCTTTAAATGTAGATGCTGAAGTGGGAGAATATTTTGAAGTCCTGGAAAGATTGAAAGGTTTTAATAAACGCAAAAAGGTAATAATGGTTTTGGGAAGTAATATCGGAAACCTAAAACATCCAAAGGCAATTGAATTTCTCACTCAATTAAAAGATGTAATGCTTCGGGATGATCTGCTGTTCATGGGTTTTGACCAAAAAAAGAATCCACAAAGCATACTAAACGCGTACAATGACAAATCTGGAATTACAGCGGCATTCAACAAGAATATTTTAACCCGAATAAATCGTGAGCTTGAAGGAAATTTTGATATTGAAAAATTCACTCATTGGGAATCCTACAATCCCGAGACGGGTACTGCCAAAAGTTTTTTGGTTGCTAACGAAGCGATGCAAGTAACTATCGAAAAGTTGCAGTTAACTGTAAATTTTGATCAATGGGAAACCATCCACACCGAAATTTCACAGAAATACGATGATAAAACGGTACAATGGCTTGCAGAAAAATCTGGCCTCGAAATTGAAACTTCCTTTACGGATGAAAAAGAATATTATAAGAATTATGCTTTTAGAAAACTTTAATTTGCTGAAGTGGAATGTACGCTATATCTCTCAATTCATTTTTAAAATCTCTATAAGCCTTTCCAGTTCCTCATCCGTATTGTAGTAATGAAAACTTACACGAATTCCACCACCACGTGGGGAGCATACAATTTTGTTCTCTTGCAATTTTTGAAATAGTGCTTTATCACCTTTTAAATTATAAATAGAAGAATGTTTTTTGCGCAGCAGCGTATCATTTCTCAATAAATTCATATCGGTAAAACATGCTTTCGCCTTTGCTGAAAGTGAAGCAATTTTTTGATACAGATTTTCTTTTCCAATTTTTTTCTGAAATAATATCGCTTGCTCCAAACTGCCATAATTCAAGGTGTCTTGGTGGCCCGGTTCAAAATGCTTCATAAAGGCAGTTTCCGTTGCCAAACTTTCAAAACGTTCGGCAGAATTGAACCCGATGGTCTTTGGAAAAATCCTTTCACGCGCAGCTTCCTTCACCATTATAAATCCATTGCCATAGCCCGCCGTTAGCCATTTGTAGGCGCTCGTCCCTAAAACATCAATTGCATTTTCGGTAAAACTGAAATTTTCCGTTCCCAAATATTGGGTGCCGTCAGCAATTAAAAGTAGGTTGGGGTGATAGCTTTTTAACTGTTTCAAAAATTCAAAATCTATTTTTATCCCGTTTAACCATTGTACAATGCTGAACATAAAAATATCAGGCCTGTGCTTTGCCACCGTCTCCTCAATATTCTGTTCCAAATTTTCATCAATTTCAGCATAACAGACATCAAAATCGCGGGTTTCCACTGGCCAATTCACGGAAGGATAATCATTTTTTAAAAGAAGTATTTTTTGCCCTTTCGGAAGTCCTTCCAAGGTAGTGTTTATTCCAAAGGATAAATTGGGAACCAAGGCAGTTTCATCTGTAGCGGCATTGAAGAAATCAGCAACTGTTTTACGGATTTGTTCAATATGAACTTTATGTTTATCTCGAAAAACGCTCGCATGGTTCATTAAATCCAGATCGTGTTGTCTGCGCCATTCAACAACAGGCTTTGGAATTACGCCATTTGAGGCAGTATTTAAGTAGGTGCAGGATTCCAGAGCGGGAAAGTGTTTTCTTAAATCTTCCATAAGTGGGTGGCCAAAATGGCGAATTTTAGGTATTTTTACAAGACAGATTTTAGCAGCGCTTGTTGCATTCAACGAAAGTAACCAACTATGTTTTCAAAAACTAAAAAAACCGAAAGAATTGATGCTGAACAGCGCGAGCAATACGAGTACGCCCGTAGCCGCATCAAACAGAAAAAAAACTTGATGCGCCATTTTATACTGTTTTTGGTGGGCTCCGTTTTGTTAATTCTCATAAATCCTATTTTAGGGTATGGCGAAAATTTCTTTATAAAGGATTGGTTTATTTGGGCCATTTTAATTTGGACTTTTATATTCCTCGTGCATCTTTTCAATGTTTTTGTAATGAACAAGTTTATGGGCAAGGAATGGGAAGATCGCCAACTTGAAAAATTGAAAGCACGACAAGCAGAACGCATGGCTGAACTTCAGAAAAAAGTAGAAACAGAACTACAACTGCCTACAACCCCACCAGGCACTTCAAAAAAAAACGAACTGAACAACCCATTACCGCCAGACGTACAATGATAACCATGATTGCCGCCGCGGGCGAGAATAACGAACTGGGAAAGAACAACGACCTGCTTTGGCACTTGCCCGATGATTTTAAGCGTTTTAAGCAATTAACTACGGGCCACCATATTATTATGGGGCGCAAGACATTTGAATCGTTCCCAAAACCGCTTCCTAACAGAACCCACATTATAATTACCCGAAATAAAGACTATAAAAAAGAAGGTGCCATAGTGGTGCAAACCTTGGAAGATGCTTTCAATATTGCAAAAGATGACCCAAAACCTTATATAATTGGAGGTGGTGAAATATATAAAATAGGACTTCCCTTTGCACAAAAAATTGAGCTTACCCGAGTCCACGAAACTTTTAAGGATGCTGATACTTTTTTTCCAGAGTTTTCAAACGAGAAATGGGAACTAATTTCCGAAGAGGAGCATCCTAAAGATGAAAAACATAAGTATTCCTTTACATATGAAACTTGGGTGCGCAAATAATACCTTTTAAAACCTCGCAATTTTTTAAAAGCAGTAAGGTTTTATAAAAAGCATCAAACTTGAAAGCCATTCTAAAAAATATAGCTTCACAAAACAATTTCAACTTTATTGATTGCAAACCACTTTCGGGAGGTGACATCAACAAAGTTTTTCTTCTAAAATGTGAAGAAGGAAATTATGTTGTTAAAATAAACAATGCTTCCAAATTTCCTGGAATGTTTCAGGCAGAAGCTAAAGGACTTCAGCTTTTACAGGCTACGGAAAGTTTCCAGATTCCGAAAATCATCGCTGTTGGTGTTTTTCAAAATCATTCATATTTAATGATGGAATATTTGAAAACAGGAACTCCAAATTCAAATTTCTGGAAAAAATTTGCTGAAAATTTGGCAACACTGCACAGAACCACACAGCAAAATTTTGGATTGGACCACGATAACTATATAGGCAGTCTTCCTCAGAAAAACGGCTTCTGCAGCTCGGCTTCAGAATTTTATATCACCCAGCGTTTGGAGCCACAGTTTAAAATGGCTTCAGACAAAGGCTTTCATTTTAATAACTTAGAGGGATTTTTTAAGAATATTTCTGTGGAAATCCCGAACGACCCCCCGTCCCTAATTCACGGAGATCTTTGGAATGGCAACTATATGGTTTCCGAAACTGATGAGCCTGTTTTAATAGATCCCGCGGTGGCTTTTGCGCCGCGTGAAATGGATATTGCCATGATGAAATTGTTCGGTGGTTTTTCAGAAGAAGTTTTTTTAGCTTATAATGCTATTTTTCAACTAAGTGAAGGCTGGAAAGAACGGGTTCCGCTTTGGCAACTCTACTATTTATTGGTACATCTCAATCTTTTCGGAAGTGGTTATTTGTCACCAGTCAATTCCGTTATGAAAAGATATTCCTAATAATAAATCCTATTTTTGTATTTCTAAACCAATTGACAATGAAAGCATATATATTTCCCGGACAGGGCGCCCAATTTACGGGAATGGGCAAAGATCTTTATGAAAACTCTTCGAAAGCGAAAGAAATGTTTCAACAAGCCAATGAGATTTTAGGTTTCGATATTTCCAAAACAATGTTTGAAGGCAGTGCCGACGAGCTTAAAGAAACCAAAGTTACCCAACCCGCTATTTTCCTTCATTCCACCATTTTGGCAGAAGTTATGGGCAATAAATTCCAGCCAGATATGGTAGCAGGACATTCCTTAGGTGAAATTTCGGCATTAGTTGCCAATAGAACGCTTGCCTTTAGCGATGGGTTGCTACTGGTTTACAAACGTGCATTGGCAATGCAAAAAGCCTGTGAAAAAACACCCTCAACAATGGCGGCTGTTTTAGGGCTGGAAGACCATTTAGTTGAAGAAATATGTGCAACCACACCTGGAATTGTTGTTGCCGCAAATTATAACTGCCCCGGCCAATTGGTAATTTCTGGCGATGTGGATGCTGTTGGAAAAGCCTGTGAAAGTTTGAAAGAAGCTGGTGCACGCAGAGCTTTGATTTTACCGGTAGGTGGCGCTTTCCACAGTCCATTGATGGAGCCTGCTCGTGAAGAGCTGGCAGCGGCTATTGAGGCAACACAATTTACCGAACCTGCCTGCCCTATATATCAAAATGTTTCAACATTTGCGGTTACTGATCCTTCAAAAATAAAGGAAAACCTCATCTTTCAACTTACTGCTCCGGTTAAGTGGACACAGAGTGTACAGAATATGATAAAAGATGGAGCTACTAAATTTATTGAAGTTGGTCCAGGCAATGTTTTGCAGGGGCTCGTGAAGAAAATTGATGCATCTGCAGAAACTGAAAAAGCGGAAGTATAATTTGATATTTCGAAAATAAAAACACCGAACGGAAAATTCCGTTCGGTGTTTTTATTTCATTTAGTTTTCTATCTATGCGCTTATCCTACAATCTGCACAATCTTTCATTTTGCCATAATAGGTTTCACGGTATTTGTGTACTGTTTTAAAGGGAACTTTCAAAAAAGTTTTTTTGATGTAAATCACATTAGTGGTAAACATCCCCATTTTTTCTGTAAATCTTTTTTCCGTTTTTGTTTGTCGTTTCACTGAAACTAACTTCATAATTTTTGTTTATCGGTTTGTGGCAAAGAAACAAAGGCTCGTTACCAATTCCAAATTTTAAGCGTTAAACCTTTTATAAAAACAAATATAAGTTGCTGATAATTAAATATTTCTGATTTTCTTTTCCCACTTCCACGCGGATTCAAGAGCGTCTTCCATCGTTTTTTCAGCTTTCCATCCCAATACTTTATTTGCCTTTTGGGTATCTGCATAAACAGCTATAACGTCTCCCGGTCTTCGATCCACAATTTTATAATTCAGTTTTTCGCCCGTTGTTGTTTCAAAAGAATTTACAACTTCCAAAACTGAGCTTCCTCTGCCCGTTCCAAGATTGAAAACCTCAAACTGGGTTTCATTTTTTTTAGAAAGTAATCGTTGTAACGCTATAACGTGCGCTTTAGCCAAATCCACAACATGAATATAGTCGCGTACACAACTGCCATCTTCTGTAGGGTAATCATCTCCAAATACAGAAAGTTGTTCCCGAACCCCAGCCGCCGTTTGGGTTATAAACGGCACTAAATTCTGCGGCACTCCCGCCGGAAGCTCTCCGATTTCTGCCGTTTCGTGCGCCCCAATAGGATTAAAATACCGCAACGCAATCGATTTTAAAGCCGAAATACAACACGTATCCTTCAGTATTTCTTCACTTATTTGTTTTGTATTTCCATAAGGTGAAGTAGCAGGCTTAACCGGCGCATTTTCTGTAATAGGAAGGGAATCCGGCTCGCCGTAAACGGTGCACGACGAACTAAAAATAAAATTCTCAATTCCGTAAGCATTGCATTCTTGAAGTAGATAAATAAGCGTATTCAGATTGTTTTCGTAATAAAGCAATGGGTTTTGAACGCTTTCGCCCACAGCTTTGCTAGCGGCAAAATGGATAATTCCTTCAATATCTTGATTTTTTTTGAAATAATCTGCAACATCGGCTTTTAAGCGAAGATCGAGCCGTTCAAAAGTTGGGGCTGTTTTAGTAATATTTGTAATTCCTTCCAAAACATCTAAAGATGAGTTTGAGAGATTATCGATAATTAAAACCTGATAACCTGAATTTTGAAGTTCAACAACGGTGTGGGACCCTATATAGCCCAAACCGCCAGTAACGAGTATTTTTTTCATTATTTGGTAACGAAATTTATAACAGTTTCTGTAATATACTTAATTTGATCATCATCAAGTTCAGTGTGCATAGGCAGTGAAATTACTTCTTTTACCAATTGATTGGTAACTACAAAATCTTCTTCTTTATAGCGCTCATCTTTATAAGCCTTCTGAAGATGCAGCGGAATGGGGTAATATACCCCGCACGGAATTCCTTTCTCGTTTAAATGGTTAACCAACGCATCTCGATCTGTATTTAATATTTTTAAAGTGTATTGGTGAAAAACATGACAATCGCATACATCGCAGATGGTTTGAGTGTTGTCACAAAAACCGGTGGGTGTAATAATATTTTCAATTCCAGCTAAAGCTTCACTATATTTTCTTGCTGCATTTCTACGTGCTGCATTATATTCGTCCAAATGTGGCAATTTTGCACGAAGCACAGCCGCTTGGATGGAATCCAATCTACTGTTAACACCAACCACATCGTGATGGTAACGCACGTACATACCATGGTTTACAATTCCTCTAATTATGTGGGCCAAATCATCATCATTTGTAAAAATAGCACCGCCATCTCCATAACATCCCAGATTTTTTGATGGAAAGAATGACGTGGAAGCCACGTGCCCAATGGTTCCAGTTTTTTGTTTAGTACCATCTTTTGAAGTGTAATCGGCGCCAATACCTTGTGCGTTGTCCTCAATTACATACAGGTCGTGCTCTTTGGCAATGGCCATAATTTCGTCCATATTCGCCGCAAGGCCAAAAAGATGGACTGGTACTATCGCTCTGGTTTTTGGTGTGATTGCTTTTTTTATGGCTTCTATATCTATATTGAAATTTATGGGATCCACATCTACCAAAACAGGTGATAATTGCAAAAGCGCTATCACTTCTACGGTTGCTGCAAATGTGAAATCGGCCGTAATTACCTCATCACCGGGTTTTAGGCCAAGTCCCATCATTGCAATTTGCAAAGCATCTGTTCCGTTCGCGCAGGGAATTACGTGCTTTACACCTAAATAATCCTCAAGTTCCTTTTGAAATTCGTGGACTTCGGGACCGTTTACAAATGCAGTGGTTTCTATTACATTCATTATGGAGCTGTCCACGCGCTCTTTTATATTTTCATATTGACCTTTTAAGTCAACCATTTGTATTTTCTTCATGCTGCTGAAATAATATTGAATTCGGTAAAATTACGAAAATGATATTTGTTAAGAGTTAAGTTATAAGATTAGGTTTTGGTATTTGGTACTTGAAATTTGGTATTTTTGTTCGGTATGCACACCATCTACAATTTACTGATTCTCATTGCCTCTTTTCTTTTAAAGATTGTAGCGCTTTTCAGCAAAAAAATGAAACTTTTTGTAAACGGCAGGAGAAGTGTATATGAAACACTTCAGCAAAAAATCTCCGCTACCGACAAAACCATTTGGTTTCACTGCGCTTCTTTAGGAGAGTTTGAACAGGGGGTGCCCATAATGGAAGCAATAAAAAAATTAAAACCCGACCATAAAATTGTGGTGAGTTTTTTTTCGCCTTCGGGATATGAAATAAAGAAAAACACACCTTTGGCAGATGCAGTGGTGTATCTTCCAATGGATACGCCGGCCAATGCAAAAAAGTTTATTTCTGCGGTTCATCCATCGCTTACCTTTTTTGTGAAATATGAGTTTTGGCCCAATTATCTTTTTGAGCTTCAGAAAAAGAACATTCCCACCTTGTTGGTTTCGGGTGTTTTCAGGGAAAGCCAAATCTTTTTTAAACCTTACGGCGGCTTTATGCGAAAGGTATTAGCTACTTTTGATCACTTTTTTCTGCAGGACAAAAATTCTGAAACGCTTTTAAAAAATATTGGTTTTACCAACACTCGTGTAAGTGGCGACACACGTTTTGACAGGGTTTCGCACCAAATTGAAATGGACAACACCCTAAAATTTGCAGAAGATTTCAAAGGAAATTCGCTCTGTGTTGTCTGCGGAAGCACCTGGCCCGAAGATGAAGCCGTACTTCTGCATTATATAAATTCCGCTCCCGAAAACGTAAAATTCATCATTGCTCCCCATAAAATAGAAGCAGATAAAATCGAGGATTTCACTAAAAGGATTGTAAAAAAAACAGTGCTTCATTCAAAAATAGACGATGTAAATATATCAGATTATTCTGTTTTGATAATTGACTGTATCGGCTTGTTGAGCAAATTATACAGCTATGCAGACATAGCGTATGTAGGCGGGGCGATGGGCAAAACGGGACTTCATAATATTTTGGAACCTGCTACATTTGGGGTGCCCATAGTTATAGGAAAGAATTTTGAAGCATTCCCAGAGGCGAAAAGACTTCGGGGTTTAGCGGGTTTGTTTTCAATTTCAAACGCTTCGGAATGCACTGAAATTCTTAACAAATTAATTCTAAATGATTCATTTCGAAATAAAACAGGGTTGATTGCTGGGCATTTTGTCAATAAAAATACAGGCGCAACCAAAAAAATAATTGATTACCTTAAGACAGATTGAAAACACCCAAAACTGATATTTTTAAGAAAATCAATTCATTCTTAAAATACATTTTACTTAATTAATACTATTTTCACAATTTTTAGCATATAATTATACATTTCAAGAATTTTAAAAGCTAGATTTGTTTTAACATTTAAAAACAATCTAATTATGAGAAAACTGTTTATTGCATTCGCAATAGTTTCATTAGCCTTTGGTTCATGCCGTGAGCAAAAGACTGAAACCAAGGAAGTAATTCGAGAGGTAGAAGTTGAAGTAGAGCCAGAAACCCCAGAAAATGAGGGAATTCTTGAAAGGACTGCAAAAAAGGTGGATAAAGAGGTAAATGATGAAATTGACAAGAAAATCGAGGACATCGGTAATGATGATTAAATCGGATTCTAAAACTCAATATTATGAAAAAACTAATTTTAAGTTTCGCTCTGGTAGTTGCCTTTGGAACAAGTTTTATTTCTTGTCGTGAAAATAAAAAAGCCGACGATGTTGAAGATGTAGTTGATGATGTTAATGATGCTATGGAAGATGCTGAAGATGAAGTTAAAGATATAACAGATGATGATGCTACAGATCCCGTAGAAAATACTATTCAAGAAGGTGTAAACGAAATTCAAGAAAATACCGGTACCGGCGGAACAGATGATATTTAAACAAAATCTTTAATACAACCTAATTAACTTTTAAAATCAACAATTATGAAAAAAGTAGCATTATTTATTTTAAGTGCAGCATTTATTTCTGCAAGCTTTACTTCTTGTCGTGAAAACAAAGAAGAAGTAACTGAAAAAGAAGCAATCATCCAAGAAATGCAGGATGAAGGCGCCGATGTGAAAATCAAAGAAGACGGCGGGGACACTAAGATTAAAATGGAAACCGACGAGAAAGAAGTAAAAATTAAAAAAGATGAAGATGGGGATACTAAAATAAAAATTGACGAAAATAATTAACCCCCAGCTTTAACTATAAAAAAACCGACTGTTTCAGTCGGTTTTTTTATTTACAGTATCTCTCATTTGAGTTTTAAGCTCTTCCATAGATTGTTGTAGCTGACGGAGCAAATTACTCTCGGAGGGTTCATCAACCCCAAACGTTAATTTGCTGTTGACCATCCAAAGCTCTTGAATATCTTTAACTTTTACATTTATTGGCAAATATTCCGTATTCAACGAAATGAGCCGAATACGCTGTGGGTTATTAGGAATTTTCTGAAGTTTTTTCACTAAAACTGAATCCCTGAGCACAACAATATAAATCTTACTATCCGTCGCCTCGTTAATACTTGGTACGGCACGGCCCAACACCCATTCATTCGGTTTAATGTTTGGCAGCATACTGTCCCCTTCTACTTGAAAGCCGCGATATGACGCATTCCTATATTCTGGCAAAGGAATATTAAAAGCTGGTAAGGTTTGGTACCAACCCGTGTCATGAATATTGTTTGGATAACCGGCCGCAGCTTTCTGGTTTACCAGAAGAATACTGTCATTACCGGTGGTGTCTACAGTTAAAACCTTAGGACTTACATCACCTCGCGAAGTATTTATATGCTTTTCAAAACTTTTGCCATAAATCCATAAGGGATTGATATTGAATTGGGCCATAAGCTCCATAATAACTTTTCCCGTTATTTTAGTCTTACCCCTTTCAATATCAGCTGTAGTTGCACCAATATCTAAAATTTCAGCAAAGGATTGCTGAGTATAATTGAGTTCTTCACGCAACTTTTTAAAACGTTGCGCTTCAATGGGTAGCTGTGTTTTCATACCCAAATATATACTATTTTGGAAAATATCCAAATAATTTTTTGGATTATATCCATTAGGGTTGGAATATTTCCTTATTTTTGGCAATACTCCAAATTTTGCTATGGATTTTAATCGAATAAAAGAAAAACTCAGCATTTTAGCCGATGCTGCAAAATATGATGTTTCCTGTTCTTCAAGTGGAAGTAAAAGAGAGAATAAAAACAACGGCCTAGGCAATAGCAGCGGAATGGGCATCTGCCATAGTTATACTGAAGATGGTAGATGTGTTTCGTTGTTAAAAATTCTGCTTACCAATCATTGCATTTTTGATTGTGCTTACTGCGTTACGCGAAAAAGCAATGATATAAAGCGTGCCGCTTTTAAAGTACAGGAAGTGGTAGACCTAACCATAAATTTTTACAGGCGTAATTACATTGAGGGTCTTTTTTTAAGCAGCGGAATTTTCAAAAACGCAGATTACACAATGGAACGCTTGATAGCCGTGGCAAAAAAGTTGCGTGAGGAAGAAAATTTCAACGGATACATTCACCTAAAGTCCATTCCAGGTGCAAGCGATGAATTAATGCGGGAAGCTGGCCTATATGCAGATCGTCTTTCCGTAAATATTGAAATTCCCACAGAAAAAGGCTTGAAATTACTAGCACCGGACAAAAACAGAAAAGATTTTATAAAACCTATGGAAAAAGTTAAAAATGAAATTATTCAATATAAAAATGAAAAAAGCCTCTTAAAAAAAGTTCCGCTCTATGCCCCAGCAGGACAAAGCACACAAATGATTGTGGGTGCCAGTGGTGAAAGCGACGCAGAAATCATGTACACTTCGGCATATTTTTATAAATCATTTAATCTAAAAAGGGTTTATTATTCAGGTTATGTTCCCATTAGTCACGATAATCGACTACCCGCCATTGGCACACCCGTTCCTTTTATACGTGAAAATAGACTCTACCAAACAGATTGGCTCCTTCGGTTTTATGGTTTTGATGTTCGCGAATTGCTGAATGCGGAGCATCCTAATTTAGAATCAGATATTGATCCCAAATTAAGCTGGGCCCTCCGCAATCTAGACCAATTTCCTGTAGATATAAATAAGGCAGATATGCAAATGCTACTTCGAGTGCCGGGTTTGGGAGTTAAGTCAGTTCATAAAATTATAGCTGCACGCAAGTATCGAAAACTTAACTGGGAAAATCTTAAATTAATTGGCGCTTCCTTGAATAGGGCAAAATATTTTATAACCTGTGATTCCAGAATTTTTGAAGGAAAAGATAGGACTGCCTCACAATTAAAAGGATTGATAATGAATGGCTCTGAAAGCAAATTCAGAAAAGAGTTAAATACCCAGCTAAATCTGTTTGAAAATCCAAGTTTTCAGTCTGCATGAAATTCATTTTAATTTATGATGGAAGCTTCGAGGGGCTTCTTTCAGCCGTATTCTACTTTTATGAACATAAATTGGACGATGCTTCAATTGTAAAAAAAGAAAACTCCCAACCTAGCTTTTTGTATATAGACAAGGAAATAATTACGGACTACGGAAAAGCAAAACGTGTTTGGAAGGGACTTTCAAAAAAAGTTTCGGTACGAGGGAGAGAAAAAATCTACAAAGCTTTCTTAAGTGAAATCCCAACAATTGAAAATGCTATATTACACTTTATAAAACGCACTTTTTCTTCTGAAGTATCTATTGAGAATGATTACAGTGACCCCATTATTCTTGAAATAGACAAAGTTTCAAAAAAGGTGGATCGCGAAAAACACAGGATGGATGCCTTCGTACGCTTTCGATTAACTAACGATGGAATTTATTTTGCGACCATTGAGCCAGATTTTAATGTTTTACCCTTAAATATGGAACATTTCAAAAAAAGATATGCGGATCAAAAATGGCTTATTTATGACCTGAAACGTAAATATGGTATTTTTTACAACCTCCAAAAGGCAGCATTAATTGAGTTGGAAATTTCTGCTGAAGTAAACAGCACCACAAGGGCTCTTACATATTTTACGGTAGATGAAATGCATTTTCAAAAACTGTGGGGCATCTACTTTAAAAACAGTAATATACCAACCCGAAAGAATATGCGTTTGCATATAAAACATATTCCAAAAAGGTATTGGAAATATTTACCCGAAAAAAAGTTTTGAATTAATTTTTTAATTACTTTTGCCCACTATTAATCACTAATCTATTTCAACAATGAAAAAAGTATTTTTATCACTTGCCGCTCTTGCTTTAGTTGCTTCAGTTTACTCTTGCAGAGAAACCAAAGAAGAAAACATGGAAGAGTCTGCTGAAACTATGCAAACTGAAACCGAAGAAGCAATAGACAACGCTGCTGAAGCTACTGAAGATGCAATGGAAGATGCAGGAGATGCTGTAGAGAACGCTGCTCAGGAAACTGAAGAAGCTGTTGAAGACGCTACTGACGGTCAATAAGCATTTTTTGCTAAAAAACCTAAAAGCCCTTTCAAATTGAAAGGGCTTTTTTTATTTTGTAACCTCAATTTTTTAAAGGTATGCTTGAGACTCTAACAGAAAAATTAAGAAAAGTTTCCTTCGCGGAAGTGTGCATTTATAGCATTCTATATTTGGTAACTGGCATTCTGATGAATAGCATCGGAATTTATTTTGAAATAGTCCGTTTTGAATATTGGTGGCAAATAATTACCTGTTACGTACTCTATATGGTACCCATTTCAATATTGATAAAAGAATATTCCTTTTTTAACCAATACTGTTATGGACTTTTGGCAATAGGAATATTAGAGCTTTCGGGCTATACTTTCCAAACCTCATACGTATATCCTAATAATATACTGTCTCAATTGTTTACTCCATACAATTTAACCCTAGCAATGACGCTGTTTTTCGCAGTTTACTTTCCGCTGGGTAATATGTTGGTAAGCTATATCTACAAAAAACTCCCTTTACAAAAAAAGCTCCTTCAATAAAGAAGAAGCTTTTAAGTACTCGAGGCGGGACTTGAACCCGCACGACCAGATGGTCACAGGATTTTAAGTCCGGCGTGTCTACCAATTCCACCACTCGAGCAGTTGTCTATACAACTCGGACTTAACAAAAAATGCCGAATTGCATCGGCATTCAAGGTTGAGCGAAAAACGGGATTCGAACCCGCGACCTCCACCTTGGCAAGGTGGCGCTCTACCAACTGAGCTATTTTCGCAGAATATTTAATGAACGTCGCTTCACATTCAAAGCGGGAGCAAATTTAAAAATTTTACTTCAAAAGCAAAGTCTTTTTTGATAAATTATTGCTGAAATTTACTTTTTCAATTTAACCGAAGCATTCCGCTGTAACATCCGCCTAATTTCGTTCAATTTCATTAAGGCCTCCACAGGTGTAAGTGTATCTATATCAATCTCTAATATTTCCTCACGAAGTTCTTCCAGCAATGGATCGTCCAGTTTAAAAAAGCTCAATTGCATTTCTTCTTTGGAAACAGCCTTCATTTCTTCGGTCAGTTCTTCGGAAGCGTGGCTTTTTTCGAGTCTTTTCAAAATTTTATTTGCGCGTTGAAGAACGGCTTGCGGCATTCCCGCCATTTTTGCAACGTGAATTCCAAAACTGTGGTGGCTTCCTCCGGGAACCAATTTCCGAAGAAAAAGAACATTATCCTTCAATTCCTTAACCGAAACATTGTAATTTTTTATCCGCGGAAAAGTTTCCGTCATTTCGTTCAACTCGTGATAATGGGTCGCAAACAACGTTTTTGCTTTGGAAGGGTGCTCGTGAAGATATTCGCTAATTGCCCACGCAATGGAAATTCCATCGTACGTGCTTGTTCCCCGGCCAATTTCATCCAAAAGAATCAAACTCCGCTCCGAAAGATTGTTCAGAATACTCGCCGTCTCGTTCATCTCCACCATAAAAGTAGATTCGCCCATCGAAATATTATCGCTTGCGCCTACTCGGGTAAAAATCTTGTCCACACAACCCATTCGCACTGCCGAAGCCGGAACAAAACTTCCCATCTGCGCCAATAGAACAATCAGGGCCGTTTGCCGAAGAATAGCAGATTTCCCGCTCATATTCGGCCCGGTTATCATAATAACTTGCTGGTTTTCGCGGTCAAGGAAAACATCGTTCGCAATATAAGGTGCGTCTGGCGGAAGTTGTTTCTCAATTACCGGATGGCGCCCTTCTTTTATATCCAAATCAAAAGTTTCGTCTAAAAGCGGGCGCGTGTAATTTGCTTCTTTCGCTTGCGTTGCGAAAGAACAAAGACAATCCATTTGCGCAATCAATGCCGCATTTTGCTGCACCGAACCTATAAACTGAAGCATCCAATCCACCAATTTTGAAAAAATTTCCTGCTCCAAAGCGAGAATCTTTTCCTCGGCGCCAAGGATTTTTGTTTCGTACTCTTTTAATTCTTCGGTAATATATCTTTCGGCGCTAACCAATGTTTGTTTACGGATCCATTCCGGCGGAACTTTGTCCTTGTGGGTGTTTCGAACTTCTATGTAATATCCAAAAACATTGTTAGAAGCTATTTTAAGTGAAGAAATCCCGGTGCGCTTGGTTTCGCGTTCAAGCATTTCATCAAGATATTCCTTTCCGTTTGCTGAAATATTCCGCAATTCGTCCAGAGTTTCTGAAAAACCCTCGGCGATTGAATTTCCTTTCAGAATATTTACCGGAGCTTCCTCAAAAAGTGTTTCCTTTATTTTATTACGAAGCAATTCCAAATCGTGCAATTGTTCGCCAATAATTTTCAACGATTCGTTTTTGGAATTCAGCGCCAAAACTTTTATGGGAACAACTGCTTCCAAAGAATTTTTAAGTTGGATAACCTCTCGCGGATTCACTTTGCCCGTTGCCACTTTTGAAATCAATCGTTCCAAATCGCCGATGCGTTTGGTGTATTGTTGGATTTTTTCTAGAGTAATCGGGTTGTCGAGCAAAAAGCTTACAACTTCGTGACGGCGGTTTATTTTTTCGGTATTTATCAAAGGAAGCGCCATCCACCGCTTCAAAAGCCGCCCGCCCATAGGCGAAATGGTTTTATCAATGACATCCAAAAGCGTAACCGCGTTCTGCTGATTGGAATGGTACAGTTCCAAATTGCGGATGGTAAAACGGTCCATCCACACGTATTCATCTTCCGCAATACGCGCCAATTTCGAAATATGTTGCAATTTTGTGTGGCGTGTTTCACTTAAATAATGAAGTGCAGCGCCTGCAGCGATTATGCCTTCTTCCAAATGATCTACGCCAAAACCTTTTAAATTTTTAACGTCGAAATGTTTTGTAAGCGTTTCAAACGAATAATCGCTTTGGAAAATCCAATCTTCGAGATGGAAAACGTGATAATTATTTCCAAAAGTTTCAGAAAAAAGTTTTCGTTTCTGTTTTGAAAAAAGCACTTCGGAAGGGTTAAAATTCTGAAGCAATTTATCAACATATTCCGCTGAACCTTCCGAAACCAAAAACTCGCCCGTGGAAACATCCAAAAAAGAAACACCTAAATTCTTCGACCCAAAGTGTACAGCAGCCAAAAAATTGTTCGATTTTGATTGCAAGATATCATCATTAAAAGCAACCCCAGGTGTAACCAGTTCCGTAACGCCACGCTTTACGATTGTTTTGGTCATTTTTGGATCTTCCAATTGGTCGCAAATAGCAACCCGGCAACCCGCCATAACCAGTTTTGGCAAATAGGTATTCAAGGAATGGTGCGGGAAACCGGCAAGCTCAGTCCTATCGCCACCGTTGTTACGATGTGTGAGCGTAATATTTAAAATTCCCGCCGCACGCACGGCATCTTCTCCAAAAGTTTCGTAAAAATCACCCACACGGAACAGCAGCAAAGCATCGGGATACTTAGCTTTTATAGTATTGTACTGCTTCATTAACGGGGTTTCCTTCTTCGCCATAAGTCAAAAAAATCTTTAATCGATAAATGTAACTAAAATGCTGTTTTCTTTAAAATGAAGTGATTAGGATTTATTGGGTTTTATCAACAATTCGCTTCAACTTTTGCCACCGAACGATTAACTTTGCCGCCTATGAAAAATCGAAAACTGAAAAACAGCGAATTGGACCGTATAAACCCCGAAGAATACAAAGCTTCGGAAAAAACGCCCCTTATAATCATCCTCGATAATATTCGCAGTTTAAATAACATCGGTTCTGTTTTTCGCACTGCGGATGCTTTTTTGGTAAAGAAAATCTATCTCTGCGGCATTACCGCAAAACCACCGCACAAAGACATCCAAAAAACCGCTCTTGGCGCAACGGAAAGCGTGGATTGGGAATATGCTGAAAACACACTCGATGTAGTTTCAAAACTAAAGCAGGAAGGTATTTTTGTAGCTTCTATTGAACAGGCGGAGCTTTCCGTAAATTTGAATGATTTTTCAGTTCAAAATAATTTAACCTATGCAGTTGTTTTTGGAAACGAAGTGAAGGGAGTTCAACAAAAAGTAGTCAGTGCAAGCGATGCCGTGATTGAAATTCCACAGTTTGGGACGAAGCATTCACTTAATATTTCGGTAAGCGTGGGGGTGGTGGTTTGGGATCTTTTCACAAAACTGAAAAATAATAGCCTCTAATTTCAAATCTAGGAAAAACGGCTTAACAGTAAATCTACATCTATTAACACAATACTAAAAACTCCGATGACGATGGCAAACTTCAAAATATTGTGCAACACCATATAATGTATTTTGTTTTTTGAATACCACAAAACCGCGAGAAACACAGCTAGGCCGACGATACTTGCATAAAAATAGTAGTCCATATAGCCTATTTCTTCCTTAAATTTTGTGATGAGCAAAATGATGGGCGCAAGCGTTAACATACTCAGCACAGTCAACATTCTTTTTGAAGTCTTTTCACCATAAACCACGGGAATAGTTTTATAGCCATGTGTTAAATCGCCTTTTAGGTTTTCGAGGTCCTTTACCAATTCGCGCATAGAAATAAGCAAAAACAAAAAGGTAGCATGAACGAAAATAACCACGTCAAAATTTGCATAATGCACAAATATTGCAAAGAAGGGAACTACAGCCATAATGGCCGCAGTAATATTACCAATGAATGGATATTTTTTAAGCTTATGGGAATACAACCAAAGGAAAAATATATAAATTGAGAAGAATAACACTGCTCTAAAGGAAACATAACTTGCAAAGATGACCGATAAAAAGTTGAGCACAAAATACGCCGAAAGCTTGGTGCGCTGGCTCACAAGTTTGTCCAGCATGGTTTTACGCGGACGGTTTATTAAATCCTTTTCGCTGTCATAAAAACTGTTTATAATGTATCCGCCGGCAATTGCTGAAGAAGATGCCAAAACGAGCATCAATAAATTTACATCAAACAAAACCTGCCTCACAGGCAAATCAGACGCTAAAATATAAATACTAGTAAGGTATTGTGCAATAACAATAATTAGAATGTTATAGCCGCGAACCACAGAAAACAAGCTGAAAAACTTTAGCAGGAAGAGTTTTTGTTTTCGGTTCAGCATAAAATTTTAGGATTGAAGAAATCTAAGAGGAATTTCAGAAAAAGTATTCCTAAAAACTATAAACCACTTCCAGATTATAATCTTTCAATGCTTTGCGCGCTTCGTCAATATTCTCGGTGAAGCCAAGCATATAGCCACCACCGCCTGAACCGCATAATTTTAGGTAGTATGCATTGCTATCTATTCCCTTCTTCCACAGTTTGTGAAATTGTGCGGGAATCATAGGTTTAAAATTATCGAGCACTACTTTTGAGAGTTGCTTGATGTTTCCAAAAAGTGACTTTACGTCACCTTTTAAAAAATCATCAACACAGGCATCGGTATGTTTTACAAATTGGTCTTTCAGCATATTGCGAAAACCTTCCTGTTTCATATTTTCCATAAAAATCTGGACCATCGGCGCGGTTTCGCCAGTACTGCCGCTGTCCAATAAAAACACGGCACCCTTTCCATTTTCAGTTTGTGAAGGTATTCCAGCCGGCTCAATATTATCCTTGGAATTGATCAAAATGGGAAGGCTCAAATAACTATTCAAAGGGTCTAGACCTGAAGATTTTCCGTGGAAAAAAGATTCCATTTCGGCAAAAATAGCTTTTAAGGAAAGTAACTTTTCCCGTGTTAAGTTTTCAAGCACGGTAATCTTATTATTGGCATATTTATCATAAATAGCCGCCACCAAAGCGCCACTGCTACCCACTCCGTACCCTTGGGGAATACTACTGTCAAAATACAATCCGGCTTCAACATCCTTTTTTAAGGATTCCATATCAAAGGTAACCAAGTTTGGGTCTTCCTTTTGAAGCGTTTCCAAATATTCAGCAAAGCGTTTTAAACTCGCATTTGATTTGTGGGTAGAAACAGTGTGGTGTTTATCAATTTTTAGCGCACCATTGTAAAAATTGTACGGAATTGATAATCCTTTGGAATCTTTAATGATTCCATATTCACCGAAAAGTAAAATTTTTGAGTAAAAGAGGGGGCCGCGCATAAATTGTGTTGTTATAGCTATAAAAATACAGATTTTAATTCTGAAATCCGCGACAAAGATAACCATTTTCGCAATTATGTTTTCAGAAATATATGTGAACATATCCATCTATAAACCTTCCCAATTTGCTGTATATAAGTTTTGTAAAATTATATTTAGGTTTTTTTGAGTACTTTTTTAGACTAATGCGGCTTTTTCCAAATGTGTCTTTTTAGGAATCTGGAAAATTTTTAAAACCCAAAATAATTTGAAGAAAAATTATTTGTATCTTTCATAACATTATCCCCCGGAATTAATTTAATTATTTGGAAATTCTAAATTATGATAAATAAAAACCGGAGATTTGCCTTTGCCTTTCCACTACTGTTTCTTTTCACATTTTTTCTTGGGTTTACACAGGAAAAAAACACAACAGTAAAAAAAATCCAAACCCTTATTGAACAGGATTCCTTGGCAGCAGCACGTACCGAAGTAGCAAAAAGCATTGCTTTCTATAAAGCCGAAAAAAAATACGATAGCCTCTATAGCTACATTCAGTTTGAAGGAAGTTTTAAATTGAACAACGGCAACAAAAATCTTGCTGTTAAAAAAGCCGAAAATCTTACAGAAGAAATAAAAAGACACGCCAGTCCACATTATATAGTGGAAGCCATAACCGAACTGGGCTGGATATACGATGATGCGGGCAAGCACGAAGAGGCATACAAACTACTTAAAACTGCAATTCCCTTTGCCCAAAAAAACACAGAACCCAATAACACCGATCGGGCAGGCCTTGAATACCGCCAGGGATTTTACGCATCAAAACTGGGCGATTTTCCATTGGCAAAATCACATTACCTTAAAGCCTTAAAATTATTGATAAAAACAGGTCAGCAAGATTATGTGTTTTACAACCAAATCTATAATGCGCTTGGCGGAATGATGTGGCAGGAAGCAAAACTGGACAGCGCCAAATATTATTTTCAGGAAGCCGTGAATGTTCTCGAAAAAACAGATGAAACCGATATAATGAATCGGTATTACCGTCCCGCATTAGTAAAGATGAACCTTGCCGTGCTGTGGAATGCTTTGGGAAAAAATCAAGAAGCCATCGCCATTTCAGAAGAATCAATCGAAGGGTTTCAAGAATATATAAACCGTTCTACCGATGAAGCCCGTACTTATAAGGCAAAAAACCATCAATTCATAGTCATTGATAATATGGCCACTTTCTACAATACGCTAGGGGAACATTCGCGCGCCCAGGAATTAATCGAGTATTCTTTTGAACAAAAGAAAAAACTTTTTGAGGAAAACGATATTAATATTATCATTTCAAACATCATTCTTGCGGAAGCAAAAACAGCCAGCCGTGATTTTGAAGGTGCCGCCAAAAATGCCGATACCGCCTTACTACTCTTAAAAAGTAGCGGCAGCGCAGATTTGTATTGGGAAGCAGCAGCCCTTTCTACCCGAGCCACTATTTATGAGCACGAGGAAGATGTAGATAACGCCGCCCTTTTTTATGAAAAGGCTAGAATAGTCTATCAAAAAACGATGGGCACTACCTATACCAAAGATTTTTTAGACAATATTATGGAATATTCCCTATTTGCCGCTAAAAACGGAAAAAAGGAAAAAGCCCTCGCGTTGGCCAATGAAACTTATAATTTTACCCATAACGGAGATTTCAAAAACACACTACAAGAGTTTTACCACACCGTAAACCTCGCACAGGTATATTACCATTTAAAGGAGTATGCAGAAGCAGAAAAATATAGTGATGAAGCACTCCGCTTCAACGTTTTAGATAAAGGCGGAAAAATAAGCACAACAGATTCCATCCTTACCCAATACAGAAAGCCACAAGCTTTGCTGATAAATGCAGCATCAAAATACTATTTGGCAGAAAACAAAAATCCTTTTCTCTTAAAAGAACTTTTGCAGCAAATTGAAGAAGGAATTTCCATCCTGGACCAACGCAAAAAAATAATTACCAACCACGAAGATGTAACGCTTCTAATAACCGAAAATGAGGAACTTTTAACTTTTGCCGAAAAATTACGGCTGGAACTCTATGAAACCACTAAAAATCCACTGTATTTAGATAAGCTTATCGCCCTTCACGAATCCAGTATCTACAACCGTATCCGTTCGCGACTAAACCTTCGGGATAACGTTCGTTTTCAGCACATTCCAACACAGGTATTAGAGCGCGAAAGCACCCTAAAAGACCAAATGAGGTCTTCTTTAAATGATTCGGAAAACGGCAGCCTCTACTCCTTTTTTGAAGCTTCTGAAAACTGGGAAAGCTTTTTGGATTCGCTCAAGCAACATTTTCCTAAATACTATAAAATGCGCTATGCCACGTTGGAGGAATCACTGACCGATCTTCAACAAAAAATTCCAGAGAATACAACCGTTGTGCGGTATATTTTTATTGAAGATCAACTGTATGCTTTTGTTGTTTCTCCCTCAATAAAAAAAATGGTGCGTTTAAATTATACTTCGGTCAAAAACCACATATCAAAAATAAAAAATGATGAGTTTTCCGTTGAAAAAACCAGACCGTTACTCTATGAACTATATAGGGCGCTCTGGTTTCCTCTGGAAAAATACGTGTTTAGTCATAAAGTAGTAATCGTGCCTGACAGAGAACTTTTCAACTTAAGTTTTGAAACGCTTACGCCCAAACCGATAAAGAATTTTCAAGAAATGGCCACAAACAGTCTTTTGGCAAAATATGATATATCATACAATTTCAGTTTGTTGCTCTATAAGGACCAAGGCAAGGTAGCGGATTACTCTTCCGATTTTATTGCCTTTGCCCCCGGCTTCAACAAAAAGATGAAAGAGGAATACCAACTGGCTATAAAAGATTCGGTAAAGCTGGATAAAACCTATCTTACCCTTTTGCCCCAACCCTTTAGCGAGGAATTGGTAAAACAGTATTCCAAAATTTTCAACGGCCGTTATTTTGTAAATGAAAACGCAAGCAAGGATTTATTCATTAAACAAGCTAAAGAACATAAAATAATCCACATAGGCACCCACGCAGAAAGCAACAATATTAGTCCAGAGTTGAGCAGACTTATTTTCGCAAAAAAGACCGAAGTCAAAGAAAGTTATGATGAAAACTCATTGTATTCCTATGAAATTTACAACATAAATCTTTCGTCAAACCTTGCCATTCTCACTGCCTGTGAGACTGGCAAACCCACCTATCAAGCCGGTGAAGGAATGATATCATTAGCACACGCCTTTAATTATGCCGGAAGCGAAAGCATCTTGACCAGTCTTTGGGAAATAGATGAAGAATCCAGCGCAAAAATTGTAAAGTTATTTTATGATAATCTTTCCGAAGGGATACCAAAAGACGAAGCACTGCGCAAAGCTAAACTACGCTATATTGAAACTGCGGAAGGGCGTACTGCAGCACCACAATATTGGGCAGGACTCGTTCTTATTGGCGATACCGCCTCCATAGATTTAAAAACTGGTGCTGCTTGGTGGTGGTATTTGTTGGCTGGAATTGTAGCTCTTGGACTTGTAATGCTTATTGGCAATAAAAAGGAAAAGACGGTTTAACGCTGGATATTGATAGCCCCCAAACCAACCTCATCTTCAATAAACTCTCCGTTTTTGCAATACTGCGAGAGTTCCTTTTTAATGAATTGCAAGACGGTATCTTTTTCAACTTTTGGATAAAGTACGTGCACATTGGCACCGGCATCCAGTGTAAAGCAAAGGTTGCTATTGGTTTCTTTGCGAAATTTCCAAATGCAATTTATTATTTCCAGAGTGTTCGGTTTCATCAATATAAAATATGGCATAGAGGTCATCATCATGGCGTGTAGCGACAAAGCCTCGTGTTCCACTATTTTAATAAATTCTGTAAGATCGCCACTTGTAAAAACTGGAAGTAATTTGGAAAGATTTTCCTTTGCCTGCCGAAAGCGCTGTTCAGCAAAATGGTGATCCACCATCAAATTATGACCCACGGTGCTACTTACCTGTTTTTCGCCTTTATCCACTAAAAGAATAGTATCTTGATAACCGCTAAAATTTTGATGGATCTCAAAAGGATATTGTGTTCCAAAACAGTTGTTGCTACCCTCAATTTCTGTATGTTCACCCCATACAATCAAAGGCCCCTCTACACTTCGGCAAGCGCTCCCAGAACCTAATCGGGCAAGAAAGGAAGCTTTTTCATTAAAATAAGAAGCGGTAATATCTGGCTGCATTTGGCGCTCCATGTCCATCAAGCAAAGTGCCAATGCACTCATCCCACTAGCAGAAGAGGCAATCCCGCTACTATGTGGAAAACTGTTTGTGGTTTCAATTTTAAATTTGAAATCATTCAAAAATGGCAAATACACCACTACCCTTTCAAAAAACTTTTGAATCTTCGGCTCAAAGGAAGTTTCCCTGTTCCCATCGAGAAAAACCTCAAACTCAAACCCGTCAGTTTGTTTCTTTTCATAATTAAGAAGAGTTCGGGTATGGCAGTTTTTCAAGGTAAAACTGATGGATGGGTTCAGTGGCATTTGCTCCCCATATTTACCCCAATATTTCACCAAGGCAATATTGCTCGGCGATTGCCACCCAACTGTTCCAATAGTCAAACTTTGGGAGTAATTGCAAACTATAAACCTGTGTTGCGGCATAGTGATAGGGATAGATAACAAAGGTAAAACAAAATTACTTGTAATGAAAGTGATGACATAGCAAGAGCTGTTTCGATAAAGATATGTGCATACTAGAGAAGGATCTACCTTTTTAAGGATTATAAAAGAATAATTCCTCAATAGCTTGTAAGGTTGAACATCAACCGGGAATGCCCCTAAATATGGGGCATTTTTTTTGGCGAGACGAAGGAATGCCTACCCCAAAATAGAAATTGAGAAATTGAAAAACGCATCCCCTGCTTGCCCTATCAGTCTTTCCCCTTTTGCCTTTATTCTTTTTCCGATTAGCGATGACATTTCTCGAACCTACCGATGATACCCTAGTAATCCTTAACAACCAAAATAATGAAAGCTTCAATTACTTTTCTAGCATACCTCTTCGGTACATTCTGTTTGTTTTCCCAAGACCCGGCCATCCTTTGGCAAAACACCATCGGCGGTAGCAATACCGATTTCTCAACTGCATTTCAAGCCACTACCGACGGCGGGTACATTCTTGGCGGCTATTCAACAAGTAATATTTCTGGCGACAAAACCGAAAACAGCAACGGCCAGATTGATATCTGGATCGTAAAAGTAGACGATACCGGAAACATCCAATGGCAAAACACCATCGGCGGAGCGGGAGATGACTATCTTATCTCCATGCACCAAACCACAGATGGCGGTTATATATTAGGCGCCGGTTCAGATTCAAACATTTCTGGCGACAAAACCGAAAACTCCCGCGGAGGTTTGGATTATTGGATATTAAAACTAGATGCAGCAGGAAATATTACTTGGCAAAAAACCTATGGCGGCAACCAACCCGAATTTGACACCTACATAGTTCAAACCGCAGATGGCGGGTATTTTGTGGGCGGGTACTCCGATAGCGATGTAAATGGAGACAAAACCGTGCCTACCAATGGACAGCGCGACTTCTGGGCACTGAAACTGGATAGCAGCGGAAGCATATTATGGCAGAACAGCATAGGCGGCAGTTTGGTTGACCGTCCACAAGCTGCATTTCAAACTAACGACGGAGGTTTTATAATCGGAGGTTTTTCAAACTCTCCAATTTCAGGTGATAAAACCGAAAACACACGCGGGGGCAATGATTACTGGATAGTAAAGCTTGACGCAAGTGGAACTGTACAATGGAACCGAACCCTTGGCGGAAATGATAGCGATGTGTTTCGGGATATGGTACAATTGGCAGATAGCGGTTATCTGGTGGGCGGCTATTCCAAATCTAATATTTCGGGAGACAAGACCGAAAACTCACAGGGCGATTATGACGCCTGGATTTTAAAATTGGACGGCAGCGGCAACTTGCTTTGGCAGAACACCATAGGCGGCAACGGCATTGATTACCCGCGCGATGTAATGCAACTCTCCGATGGCACCTTTATGGTTGCCTGCTGGAGCAATAGTAACATAAGTGGCGACAAGACCGAAAACAGCAATGGCGGTTATGACTATTGGCTTTTAAGACTTAACTCTGTGGGAGGTATAATCTCCCAAAACTCCATCGGCGGCGCAGCAGATGAAAGCGGCTCTTACATCCTTCCAACTGCAGATGGCAATTTTGCCATGTTCTGCTCCTCAGACTCAAACATCTCTGGCGACAAAAGTGAAAACAGTGAAGGTCTAGACGATTATTGGATATTTAAAACCACCCCGGCAATTCTTGGCCTTTCGCAAAACACCTTTCCCTCGCCCATCAGCGCCTATCCAAACCCAACAAACGGCAAGTTTACTATAAACCTGGGGCAAACCTATTCAGAGACCAATGTCACTATCACCAATATGCTTGGCCAAGTTGTTTCCACCTCGAACAGCAAAAACACACAAACAATAGCTGTGGAAATCAACACTTCGGCAGGTGTATATTTCGCAACCCTTACAACCAGTACCGGCAATCAAGCCACCCTAAAAATAATCAAACAGTAATTTTTTAACCGGATATTAGCCAAATGGAAAAGCCCCTTACAAGGGGCTTTCTTCATGCCTTTTTTCCTTCATATTAATCTACAGATATTCAAAAAAGCATAAAAATTGCTATCTTCACAAAAGTTTAAAAATGCAATAAATCAATTCATTAAAAAATATACCTATGAAAAATGCAATCATGCTATTCGTTCTCGCCCTTTTTGCCACTTCAGTACACAGTCAGTCGCTTACCCAGAAAGACCTCACCGGTACTTGGCTCGTCACAAATATTGAAAATAGCAGCAGCAACCCAAAAATGGCCGCAGCAATGGAGAAAGCCGTTATAAACCTATATGCAGATAACAGTTTTGAAATAAAGGAAAAACAGGACGACGGCCCTTATTCCTACAAAACTACCACAAGCAAAAATGCCACCTGGACCTTCAACCCAAGCACCCAGACCATAAGCATTACGCAAAGCAAGATGACATTAAAAGTTTCGCAAAGCGGTGGCAAAACCTATTTTACTGACTCAAATAGTGGACTAAAATTTGAAGTTTCACAACCCATGTAAAAAGCGTATTCTGTATACTTTTATTTTTAAACCATTGCAAAATCCCCCCAGGATCGTGCAATGGTTTTTTTATTCCGAAAAACAATTCCTCCCACCCAAAGGGAAAAAGACTAAACTTTAATAAAAGAAACTTGAAACCAGCACCCAGAAAGCATAAATTTGCACCCGCTATAAAAAAGTTAGGAGTACCCCTTGATGAAGTCTATTGTTTTTCTGTGGTTTGCCCTGTGCTGCATCTGTCTATCCCTAGCACAAAACATTCAGGTAGATGCTACCACCTACACCCCCCAACAACTGGTTGAGGATATCCTAATAGACAGCGGCTGCATCAGCAACGTACAAATAACCGGCTCCACAACCGGCAACTTCCCCGATGGTGACAGGAGTTTTGGCTATTTCAATGCCAACGGCAGCAATTTCCCTTTTGAAAAAGGCATTGTAATGAGCACCGGCAAGTTACAAAACGTCCCCGGTCCCAATACAACCCTCAGCGATGACGATGCCCCCAATTGGCCCGGCGATCCCGATCTGGAAAACGCCCTCAACATCTCAAACACCACCAATGCTACCATCATCGAGTTCGATTTTGTCCCTAATGCAGATAATATACAGTTCCGCTACCTCTTCGCTTCTGAAGAATATCAGCAAGGCGATCCCAACACCTGCATTTATAGCGATGCCTTTGCCTTTTTAATCAAGCCCATTGGCGGTGCATACACAAACATTGCCCTCGTTCCGGACACAAACACCCCTGTGCTTGTCACCACTGTCCATTCGGGCATCCCCGGCGCCTGTCCTCCCATAAACGAAACCTATTTTGAATGCTGGAATGGGCCAAATGTGCCCATAAACTTCAACGGACAGACCAAAATTCTCGTTGCACAAACCCCCGTAACCGTCAATCAAGCCTACCACATAAAACTTGTAATCGCAGACGAAGCCAATTACCGTTACGACTCCGCCGTTTTTTTGGAAGGTGGCAGTTTCAACATTGCGGCCAACCTCGGTCCAGACCGAAGCTTCGTTACCAACAACCCCCTTTGCGAAAACGAAACCTACATCCTCGATGCTACCCCGCAGGGCACCGCTCCTCTAGGGTACAAATGGTACAAAAACGGCATTATTATCCCCGGTGAAACCTCCGCCCAGCTCGCGGTAACCACTGCTGGTATTTATAAAGTAGATATAGACTATGGCAACAACTGCATCGCCTCAGATGAAGTATTGATTGAATATGGCGGCCCGGTAGCCGTTCAAAATACTGAGCTATATCAGTGTGAACCCCTCGCAAACGGCCTAGCTACCTTCAATCTTTTTGATGCCGAAGAAATAATCATCAATGGAGACCCCTTACTTCGCGTATATTCATTCCATAAAAGCCTCACGGAGGCCCAAAACAACATAAACCCAATAAGAAACCCCGAAAGATATACCAATACCCAGCCAGATGAAATAGTATATGCCCGCACCGTGTCCGATTATGGCTGCGTAGGCGTGGCAGAAGTAACCCTAAAAACCACCACAAACACTGTTTCCGATTTCTTTTTGGTGAATTGTTCCACAGCGGGCACACCAGGTTTAGCAAGTTTCAATTTTTCTGAAATCACTATAGAATTACAATCCCTCTTCGGAAACAATGCAGCAGTAACCTACCATAGCTCTTACAGTGAAGCCATTTCACAAACCAATACGTTACCCAATCCCTTCACCAATACCCAAGCAAATTCCCAAACAGTCTATGCTCGAATCAGTGGTGCCCGTGGTTGCCTAGGCACTGCCAGAATCCAACTGAGGGTAGTCAACACCCCAGAGTTTGATGGAGATGAAACTTACATCTATTGTCTAAATACCTACCCCAGTACCATAACAATAGACCCAGGTTTCATAGGAACAATTTCAGATGCAACCTTTAATTGGTCAAACGGTGAAACCACCCCCTCCATTGAAGTTAATGAACCGGGCACCTATACGCTAACTGTCATCCGTAGCAAAACCATCAACAACGAGGAGTATTCTTGCAGCAATACCCGCACATTTACTGTGCTTCCTTCCGAAACTGCTCAGCTTACTTATGAACTTACGGGCAATATTGGCAACCCCATCCTCACAGTAATTGCAGAAGGCACGGGCAGTTATAGCTACTCGCTGGATAATGGCCCTTATCAGCAAAGTCCCGTCTTTGAAAACCTGAGCCCTGGTGAGCATCTTCTTACGGTTAAGGATATAAATGGTTGCGGCTCCACAACCATCACGGTATATGTACTTGGTTTCCCCAATTTTTTCACTCCAAATAATGATGGTTACCACGATACTTGGCAAATAGCGGGTCAAAACCCCGACAGCCCCCAATTACAAAGAATAGAAATATACGACCGTTTCAGCAAGCTACTCTATGTACTCAATAAAAACAGCAACGGTTGGAACGGAACCTACAATGGTACCCCAATGCCCTCGTCAGACTATTGGTTTAAGGCTATTTTCAAAAATGGAAGAACCTATCGCGGCCATTTCACCTTAAAACGGTAGCACATTTTCACAATTTCTTAGGTCAGCCTGTAACAAACTGATTCAAATTGCGTTATATAAACTCATCAATCTAAAAAACCTATGTTACAACGCTTTTTCATCTTCTGCTCCGGCGCAGATACCGCCATCCTTGACGAATGTTCGCCAGGGGAACGCACAAAATACGCCGGCATTGGCGCCACCGTTTTTTTTACAGCCGTTATGGCCACCATCGCCGCCGCTTATGCCCTCTACACCGTCTTTGACAATTACTACTCCGCCATTTTCTTCGGAACCATTTGGGGGTTGCTCATCTTCAACCTCGATAGATTCATCGTTTCAACCATCAAAAAAAGAAACAGTTTCTTTGATGAATTGATTCAAGCCTCCCCAAGGATCGCGTTGGCAATAATCATCGCCATAGTTATATCAAAACCTTTGGAAATGAAGATTTTCGAAAAGGAAATCAATCAGGTTTTGCTCACAGAGAAAAATGAAATGACCCTCGCCAACAAAGACCAATTGGCATTGCAATACACACCTTCCGTAAAAGCCCTAGAAACTGAAATTGAAGGACTAAAAAGCGAAATAACTACCAAAGAAGCCGAAGTAAATGCCCTTTATGATACCTACATTTCAGAAGCTGAAGGCACTGCCGGCACACAAAAATTGGGCAAAGGCCCAGTTTACAAAGAAAAACGCGAAAAACACGACGCCGAACTCGCCGCATTGGCTGAACTAAAGAAAACCAACGCAGAAAAGATAACCGCAGCTGAAGCAAAGATAGCAAACCTCGCTACCGAATACCAAACCAAGGTCGCCAACACACAACCAATCATCGATGGCTTTGATGGATTGATGGCGCGTATAAATGCGTTAAACAAACTGCCGTGGTTGCCTTCCCTATTTATCTTTTTACTCTTTCTTGCTATAGAAACATCGCCTATTTTAGCCAAACTCCTTTCCCCAAAAGGCGCTTATGACTTAAAGTTGGAAGAACAGGAAAGCGCATTAAAGTCTTGGGTTGTCCAACAGAAAACACAACGCGATGTGCTCGTAACCACAGACCGCGACATAAACAACAAAGTGTACGCAGACATAGCCGAAGAAAAAGAACTTTACGATTACAAGCGAAAAAAGGCCCGAGAGCTTATGCAAATGCAGGCAGATGCCTTTTATAAAAAACAGAAAAGCGTTCTATAACTTCAAATATATATCAAAGTCCAAAAAACTCCTCCCCTGTTAGTGGGAAGAGATTTTTTAAATTGAGAATGCAGTTGAAAAAGACGGAGAGGGAAATGGTTCAAATGCTGAATTTTCAGTAATATTGTTATAGAATTACCCTCACAACACTATGCATAAAACCACCCCCGACCAAGCATCACAAATAGCTCAAAACCATTATAACATTTCAGCCAAGGCTTCAAAACTTGACGGCTATGTTGATGAAAATTTTCTACTGAAAACTGCTTCTGGTGAAAAATTTCTTCTGAAGATTGCCTCCGAAGAAAATAGCGGACAACTGGATTTTCAAGTTCAAATCCTAAAACACCTTTCAGAAAAAAAACTTGATGTTTCCCTTTCCGAAGTTGTTCCAAGTAAGGAAGGAAATTCGCTTACTTCCCATCAAAAAAATAAAACCGCAAGAGTATTGACCTGGCTTCCAGGCCGGCTTTGGGCAACGATAAACCCAAAAACCGAAAATTTAAGAAATAATTTGGGCGAAGCCGCCGGAAGTTTGACAATGGCGCTTCAAGATTTTGAACATCCCGCCGCGCACCGAAATTTGGATTGGGATTTGGCAAATTCAGCGTGGACTTTAAAATATATAAATCGGTTTTCTGGGAAAGAAGAAGAGATTATAAAATACTTTCACAACCGTTTTGAAGAAATTAAAACCAATTATAAAACACTTCCAAAAAGCATTGTACACAGCGATGTGAATGATTATAATGTTTTGGTTTCAGATGATCTCCTTGATCCAAAAGTTACGGGATTGATTGACTTTGGCGATGCAGTTTTCACACAAACCGTCAACGACCTCGCCATTGTTTTGGCTTATGCCGTCATGGATCTCCCCGATCCGCTCCCTGCAGCGTTGGAAGTTATAAAGGTCTACAACAAACACTACAAATTTTCAGAAAACGAACTGTATTGTCTGTACACTTTGGTTGGAATGCGCCTCGTTACGACCGTTACGAACGCTTTGCTTAAAAAGGAGGAATTTCCCAACGAAAATTATTATGTAATCAGCGAAAAACCTGCGTGGGATTTGCTGAAGAAATGGTTTAATGTGAATGAGGATTTCGCCACTTATGCTTTCCGAAATGCCTGCGGAATGGAAACTCATCCACAAGCAAAAAAATTTGAAACTTGGGCCTCCAAAAATACCTTTCAGCTTTCAGAATTGTTCCCAACAATTGCCAAAAACGAAATTCATTTGCTAGATTTAAGCCCTGCAAGTACTTGGATTGGCAACAAAAATGATTTCAACAATCTCGATTTGTTCCAGTTTAAAATTGAACAACTTCAAAAGGAGAATCCATCACAAATAATTGCTGGCGGCTATTGCGAACCACGCCCACTTTACACGGCTTCCTCCTATGACAAAGAAGGAAATAACGGCCCCGAAAGCAGAACGATCCATTTGGGAATTGATTTTTGGCTGCCAGCAGAAACGCCCGTCCACGCATTGTTTGACGGAACAGTAGTAACCGCCGTAAACGATGAAGGCTACAAAGAATACGGCGGATTGATCATTTTAAAACACACTTTTGGTGCTTTGGAATTTTTCACGCTTTATGGACATCTTTCCCTAAAGAGTATCTCAACTATTTCCGAAGGAACTCATTTAAAAAAAGGAGATTGTATTGGCTATTTGGGAGATGAAAACGAAAACGGTGTTTGGGCGCCACATCTTCATTTTCAAATTATGCTCTCAATGCTCGATTATAAAATTGATTTTCCGGGCGTAACCTATTTTAACCAATTGTCCGTTTGGAGCGGCATTTGTCCAGACCCGAATCAGCTTTTCAAAATAGATAACCTTAAAACAAAATACGTTCAATCTTCTGAAAAAATGATCAATTTCAGAAAAGAACACCTTGGGAAAGGGTTGAGCCTTTCCTATGAAAAACCGCTGCACATAGTCCGCGGCGAAGGCCTTTATTTGATTGACGCTAACGGTAAAAAATATTTGGATACCGTAAACAACGTAAACCATGTGGGCCATCAACACCCAAAAGTTGTTGCCGCTGGACAGAAACAAATGGCGGTTTTAAATACTAACACACGCTATTTACACGAAGAAATAATTAGATATGCAGAAGATTTATTGAAAAAATTACCGCCTCATTTATTAGTAATCCACTTTGTGAATTCTGGCAGCGAGGCCAACGAGCTTGCGTTGCGAATGGCAAAAACCGTTACAGGAAATAAAGATATTTTGGCTATAGAAGTTGGCTACCATGGCAATACAAACGCGGTGATGGATGTAAGTTCCTATAAATTTGAAGGCAAAGGCGGTTTCCCAAAGCCTGAAACAACACACATTCTTCCGCTTCCGGATTCCTTCCGAGGAAAATATACTTCTGAAAATTGCGGAATTGATTATGCAAATCACGCAAAGGAAATCATTCAAAATTTAAAAGCTGTAGGAAAAGAAATTGCAGGTTTTATTGGGGAAAGTATGGTGAGTTGTGGCGGACAGATTGTTCCCCCGAAAAACTATTTCAAAGAAGTTTATAAACACGTTCACGAAGCTGGCGGAATCTGCATTGCCGATGAAGTGCAAACAGGTTTCGGACGCATGGGCAAAACTTTTTGGGCATTTGAACTTTATGATGTTCAGCCAGATATTGTAACAATGGGCAAGCCAGCCGGCAACGGGCATCCACTTGCCATTGTTGCATGCACAAAAGAAGTGGCGGAAAAATTCAACACGGGAATGGAATACTTCAACACCTTTGGCGGCAATCCTGTTTCCTGCGCCATTGGCCGAACTGTTTTGGAGGTTGTTGAAGAAGAAGGTTTGCAAGAGAATGCGCTAAGAGTTGGAGGTTTTTTAATGGTTGAATTAAAAGCTCTTCAAAAACAATTTCCAATCATCGGCGACGTGCGCGGCGAAGGTTTGTTTTTGGGTTTTGAATTAAATGATTCAGAAAAAAATCCGTTGCCCGAACACGCTTCCTATTTGGCAAACAGAATGAAACAGCTCGGTATTTTGATGAGCATTGACGGTCCGGACCACAACGTTTTAAAAATAAAACCACCTATGGTTTTCAGCCAAGAAAATGCAGAAGAACTTATCTACAGATTAAATACTGTTTTTGGAGAAGATTTTATGAAGAGTTTTTAGAAGACAACTATCTGCATACTTCTACAACAATCATTCGTTTTTTTTAATCAAATACGCATAGGGTTCCATGCCTTTGGTATGTTCAAATATAACTTTCAGAACCCCAATAATTGGCAGAGCAATAATGGCGCCCACCATACCCCAAAGCATTGAGAAAAGAATTATTCCGAACACGGTAATAAAGGGATTCAAATTGGTTTCATCCCCAATAATCCAGGGGGTCAACACGTAATTTTCAAGAAGTTGTGCCGCCGAAATCACACCAATCACAATCAAAGCCGGTGTAGTACCTGCATAAAGATATGAGAGAATCACCGCAATGCCCCCACCAATTATATTACCAACATAAGGAATAATTGAAAAAAGAGCGGCAAACAGTGCCAAAAACAATGCATACGGAACTGAACCGAGACTAAAGCCCAAGTAATATATTACGAAGAGAAAAATCATAATTTTACTTTTTCCCAAGAGATATTTACTTATTATTCTTGATGATTCAGTTAAAATTGAAGTCATGCCAGACGTGTTTGAAGCCAGTTTTTTGAAAAAATTCATAAACATCTTTTTCTGCATCAATAGCAGCACCACATAAACGAAAATGATAAGTGATTGAGATAGTAAATTCATAACGCTCGATAAAAAAGTAGTAGCAAAGCTTTCCGCTTTTTGCACCAAGCGTTTATTATTTTCTATATAGTTTTGATAATCCCAGTTCAGCCGTTGATTTGCCCATTCTGAAAGACTGTTAAGCTTTTCACTTGCCTTTTCTTTAATGGTGGGCCAATCGTTGCCAATATTGCTTATTTGTGAACCAATAAGCCACGAAAGCAGAAAAAATACAATAATCATAAGTACTAACGATAAGGTTATAGCCAACCAATTGGGAAGCCCCCACTTTTTGAATGTTGTTGTGGGTTTGTCAAGCAATACAGCTATAATAGCAGCAACCAATAGTGGCAATATTAGGCTCGTCCCTACATAGCAGAGCGTTAAAATTCCCCCTACAATTAGTAGAGTTTTTATTAAATAACTTCCCGAAATGTCAATTTTGGAATTTGTCAAAAGTGATTTTTTAAATTAGTTGTTTACTGTCTTACATTGTAATGTAAGAAAATTTAAAGGATTTTTTTATACCCGTGAGAAAGAAATGATGAGTTGAAATCTTTATTTGTAAATTTAAACGGACTTTTAAATGAACCTCAAATAACCATTATGAGAAAACTATTTACTTTTATCTGCTTAATTGCAACCCTTAACGCTATTTCCCAAACCGAAGCTGAAGACAAGAAAGCAATTCTAACAGTTTTGAAAATGCAGGAAGACGCATGGAACCAAAATAATCTTGAGGATTTTATGCAAGGGTACTGGAAAAGCGATTCCTTGAAGTTCTATGGCAGCAATGGACTTACACAGGGCTGGCAAAAAACCTTGGACAATTATAAAAAAGGATATCCATCAAAAGAGTACACCGGAAATCTTTCTTTTACAATTGACGCCATTACCAAAATTGAGAAAGATTCTTATTACCTAATGGGCCAGTTCCATTTGGTTCGTGATGCGGGAAATGCAAATGGAGTCTTCCTTATCATATTCAGAAAAATTGAAGGTGAATGGAAAATTATTGCAGATTTGAGCTGTTAATTTCCCTTTATCCGTTTCCAAAGATCGGAAAGTAATTTTCCTGCATCACGGGTGTTTTTTGCTTCTTCCGTGACAGTTACTTCATTGCCTTCCTTTTCAATGAGAAAGCTAAAGGCAAATTTTTCGGATTGGGGATCAACGCTCATCATTCCAAAACGCAGATCGTTCAAATAGAGTCCATCCGGCCTTTCAGTAATGGTGTACCAACCTTTTGTGATTTTTATAAGCCGTTGTACTTTTTCTTCTTCAGCTAATTTTTCAAGCGCCCCATGATTTTTTGGATGAGTAAAAAACTGAATCGGTTTTGTGTCAAAAAAAGAATAATCACCTATTAAAAAAGCATCTTCGGTTTCCACATTTGCAGTCCATAAAATAGTGTTCATTGGGCTAGGCTTGGTTTCCAAAGCGGTGTAGGCTATGTTTTGATTCTTGAGCGCAGCTTCAAATTTAGTATATGTTATTCCCTTCAATAGTAAGGTAAGCAACATATACCCACTGCTCACAATCAACCCCAGATTATTGAATCTTCGCCTTTTGATGCTTCCTCTTTTTTGAAGCATGGCCATAATCAAAAACACCAAAAACGGTAACGTATAGAGTGGATCAATCACGAAAATATTCTTATACGCCAACCGAAGATCGAAGGGCCAAAAAAGTTGCGTGCCCCAAGTTGTGTGCGCGTCTAACAATGGATGTGTTACAAAGCACAGAAACCAAAACCAAAACCATTGCTTGAGAGTGGCGCGTTTGTCCCAAAGCGAAAGCAGCCAGCCAAAAAGCAATCCGAAAACAACCGCAAAAACAATGGAGTGCGTAAACCCGCGATGGATTTCCAAAGCAGAAACGGTATCGGTAAAATAGTTTGCAATAACATCCAAATCTGGAATAGTTCCAGCGATTGCCCCCAAAACCATTGCTTTGTTCCCAATCTTTTTACCTAAAACCGCTTCGCCCACGGCAGCACCCAAAACAATCTGTGTTACTGAATCCATTAAAAGCTAATTTACAACAGCTAGGCAGCGAAAATACATTCTTATTGGGTATAAAAAAAGGATGCTTTTTTAAAACATCCTTTTCTAAATATTTTAATTCTGAATTTTCTATTTCGAAAGTTCAGCCACTAAAGTATAGGCAGAATCTCCATGGACGCCTGTAAAATATTTGTTCCATTTCTTACCTCTTTGCTTTCCTGTATCCCCAGGCCACGCTTGAGAAATAAGAGCCCCGTTTTTGTCAAACATCTTTTCCAAATCGCACATAGAATCTACAAAAAATGCTTCCACAAATTCAGTTTTGTCACTTCCCCACGCGTGTACATTAGGGTAATAGCCTTTTATGTATTCGTTTTTAGAAATAACCTTCGCCATATTTTCGGCGCGCATTTCATTAAACTCATTTTGGGAACCATCATCTGGAAAAGTAAAGTAGGTGCGGCGAATGTACAGCACCAAGTCTTTATCATTGTCCTGCGGAATTAATTTGGCGCCGTCCAAAGGAGCATATATTTCATCAGAATGTTTTGCTGAAAAATAATCATCACGATTTTTGAAAAACTTTTCTCTGGCTTTTTCATCAGGCCAAGCCTGTTTTGCGAGCTCTTCATTTCGCTTTGCTGCTTTTTCCATTGCTTCCCAGGATGGATAAGTCTGTACATACAGTACTTCTGAATTGTCTGGCGAAAAAAGATGCGTATAATATGATGCTGAAGAAATATACTCATTCTTGGCAACAACTTTCTGTAAATACTCTTTTTCAACTGCTTTCCAAGCATCCATGCTAAAATCTTCTTTATCCATATTCCAGTGCATGGTGGTAGCGGAAAGATACTTTGGCCGGTTCGTCTCATTTTGCGCGAAAATGCTAAAATTCAAAAGCAGCATAATTGATGCTATTGCAATAAACTTAAGGTTGGTGGTTGTTTTCATAATCCCATAAAATTAAAATTAGTATAAATATTAAAATTGATTACTATTTAATATTTGGGGCAATCTGAGGAGTATAAAAAGCTGAAATAAGAGGTTTATAAGGGAATAAACTGTACTAAAAGTACTAAAAAAATAATTACAAACAATTGTTTTTCTGGTAATTATAGAAATCAATCCACAATTTGCATTTTCTTCAGCAGAAAGGAGGCGTTCATATTTTCACAGATTCCGGGCTTAAAAGTGTAATCGAAAAGGAGTTCGTCGTTTTCAATTCGGGCATCGAAGAAATAATTTTTTACTTCGGGCAGTTCTTCCGCAGCTACACAAAGACTCAAATCGTGTGTGGCGATGATTCCAGTGGAATTGCTGGCCACAAGCTTTTCAACAAATTTTCGGGAACCAATAGCTTTATCGGTACTGTTCGTTCCTTTCAAAATTTCGTCAAGAATAATAAAATAGCGGTCTGTTTTTATTTCGTCCACAATAAATTTTAAACGTTTCAATTCACTGAAAAAGTAAGATTCATCATCCGTCAAACTATCTGTAGTACGCATACTGGTAATGAGCTTTATGGGATTATATTCCGTCTTTTCGGCACAGACCGGCAGGCCCATATTTCCCATTACAATTTGAAGTGAAACGGTTCTTAGAAATGTACTTTTTCCTGCCATATTCGCTCCAGTAACAATGAAAAATTCTTCCGAATTGATCTGAAAGTCGTTGCGTACCATTGTCGCTTCCCTTAATAAGGGGTGCCCGGCACCTTTCACTTTTAAAACGGGAACATCTTTACTGATCTTGGGAAAAACATAACTCGGATGGTTAAAACCAAAATTGCCAAAACTGTTATAGGCATCAAAAAAAGTAATCACATCAAACCACACGGGAACACTCTGTTTATGAGCCTCCACCCATTGCTCTATGTTGTAGCTTTGTCGTAAATCGCGCAACATAAAACCATTTGCAATGATGCCGATGAGCATATTGCTGCGTTGGTCCAGCGCATCCAAATGTTTGGCAAATTTCTTTAAAACCGAAGAAGCTTTTGAAGTAGTATCTACAATTAAATTTCTCTTTTCGGAAAGCAATGCTGAAGAAAATTCTTGGGTTTCAATTTCTAAAATGAGCTTGTGAAACTGCTCAAAAGTGCTTTGAATTTTTGAAGTATGCGATGAAAGATCGTTAACCTTTTTTAAATACCTGCCAGAAATGGCCAAGCCCAAAAAGAACCAGCCCGCCAAAGCGTAGCCGGATATCACATCAAGATAGTTCAGAACAATCAATATTACGGAAATGAGCGAAAAAACAAGTGACACAGGTTTTACCCACTTCGGGACAAAAGCTTTGTAGTTTTTAAGCCAATCGGTTACTTCGGTCGCGGAAACTTCGGTTTTTACCAAAGATGCAATTCCTGAAAAATGCTGTCGCCATTTTGGCATTTCAGACAACTCGTTTATTGCTTGTTGCTTTTTGGGGATAGCATCAATTTCGTTTTCCGTAAAAAGTTTTGCCAAAAAATCTGACCCGCTTTCCAAGGCAGTTCTATTCAAATATTGAAAAAAGGAGCCTCTTCCAAAAAGATCTATATCCTGGCTGTAAAAATGAAGAGGATCTTTGTATTTTTCGCCAGAAGGCAAATGATGGAAGACTCGATTCATTACTTCAAGCTCGGTCTCATTTTGGGCAATCAAAGCTTTTATTAGTTCACGCTCGTACTGTAGATTGCTGTGCTTTGAAACCAAATAAACAAATGCTATAACCGCTGAGACAATAATGGCTATAACTACTTTTACATTTCCGAAGAAAAAATAAACTCCTGCACAAGCAAGCAAAAAAGCCACAAGCCTGATCGTGCTGGAAAGTGCCAATTTACGCTTTACTTTTTGTAGATCCCCTGCGTGGATATCAATCTGTAATTTGTAAAAATCGGAAGAATTCTTCATTTAGTTATTGCGTTGTTTTAAAGCGACAGAAGTTCGGCCTGAAGTTTTTTGGTCAGACTATTTACCACCAAATGATAGGAGTGATCAATTAATTCTAAAATCAATCCATTAGGAATATTTCTTTCCAGTTCCACGGTGTTCCAATGAACCTTGCTCATATGCCAGCCTGGGCGAATGAGCCCGTCATACTCCTCCCGTAGTTCGATAGCGCGCTTGGGGTCGCACTTTAGATTCACGGTTGCAGGGTGATTTTCAAGTCCCGCGAGTGCGAACATCTTGCCCATTACCTTAAAAACGAGCACATCCTCACCAAAGGGAAATGATTCAGTAACTCCTTTTTTGGCAATGCAATATTCACGAAACTGTTCTATATTCATTGCTTTAATTTGGGTTTTTCCGCAGCGGCATAAAGCGCAGCATAGTCTAGTTTCCAATTGATTGTTTCTACTAATTTTTCCATTAACTGGATAGTTTCCAAAGCTTGTTTTGAGGCTTCGTTGAAAAGTCCACTTTCGGGAATTTTATCTATTATGTGTTTTTTAGCTTCTTGGTTAATTTCGGTCAAATCTGTTGCGGTAAAAGGATTTGCCCAACCTTCACGCTTGTCGTAATATTTGAAATCTGTTTCAATAGTTAGCAGTTCGGGCTGGGGAAAATTGGTTAAAATAATAGTTCGGTTTTTTGTATCGGCGTGCATCTTCACTTTTGTGAGATCAAACCCAATGTGTGCCTTTGCTTCAATCAAAACCAAGGCTTTCTTTTTTCCCAATAGTAAATTCAGCCATTTATCTTTCACATTTTCGTAATGGAAAATTTCAGAAAAATCACCTTCTACGGTAATAAACTTACACACACTGCGGACTTTTTCCATCAAAATTACCGACTGTGTGTTTACCCGCTCACGCTTTCGGCCACTGCTGAAACGTGCAAAAAGAAAGTAAGCTAAAATGGCTCCAACGGCCAAGCCAATAAAAAGATATTCCATGGTATTATTTTCCAATGCTTCCCAAATGTGTATTTTTAAAACTGTCGGGGTATTTTAAACCGTAACCAAAAATTCTGTCAAAAGATGCGTGTGAGAACAAAATTACACCTATTAAAATTAACAATGAATTGTTCAGATAAAATCCTGATAAACCAATGGCAATGCCAATCGCTTTATGGTGAAAAAGGTTATAAGTAAAAGCGCCAACTTTAGTATTTATCAAATATCCCAACATTCCAATATCTGGTGTAAGCAGCAATGCCGGAAACCACCACCACGCATAATCCAATTGTGAAAAGAGAAAAATCCCGAAGAGAAATTGCGTCAATTCCTCAATTTTTAAAATCGTTTTCATACTAGAAAATTTTATATAAAACTGGCTTACTGGGCGAAGCGTCGTTATGGAACGAGGCTATCTGCAAATTCAACAAGTAGCTGCCATCTTCAATTGAAGAAGGTACATAAATTAGTTCCGTAATTGTACAATCCTCCCGTGGGGCATCTGGAAAATTCCAAAACGCCTTGTGCGCCAAAAGTTTGCCTTCGTCCTTTTCCTTATCTACCGAAGGTAAATCAATCAACAAATGCTTTACACCTATTTTTCGCAAAAAGAGAGCAGCCTTTTCGTGAAGAAATGGCCAATTGGTATCGGACCAATGTTTTGATTTTTTATCTGAAGTATTCGGAAGCGTTCTGATTACAATGGCTTCGGGCGTTATTCCGTCTAAGGCTTTTGCAATGCTTTCTTCAGAAATGGTTTCGTCTTCCCCAACTTTTTCGGGTTGTACCGAAATCACTTCGGCTAAAAAAAAGAAGGTTTTTAATGAATCATTTATGGAATGAAATTCTTTTGAAATATGACCGAAACACTCGGTATGTGTGCCGTGAGCATGAGGGTTGAAAAACACATTATTGAAATTCACCGAAGCACCTTTAGAAACCTTTCCTGTCCAATCACCCATTTTTACAGGCTCAATAGTAGGTTCGTTTTGATACCACGCCAATGGGTTTTTTTCGGAAGCCTGTAAGGGTATTGAAATATCCAAAGGCTTGGAAAGATCAACGAGTATTGTTTTATGTTTAATTTCAAGTGTTGCTTTCATCAATCTAAATTTACTAAGAATAAGTCTGCCGCAATGCCATCACTCAAAAACTTTCCTTTTTTTGAAATTTTTAAAGTATTGCCTTCAAGGATTAAAAGCTCATTTTTTAAAGCGGTTTCGGCTTGTTTTGAAAGATAAGCTGAGTATTCCTTTCCAAATTCATTTTCAATTCTTTCAAGGGAAACTCCCTTTTTGGTGCGCAAACCTGTCATAATATACTCGTTATATTTATCTTCTTTTGAAAGTAATTCCTGTTCAGACGGAAGTTCGCCAGCCTCAATACTTTTTATGTATTTCGTGTTGTTAGCTACATTCCAACTGCGAAATTTTCCATTGTAACTGTGCGCCGAAGGGCCAATGCCCAAATAAGGTTTGCCTTCCCAATAGGCAGTGTTGTTTCGGGAATGGAAACCGGGCTTTCCAAAATTTGAAAATTCATAGTTCTCTAATCCAGCTTTTTCGGTTTCCGAAAGTAAAATTTCGTAATGCTCTTTTGCCGCTTCTTCATCCACCGGCGGTACGATGCCCTTTTCAATGAACATCTTTAAGGCGGTTTTTGGCTCAACGGTCAAAGCATAACACGAAAGATGGGGAACATCGAGGTTTAAGGCAATTTCAAGATTTTTTTTCCAGCGCTCATTGGTCAATCCGGGGATGCCATAAATTAAATCGATGGTGATGTTTTCAAAATGTTGTCTCGCCTCTTTTAAACCTTGCAATGCTTCGGAAGCATTATGGGCGCGGTTCATTAGTTTTAAATCTTCCTCAAAAAAAGATTGGATGCCTATTGAGAGTCTATTTATCCCAATGGCTTTATAGTCGCTAAAAATAGTTCTCGCCTGCGCTCGAACTGACACAATATCATCTGGGTTTGCTTCCAGGGTTATTTCAGGTTTTTCCGAAACTTTATAATTTCTGTAAACTTCATCAATCAACACTCTTAAATCCTCAATCGTTAATAATGAAGGCGTGCCGCCGCCAAAATAAATCGTTTCTACTTTGCCACTCAACTCATTTTTTCGAAGCATCAGTTCTTTACACAATGCATTTACCAATTCACTTTTTTTCTTTAAGGAAATGGAAAAGTGAAAGTCGCAATAATGACACGCCTGTTTGCAAAAAGGAATGTGAATGTATATGCCAGCCATATTATTTATCTATTCGCCCTTCGTTCTGTTTGACAAAAGCGGCCCAGCCTGTATAGCTTTTCCCAACTTCAACTTTCCCCGAGTTGTAAAAGTGGCAAACAGCAGCAGCCAACCCATCGGTACTATCTAAATTCTTCGGTAATTCTTTTAAGCTCAAAAGACTTTGGAGCATTTTTGCAACCTGTTCCTTACTCGCGTTTCCGTTGCCGGTAATGGCCATTTTTATCTTTTTAGGTGAATATTCGGTAATGGGAATTTGTCGCGAAAGTCCCGCCGCCATTGCCACACCCTGTGCCCTTCCAAGTTTGAGCATGGATTGTACGTTTTTTCCAAAGAAGGGTGCTTCAATGGCAATCTCGTCTGGATTATGTGTGTCTATAAGTTCAACAGTGCGTTCAAATATCAATTTCAGTTTAAGGTAATGATCGTCATACTTTTTTAATTGCAGCTCGTTCAGTTGTATAAACTGCATCTGCTTTCCCACTACTTTTATGAGTCCGAAACCCATAATTGTGGTTCCGGGGTCGATTCCTAAAATTATCTTTTCAAATTTATCTTTCATGGACAGAAGATTCCCGCTTTCGTGTGGAAATTAGTATTTTAGCATAATGATTGCCGTACCCCACAAAGCTAAACAATATCTGCTTGCCGCCGCCAAAGTTTTGGCGATTGCTATAACGTTTGGGTATATTTTTTTCAAATTGGAAAGCAATACAACATTAAGTTTTAAGGAGTTTACGGCGACTATTTTTTCCAAAGGGAATATTGCAATATATTCATTATTATTTTTTGGTTTTTTGGCAACCGCCAATTGGTTTTTTGAAATCTTAAAATGGCAAACTTTGGTTTCAACCTTTGAAAAAATAAATTTCAAAACAGCGCTTAAACAAAGTCTTGCATCGCTTACGATTTCTTTGGCAACACCCAACCGCATTGGCGAATATGGTGCAAAAGCACTTTTTTTTGAAAGTAAGAATCGAAAAAAAATACTTTTGCTCCATTTCTTCTCAAGTGCGGCACAAATGCTTGTTACAAGCTTTTTTGGACTTTTTGGGCTCCTATATTTGTTGCGAAATTTTAATATAGACTTTTCGGTGTCCACACTTTGTTACTTTGGAATTGGCGTTATCTTACTTTTTGCAATCGCCTATTATTTTAAGGAAAAAGAACTTTTGCTAAAAGGTTTTTCAATAGCCAAAGTGATTCAGTTTTTCAAAAAAATTCCTTTTCAGATAAAGTTTAAAACTGTACTATTTTCAGTATTTCGATATATTATTTTCAGCAGTATGTTCTACGGTTTGCTGCTCTTTTTTAGTGCAAATATTACATTTTCAGAAGCTATCCCGCTCATTTTTGCAATGTACTTTTTAGTTTCCATCCTGCCCACCCTTTTCATTTTTGATGTAGTAATCCGCGGTGGTGTGGCGGTGTGGCTGTTTTCATTTGCCGGAGTGGCAGAGTTGGTTGTGCTGTCAACCGTGCTCGCAATGTGGTTATTAAATTTTGTGCTGCCATCGCTTTTGGGAAGTTTTTTCGTACTTACCTATCAACCCATCACACGATGATTTGGGCAATTCTGATACTTTTTGCAGCCTATTTGATTGCTATGGCGATTGTTGTTTACGGCTTCAAAAAAGTTAGTTTATTTAAAGCCGAAGAAATTGCTGCAAAGAGCCATTTCAGTATTGTAATTCCTTTTAGAAATGAAGCAGAAAACCTGCCAGTGCTTTTAAAAACTGTTGAAAATCTGAATTATCCAAGCAAAATGTTTGAGGTCATTTTTGTGAATGACGCTTCCGAAGATAATTCCGAAGCAATTATTTCTGAAGCTATAGAAAAAAGCAAGTTTTCAACAAAAATTCTTCAAAACAAACGCTTTTCAAATTCACCCAAAAAAGATGCTATTTCTGAAGCGATAAAAAACTCAAACTTTGAATGGATTGTAACAACCGATGCAGATTGCGAGCTTCCAAAAAACTGGCTAAAAACCCTTGACGCGTTTATTCAAAAAAACAATCCTATGATGGTTTGCGGCCCGGTAATCTACAAATCAAACGGAAATTTTATTGAAAGCTTTCAACAACGCGACGGTTTTAGTTTGCAGGCTGTAACTATTGGTAGCTTTGGAATGAGGCGCCCTTTGCTATGTAATGGTGCAAACTTAGCTTACAAAAAAGATGTCTTTTTTGAGATAAACGGTTTTTCGGGAAACGACCACATTGCTAGCGGTGATGATATTTTTCTGTTGGAAAAGATGAAAAAACGCTTTCCAAGGCAAGTTCAGTTTTTAAAATCAAAAGAAGTCATCGTTTCCACAAAACCACAACAAACCTGGAAAAATGTTTTAAATCAACGGATTCGTTGGGCTTCAAAAACTTCAAAACAGAAAAGTACAACATCCTTACTTTTGGGAGGGTTGGTATTTTTGGTAAACATTTCAGTTTTGGCAATTCCACTTTTAATGGTCTTTCATTCTGAAAATGCGCTGCTTTATGCCTCTTTGCTTTTTATCAAAATAATTACGGATTATATAATTGTGAGGCAAGCTGCAATCTTTTTTGGCAGAAAAATTATGTTTTGGAAATTTCTGTGGCTACCTTTTGTGTATGCCTCGATTGTTGTGTATGTAGTTTTCGGAAGCTTTGGCGGAAACTATTCCTGGAAGGGGCGAACCTTTGAAAAACAATGATAAATTGATTTAATTTTTTACCTTAGCCATACTTTAAAATCCGCCCTTATGAAATCGCTTTTCCCCATTTTAGCTTTGTTTCTCATTCTTTCGGTAGGAACGCTACAAGCGCAGCAGCAATATACCGTGGATGGCCAGACTTATACTTTGAATACCGAAGTTGAGGGTACACTCACTTTGCTTTGGAATACAATAGATGGTGAATATCGCTATTTTTCAAAAAAGGGCAGCGATATTGTGGAGCTTAAAAACACCAAACAAAACGGTGACTATCAAGAAGAGTACAAAAAAACGTTGGAGCAACAAACTGCCGATGCAGTGGTTTCTACTGAGAAAGTAAACCTCACACTACCCAGTCTTCGCTCCTTTTTTGTGGAATATAACAAAAAGAAAGACCCAAATTTTAGCAATGTGGAAGAATCCATTGATTTGCAGTTTCGGCTTGGGGCTTTTGTAGGGATAACAAATAGTGTTTATACCTTAAACCCAACAAACGAATTGCAGCCTATTGCTGGTGTAGATTTAGAATTGATTGATAATGTTAAGTTGCGAAGACATTCTATTGTCTTCCGGTTTAAACAAATATTTGAAAGCAGCGAATACAAATATTCTGCTTCGCAGCTGTCATTAAATTATCGTTTTAAATTTGTAAAAACACCAAAGTTTGATGCCTTTATAAATACAAAATTTGCATCATTGACTTTTTCAAGCCGAGAATATACAGTCATCCCCTTGGGAGGATCGGCTATTGTGAATAAAGAATCCGGCAGTGATTTTAACGCTCCAGTAACCTTCGGTCTCGGCGCCGATTATAAGGTTGGCAATGGTTATATCACCTTTAATTATAACGATATCGTGGGTTTAAACGTTGAGAGCAACGATGAATTTCCAGTAGATTTTACGCTTGGTTATAAATTCAACCTCTAATCAATTTGTTTGAATGACGACTGGTAAGGTGAATTGGGTTTTCACAGGAATTCCTCGTTTATAGGCGGGAGCTACAGGCTTTAGCGAATCGATACTTTGTAAAATCCACATTTCCATATCGGGAAATTCCTTTTGAAGTAAGGTGTCCATTTTTATATTGAGGATGGAAAGCTGGCCGGTGCTACTCACTTCAAAATTCACTTTTATCGTATCGTAAACTTCCCGCACGGCAACCATTTCATCATGGCTTATGGATTGGTACAAATGTGTATTGATTGTGTTTATAAAACAATCTTTCTGTTGGGGTTTTTCTAAAATGTTTTCGCAGTTGGAAAAAGAAGGATATCTGTCCACGTCTTTCCAATCAATGGTTTTTATTTCTTCTTTGTAAATTTCTTCGGAAGAAACTTTTTCGGTCTCAAAAAACTGGCAGGAAGTTACCAGCAGTAGTATAAAAACCAAATGGAAGTGCTTTATCATTTCAGAAATAAATTCTACTTTGAAAAGTACAAATTTATTGAAACTTACGGGGTTGAAGCTTACTGTTATTTAAAAAATAAAAAAGCCGAAGAAAAACTTCGGCTTTAAAATTATGTAGTTAAAATTTTATTGAACTTCAAAAACAATGGGTAAAGAATAGAGCACGCCCACTTTTTCACCTTTCTGCTCGCCGGGCTGCATTTGTGGGAGCTTTTCAATGATTCGAAGGGCCTCTGCCTCAAGTTCTGGTTTTGGAGCTTTTGCTTTTACGTCCACAATATTTCCCGATTTATCAATTTTAAATTGAACAACTATGCGTTGTCTGCCCGGGAGGCCCAAATCCTTCCCGAGTTTGGTGTTAAAATTTTCGCCAACAAAGGCACTGATACGTTCCGTGAAACATTTCTTCAAGGTTTCATTATCGCCCGAACAACCAGGGTAGGTTGGTACTCTCTCTATTTCGGAAAAAGCCACGGACATATCTCCCTCTCCTTCGGTTTCATTCAAATATTCCTGGACAGAAGTATAAACTTTGTCTCCGGGCTGTGCTTCTGTAGTAAGCAATTTTAGCGCTTTTTCTTCCTCAGGTGTCATCTCGCCTTTTTTCATAATGGCTTCGGCCAGCTCGTTTATTTTATTCATTACTTCAGAGTCCGACTGTTGTACTGTTTGGGTTGCCTCTGTTTTGGGTTCATTGCTGCACGCAGTGTAAATTAACATGGCGCAAATTGCTGGTAAAAGCAGTAAATACTTTAATTGCGCTGCTTTTCTTGATTTTGATTTTTGTAACATACTGATTCGTTTTTTGATTAATGATTGATTGAAAAATGTATTGATGAATGAAATTTTTTCGGTTTGGAATACTTCAGAAAGTAGGTTTTGATAGTATTGTTTTTTATCATTTTCGGCAGTAAGCTTTTCATCGGCAATAAACTCGTGCAGGGTAGCCATTCGGTTTTGAAATACATAGATGAGTGGGTTGAACCAAAAAATGATGCGGAGGATTTCAAAAAAAAGTAAGTCCAACGTATGTTTTTGCTGAATATGTATTTTTTCGTGGGCAACAATACTGCTTCTCTTTTCTTCGGAAATGTTTTCTCCTAAATATATAGTGTTGAAAAAGGAGAAAGCCGTATCTGTCTTCGGCAGTATCTTCAGTTTTAAACCATCAAAATAAGCTGTATTTCCAGACAGGTATATTTTTGTGATTCTAAAAATTTTCCAAAAGAAAATTACCGCACTTAGTGCAATTCCCAAAAGCCATAAATCCAACAAGCTTGGAAGCCAAAACGAAGTTGCATTTGGAATTGCTTCTGAAATAGTATCTCCAACAACAACCGCAGGTAACTGAACCATATATTCCTTCGGAATGCTTTTCTGAATGAAGTCAACACTTATAAAGGGCAACGCCGTGCCCAAAATTGGCGTAAGCAATAAATAGATCCTGTTTAAATTGAAAAATGTTTCTTTTTTTAAAAAGAACTCGTATACCGCTAAAAACAATACTTGAAAAACGAGTATCTGTATGAGTGAATGTATCATTTTTCGGTCTTTTCAGAATTAATTTCATTCATGATGGCTTCCATTTCCTGAATGCTGATATCATTTTTTTTCATAAAAAAAGAAACCATACTTTTAAAGGAACCTTGAAAGTAGCCGTCCATCAATTTATTAAGGGATTGGTTGCTATATTCCGTTTTCTTCACCTTTGGAAAATAAATATGGCCCCGCCCTTCTTTTCTATAATCCACAAAATCCTTGCTTTCAAGAATTCGGACAATGGTGGAGACCGTATTATAGGCAGGCTTTGGCTCGGGCAATTGTTCTATAATTGAGGCAACATTGGCTTCTTCCAAATCCCAAAGGATTTGCATAATATCTTCTTCTGCTTTTGTTAATTGTTTCATTGCTTGGGTAATTTTATTTTCCAAATATAACTAAAAAAATAGTTTAAACTAAATATTTAGTTTAAACTAGTATAAAAAAACCTCCCAGTTTATATTTACTATGAGGCTTTCTTTTTTTTAGAAGTGGCTTTTACACCCAAACAGTTTTTTCTTCAATACTGCTATTGCGTACGCCTTCGGGTAAATCTCCATCATATTTTCCCAAGTAGAAAAAACCGAGGCATTGCTCTCCTTCTTCCAATTGAATGAATTTGTCCATATACTTTAAAATGCCAGGAGAAGCCCAATAAGCGCCAATATGCATGTCGTGTGCCGTAAGCCACATGTTCTGCACCGCCATTGCTGTTGCGGCAATTTCTTCCCATTCTGGAATGCTTTCCTTTGGGTCGCGCTGCATACAGATAGCTATTACACAACCTGCCTTAACCGGATTGTCCATAAATTTATTGTATGTGAATTCTGAAAAATTCTCGGTAGTTTGTTTGTAGGTTTCGGCAAGGAATTTTCCCAAAGCAACTTGAGATACCCCATGAAAAATTTTGAAGCGCCAAGGTTCCGTACGTTTATGTGTAGGCGCCCAATTTGCACTTTCAAGTATGCTTAAAATTTCTTCTTTGGTAATGGGCTGATTGTTGTATTGTGCAGGAAAAACCGCTCGGCGGTTCTTTATAAGGTCTAAAATCATTTGTTATAATTTGGGACGTGAAGATAATAAAAGCCCTCCTGAAAAAAAACAATTTTAATTGAATGTGGGAACTTTAAAAATAATTTTTTGCTGTAGTAAAACATCTGCCACCAACTTAAGATCTCCGCTCAATGGCATTTCCGAAATCTTATTGGTAAGCAACTTTTCTACCTCCGTTTTCATTTCTGAACTATGGTACTCCAATAACAATTCGTTTTCTCCCAATTTAATAAGGCAGTCCTTTTTTCCAAACTCCATTGAAGCTTGGGGGTTTGGGATAAGCCTAGCTTCATAATTGGGGTACGCTTCCTGCAGGACGTTATAAAGTGCTTCTAGCACCCTATTTTCGGTCACAGAGGTTAAACAGATCCTGTGGCCACAATTTAAAATAACATCATAATTGCATTTTAGGTTGCACACGCCCTTTTTACCCCATATAAGTTGGTTGTGTTGTGCAAAACTCCCCCAACTTCCGGGACCGGTGGGGCCATAGATTCCCACAGAAGGCACATTAAAAGCTCCTGCCACGTGTGTTATGCCTGCATCGTTGCCAATATGGAACAGTGCACCAGCCATAGTTTCGCCAACCTCAACCATCCCTCCAGTGATAAGTTCCACATGAGGCAATGGTTTGCTAAAATGTTTTTCAATATCAGGATCATCGGGGCCCATAATAACTTTGCAATCCAAATGTGGAAAGATTTCCGCCAACATTTCAATCAACACGGCATACTTTTCAGTGGGCCATATCTTTAACAAAAACCCAGCGCCGTGGTGTATGACAAAATACGGTTTATCCAAATCTTTATTATTTTCAAAATAGGGATAGCTTTCCAAATGATTGTCTATATCAATATGAAGTTTTGAAACTGTATCTATATAATGCTGAATGGCGTGCTGCTTTACTTTTTTATGGGTTGGATATTTTAGTGCGTGCGGCAAATCGTACCCTCGGAAAGCTGGATAATTGCCCAGTTCATAAATATTATCATAATTGGATTCACCATCACGCGCGTCGGTTTCACTCAACACTTTAACACCCTTTAAATGTTTGCCGAAAAAATCTACCAGCCTTGGCGCTACCGCAAAATGAAGCTCTTCAGAAACCTTGGCGAGTTTGTATATTGCCGGGATGGCAAAGAAAATATCGCCTAAACCCCCGTAACTTTTATAGACCAAAACTTTCTTGAGTTTCGGAGCTTGGATGTTTTCTGAATTGTTCAGTATTTCAGCAACTGCAGCCCAAAAATTTTCGGGTGCCTGCTGCATTTCGGCTTTAGCCTTTTCAAAATTATCAGGATAAAAATCAAAAGAAAAAGTTCCTATTCTATCGTTTGAAAGAATTTCACAACCTGAAAGAAATGCTTCTGCAGCAAGTCTTCCCGAAGGTTCGGGCCATACGGGCTTGCAAATAAACTGTTTTGTCTTTCCAAGAATCTCAAGCACTTCGGTATTTGAAA